>NZ_CATKQA010000022.1:0-711847 GCF_949767575.1 Pseudomonas sp. IT-P2 | reverse complement strand
TCAGGCATAAAAAAGCCCGACTCAATGGTCGGGCTTTTTCTTTCCGCAAAAAGCAGTGCTTATTTGGCACGGCCTTTGTAGGAACCGCCTTCGCGGGTATCGATCTCGATCATGTCGCCGATTTCGATGAAGTCAGCAACCGACAGCTCGGTACCGTTCTTCAGTTTGGCAGGCTTCATCACCTTGCCGGAAGTGTCGCCGCGAGCGGAACCTTCGGTGTAGTCAACCTGACGCACGATGGTGGTCGGCAGCTCTACGGAAACCAGACGGCCTTCGAAGAATACGGCTTCGCAAACGTCGGTCATGCCTTCTTCCACGAATGGCAGAACGCTTTCGATGTCTTCGGCGTTCAGCTCGTACATGGTGTAGTCGGTGGTGTCCATGAACGTGTAGGAGTCACCGCTGATGAAGGACAGGGTCGCTTCTTTGCGGTCCAGGATCACGTCGTCCAGCTTGTCGTCCGCACCGTAAACGGTTTCGGTCTTGTAACCGGTCAGCAGGTTCTTCAGCTTGGTCTTCATGATCGCGCTGTTACGGCCCGACTTGGTGAATTCAGCTTTCTGAACCAGCCAAGGATCGTTGTCGATACGGATCACGGTACCGGGTTTGAGTTCTTTACCAGTTTTCATTGCGAATATCCGAATTTGGATGGGATTTACAAAAATCTAGGCCGCGTATCATATCCAATTTCGGTAAAACTGTACCAGCGCCGTCGCAAGATCGGCCTGCAAGGCTTGTTCCAGACACCACGCGCGGGCATTTTCCTGCAGTTCGGGCCAGTATTTACGGGCCTCAAGCCAGTGGTCGCCGATAGGCTGGCCGGCACTCCAGGCACGCCAGAGACCGTTCATCGCCTCGGCGGCAGCGGGCGAAAGGCGTTTTGTGTAAAGCGTAAGGAAGGCATCGAGCTTGTCGAGGTGGATGTCTTCGTCCTGCTGATAGATGTGCCACAGCATCGGCCGCCCCGCCCACTGCGCCCGAACGAACGAGTCCTCGCCGCGCACCGCATTGAAATCGCAGCACCAGAGCAATTGATCGTATTGATCCTGACGGACGAACGGCAGCACCTGCAAGGTCAGCGACTGACGAACGTGCATTGCCCCGACCGGCAGCGACTCGACTCCGAGCCAACGGGCGACATCGCCGAGAATCCGTCCTTCCGGCACCAGCAGATGGATAGGCGTAGCGTCCGCCGCGAGCACATCCAGCCAACTGGCGAGTCCAGCATTCTCGTAGGCAAACAGCGAAATCAGCTGCGCACCGGGCGCAGGAGCTATTCCCAGAGCGTGCAGGAATTGTCGCTGCGCCTCGGGATTCTGTTGAAACTGCTGACGCCGCTCCAGTAAACCGCTCTCACGCAGCAAGCCGCCGGTCCCCGGCTGAAATCCCGGAAAGAAAAAGTACTTCTGCACCGACTTGTACTTCACCGACGGCAGACCGTGGCAGCCAGTCACCCAGTCTTCAGCGCTGAGATAGTCGAGGTTCATCCACAACGGCGACTGTTCCCGTTCGGCCATGGCGTCCATGTAAATGCTCGGCAACTGGCAGGCAAAAGCCGCGATCACCACGTCGGCCGCTGCTGATTCCTGCCACTCAGCCGGCCAGTGCCGGACTTCGACGCCCTGCTGCCATTGCTGATCGAGGCCGATGTCGATTTCCGGGCAAATGCGTTCGAAAGCGCGCAGGTCATCGACCCACAATCGCACCGTCATTGCCTGCTCGCTGACCAGTTGCCGGGCCAGACGCCAGGTCACGCCGATGTCGCCGTAGTTATCGACGACCGTACAAAAAATGTCCCAGCGGGTGTTCAGTGGCGACATTCAAGGCTCCCGTTGGCAAAAGCGCCGATTGTCCGCATAAATGTCTCCGTGCAGAAGAGCCGACGGCAATTAATCTTCGTGCGACAATCGCTGCTCGCCCGCATACATCCGCCAGGAGGCAGCCATGCCCTATCGTCCCAACCCGCGTCGCCCGTTACCTGTTCAGCTTAGCGCGCTGCAATTGACTGGCAGCATTGCCCTGGGTCTGTGGCTGGGTTTTCTGGCCATTGCACTGACCTGCTGGCTCGCCTCACTACTCTTCAGCCGTCAGTTGCAGCCAGTGGCGGAGACGGTGCAACAGCTGAGCAAGCCTCCCGTAACCGCCCAGCCGCAGCCAGAACCTGAGCCACAAAACCGCCTGTTCGAACAGTACGAAGAAAACCTGCGCAAGAACGAGCAGCAGGCACGCCTGGACCAGGCCCGTGGCAGCACACGTAATCTGTCGAACCCCAAATGCCAGTTCTGGCTGCAACAGGATCAGACGGCCCCCAGCGAAAAGAGCCGCGCCAACGTCCTGCAATTCTGCGATTGATCATGAATAAACAGACGGTTCACCAACTGATTCTCGACAAGCTGCGCGTCGATCTCGACATCGCCGAACGCGCGGCGCAAACCGCTTACGAAACCGCAACCCACGAAGAGAACATCGCCGAAAACAAGTACGACACTCTGGGCCTCGAGGCGTCGTATCTGGCGGCGGGCCAGGCGAAACGGGTCGAGGAAATTCGTCAGTCACTGGCGCTGTGCCAGAACCTGACGCTGCGCGCGTATGACGATCAACGCGGGATTGAGATCGGCGCCCTGCTCGGTCTGGAAGACGAAAAGGGTCGCGAGCAATGGCTGTTTCTGGCGCAGGATGCGGCGGGTCTGAAAGTCGATGTGGTGGGTCAGCCGATTACAGTCATCACCCCGCGCTCGCCGCTGGGCAAAAGCCTGCTGGGCAAGTTCGAGGGTGACGAGGTGGAGATTCTGGTGGCGGGCACCCGGCAACAGTTTGCTGTCACCGAGGTGCTGTAGACGGGGACTTAGTGGACGGGCAGTTCGACACCATCGAAAAGCTCTTCCAGTTCCTGCTTGTTGTGGCACTGAATGGCCTTGGCCATGACTTCGCGGGTCAGGTGCGGCGCGAACTTCTCGATGAAGTCGCACATGAAGCCGCGCAGGAAGGTGCCGCGACGGAAACCGATCTTGGTCACGCTGGACTCGAACAGTTCGCTGGCATCGAGCACCACCAGATCGTTATCCAGTTTGGTGTCGACCGCCATTTTCGCCACGATGCCAACACCCAGGCCCAGCCGTACGTAGGTTTTGATCACGTCGGCGTCGGCAGCAGTGAAAACCACTTTCGGCGTCAGGCCGCGATGGCTGAAGGCTTCGTCAAGTTTCGAACGGCCGGTGAAACCGAACACGTAAGTCACGATCGGGTATTCGGCCAGCGCTTCGAGGGTCAGCTTCGGCAGTTTGGTCAGCGGGTGGCCCTGAGGCACGACCACGCAACGGTTCCAGCGATAGCACGGCATCATCACCAGATCGCCGAACAGCTCCAGCGCTTCGGTGGCAATGGCGAAATCGACGGTGCCGTCAGCGGCCATCTCTGCGATCTGCATCGGCGAGCCCTGGTGCATGTGCAGCGCCACGTCCGGGTATTGCTTGATGAAATTGCTGATCACCGGCGGCAGCGCATAGCGTGCTTGAGTGTGAGTGGTGGCGATCGACAGGGTGCCCTTCTTCTCGTTGGAGAATTCCTGGGCGATCTGCTTGATGCTTTCGACCTTGCGCAGAATTTCACCGGCAGTGGTGATGATGCGCTCGCCGGCTGGCGTGACACGGGTCAGGTGCTTGCCGCTGCGGGCGAACACTTCGACGCCCAGTTCGTCTTCCAGCAGACGGATCTGTTTACTGATGCCCGGTTGTGAGGTGTAGAGGCTTTGGGCTGTAGCGGAAACGTTGAGGTCGTGGTGCGCCACTTCCCAGATGTAGCGCAATTGTTGAAGCTTCATATGAATCCCTCAAAGCAGGTAGACGCCACGGGCATCAGCGACGGTATATAACTATATTAATGGTTTGAAGAATAAATCTAGAACTTTTTTATCAAAGTGCCATTATTCCTGCTTCAGCGATCCTCCCGACGCCGACGCTCCACCAGCGGCACCAGATAAACCGGCACCTTGGACAATTGCAGCAGCCGGGCCGCCGTTCGCCCCAAAGGTGTTTCCGCCCCGACCCCGTGGCTGTGACTTCCTACGATCAGCAAATCGACAGAGAGTTTCTGCACCTGATCGAGAATCACCTGTGACGGATCGCCCTGCAGCACCCGTACTGCGCGTATCCGCTGCAGGTCCTGCTCGCCCTCGTCCCCCAGTTCTTCGCGAAAACTGTCGAGCACCCGCTGCTCGATATTGGCAATGACCGTTTTCAGACCCTGACTGTGAAATTCGTTCAATGCCTGTTCGTCGAGATAGCTCTGCAACACCGATTCGGCAAACAGCCCCATGGGCTCCACCGCGTGCACCACGTACAGATCGGCATTGAACGTTCGCGCCATCGCCAGGGCATGCTGCATCACTAACGGTGCGTACAGACCGAGGTCAGTGGCATACAGCATCGAACGAATCATATGACCTCCTCGCGTGCCAACATGGCGGAGATTTGATTCAGCTTAGCAGTGCCTTGGCGAGTACGACGTGCGACGCAACGTCTTGAACCACGAGGGCTTTAGACCGCCGGTTCGTTGCTGATGCCATGAGGCACGTGACCGGTCGCCACCACTTCCCGGGCCAGCTCGCAGTGGCCGGCCTGATCGTCGAAAAACACGTCGGCGGCGAAGGCTTCGAGGAACGCCGATTTGGTCAGGCCGCCGAGGAACAGCGACTCGTCCAGACGAATGTCCCACTCGCGCAAGGTACGGATCACCCGCTCGTGGGCCGGAGCCGAGCGCGCGGTGACCAGTGCGGTGCGGATCGGGCACTCCTCATCGGAGAACTCGCGCTGCAACAGATTGAGCGCCGCGAGAAAGCCCTTGAACGGCCCGCCGCGCAACGGTTCGCGAGCGGATTCACGCTCCTTGGCCTGGAAGGCTTCGAGGCCACCGGATTGATAGACGCGCTCCGACTCGTCGGAAAACAGCACCGCATCACCGTCGAAGGCGATGCGCAATTCGTCGCTGGCCGCACGACTGGCGCCGCCGGACAGAATGGTCGCCGCCGCGAAACCGGCATCCAGTGCGGCGCGTACGTCTTCGGCATGGGTGGAGAGAAACAGGTCGCAACCGAAAGCCTTCAGATACGGATAAGGACTGCGCCCGCCAACGAACGCCGCACGGGAGATCGCCAGGCCGTAGTGACCAATGGAGTTGAAAACGCGCAGGCCGGTGTCGGCGCTGTTGCGCGACACCAGAATCACCTCGACCCGGGCGCGACCGAGGCGACTGTTGAGATTGAGCAGTTTTTCCACCAGCGGAAAGGCATCACCCGGCGCGAGGATTTCGTCTTCGTGTTCGATCTGATATTGCCGATAGGCTTCGACGCCGCTCGACAGGTAGACCTTGTGACTCTCACTGAGGTCGAACAGGGCACGGGACGAGATCGCCAGCACCAGTTTGTCATCGATGTTCTTGGCCATGCCTTTCCCCCAATGCGACCGGTTTAAACGTTGCGCCGGTCGATAAAGCTCAATGTGCGATACAACGATTCGATACGCGGCAACTCGCAGCCTGCCGCTTTTGCCGCCGCCAAAGGACGAGCGTAGATCGCCTCCAGCTCCAGCGGTCGCTTGTGCAGGAAATCGTGATACATGCTCGGCCAATAGTCGGGCATTTTCTCGGTCATCATGAACAGGTATTCGGCGTAACCGGGCGGCATGTCGTGGCCGCAGGCCTTGGCGCCCTGCACCACTTCAGCCATCAGTGCCTGAATCAATGCGCGACTGTCATTGTCGGCCATCAACGGCGTGGTGCCGGCGCCGAGCAATACCGAAAGCCCGTTATAGGGAATGTTCCACACCAGTTTCTGCCAGCGCGCCTGATGCAGGTTCGGCATCGCCTGGGAATCGAGACCGGCGGCCCTAAACAGACTGGCGCCCTCCTCGACGATTGCCATGCGCGCCGCGTCATCCGCTGCCGGGCCGCTGTGATAACCGACGTTCACCGCCCCCAGCGCCTGGTGGGTGACCTGGCCCGGCCCTTCGCGGTGGACGCAGATCAGGCACAAGCCGCCCAGCAAATGCAGGGAGTCGGGCAGCAATGCCCGCAAGCTGTCTTCGACGTCGAGGCCGTTTTGCAATACCAGCACTTTCGCGCCGGGTTTCGCCGCCTGAATGATCGACGGCGCCAGCCCGGCATTGCTGGTGGTCTTGGCGCCGACCAGCAGCCAGTCGCAGGGCGGCATGTCTTCAGCCGACGAATAGGCCTGCACCGGGCTCAGCGTCAACGCACCATGCACGGCACTGTCTACCTGCAAGCCGCGCTCGGCGACTGCGGAAAATTCACTGCGCAACAGAAAGTGCACATCGAACCCGGCCCGGGCCAGCATCACCCCATAAAACCCGCCGATGGCGCCGGTGCCAATGATCCCCACCACCGGTTTGTTCACTGCTCCCATTACGGCAACTCCTCTGCAATTCGACCCAGCGCCTGCGCCACGGCTGCGTTCAGCTCATCGGCATTCAGGCGCGTGTGTACCGCCCCAAAGAACTCGCCGTCGCGCACCACAAACAGCGCCGGCAAATGAAAGACCTGATAACGCTCGACCAGTCCGCCGTTGTCACCGGCATCGATCCAGCACACGCGATCGACGACCAGATCGAGCCCCGGCAACACTTCGCGGGCATAGCGGCAACTGGCGCAGCCGACGCTGGTGAAAATCACCAGCGAAACGCCGCTCATCGTCAGCAGCCGCTGGTCGGCGTCGAAATCGGTCAGCTGCGATTCGACCACTATACTGGGGGAAACAATGTCAAATGGCCGACACAGGGAGTCTGTGCTCATGGGACGGTTTATTCCTCATCCGGATGAAGTACCCGTTGAGTTGACCTTGCTCACACCGGAGTGTATTTCGCGTCAACGGCTGCACACTATCAGCCTCGGCGGCATCGCTTGCAATTACCACCGTGCCTGGCGCCATGGCACCGCATTGCAAGTGCGCATGCCCACCCTCAACGCCGACATCTGTTATCCGGGCTACGTGGCCTGGTGCCTGCGACGTAAAAAAGGCTATCTGGTGGGCATCGCCTTCACCGACGAACAGACGCTGTTCAGCGCCCGAATGGGTGAGCAGGTGTGTCAGATCGAACGCTATTGCCGACTCAACTACGCCCACGAAGACCTCCAGGATATTCAGGCCCTGGCCCTGCAATGGGTCGAACAACACGCCGACGAGTTCTCCCACGACACCGTTCGCAAGGCTTTCGCGCAGCCTGTGCTGGACTGAACAGTGACTTGCCCATTGTCTAGCAGGCGCCTAACGCGATAAGGTTCGGCTCCCCGACGCGCTTAAATCCGCTGTGCTCCGCCGCGCGGGGATCGCTGGCGGCCGGCACCCGTGACCTGACGAGTAAACGATGGCTGATTTACCGATCAACGACCTGAACGTCGCTTCCAACGAGACCCTGATCACTCCCGATCAGCTCAAGCGTGATATCCCTCTGAGCGACGCGGCCCTGCGCACCGTCACCAAGGGTCGCGAAGTCATCCGCAACATTCTCGATGGCACCGACCATCGTCTGTTCGTGGTGATCGGCCCCTGCTCGATCCACGACATCAAGGCTGCCCATGAATATGCCGATCGCCTGAAGGTGCTGGCGGCAGAAGTCTCGGACACCCTGTATCTGGTCATGCGCGTGTATTTCGAGAAGCCACGGACCACCGTCGGCTGGAAAGGCCTGATCAACGACCCGTACCTGGATGACTCGTTCAAGATCCAGGACGGTCTGCACATCGGTCGCCAGTTGCTGCTGGACCTGGCCGAGAAAGGTCTGCCAACCGCGACCGAAGCCCTCGACCCGATTTCCCCGCAGTACCTGCAGGACCTGATCAGCTGGTCGGCCATCGGCGCACGGACTACCGAATCCCAGACCCACCGCGAGATGGCTTCCGGCCTGTCCTCGGCGGTCGGCTTCAAGAACGGCACCGACGGCGGCCTGACCGTGGCGATCAACGCCTTGCAGTCGGTCTCCAGCCCGCACCGTTTCCTGGGCATCAACCAGGAAGGTGGCGTGTCGATCGTCACCACCAAGGGCAACGCCTACGGCCACGTGGTGCTGCGCGGCGGCAACGGTAAGCCGAACTACGATTCGGTGAGCGTCGCCCTGTGTGAGCAGGCGCTGAACAAGGCGAAGATCAAGCCGAACATCATGGTCGATTGCAGCCACGCCAACTCCAACAAGGATCCGGCCCTGCAACCGCTGGTGATGGAGAACGTCGCCAACCAGATCCTCGAGGGCAACCAGTCGATCATCGGCCTGATGGTCGAAAGTCACCTGAATTGGGGCTGCCAGGCCATCCCGAAAGACCTCGCCGACCTGCAATACGGCGTGTCGATCACTGATGCCTGCATCGACTGGTCTGCTACCGAGAACACCTTGCGCAGCATGCACGCCAAGCTCAAGGATGTACTGCCCAAACGTCAGCGCAGCTGAGAGCCGTTTCGCAGGCACAAAAAAACGCCGGGCATTGCCCGGCGTTTTTGTGTGTGCGGTGAGGTCAGTCAGATCTTGGCGGTGCGCCGCTGATGACGCTCCATGTAGCGCTCCACGTAGGAGCACGAAGGAATGACCGTGTAACCCATTTCATCGGCGTATTGCAGCGCCCGCTCGGTCAGGGCTGCCGCAATGCCTCGGCCACGCAGCGCGTTGGGCACGAAGGTGCGGTAGATATCCAGGGTCTGTTTCCCCAGATCCATGTAGGTCAGGTAGGCACGATGACCGTCCACATTGGTCTCGAACTGATGACCAGCCTGGTCATGGTGGATGGACAACGCCTCGCTCATCACTACTCCTCGCGGGTCTCGAATTCTGACCCCTACCTTACCGATGTTTTCCCGGCGAAGGAACATCTACGCCACCCCGTGCCTGATGGACACCGAGAAGAACTGCACCGATCTCGCGCAACCCGAGCACGTATCAAATAGTAGGCACCATTGGCGAAAATGCTCAAGGTACGCTCGTCATCGTGCGAATTGACGGGGCAGTTCCGGTGGACTCAGGGCCGGTTCGGGAGACGATCTTCCCGAGCCGAAAGGCTGAACATCGCCGGATGTTGAGACTTAAGACGAGCCGCCTGTTTTAAAGTCACCTCAACATGGACAAAGATATGCGAGGCGCTGCGCAAATTCGCAACAAAAGTGTGGACGAATCCATATAGACAGACTTTGGCCACTACCTGCAAAACAGCGCACGGCACCGGGAACTTTTTCTCATTAACTCGCTCATCTCGCGGCTTACAGCTGGATATTTTTTATACAGCGCAGTTAAAAGTTGCTCGAAAAAGAATCAACGCCTACAATTTTTTTTGCTTCTTGCCTTACGTCAGTTTACTTACTACAAGTAATGGGTAGTATGTACGCCGGCTATTTCCTCAATCGGAGGAGACAGCCACTTAATTGAAAGTCCTTGAAGGGGAACACGATGAACAACGTTCTGAAATTCTCTGCTCTGGCTCTGGCCGCAGTTCTGGCTACCGGTTGCAGCAGCGCATCGAAAGAAACCGAAGCACGTCTGACCGCTACTGAAGACGCAGCTGCTCGCGCCCAGGCTCGTGCAGATGAAGCTTACCGTAAAGCTGATGAAGCTCTGGCTGCTGCTCAAAAAGCACAACAGACCGCCGACGAAGCTAACGAGCGTGCTCTGCGCATGCTGGACAAAGCTAGCCGCAAGTAATAATCCTCCGGGATTGTTATCGAGCCGACCCATTTTTTGGGTCGGCTTTTTTGTGCCCGCTGTTTTCTACGGGCGACAAAAAACCCGCCGATGCAATAGCCTCGGCGGGTTCTGTCTTACAGCTTATTGCTGGAGGTCGATCGGTGCGCTGGAGACCATCGGCGCCGAAGTGTTCGGCGTGCCGATTTCAGTTGGCAGGCCATCTTCGGCCGCCACCACATCACGCACCACATCCCAGTTCATGCGCAGATTGTTGGTGATGTCTTCGCGCTTGAGCATCGCATTGATCACGGCGGTGTGCTTGTCGACCACCGACGGGTTGCCCTTGTCGTCAATCGGCGTGTGCGCTTCCAGATAGACCTTGCCGCCACTGCGACCGAACTTGTACGCATCGTTGATGATCCGCACCGACGTACCCACCGGCACCATGCTGGCCATTTCCAGCACGTTGTTGTTGAACATGCGGAAGCAACCGTGGCTGGTGCGCATGCCGATGCCGAACTTCTTGTTCGAACCGTGGATCAGGTAGCCTGGAGTCCCCAGGGTGAACTTGAACGGGCCCAGCGGGTTGTCGGGACCGGCGGGCACCACGTTCGGCAACGGATCGCCATCGGCGGCGTGCTCGGCCTTGATCGAGGCAGGCGGCGTCCAGGTCGGGTTCGGAGTCTTGGCAGTGATCGAGGTGTGGGCAATCGGCGAACCCCAGCCCTCACGACCAATGCCCAATGGGAAGGTGTACACCACGTTCCGGCCCTTCGGGTAGTAGTAGAGACGGTATTCGGCCAGGTTGATCACGATGCCTTCACGCGGCCCCGGCGGCAGGATGAAGCGGGTCGGCAAAACCACTTCGGTACCGGCACCCGGCAACCAGGCATCGACGCCCGGGTTGGCCGCGACCATCTCCGAATAACCCAGATCGTAGGTGGTGCCCAGATCGGCAAAAGTGTCTTCGTACTTGGCCTTGATCACCTGTACCTGGCCGATGATGTCCTCACCGGGTGGTGGCAGGGGAAACTCCAGTGCGGCAACGGGACCGGCCACACACAGGGCGGCAAGAGACAGGCAGCGGGTGACGGCAGGAAAACGCGGCAACATCCGGAGAATCCTTCGCAAGATCGACAAGGGTATAAGAGCGCGATTGTACACCGCGCCCAGGGAATTCGGGGAGATGCGCCGATAGACCGCGATATCGACGAAAAAGGACTCAGAGCTCGAAACGCAGCTCAGGCCAGATCGGCGAGGTGCCGCGCTTCTGCGATTCGAGGATTGCCCGGCACAGCGAGCACAGGCGCTGATCCTGGAACACCCGGCGATCCACGCTCGACCAGCGCGGTTGCGCCGGCAGCAGACTGCCGCACAGGGTGCGGTCCGCCGAACCACCGAGCTCCAGTTGACGGGTCACCAGATGCACCCGCACTTCCTGGCAGGCGAACAGATCCAGCTGTTCGTCAGGCTCGATCAGTTGGTAGGCGAACAGGGACCAGGCAGGACGCGGCATCGGGGGCTCCAAATAAGGGGGCGCCACATTAGCCGAAAGCCTGCCGCTAGAAAAGCCTCATAGCAGCGGTTTTAGCGTCGGCCAGACATTTTCCAGCAACTTGCCCTGAGCCCCGGCCGCCGGGTGCAGACCGTCGGCCTGCATCAGGTCCGGATGCCCGCCCACGCCGTCGAGGAAAAACGGCACCAGCGGGATTTTTTTCTCCTCGGCGAGCTTGCCGTAGACCTCGGCAAAGGCATCGGTGTAGCGCTTGCCGTAGTTGGGTGGCAATTGCATGCCGAGCAACAGCACCTTGGCACCGCTCTGGCGAGAGCTGTCGATCATCGAAGCAAGATTTTGTTGCAATTGCGTCGGCGGCATTCCGCGCAGGCCGTCGTTGCCGCCCAATTCGAGGATCACCAGTTCCGGCTTGTGCTCTGCAAGCAGCGCCGGCAGCCGCGCCTGGCCTCCGGCGCTGGTGTCGCCACTGATGGACGCATTGACCACCTTATCGTCAAAACCTTCGGTCTTGAGCCGCTGTTCAAGCAACGACACCCACCCAAGCCGGGTATCCAGCCCGAAACCGGCGCTGATACTATCGCCAACGATCAGGACTGTACCCGCCGCTGCGTTCTGGGCCATGCACATCAAGGCCAGGCCAGCACTCAAAAACCACACACGCATCGGATTCTCCATGGGCGCAAGCATTCTCACCGCGAAGAACCTTAGCAAAGTGGTTCCCAGCGCGGAAGGTGAACTGACCATCCTGCACGAACTCAGCCTGGAACTGAACAAGGGCGACAGCCTGGCCATCGTCGGCGCGTCCGGTTCCGGCAAATCCACCCTGCTGGGTCTGCTCGCCGGCCTCGATCTGCCGAGTAGCGGCGAAGTGACGCTCGCCGGGCAAGGCCTGAGCAATCTCGACGAAGACCAGCGCGCGCGCATTCGCGCCGAGCACGTGGGCTTCGTCTTTCAGTCGTTCCAATTGCTCGACAGTCTGAACGCGCTGGAAAACGTCATGCTGCCGCTGGAGCTCGACGGCCGCAAAGACGCCCGAAGTCGCGCCACCGAACTGCTGCAACGGGTCGGCCTCGGCCAGCGCATGACTCACTCGCCACGTCAGCTCTCCGGTGGAGAACAACAGCGCGTGGCGATTGCCCGGGCCTTCGCCGCCGAGCCGGACGTGCTGTTCGCCGACGAACCCACCGGCAACCTAGACAGTCACACCGGCGAGCGCATCAGCGACTTGCTGTTCGAATTGAACAAGGAACGCGGCACCACCCTGGTGCTGGTGACCCACGACGAACGCCTGGCCCATCGTTGCCGGCGCCTGATCCGTCTTGAAGCCGGCCTGTTGGTCGCCCCTCTGGAGCCTTGATGGCACGTCTGCCGCTGTTGCGTCTGTTCAGTCTCGCCCTGCGCCAACTGCTGCGCGATGCCCGCGCCGGTGAACTGCGGGTGCTGTTTTTCGCCTTGGTGGTGGCGGTCGCGGCGAGTACCGCGATCGGCTATTTCGGCGCCCGCCTCAACGGCGCGATGATGCTGCGCGCCACCGAGTTTCTCGGGGCCGACCTGTCGCTCGAAGGCAGCTCGCCGGCTCGTCCGGAACAAATCCGGAGCGGCACCGAGCTGCGCCTGGATCATGCACAGGTGGTGGAGTTTTCCAGCGTCATCGCCACGGACAACGGCATTCAGCTCTCCAGTATCAAAGCCGTCGACCGCGCCTATCCGCTGCGCGGCGAACTGAAAAGCGCTCCCGCCCCTTACGCGACAGAGGAGGCCGGAGGCGAGCCGCAGCCCGGTGAAGCCTGGGTCGAAGCGCGCCTGCTGACGGCGCTGGACTTGAAGATCGGCGACAGCATCGACGTCGGCATGAAGACGTTGAAACTGACGCGAGTGCTGACTTACGAACCGGATCGCGCCGGTAACTTCTACAGCCTGACGCCACGGGTGCTGATCAACCTCGACGACCTCGCCGCCACCGGCGTGGTGCAACCCGGCAGCCGGGTAAGTTACCGCGAACTGTGGCGCGGTGAGCCGCAGGCGCTGGAAACCTATCGCCAACTGATCAAACCGGGCCTCGCCGCCAACCAGCGGATTCAGGATGCCCGCGACGGCAACCGACAGATCGGCGGCGCACTGGGCAAGGCCGAACGTTATCTGAACATGGCCAGTCTGGTCGCCGTGCTTCTGGCCGGGGTGGCGGTGGCGTTGTCGGCCAACCGCTTCGCCAGTCGCCGCTTCGATGCCAGCGCCCTGCTGCGTTGCCTGGGTCTGTCACGCCGGGAAACCCTGGTGCTGTTCAGTCTGCAACTGACGGTGCTCGGCCTGCTCGCCAGCCTCGGCGGCGCCCTGCTCGGCTGGCTCGCGCAATTGGGATTGTTTGCGCTGCTGCATGATCTGCTACCGACCGACGTACCGCCGGGTGGCTTGCTGCCGGCACTGGCCGGCATCGGCACCGGGCTGGTGGCGCTGGCCGGTTTCGCCCTGCCACCGCTCGCCGCACTGGGCCGCGTGCCGCCGTTGCGGGTATTGCGTCGGGACATGCTGCCGATTCCATCGAGCACCTGGATGGTCTATGGCGCGGCACTCGGCGCGCTCGGGTTGATCATGTGGCGCCTGAGCCTGGATCTGCTGCTGACGTTCGCCCTGCTCGGCGGCGGTGTGGTCGCCGCGCTGGTACTCGGCGGCTTGCTGCTTTTGCTGCTGCAGAGTCTGCGTCGCCTGCTCGCACGCGCGTCTCTGCCGTGGCGCCTCGGGTTGGGTCAGTTGTTGCGCCATCCTTTGGCGGCAGCCGGCCAGTCACTGGCCTTCGGGCTGATCCTGCTGTCCATGGCGTTGATTGCACTGCTGCGCGGCGAACTGCTCGACACCTGGCAAAACCAGTTGCCGAAAAACGCACCCAACTACTTCGCGCTGAACATCCTGCCGGCGGACAAACAGGCCTTCACCGATCACCTGATCAATGTCTCGGCCCAGGCCGCGCCGTTGTATCCGGTGGTACCGGGAAGGCTGATCAGCATCAATGGCGAAGCGGTGCAGCAGATTGTCAGCAAGGATTCGGCCGGCGACCGCGCGATCCAGCGCGACCTGAGCCTGACCTGGGCGGCCGATCTGCCGGCGGGCAACAAGATCACCGCCGGTTCGTGGTGGACCGGCCGGCCTTCGGACGATGTTCCGGGCGTCTCGGTGGAAGGCAAGGTGGCCGAAAGCCTCAAGCTCAAACTGGGCGATCACATGGTGTTCAGCGTCGGCGGGGTCAATCGTGAAGCGAAGGTCACCAGCCTGCGGGAGATCAACTGGGACAACTTCCAGCCGAACTTCTTCATGATCTTCCAGCCCGGCACCCTGAAGGATCTGCCGGCGACTTACCTGACCAGCTTCTATCTGGCGCCCGGTCACGATCAGCAGATTGTCGAGCTGTCGCGAGCATTCCCGGCAGTGACCATCCTGCAGGTCGAAGCCTTGCTCGAACAGCTGCGCAGCATCCTCGCCCAGGTCACCCTGGCGGTGGAGTATGTGTTGTTGTTTGTATTGGCGGCGGGGATGGCGGTGCTGTTTTCCGGGTTGCAGGCAACGCTGGACGAACGCATTCGCCAGGGCGCACTGCTGCGTGCGCTGGGTGCCGAGCGCCAGTTGCTGATCAAGGCGCGACGAATCGAGTTCGGCTTGCTCGGCGCGGTCAGTGGATTGCTCGCGGCGATCGGTTCGGAAGTGGTGAGCCTCGTGCTGTATCGCTTCGCCTTCGACCTGCCATGGCACCCCCATCCATGGTTGCTGCTGTTGCCGTTGATCGGCGCGGCGCTGATCGGTGGCGCTGGAGTGTTCGGCACGCGACGTGCGCTGAACGCCAGCCCGCTGACAGTGTTGCGCGAGGGTTGATAGACTCCAGCGATCTCCATCAAAAGAAGTTGCCATGAGCCGTTATCGCCCTCCCCGCACCGCCGGCACCGCGCTGATCACCCCCGAGGGTGAAGCGCGGATGCGCGCCGAATTCCATGAGCTGTGGCATGTGCGCCGACCGCAGGTGACGCAGTCGGTCAGCGAAGCGGCGGCTCAGGGTGATCGTTCGGAAAATGCCGAGTACACCTACGGCAAGAAAATGCTGCGCGAGATCGACAGCCGCGTGCGCTTTCTCACCAAACGCCTTGAGGCGTTGAAAGTGGTCAGCGAAAAACCCAGTGATCCGAACAAGGTCTACTTCGGCGCGTGGGTGACCATCGAAGACGAAGACGGCAAACAGTCGCGCTATCGCATCGTCGGCCCGGACGAGCTGGACCTGAAACTCGGCCTGATCAGCATCGACTCACCGCTGGCCCGCGCCCTGATCGGCAAGGCGCTGGATGCCGAAGTTCGGGTACAGACGCCAACCGGCGAACAGTTCGTCTACATCGTGGCGATCGAATATCCCTGACACTCAGCGCCGGGTGATCAGGCCCTGGCGTGCGACGCGGGTTAATTGGCGAATCATTTCCGGCGCCTCTTCACGGCTCGGGGCCTGAATGACGGCCAGATCGAAACTGTCATCGGCAAAACGCGCCAGCGACTCACCGTCTTCAACGAACTGGATCAGGAATGCGGCAGGACCGCCGCTGCGACGTGGCCAGCCATCGAGATAACGCAACAGCGTCGGCTGATGTTTGCCGCCAAGCAGGATTTTCGGATTGCGCTGGGTGATATGTGCCGTGATCGGCGCGGGACGTGCTGGAGGGCGTAGTGCATTCATCGTGTCGTGTCTCTGCCTCAAAAGTCTGCATGGCAGGTGAGAGGCAACACCGAACCAGCGCTTTAGCGGTATTTCGAAGCCCTGTTCCGGCTTCTGACGGCAACTGAAGAATAGTCACCTGGCGCCCCGCAAGTAGCTGTTTAAATCGGCGCATGAGCGGCATCCTAGAGAACGTGACCGCCCAGTGTCAAGAATCAGCCGCAACAAAAAAGGCCCGCAGAATGCGGGCCTTTTGCTTGAGCCAGAGCGGTCAACCGGCGATGGCGCGATCCACCGAGAGCTTGCCGGCACCTTCGATCAGTACTGCCAGACTGCCGCCAAGCAGAGCCAGGGCGAACTCGTAACCGTTGTTGGCCATGAACAGACCGTTGCTGATGTGTACGGTGAAGATCGCCACCAGCGACAGGAAGGTCAGACCCAGTGCCGCCGGGCGAACCAGCAGGCCGATGATCAGCGCCAGACCGGCGAAGAACTCGGTACCGCCGGCCAGAGTGGCCATCAGGTAACCCGGGGTCAGGCCGATGCTTTCCATGTATTGCGCAGTGCCCGCCAGACCGTAGCCACCGAACAGGCCGAAGAGTTTCTGCGAGCCGTGGGCAGCGAAGATCACGCCGACGGCAATGCGCAGAATGGTCAGACCGTAGCCGGCGCGGGTGAACAGAACCTTGTTGATCAGAGAGCTCATGTTGCGTTTCCTTGTTGTCAGAAGTGCTTGTTGGTTGGCCGCTATATTAATCAGTTATTTTCATGTTAAAAGCGCAAAAATTCCGCCATAACAATCAACTTATTTGATCATTTGCGTGAGACAACTTTCTGCCCCCCGGGCTCCAACGACTCCCGCTCCCGGTCGAACGCCAAGTAATACTTGTTCACGCTATTAACATAGCTGACGGGGCCCATTCCCACCTGCTCCATGGCGATGCGCTCGACCTGAAAGAACCACTGGTTGGGATTCAGGCCGCGACGCCGCGCTTCGGCACGCATGCCTTGCACTCGCTCCGGACCAATGTTGTAGGCCGCCAGGGTGAACGCCATGCGCTCGCGCTCATTGAGTTTCGGACTGTTGAAGAACTTGCGGCGGATCATCGCCAGGTACTTGGCCCCGGCCTGCACATTCGCATCGAGATTCTGGATGTTGTTGACGCCAACCCGCTGTGCCGCCGACGGGGTGATCTGCATAAGCCCGGTCGGCCCGCTGCCGCTGCGCGCGTTGGGCTGCAGCGCCGATTCCTTGAAGGCCAGCGCCGCCAGGTTGAGCCAGTCCATGTTTTGCGCTTCGGCGTGCTTCTGCAGGGTCGGGCGCAGTTTTTCCAGACGCTGACGGTCAGCCTTGGCCAACGGATAGTGCACTTGATAGAGACGGCGGTAGATCCGCAGGAAGGCCGCATCTTCGTTCGCCGGCTTCTTGTAGCCGGTGAGGAAGCGGTCGATGCTCGCCCGCAACATCGACGCATCACGGCGCACGAACCAGTATTCCTCGCCCGGCTCGTTGATCATTACCTGCCGGTCGAAACGCAGCTTGGGCAGGATCTTGCCCCAACGCTCGGCAATCGGTTGCTCGACGATGGTCAGGTGGAAAATCCCGCCCTGAACCATCTCAAGCACATCCTCGACCGCCAGCGTTGGATCGACCCATTCGATCTTGATCGGCGCCAGTTTGTGCAGCGCCAGTTTCTGGTTGAGCTGGCTGACCGCCTCCCCCGCCGCACTGCCGGTGGGCAACGCCAGGGTTTTGCCGGCCAGTTGTTCAACCTTGGTGTAGCGCTTTTCACCCTTGATGCCGACCAGCACCAGCGGCACGTTGCTGGCAATCGGCTCGCTACTGGCGACTGCGTGGCCCGGTTGCAGCTCGAGCAGTTCGCCCGGCGCCACCAGATCGCCTTCGCCACGCTGCAACGCACCGAGCAATTGATCCTTGGCTTTGGGGATGATCTTGAGGGTGATTTCCTGGCCGTCGCGAGCGTGGCCGTTGAGGTATTGCTCGAAGGCGCGCAGCCGGTGGTATTCGATGCCGATGGCCTGGCCCTGGACTTCGCCGGAGCTGTTGCGGCTCTGGTTGACCAGCACCCGCAAGACGCGGCTGCTGCGGATTTCGGTCAGGTCGCGAACCTTGGCGGCCGGCACGGCTTGCAGTGGTCCGGGCAGCCGCGCGACCGCCGTCATCGGCAACAGCAGCGAACCACACAGCAGGAGCAAAACCGAGGGACGAATCATCCACTCTCCGGAAAGAATACGGGGCGTTTCACCGCTGAGCGGTCGTAAAACACCGACGAAAACAGAGCGCCTGGAGCGCTGATAAAGTGCGAAAGACTGGCACAGTGATGGCAATTCTGCCAACCCGGCCTGCTACGCGGCCTCAACAGACAGCCATAAGCCGTTGTAGTTCTTGGCTTTTCTTATAAATCTACAGCTCTGATATGCTTTCCGGCCTTCGGCCCGAGGTAGCACCATGCAACTCATCGATATCGGCGTCAACCTGACCAACCCCAGTTTCGCCGACAAACACCAGGCCGTGCTCGACCGCGCCTACGCTGCCGGGGTCTGCCAACTGGTGCTGACCGGCACCAGTGTCGAGGGCAGCGAACAGGCGCTGGAGCTCTGCCAGCAACTGGATCCGGACGGCCAGCGACTGTTTGCCACCGCCGGCATTCACCCGCATTCGGCCAGCGACTGGAACGCCGACAGCGCACGGCGTCTTCGCAGCCTGCTGCAGGAATCGAACGTAATGGCGGTGGGTGAATGCGGACTGGATTTCAACCGCGATTTCTCGCCGCGCCCGCAGCAGGAAAAAGTCCTCGAAGAACATCTGGCGCTGGCCGCCGAACTGCAATTGCCGGTGTTCCTGCACGAGCGTGATGCGAGCCAGCGCCTGCTGGAAATCCTCCGTGACTTCCGCGACCGATTGCCCGCCGCCGTGGTGCATTGCTTCACCGGCGAGCAGAAAGCCTTGTTCAGCTACCTCGATCTGGACCTGCACATCGGCATCACCGGCTGGATCTGCGACGAGCGTCGCGGCACCCATTTGCATCCGTTGGTGAAGGAGATCAAACGCGGTCGCCTGATGCTGGAAAGCGATGCGCCGTATCTGCTGCCACGCACACTGCGGCCAAAGCCGAAGAACGGGCGCAACGAGCCGGCGTATCTGACCGAAGTGCTGCGTGAGGTTGCGCTGCATCGAGGCGAAACCGAGGAAGATCTGGCGGCCCATACCACCGCCTGCGCGCGGGCGTTCTACGGTTTACCTATCCTGCCCTGAAAGAGGCAGATGCATCGGTTGTTGATGCATATCAAGAACCGGGCACCTGGGTAGCGGCACAATAATGGCACCTTGCCAAAACTGTTTCCGCTATCAGAGAAGACCTCCATGGGTGCCTGGCTTAGCAATATCTCGCTGAAATACAAATTCTGGGCGGTCAACGCGGTCGCCTTTGTCACCACCCTGTTGCTGGTGCTGTACGCCGTGCAGCTCGAACAACAGGCCCGCAGCCATGCCGCGCAAACCTCGGCCCAGGCCCAGGCGCAGTTGCTCAAAGCGTGGCCGGCCGGACAGGCCTTACCCAAATCCGATCAGGTACTGACCTTCAAACGCGGTGAAGCGCCGCGCCTCAACGATCAACCGCTGCTGGAAATCACCGACAGCAGCGGCTGGATCGAGATCAGTCACTTGCCATTGTTTGGTGAAAACCCGCTGCTCGGCGCCGAGGTCTTCAGCCGCGCCGATGGCCAGCAGGTCGCCGTGATCGCCTACGCCCCCAGCCTCAGCCAGGTATTCAGCGAGCGCTTCGCCAACTACGCGGTGGCGGTGTTCATCCTGATGCTGGCGATGCTCGGCGCTTCACAGTTGTTGATCCGTTTCCTGCTCAGCCAGCTCAACACTCTCAAGGACGTGATGCTGCACGTGGAGAAAACCGGCGACCTCGCCGCCCGGGTGCCACTGGCCTGCAAGGATGAAGTCGGGCAGATGGCCAACGCGTTCAATGCGATGCAGGCCGGTTATCAGCGAGTGGTGACCACCGTGGCCAACACTGCGCGGCAACTGGACGTCGGCGCCGCGCGACTGGCGTCGAGCATGAACGAGGTGCGTCACGGCATGCTCGGCCAGCAGAGCGAAACCGATCAGGCCGCCACGGCGATCAACGAAATGACCGCCACCGTCTACCACATCGCCCAGCACGCCGGCGCCACACGCGACCTGTCGCAGACCGCCGACGGCCTGGCCGGCAGCGGCCAGCAAGTGGTGACCCGCGTCCAGCATTCGATTGCCGGCCTGTCCAGCGGCGTGCAGCAGACTGCCGAGATGATCCAGCGCCTGGCCGAGGACAGCCAGAAGATCAACGGCGTGGTCAGCGTGATCCACAGCATCGCCGAGCAGACCAATCTGCTGGCGCTCAATGCCGCCATCGAAGCGGCCCGTGCCGGGGAAATGGGTCGCGGGTTCGCGGTGGTCGCCGATGAAGTGCGCAACCTCGCCAAACGCGTACAGACCTCCACCGATGAAATCACCACCATGGTCTCGGCATTGCAGGCGGGCACCCGCGATGCGGTGGACTTCATGCAGGAGAGTTCGTACAAGGCCGACGACTGCGTGCAGCAGGCGCAAGAGGCGGGAGAAGCACTGGCGGAAATCACCGGTGCGGTGGCGCAGATGCGTGAGAGCAACACGCAGATTGCGGTGGCGGCGGAACAGCAGAGCCAGGTGGCCGAAGAGATGAACCGCGCGGTAGTGAGCATTCGTGATGTGACCGAAAACACCGTGCAACAGACCGTGGATTCGGCGACCACCAGTAACGAGTTGGCGACACTGGCCGGGGAATTGAACAAGGCGATCGGCCAATTGAAGCTCTAGGGGGCAACATCAAGAATGGCCATTGTTCCTATCACTTCAATAGCCAACCTTGATTCGCCGCCCTCGCTGCCCCGGCCTATTCTTCAACCATGTACCGAACGAACATGGATCGAGGAGCAGCAACATGGGCAAGCGTCACCCCAACCTTCCCGCGTGGCAATGGCGCGCGTACCCGAACAACCATCAGCACCCGACCAATCTGGTGCTGCACCTGATTGCCGTGCCGCTGTTCATCGTTGCGTTTCTGTTGATCGTCTCAGGTGTGTTCAGCCTGAGTCTGGCCAGCGTGGCGATCGGTGTGATCGGCATCATCGCGGCGCTGGGTCTGCAGCGTCACGGTCACAGCCTGGAGGCGCAAGCCTCCGAGCCGTTCAGTGATCGCAAGGACGCTGTCTCGCGGCTGCTGGTCGAGCAGTTTCTGACGTTTCCGCGGTTCTTCCTCAGTGGCGGCTGGTATCGCGCCTGGCGTGAACGCCATCGCCGCCATTGAGTCAGGCGAAGATCGTCACCGTCTGCCGACTCATGGCAATCAGTTCACCCTTCGCGCTCCACAGCTTGGCGGCGACATGGCCATAACCGTCAGCCGCATATTCGATGTCCGCCAGATACTGGCACCAATCCAGCGTGCTCAAATCCCGTAACGGCTGAACGAATTCGATGGTCCAGGTCAGGGTGCTGCCCGGTGCCGGTTTCTTCAGGTATGGCAACAGCGCCGGCGGCCAGGCATCGACCAGTGCCAGCAGATGCGCTTCGTTGACCGGCTCTTCTTTCACATCCCCACGCAAACGCACCCAGCCGCCCATCAGCCGCGATTGAGTGCCGGTGAACGGCATGCCGCCGACACTCCAGCGCATCGCCAGATGACGCATGAACTCGGGGGTTACGCCTTTGATGTACGGCAGCTCCTGGCAGTCGTCCCAGTGTTTCATCTCCGGTGCGGGATAGGCTTCAACCGCCACTTCCGACGACCGCGAAGCCCCGAAGCTGCCTTGCACCATCGTCACTACCTGACCGTTCTGCACGGCGCGCCCCAGCACCTGGCTGACTGCCTTGCCTTCGCGCAGCACCTCGACTTCAAAGCTCACCGGCACTTCGGGCTCAACCGGGCCGACAAAGGTGATCGCCAGCGAACGCACCGGTCGATCGGCCGACACTTTAGTGCGCATCACTTCAAATTGCAGCGCGGCCACCAAGCCGCCAAAGCTGGCCCGGCCCTGGCCCCACTCCGCCAGAATCGTGACCTCCGGTTGACGACGGACAGCATCGATCAGATCGCAAAAGCGCATGGAAACCTCGGACACGAAAAAGGGAATGAGCGGATCTTAACCAGCACGGCAGAGCGGCGCAGCGTCCATTCCGGTCAAAGAGACTGACAGATAAGACAGCGGTGCTGCGCGCCAGCGGGTTTCAGGACTTGAAGCAGGCCGCGCTGAGCTTATCCAGCACCCGGTCGGCCTTGATTTCGGCCTTGGCCATGGTTGCCTGCCACGTGGCGACGCAGGGTTGCAGATCCTGCTCCAGTTCGGCGCGTGCCAGCCATTGCCAGCAATCGTGCCAGTCACCGAGGGCGCCTTGTGCGGATTTCAATCGGGGTAATGCGGCTTCGGGCAGTCGATCGAGTTCCGGGTAAGCCTCAATGCCGTAGCGCACACGCTTGATCAGCAGGCGCAGGCGATGGCGGTCGTGGGCCGGGTCGTGCAGCGCCACGTCGAGGTGCTTCCACTGTTTGCCCAGACGTTTTTCGAGGCGTTTGTCCAGGCGCTTGAGCAATCCCTGGCGCTGGGACGCACGCAGAAAACGTGGAAAGGCATCGATGATCATCAGCAGCGAAGCCACTTCGGCGCTGGCCGCCAGCGTCGGGTACGCCTCGGCCATTTGCGCCATCCGGCGCTGTGCAGCTTCCGGCTGATCATGCTTGATCAGCCAGGCCGCCAGCACCTCGCGGTCGCGCCACGGCGTGGTCAGTTGCCCGACGCTGGCCGCCGCGCTTTCCAGTTGTTCGACACCGGGCAAGCCGCGCAACGGTCGCAACAGACTGCGCAAGCGCCGTACGGTAGTGCGCAGGTCGTGCAGCGCTTCAGGGTCGGTCCGCGCGGTCAGACGCGCCTGACAGGCCAGCAGCCGCACTTCCAGGCTCAGGACATGGGCCACCAGCCGATCAACCAACGCAGACATCGCTTGCTCCTGAATTCAATGACTTTGCACGAGTGTGCGCCGGCGCAAGCGACCTGCCCTTGCGCTACGTCAGCAGCTTAGCGCCCGGCGCGGGACTCGCGAATGTAGAAACGTGCTTTTTCGGCTTTCTTGGTGCAGCCTTCGAAGCCTTCGAATTGCTGCTGGGTCTTGGCCGCCGTCAACAGCGACAGCGCCTTGGAATAGCTGACGGTGCCGGCAAAACCTTCGGCCTTGGCCAGATCCAGTTCATGCCACGCCGCGTCGAGTTGGCTGCCGCAGCTGTCACGATAAGCGGTCTTGCCGGCGCAACCGGCCAATGCCAGAGCCATCAACGGCACACAGATCCAGGCTTTCATCACTCACACCTCAAAGATAGGTCAACAGTCGTGCAGGTAAGACGGTGCGCCAGCGAAAAAGTGCCTTGGGCCCCGCCATTGCGCTGCACGGCCAAGATAACGCCGACGGGTCATGAAGTATCGAAAAAACGACGCCATCGCCGCCCCGAGCGACCCCGGCGATTGAAGCCCGGCCCTCGATGGGTGCATTGTGCAACCTTGTCGGGAGGAAGTTTGATGAAAAAGCGTGTCGCGCTGGTGCTGGGCTCCGGTGGCGCCCGGGGCTATGCCCATATCGGGGTCATTGAAGAGATCGAACGACGGGGCTATGACATCAGTTGTATTGCCGGCTGTTCCATGGGGGCCGTGGTCGGCGGAATCTACGCCGCCGGCAAGCTCGACGAGTATCGCAACTGGATCGAAAGCCTGGATTACCTCGACGTGCTGCGCCTGGTGGACGTCAGCTTCCGCCTCGGCGCAATCCGTGGCGAAAAAGTCTTCGGCCAGATCCGCAAGATCGTCGGCGAGATCAACATCGAAGACCTGCGCATCCCCTACACGGCGGTGGCCGCCGACCTCACCAATCAACAGGAAATCTGGTTCCAGGAAGGCTGCCTGCATCAGGCGATGCGCGCCTCGGCGGCGATTCCCAGCCTGTTCACTCCGGTGATGCAGGGCAACCGGATGCTGGTGGACGGCGGCATTCTCAACCCGTTGCCTATCGTGCCGGTGGTGTCGAGCCATTGCGACCTGATCATCGCGGTCAATCTCAACTCGACCAACCAGCGCCATTACAAATTGCCGGTGATCCAGCGCCCCGCCGCGTTCCGCACGCGCTTCGACAGTCTGATCAGTTCACTCGGTTCGAAGATGCCGTTCCGCCGCAAACAGGCCGAGCAATTGCTGTTGCTGGAACAGGAAGCGTTGCGTGCCGAAGCGGCGGAAATCAATCCGTGGGTCGAAAGTGCCGAGCCGGAAGCCCAGCAACCCGCCGCCGCGCCTGAACGCGACGGCGCACCGAAATCCGCCACCGGATCGTTCATCGTCGATAACGTCGGGCCGGCTTCATTGCTCGATCTGATCAACCAGAGTTTCGAGGTGATGCAGACCTCGCTGGCGCAGTACAAGATCGCCGGGTATCCGCCGGACATCCTGATCAACGTGCCGAAGCGAGTGTGCCGGTTCTTCGAGTTCTACAAGGCGCCCGAATTGATCGCGCTGGGCCGGGAGATTGCCCGGGATACGCTGGATCGCTACGAGAGCGAGCAGAACTAAAGACTGCTCTCGCTCAACAACCGATAACCGACACCCGCCTCGGTCACGATAAAGCGTGGCCGGGTCGGATCGTCTGCCAGCTTCTGCCGCAAATGCCCGACCACGATCCGCAGGTAGTGGCTGTCCTCGGTGTGAGTCGGGCCCCAGATGTCCTTGAGCAATTGCTGCTGGGTGATTACCCGCCCCGGATGCCGCGCCAGTTGCGCCAGCACCGCGTACTCCTTGCGGGTCAGGGCAACTTCAACGCCGTCCAGCAGCACCCGGCGATACGCCAGGTCCACGGTCAGCGGGCCGAAATTCAACGCGGCCTGCTGCGCTTCCCCGGCCGGTGCCTGACGCAGCAACGCGCGCACCCGGGCGAGAAATTCCTGAATGCCGAACGGCTTGGTCACGTAGTCATTGGCGCCGCCATCCAGCGCCTGGACCTTCTGCCCTTCGCTGGCGCGCACCGACAGCACCAGCACCGGCGCCGTGGCCCATTCGCGAAACTCGCGCAGCACTTGCTGGCCGTCCATGTCCGGCAGGCCGAGGTCGAGCACCAGCAGATCGGGTTTATTCAGCGCCGCCTGGGCCAGGCCCTCGGCGCCGGTGCCTGCCTCCAGCACTTTGTAGCCCTGGGAAGCGAGGCTGATACGCAGGAACTTGCGGATCTGCGGTTCGTCATCGATGACCAAAATGGTCGCGGTCTGGCTCATGAATTCACATCAACACAAAAGAGTGGCAAGAGAGTAGCGCAGCGCGGATCAGGCTTCACCGTCCATCCCCGGTTGCGTCTGCAACGGCAGGTGCAGGGTGATGCAAGTGCCGCGCCCGTCGATGCCGTCGCCGACACTGATCCGCCCGCCATGGGCGCCGACCATGCCCTGACAGATCGCCAGCCCCAGCCCCGTGCCCTGCCCGCCGCGATCACCCCGGGCGGCGGTGTAGAACATGTCGAAAATCTTCGCCCGCTCATCGACCGGAATCCCCGGCCCTTCGTCACTGACCGAGAAAAACACTTCGCTGTCATCCGCCCCGGCGCGCAATTGCAGACGGCCGTGGGATGGCGAGAAGCGGGCGGCGTTTTCCAGCACGTTCACCAGCGCCTGCTCGATCAGCGCGGCATGCACATACAGCAGCGGTAACTCGGCCGGTACATCAGTGCTCACTTGCAACGACGACAATACGGCTCGCAGACGATTGAACGCACTGCCGACGATGTCCGCCGGCGACACCCAATCCCGCGCCAGCTTCAGGGCGCCGTGGCCGAGACGAGTCATGTCCAGCAGGTTCTGGATGTAGCGGTCGAGACGTTCGGCTTCATCGCGGGTGCCTTCGAGCAGCTCGCGGCGATCCTCCAGCGGGATCGCTTCGCCGAGGGCCAGCAGGCTGTCGATGCTGCCGCGCATCGAGGTCAGCGGCGTGCGCAGATCGTGGGACACCGAGGCCAGCAAGGCGCTGCGCAGTTGTTCGGTTTCGCCGTGCAGGCGCGCGGCTTCCAGGTCATCGGCGAGTTGCGCCCGGGCCAATGCTTGAGCCAAAGGCTGACTCAACGCGGTCAGCAAGCGACGGCGCTGGCCGCTCAGGGTCTGGCCCTCTTTGGCGCACACACCGAGCAGCGCCAGCGGACCGTCTTCCACCGACAATGGCCACCACCACCAGCGGCCGAACGGCAACGTGCCGGTGCCCATGCCCGCCGGCTGATCGTGTTGCCAGGCCCAGTCGGCGGCGGCGCGTTCGGATTCAGTGAATTGCAGCGGCCCGCCGGTTTCGACTTTCCAGCCGCCCTGCCCGTCGCGATTGAGCAGGCACAGTTGCAGATCGCTCCAGCCATTGAGGTGTTGGGCTGCGGCGCTGACCACGGCCTGACGGTCGGTGGCGGCGGTGAGTTTGCGCGACAGGTCGAGCAGCTCGGTGGTTTCTTCCTGGGTATCGCGCAGCGCCTGCAATTGCCGCCGCTGACGCGCCGCGAGGTTGCCGGTGAGCGCCGCCATCAGCAGGAAGAACAGCAACGTCAGCACGTCTTCTTCGCGCTGGATGCTGAAGGAAAAATTCGGCGGGATGAACAAAAAGTCGTAGGTCAAAAACGACAGCGCCGCACAGGCCAGCGCCGGGCCGAGACTGCTGCGCACCGCCACCAGAAGCACTGCCGCAAGGAACACCAGCGAGATGTTCGGCAACGGCAACACGCTGGACACCGCCCACGCCAGCGCACTGGCCAACAGCGTGGCGACCAGCGCCAGCGCATAGTCGAACCACACCAGCGTCGGCGCTACACGCGGGCGCGGTTGATGCTGTTCCTGATCACTGTCCAGCACGTTGATTTCCAGACCATGGGCCTGACGCAGCAAACGCGCCGCCAGCCCACCACCGAACAGGCGCCTGCGCAGACGCGGCCGGGACTGGCCGACCAGCACCAGACTCGCCCGACGTTCAGCGGCATGCTGAATCAGGGTTTTCGCCACTTCACCGGCCCGTAGCAACACCACTTCGCCGCCGAGGCGTTCGGCCAGTTGCTGGGCGCTTTGCAGGCGCAGGCGCGATTGCTCGTCACGCACGCTGCCGTTGTCGACGTGCACCAGACTCCACGGCAAATGCCGACGCTGAGCGACGCGGCTGGCGTGTCGCACCAGCCGTTCGGCCTGGGCATCGCCATCGACCCCGACCAGCAAGCGCCCACGCACCGCCGGCGCGGCCTGACCGAGCTGGCGATAGCCCTGAGCGAGATCGTTATCGACCTGCGCGGCAGCGGTCTGCATCGCCAGTTCGCGCAGGGCGGTGAGGTTGGTCTGGGTGAAAAATGCATCGATCGCCGCCCGCGCCTGTTCCGGCACGTAGACCTTGCCTTCGCGCAACCGCTCGAGCAGTTCACGGGGCGGCAGGTCAATTAGCAGCAGTTCGTAGGCTTCCTGCAACACCCAGTCCGGCAGGGTTTCGCGTACCTGCACACCGGTGATGCCGCGCACCTGATCGTTGAGACTTTCCAGGTGCTGGACGTTGACCGTGGTGTACACGTCGATGCCCGCAGCGAGCAGTTCCTGAATGTCCTGCCAGCGTTTGGCGTGGCGGCTGCCGGGTGCGTTGCTGTGGGCGAGTTCATCCACCAGCACAAGCTTCGGCTTGGCGGCGAGCAGGCCGTCGAGGTCCATTTCTTCAAGCGTCACGCCGCGATATTCAGAGCGTACCAGCGGCAGTTGCGGCAAGCCGCCGAGCAGCGCTTCGGTTTCGGCGCGGCCGTGGGTTTCGACCACCCCGGCGATGACTTTCACGCCCTGACGCAGTTGGCTGTGAGCCGCCTGCAACATCGCGTAGGTCTTGCCCACGCCCGGCGCGGCGCCGAGGAAAACCTTGAGCCGGCCGCGTCCATCGCGGGGCAAGTCTGCTAACAGCGCGTCGGCGCGGCCGGAGTCACTCATGCTTGAAGCTCTCTTCCTGAAGTTGATCGTTCCCACGTCGAGGCGTCGAACCGTCTGCGTGGGAATGCAGCCCGGGACGCTCTGCGTCCCATCCATTACAACTTTTCCAGCGCCATGTTCAGCGCCAGCACATTCACCACGGGCGGGCCTACCAGCGGCTGTTCGATGTGCGTGTCGAGCAGTTGCTGCAGGGTCGCCACCGGCAGATTGCGCGCTGCCGCGACACGCGCCAGTTGATAGGCAATCGCGGCCGGTGGCAAGTGCGGATCGAGACCGCTGCCGGAGGTGGTCAGCAGCGCCAGCGGCACCGGGCCCTGACCGGGCACCTGCAGCTTGTTGGCGTCATCGATCACCCGAGTGGCCAGCGCCGGATTGCTTGGCGACAGGTTGCTCGCACTGCTCGAAACGGTGGCAAAGGCACCGGCCGATGGACGCGGATGGAACCAGGCATCGCCGACAAAATCCTGAGCAATCAGCGAGGAGCCGCGCACCTTGCCTTCGGCATCGCGCACCAGGCTGCCGTTGGCCTGCTCGGGGAAGGCGACCTGGGCAACGCCGGTCACCACCAGTGGATAGGCAACGCCGGTGACCAGGGTCATCAGCACCAGCAGGCTCAGGGCCGGACGTAACAGTGTGGACATTTCAAAATCCTCGAATTCGTGCTTGAAGCGGTGTGCCCGGCACACCGCTGTTCAGGTTCAAACCAGATGCAACGCCGTCAACAGCATGTCGATCGCCTTGATCCCCACGAACGGCACCAGAATCCCGCCCAGGCCATAGATCAGCAGATTGCGACGCAGCAGCGCCGCCGCGCTCGCCGCCTGCACCCGCACACCACGCAGGGCCAACGGAATCAGCACCACGATGATCAAAGCGTTGAACACGATGGCCGACAGGATCGCGCTCTGCGGACTGCTCAACTGCATGATGTTCAGCACGCCGAGCTGCGGGTAGATCGCGGCAAACAGGGCCGGCAGGATCGCGAAATACTTGGCCACGTCGTTGGCGATGGAAAAGGTCGTCAGCGCGCCGCGAGTCACCAGCAATTCCTTGCCGATCTGCACCACGTCCAGCAACTTGGTCGGGTCGCTGTCGAGGTCGACCATGTTGGCCGCTTCGCGCGCGGCTTGCGTGCCGTCGTTCATCGCCATGCCGACGTCAGCCTGGGCCAGTGCCGGGGCATCGTTGGCGCCGTCGCCGCACATCGCGACCAGCCGACCGTCGTTCTGCTCGTGACGGATGCGCGCCAGCTTTTTCTCAGGGGTGGCTTCGGCCAGTACGTCATCGACGCCTGCTTCAGCGGCAATCGCGGCAGCAGTCAGCGGGTTGTCACCGGTGACCATCACCGTGCGGATCCCCAGCTTGCGCAGCTCGGCGAAACGCTCGCGGATGCCTGGCTTGACCACGTCTTTCAGATGAATCGCACCGAGCAATTTGCCGTCGGCACAAACCAGCAACGGGGTGCCGCCGCTCTGGGCGATCTTGTCGATTTCCCGGGACAGCGCCGGGGCCAGATCCTTGCGTTGCTGACCAAGGAACGCCAGCAGCGAATCCACCGCGCCCTTGCGGAATACACGGCCCTGGTAGTCGACACCGGACAAGCGGGTTTCCGCACTGAACGGCACGGCAGTCAGGGTTTCCGGCGCCGGTTCCGGCTGCGGATTGGTGCCGCGCAGGTACTCGACGATGGACTTGCCTTCAGCGGTTTCGTCAGCCAGCGAGGCGAACAGCGCGCCTTCGGCCAGCTCACGGGCGTTCACACCCGGCGCGGCATATACCGCACTGCAACGACGGTTACCGAACGTGATGGTGCCGGTCTTGTCCAGCAGCAACACGTGCACGTCACCCGCCGCTTCCACCGCGCGACCGGACTTGGCGATCACGTTCAGGCGCACCAGACGATCCATCCCGGCAATCCCGATCGCCGACAGCAGACCACCGATGGTGGTCGGAATCAGCGTGACCAATAACGCCACCAGGAACACCAGCGGCAGGCTGCCGTTGGCGAAGTGGGCGAACGGCTGCAGGGTCACGACCACCAGCAGGAAGATCAGGGTCAGGCCGATCAGCAGGATGTCCAGCGCCACTTCGTTCGGGGTCTTCTGGCGCTTGGCGCCTTCGACCAACGCGATCATGCGGTCGAGGGTCGATTCACCGGGGTTGGCAGTGATCTTCACCAGCAGCCAGTCGGACACCAGCCGGGTGTTGCCGGTGACGGCGGAACGATCGCCACCGGACTCACGAATCACCGGCGCCGATTCGCCAGTGATCGCCGCTTCGTTGACCGCCGCGATGCCTTCGATGACCTCGCCGTCACCGGGGATCATCTCCCCCGCTTCGACGCGCACCACATCGCCCTTGCGCAGGCTGGTGGCCGGCACGACCTGGAAGCTGCCGTTGGCCAGTTTGCGTCGGGCGCTGAGGCCTTCGCTGCCAGCCTTGAGGCTGTCGGCGCGGGCCTTGCCGCGACCTTCGGCCAGCGCTTCGGCGAAGTTGGCGAACAGCACGGTGAACCACAGCCACAGGGCAATTTGCGCGGCAACGAAGGTCGGCACGCTGCTGTCGGGAATGAAGCACAGCACGGTGGTCAGGATCGCTGTCAGTTCGACCACCAGCATCACTGGCGAGCGCTGCAACTGGCGCGGGTCGAGCTTGACGAACGCTTGCACCAGCGCCGGACGCCACAGGGCGCTGATCGCGGTTTTGGGCGCCTCTGTCGACTTGGCAGCTGCCGCTGGTTTTGAAGCTGGAACATGCATATTCATGATGGATTCCTTAGAAGCCCATGCTCAGGTGTTCAGCGATTGGGCCCAGTGCGAGGGTCGGCAAGAAGGTCAGGCCGCCCACCAGCAAAATGGTCACGGTCAGCAGGGTCACGAAAAGCGGGCCGTGGGTCGGGAAGCTGTTCTGGCCGATCGGTGCGGTTTTCTTCATCGCCAGGCTGCCGGCCAGGGCCAGTACCGGGAGGATGTAACCGAAGCGACCAATCAACATGCCCAGACCGAGCATCAGGTTGTGGAACGCAGTGTTGGCACCGAAACCGCCGAACGCCGAGCCGTTGTTCGCGCTGGCCGAGGTGTAGGCGTAGAGCAACTGACTGAAACCATGCGGGCCGGGGTTGCTCACCGCCGCCACCGGGCCGGGCAGGCTCGCAGCGATCGCGCCGAGTACCAGCACGCCGACCGGCATCACCAGCAGGGTGACGACCAGCAACTGCACTTCACGGGCCTGGAGTTTCTTGCCGAGGTATTCCGGGGTGCGGCCGATCATCAGGCCGGCGAGGAACACCGCGATCAGCACGTTCAGCAACATGCCGTAGAGCCCCGCGCCGACGCCGCCGAAGATCACTTCGCCGACCATCATGTTGACCAGCGCGACCATGCCGCTGAGCGGGTTGAGGCTGTCATGCATGCCGTTGACCGAACCGTTCGACGCCGCCGTGGTGGTCACCGACCAGAGCACGGTGGCAGTGGTGCCGAAGCGCGCTTCCTTGCCTTCCAGCGGCGCGGTCTGTTCAACGGCGACGTTGTTCAAGGCAGGGTTCGGTTGATACTCGGCCCACAGCGAAGTGGCGCCGCCGATGATGAACAGCGCGAGCATGCAACCGATGATGGCGCGGCTCTGACGCAGATCCTTCACGTAGTGGCCGAAGGTGAACACCAGCGCCACCGGGATCAGGATGATCGACGCAACTTCGAACAGGTTGCTCCAGGCGGTCGGGTTCTCGAACGGATGCGCCGAGTTGACGCCGAAGAAACCACCGCCGTTGGTGCCCAGTTGCTTGATCGCAATCTGGCTGGCGGCCGGGCCGAGCGGGATCACCTGATCAACGCCCTGCATCGTCACTGCATTCACATATTGGGCGAAGGTCTGCGGCACGCCCTGCCACACCAGGTACAGCGCCAGCAGCAGGCACAGCGGCAGCAGGCCGTAGAGGGTGGCGCGGGTCATGTCGACCCAGAAGTTGCCGAGGGTTTTGGTGGACTTGCGCCCGATGCCACGGCACAGCGCAACCAGTACGGCGAGGCCGGTGGCGGCGCTGACGAAGTTCTGCACGGTGAGGCCGACCATCTGGCTCAGGTAGCTGAGCGACGCTTCGCCGCTGTAGGCCTGCCAGTTGGTGTTGGTCATGAAACTGACGGCGGTGTTGAACGCGAGGGTCCACTCCTGACCCGGCAGGTTTTGCGGGTTCAGCGGCAGGTGATCCTGGAACAGCAGGATCGCGAACAGCAGCAGAAAACCGGCGAGGTTGAACGCCAGCAGCGCCAGCGTGTACTTCTGCCAGCTCTGTTCGTCCTGCGGATTGACCCCGGCGATGCGGTAACAGCCGCGCTCGACCGGGCAGAGAATCGGCGTCAGCCAGGTGCGCTGGCCCTCCATCACCTTGTAGTAGAAGCGCCCGAGGAACGGCGCCGGCAGCAAGACCACCGCGAAGAAAGCGAGGATCAGCCAATAGTCATAACTGTGCATAGCCGCTCCTAAGTCCGATCCGCGCGCAACAGCGCAACCAACAGATAAATGAACAGCCCCACTGCCAGCAGCAGTGACACCCCGTCCAGAACGCTCATGGAAGATCTCCGTGTTACGGCGTATTGCCGCGTGTGGAGGCATTGTCGGAAAGGAGGCTGTAAAGGAACGAGAGCGAGGGTGTGGGCGGGGCATAAAGAAAGCGTAAAGAGTGGGTTTATGCCTTCTTTACGACTGTATCCGGCTGGCGGCGCACCTGACTGGCGCACGCAAATGTGGCCATCGAGCCGCGAACATCCCCGATACGACAGCTTTCAGCCCATTACGACCCGCCAATACAAAATGGCACGCCCACTGCACACGCCCTTCCCCGAGCTTTCCAAACCGTTCAGGGAGCAAACGCATGAACACACAACTCAAACCCACACTGGGCACGTTGCACCTGTGGGGCATCGCGGTGGGGCTGGTGATTTCCGGGGAGTACTTCGGCTGGAGTTACGGCTGGGGCGTCGCGGGAACCCTGGGTTTCCTGGTGACTTCGTTCATGGTCGCGACCATGTACACCTGTTTCATCTTCAGCTTCACCGAACTGACCACGGCGATCCCCCACGCGGGCGGGCCGTTTGCCTACAGTCGCCGCGCCTTCGGTGAAAAAGGCGGATTGATCGCCGGACTGGCGACGCTGATCGAGTTCGTCTTCGCCCCGCCGGCGATTGCCTTGGCGATTGGTGCGTACCTGAACGTGCAGTTTCCGGCCCTCGATCCGAAACACGCGGCGGTCGGCGCGTACATCGTGTTCATGGGTCTGAATATTCTTGGCGTGAAACTGGCCGCGACCTTCGAGTTGATCGTCTGCGTCCTGGCCGTCGCCGAGCTATTGGTGTTCATGGGCGTGGTCGCCCCGGCGTTCAGCTTCAGCAACTTCGCCCTCAACGGCTGGGCCGGTTCGGACATCTTCGGCGCTCCGGCGATTGCCGGGATGTTCGCGGCGATTCCATTTGCGATCTGGTTTTTCCTCGCCATCGAAGGCGCAGCCATGGCGGCCGAAGAAGCCAAGGACCCGAAACGCACGATTCCCAAGGCCTACATCAGTGGCATTCTGACGCTGGTGTTGCTGGCCATGGGCGTGATGTTCTTTGCAGGCGGCGTCGGCGACTGGCGCACCCTGTCGAACATCAACGACCCGCTGCCTCAGGCAATGAAAGCGGTGGTCGGCGACAACTCCGGCTGGCTGCATATGCTGGTGTGGATCGGTCTGTTCGGGCTGGTGGCGAGTTTCCACGGGATCATCCTTGGCTATTCGCGGCAATTCTTCGCCCTCGCCCGCGCCGGTTACCTGCCCGCCTCGCTGGCTAAACTCTCGCGGTTCCAGACCCCGCACCGGGCGATCATCGCCGGCGGCGTGATTGGCATCGCGGCGATCTACAGCGACGGCCTGATCAACCTCGGCGGCATGACCCTCACTGCCGCGATGATCACCATGGCGGTGTTCGGCGCGATCGTGATGTACATCATGAGCATGCTCAGCCTGTTCAAACTGCGTAAATCCGAACCGAATCTGGAGCGCACCTTCCGTGCGCCGTGCTATCCGCTGATTCCGCTGATTGCATTGGCGCTGGCCGTGGTGTGCCTGGTTGCGATGGCCTGGTTCAATGCGCTGATCGGGCTGATCTTTCTCGGCTTCATGGCGGTCGGTTTCGGCTACTTCCTGTTGACCGGCCAATTGCGCGCCAACGCTCCGGCAGACGCCATGCTCACCGGACTGTAAACCGCGACGGGCATAACCGGCCTAGAATGGAACCACTGCGAATGCACTTCGCTCAAAGTGGTATGCAGCGTCGCACGGCGAAACCCTCGCCCGTCGACCTGCCTTTAAGGAGAGCCGTTATGCCCTGGTATGCCTGGTTGATTCTGGTCGTTGCAATCGGCTCGATCGTCGGCGGTCTGATGATGTTGCGAGACACCGCCAACAAGGTCGAACTGACCGAAGAACAACGCAAGCGTGTTGCTGAACGCAACGCCGAAGCGGACATCAAGGACGCGCAGGACCGCTGAACGAAAAACCCCGCCTGAATCGGCGGGGTTTGTTTTTTGTCGCGGTTACTTTTCCCACTCGGCCTTGGCAATGTGCAAGCCATGCAGGCCTTTGTACGCTGCACGTTCCGGCTGGCTCCAGCCTTCGAGCAGCGCGTCGTCCAGACGATAGATTTCCACCCCGAGCGGGCGGCAGACGGTCAGCGGATCCTGCGCATCCGGCCCCCACATCGCCAGTGACAGATCACCACCGGGACAGGTCGACAACGCGCACAGCAAGTCGATTTCGGCGAAGAACTCCAGATAATCGCCCTTCTGTGCTGGGCAGGCCTTCATGAAATACAGGTCATCGTGATTCAGGCCGGTGCACTGGAAGATGTTCAGCACGTCATGCACATCGAACTCGGTGAGGCCATGGGGCAACACGGCGCGGGTCAGGTTGGAATGGCAGTGATGATGGAAATCCTCGCCGGTGAGCATTTTGTTCACATAAGGATCGCAACGGGTGCCGAGCAAATCGTGCAGGCGCCCGCCGTGCTCGTCGATGCCATAGTCGGCCAGGCTGTCATCGGTGATGGTCACCAGCGGACGCAGAAAAGGCAGGTTCGACCACAACCGGTCATGAGTGCTGACATGCGCGCCCTGCAGCTGCCGGGTGCGCGCCGCCCACATCCGTTCACGTGGATCGTGTGCGTTCCACACATTGAAATCGCCCACCTGGGGCCCGACCGGTGTGGTGACACGAAACACATGCCCCGCCGGCACGTGCCAGGCCCGCCCGGTGCGGATCGGCACTTCGAATTGTTCGATCAGCGTGCGCCCGTCCTTGCGGTCGCGAATCCGTTCGTAGAAAGGTGTATTGACCTGTAACGCCGAGCCTTTGCTGACCTGATAGGCGGCCGGGTAGTCTTTGTACATGATTCTCCTGCTCCTCAAGCGATGGCAACTTTGCAAGCTGCAACCACTATCCGTGCCAACCGCGAGTGGCTGTTACGAACATGTCGGAGTCACCGGCCGTTTTTTTAGAAGTAGAAGTACAGTCACCATTCAATTTGCATTGGTTAAGATGGCGATCTTGTTGCGGAGAGTTTAAATGCGTTACTCGCAGGATCATAAAGCCCAGACCCATCAGCGCATTATCAAGGAAGCGTCCGAGCGGTTTCGCAAGGACGGCATCGGTGCGACCGGACTGCAGCCATTGATGAAAGCGCTGGGCCTGACGCACGGCGGTTTCTACTCGCACTTCAAGTCCAAGGACGAACTCGTTGAAAAAGCACTGCAAGCGGCCGGAGATCAAGTGGCCGGCTTGTGTGCGGAGATCTTCGCCCAGGAAAACCCGCTGGAGCTGTTCATCGACACCTACCTGTCCGAGTGGCATCAGACCACGCCGCATGAAGGCTGCCCGCTGGTTACCATTTCATCGGAGCTGGGGTTGCGCGGCCAGCCGAGCCCGACCAGCGATGAAGTGCTCAAGGCGCGCCTGGGCCAGATCGAAGGCACCCTTGAAGGCGAGAGCACCGCCGAGCGCAGCATCGTCATCATGGCGACACTGGCCGGGGCGCTCCTGCTGTCACGCAGTGTCGCGGATCCTGAATTTGCGCAGCAGATTCTGGACGTCACCCGCGAACACCTCAAACGCTCGGAAGACTAAGCCTGCCAGCGCTTGAACAGCACGCTGGCATTGACCCCACCGAAGCCGAACCCGTTGGACAACGCATACTCGATCGGCATCGACCGCGCCTGACCGTGGACGATATCCACGCCTTCGCTTGCCGGATCGGGATTTTCCAGATTAAGGGTGGGCGGAACGATCTGATCGCGGATCGCCAACAGCGTGAAGATCGCTTCCAGACCTCCAGCCGCCCCCAGCAAATGCCCCGTCGCGGATTTGGTCGAGGTCACGGCGATCCTGTTTTGCACACCAAATACTGATTTGATTGCGGCCAGTTCACCGAGGTCGCCCACCGGTGTCGAGGTCGCATGTGCGTTCAGATGCTGCACCTGATCCGGCGCGATACCGGCCTGGGCCAACGCCAATTCCATTGCCCGCCGTGCACCGCTGCCGTCTTCCGGCCCGGCGGTCAGGTGATAGGCATCGGCGCTGGTGCCATATCCGACCAGTTCAGCCAATGGCTGCGCCCCCCGTGCCAATGCGTGCTCCAGGGACTCGATCACCAGCAGCCCGGCGCCCTCGCCCATCACGAACCCGTCACGTCCGCTGTCGAATGGACGCGAGGCGCGTTCAGGGGTGTCGTTGTAGCCGCTGGACAAAGCCCGCGCCGCCGCAAATCCGGCAAGACTGACCCGATCGATGCAGGCTTCCGCACCGCCGCACACCGCGATGTCGGCCTCACCGGCACGAATCAGCCGGGCCGCATCACCGATCGCCTGCACGCCGGCGGCACACGCGGTGACCGGCGCACCGAGCGGGCCCTTGAGACCGTGCTGGATCGAGACATGCCCTGCGGCGAGATTGACCAGAAACGAGGGAATGGTGAACGGCGACAACCGTCGCGGACCACGACTGTCGGTGGTGCGTACCGCATCGGCGATAGCGCCGAAGCCGCCGACACCGGAGCCGATGATCGTGGCGGTGCGTTCCTGAGCGCCGGATTCGGCCGGGTGCCAGCCGGCCTGTTCAAGCGCCTGCCGCGCAGCCTCCATCGCGAACAGAATGAAACGGTCCATTTTCTTCTGCTCTTTGGGTGGCGTGGCGCGGTCAGGATCGAAACCCGCTTCGGCGTCCTCCTCCATCGTCGGCACCACGCCGCCAACCCGGGTCGGCAGATCGGCAATCACCGCTTCCGGCAGATTTCGCAATCCCGAACGCCCGGCCAGCAGGCGCTGCCAGACGACTTCGACGCTGCTTCCCAAGGGCGATACCAGGCCCATACCCGTGACAACTACTCGACGCTGATCCATATCGGGTTGACCTCTCTCGACTTGATTTACTTGTAACGACTGGCGGCCGAGCTATGGGACAGATTGGGCGCCATCACATGGCGTGCGGCGACGAAGGCTTGCCATTCCCCGGCATCGGGGAGCGAAGGAATCGTGACGAGCTCGCCCTGATCCAGACCGGACAACGCGGCATCGACCATCTCGCCCGCCTCCATGACCATTTCCGCCGGAATATTGGTGGCATCCAGACCCGAACGCTCCCAGATTTCGGTGCGCGTCACTCCGGGCAGAACCGCCTGCACCTTGACACCAGTGCCTTCGAGTTCCGCATTCAGCGTTTGGGAGAGGCTCAATACATAAGCCTTGCTGGCACTGTAGGTGGCATTGAAACGCTCAGGAAACAGGGCAACCACCGATGCAATGTTGATGATCGTGCCGCGCCCGGCGCTGGTGAAAGCAGCGGCGGCGGCCGAAGCCAGTCGGGTCAGGGTCGTGACATTCAGCTGGATCAGCTTCTCCAGTTCATCGGGATCGGCGTTGGCCAGCAATCCGTTGGACGCTACGCCAGCATTGTTGACCAGTAGCGTGATGCTGGAATCGCTGCGCAGACGCTGCTCAAGCTTGATCACATCATCCTTTTGCGTCAGATCGGCCTTGAGCACTTCAACTTCAACGCCATGGACGTCTCGCAGTTTGCTCGCAGCCGATTCCAGACGCGCCTTGTCACGAGCGACCAGCAGCAGATCGAAACCACGCGCCGCCAGTCTCTCGGCGTACACCGCACCAATACCGGAAGAAGCGCCCGTGACCAGCGCCGTACCTTGGGATTTCGGGGAATTCATGACGATACTCCTGGGATGCGTGAGGAATGAACGACCGCTGAAAAGCAGAAGGCTTCAGTGGCGACTGAAATTATTATAGGCATAATCTCAAGGCAATATGACAGCCATAATTTTCTATTTCCCGACGGAAAGGCTGTAGCCCTCCTGTGTTGTGCTCCACCTGGAAGCAAAAAGGGCCGGTCAATGACCGGCCCCTTGGCGTTGAACAATCAGCTTAGTTCACTTCCAGCTTGTCGCGATTACGATCCAGAATCGCCTTGCCGATACCCTTCACTTCCAGCAACTCATCCACCGATGCGAACGGCCCGTTTGTTTCACGATAAGCAACAATCGCCTTCGCCTTCGCTTCTCCCACTCCAGAGAGCTCTTTCTGCAGCGTTGCTGCATCAGCCGCATTCAGATCGATTTTTTCCGAAGCCTTCTCGGCAGTGACTGTCGTCACCGCCGGCACAGAAGCATTACCAACAGCGGCCGTCGGGGCGGCAATTGCCGCAATCGAGGCCGTAGTAAGAAATGCGAAAAGCAGAGAGTAGAAATAACCAGTACGCATAATTGAAGCTCCATGACGTCGAATGAGAAAGCAGCTTTTCCGAAGCTGCCTCCCAAACCTAGGCGATCTCTGGTACCTGTCAAAAATGCATCAGTTACAAAATATGAAACAATCAGGGTTCAAGTCGACGCTGAATATGAATCCAGTCAACAATCTCACCGTCAGGCGTGTAACCACTGACGGACTCACGCAACAGTTGGCGAACACGTGAATAGTCATCCTGCTCCACGGCAGCCAACAACTCTGTCAAACAGCCCTTGAGCACATCCCAGGGCAAATGATCTTCGTTGGCACACATGATCATCGGATGCTGAGTGGCTGCAACGTTGTCACCAATCAGCAATTCTTCGTACAACTTTTCGCCAGGGCGCAATCCGGTGAATTCGATAGAAATGTCGCCATGGGAATTCTTGTCCGATCGAATACTCAGGCCCGATAAATGAATCATCTTCTCCGCCAACTCGACGATCCTGACCGGCTCCCCCATATCCAGCACAAACACATCTCCCCCCTGCCCCATCGATCCGGCCTGGATCACCAGTTGCGCGGCTTCCGGGATAGTCATGAAGTAGCGGGTGATCTTTGGATGAGTGACAGTCAGAGGCCCACCCGATTTGATCTGGCTATGAAACAACGGAATCACCGAGCCGGACGACCCTAGGACATTGCCAAAGCGCACCATCGTGAAACGGGTTTTGTTGACCCGGGAGACATTGGATTTGTCTCCAAACAACACAGGCGCCAATTCGCGACTCAATGCCTGGAGCGTCAACTCGGCGAGTCGTTTAGTACTACCCATGATATTGGTCGGCCGTACCGCCTTGTCGGTAGAGATCAGAACAAAATTGGCAACCCCCGACTGCAATGCAGCCTGCGCCGTATTCAGGGTCCCCATTACATTATTAAGTACCCCTTCGGCGATATTGTGCTCAACCATTGGCACATGCTTATAGGCAGCCGCATGGTAAACCGTATCAACCCGCCAGGTTTTCATCACGTCGAGAAGTTTGTGTGGATCTCGAATGGTGCCCAGTACCGGCAATATCCGCACTGGCAACGATTCACGCTGTATCCGCTGCTCAAGTTCGGAAAGAATCGTGTACAAATTGAATTCGCTGTGATCAAACAACAATAGCGTAGTAGGCGCCAACTCAATAATCTGTCGGCACAATTCCGATCCTATCGAACCACCAGCGCCGGTGACCATCACGGTCTGTCCTTTGATGCAATGCTCCAGCAAGACCTCCTGCGCCGGCACCGCGTCACGGCCGAGCAAGTCGGCGATGTCCACTTCCTGAATATCATCGACTTTCACCCGGCCACTCGCCAGATCCATAAAGCCGGGCACGCTTCGCACGTGCAGGGGGAACCCTTCCAGAAAACCAAGGACCTCGCGACGGCGCCCACGGCTGGAGGAAGGTATCGCCAGAAGAATCTCCTGCGCGCCCGTCACATCAATCATTTGCTGAATCTGTTTAGGCTTGTAGACCTGCAATCCGGAAATGACACGATCAGCAATACTGGCATCGTCATCAATGAACGCAACCGGACGCATAACGCGCCCCATTCGTAACGCTGCAACCAACTGATTGCCTGCAGCACCCGCACCATAGACTGCCACTTTGGTGAGACCGTCATCACGACCGGAAAACGGCGAACGTTGAGAAGCCGAAAACCAGTCGCCCATGAAGTAATGGCGCATGGCGAGGCGAAGTCCGCCAATGATGACCAGACTTAACCACCAGTAGTTGAAGATGATGGACCTGGGAACGACCGTCTGATGGTTGCTATACCAGTAGACGATTACCGAAAGAATCAGCGAAGACAAAGTCACCGCCTTGAAAATTTCGATGAGTGCATCATTACCGAAATAACGCATCACCGCTCGATACATGCCGAACCGAATGAAAAGCGGAATCGCGATTACGGGCGCGCTCACGAACAGCCAAAGGTGCTCGCGGAAAGGATTGACTATATCGTCGATGCCCAAACGAACAATAAATGCCATCCACAAGGCTACCCAGACGAGTGCGACGTCCGTCAAAACCTGAATTGTCCGTTTTCGCCGACGCGGCAACGCCAGCAAAAACGCTCGTAATTTATCCATGCAACCCTTTACCAATCTGGCCTACTCCCTTGGTTGAATCGGCAGGCCCATTGTACGTAGGTCTAGTGGGACGTCACAGAAAAATCACAATCGAAGCGGCTCCGCAGATCGATTTTCACCAAGGCCGGGTGCACTTTGGGTAAAAACTGCCCCAGGCCCGGTTAACGGGGGACACTCAGCGACGCGCAGGCTTTCGGCCCCGTGTCATTGCCGTTATTACTTGACAACCTCGAAAACGTCCACAGAAGGTAACTCACAAATTCGCTTGAACTGTTGATTATTGAACGTGTTTCTTTCCAACAACTGAAAGCGCATCAAACGATCAGTTTTAACACCGTTTACAAGCTTCGAGTCCATCACCGCAAGCTTTTTATTGAATTCCGAATCGGGCAACCACCCTTGGGCATGTTTATCGAGAACAACGAAGTCTAACGGCCGATCACAGTACTTTCCGGCAGGCGATAAATTTTCCCTATCTCTGGATTGCTGAGCAACATCGCTACGCCTGCGTCCGAGACTAGAAAAAATGGAAGTAAAGTAAAAAAACTACCGACGAGCAAACCCTTAACAAAATAGCGTAGAAACTGACGCAACGCGCGATTATGAAAAAAGTAGATCATGAAGAATGGCAACGCCAACAACATGCTCAGCTTCGCGGATACAGCCGCCATACAGGCCAGACCCGCAAGTAACAATCTTGCTTGCCTTACATAGTGCAAGGACACAACCAACAACAGTACCGGTATCAGATCATTAAACCCAAAATAACTGGCAACGATCACTATCGGAGACAGCCAATACGTGGCCAACAGCAATCGATCTCGACCTGGTAAAAGTCTCTTCAAAAGATACAGTATCGCCAGGACCGCCAGAAACAGCGTAGCGCCATACGCATAGGAAACGGGTATTCCTATAGCCTCACACAGCAATGTTGCTGGCAAGAAAGCCAGCCACATGGCAAAACCATAAGGAAAAGCCGCGATGTCACCACCTTGCTAGAGCCAGACAGACCACGGATCCAAACTGAAGGTACTGATACTTGCCTGCAAAAAATGAGCGTACCAATCAGCAACCGCAGTAGGGGTAATCGCCGCTAGTAAAAAAAACGGATGGCAAGCCCTAGTAAAAACAAAGGATTAAGTATGTTTGCTCTCATGATTGAATAGCTGCTTGTTCCCAAAGGTCTGGCCGTTTTGTACAAACAGCGTCCGCGACAACACCCTGAGAGTCCAAGAGTTGAATCAGCACGGGAATTTCAGACTCAGAAGGCTTTCCTGAGCCAAAGGTGGTTTGCCGGGCCAACAGCCAGAGCTAACGTCTACCAGAAGACCCGCCACACCTCCGGCGCCGCAAACAACGGCCTCCGCATGGTCTGCAGGAAATCGCTCTTGCAGCCACCCGGCGAAAAGCCGCCACAAGCGGAGGAGGCCTCATGTTAAAATCAGCTCAAATATTCGACGGAATCAGCAACATGATTGCAAAATCAGAAATTCTCCCGCTTACCGGGTTGAGATTTTTTGCAGCACTTTACGTTTTTCTTTTTCATATACACATACGCTGGCCACTGTCCGGCAACATCTATGTAAAGAATGTACTCGAACAAGGTGCGATAGGGATGAGCCTATTTTTTATCCTTTCGGGTTTTGTGCTCGCCTACAGGTATTCGAACGACAATACATCTTATAGATCATATCTAATAAACAGATTTTCAAGAATCTATCCAATTTACGCATTTGCTGCAATTGCTACGCTGCCATGGATCGGGGTCGACTTCGGCAACGGCACAATGACAGAGAGCATTACAGGCGGGGCCAAGATAGCGTTACTATTGATATCCAATGCCTTGGTAATTCAGGCATGGTTTCCTCAGATGTTTAGTTATTGGAATGATGGGGCAAGTTGGTCGATCTCTGTTGAAGTATTCTGCTATTTCCTGCTACCACTTCTACTTCCGGCCTTGACCAGGCTCGATGATAAACGTCTTGCCTTACTAACCATTGTATGCGTATGTTTCTCGGCAATGATAGGAGTAAGCGTAGCGGTCTTCGATGATCCGTCCAACAAGGTATTCTACTCGATTCCCATCTTCAGGCTGCCGGAGTTTATTGTCGGAATATGTGCTTGCCTTTTTTTTCTAAGAGGGTACAAACAATATTGCTCACCACTCGTACAAGCCATATTAATTATAAGCGTAGTCATTTATCTGGCCTTCATTGGAAGTAAAATGCCACTTTATGTGGGGCATCATTGGATCATCGTTCCATCGATAGCTTTCTTACTGATATCCTTCTCTAATGGAAATGGAATTTTTACCAAAATCCTTTCATCCAGGATGATTGTATGGCTAGGCAAAATCAGCTACTGCTTTTACTCATTACAGTTCCTGATCATTGTCCCCTTAATCAAACACCACGACACAATAACCCAGAAATTCAACGCACTTAATAATCCTAAGATACTTATGGTAACTGCGCTATTGGTGCTCATTGCCGCATCAGCAATTGCGCACCACCTTATCGAGGAACCCGCGAGAAAGTGGATCATCAAGCGTTTTGATAAAAAGAATATCTCAGCAAGAACTGGCACGCCAGACGCTGCTACGATTGATAACCAGAGCTTGCCGATAACTCGATAGTATCGAACCGGTCCTTTTTGATCAGATTATCTAGACGCGACGGATAGAACAAAGAGGCTGATGTTACTGGGCGCAAAATTCTCTTTACGCGCCCAGCGACGCGAAAAAATTACACCTATCCCTATTCTGCTTCGCCTGCCCGGTATGTACGCGCTAGCAGTAGCACAGGCAAGTAGGCAATTAGCACCCCCAGAAAGCCTTCAATTTTCTGACACGCAACCATTGCTGCGATAGGTAGCAGCCAAAAGATATTGATCAGACTGACAGTCAGCGTCACAACCAGATGGCTACCATGCACTCGAGAGGCTGATTGGTAGGCATGACTCCTGTGGGCTTCATAGATCTTTTCGCCACGCAGCAACCGTCGGCCCAGCGTATAAGTCGCATCAACAATAAAGACGCCCAACAAAATCAACCAACTCCATAGAAGTTGGGGAGAAACCATCGCACCATATAACGAAAAGATACCTATCACCAGACCGATGAACCCGCTTCCCGCATCCCCCATGAAAATTCGAGCTGGGGGAAAATTGAGAAATAGAAACCCTGTAACAGCAGCGGCCATTATCAGTGGCGCCCAAACAAGGCCGTCGAAGCCCATCCACCAATACAAAAATGCGGCTGAAAGCGTGACGGTCAAAGCCTCGACACTTGCCAATCCATCGATACCATCCATGAAATTATATAAGTTGATCATCCATACCAAGTAAAAAACGGCAAACACTCCACATAGATACCAAGACTCAATCACAGCTCCCAGAATCGATAACGAAGGGGCGCCTTGAAAAAAACATAATACTCCGAGCGAAGCCGCAAAGTGACCGAGCAATCTCCAGCGGGCTGAGACATGCCCATGATCATCAACGAACCCCAAAACAGCCACTAACAGCCCTGGGAACAACAAGGCGAGGAACAAGCTTGAGGGAATAAGATTCAGTGAAAACAACAATGCACCGGCCAACAAAAAGGAGATAATTATTGCCACCCCCCCTCCCCTGGGGGTTGGAATGGCATGCGAACTCCTCGAGTTCGGAACATCGATGAGATTGCGCGCTATTGCATAACGTCGCAAACCGAAGGTCAGGAAAAATGAAAGCAATACGAAGAATGCTATAATAAAAAAATATCTCATGCTCTTTCTGCCTCCAAGAACGCTTTTGCCGTGCTTTCTATACCTTGATCAGCACTAAATGGGGGCTTCCAATCCAATAAATTCGAATTTTTTTGCAAATCGACTTGTAAGGATGAACAGAGTCGGGTTGTTATGGCCCGTTTGCCTAGAACAGCTGCACAAAAAACCATAAGACTGACAGGGACTGGCAATAATATGGCAGCTCGCCCAAACGCCTTTGAAATTTTCACAATAAGAGAGGGCGTCGAAAGGTCTTCACCATCACTAATCAAGAAGATATTATTCCTGGCTGCGCGATGCGTCATACATACTTTAATAAACTCAACCAAATTCCCAACATATAAAAAACTTCTCTTATTATTAACCCTCGCAAAGGGAAGCGGGATGCCTTTGCTTATCAGACTCATAAGTGTCAGAAAATTAGCTCTGACTCCGGGCCCATAGACAAGGACCGGCCTGATTATCACTAACTCCATACCTACTGAGCTCGCGAAACGTTGAAGCTCTAACTCGGCTTCCATTTTTGATACGCCGTATGGATCAGCAGGAGCAGGTGTATCTTCTGCAGTGAAACTTTTTCCTGCCTCAGTCATCTCTCCATTTACTTTAATTGAGCTGAGATAGACAAAACGCTTGACCTTCGCTTCCGCTGCCTGCTTCGCCAGCATCAAGGTACCGGTCACATTTACACGGCGGTACTCTTCCAGACAGGTCTCTGGATTATCATGCATTTGATGAGCTCGGGCGCCACAATGAACTACAACATCGAGCCCCTTCAACAATGGATAATCATCATCCGGGACACTAAAATCATCAGAAATAACGACAGTTGTATTATGCGGAATATCACCAATGGGGCGACGCGCCAGCGCTACGATATGATATCCAGGCATTTGACCGAGTTGCTTCAGCAACGCACCACCAACAAACCCTGTGGCACCTGTTATTAATATTTTCACTGAGACAACTCCAACTATATAAACAAGTCTTCACTTCAAGATAGACTTCAAAAAGCATACCATCTCACTGGTGACATAATCCTGAGAGAACAAATCCTCAACCCGTTGACGGGCCTGCAGTGAAAGTCTTCTCCTGAAATCGGTATCTTCAAGAAGTCTCTTCATACAAGAAAATATTTCATCTCTATTGCCTGGAGAATGAAAAATTCCTGTGACCTCTTCCTCAACAGCATCAGTAAGTCCGTAGATTCTCGAGGCAATTGACGGCAGCCCAACACTCGCCGCCTCTACAACTGCAGTACCAAACCCTTCTCGATAGCTGGGGAGGCAAAATATATCAGCAGTGGCCATCCATTCTTCTGGGGTTTCCGAGAATCCCTTCCGATGATAGCGTGAATCATGCCCCTTCAAAATGGCGTTTAACTCGATATCAACACCATCATCATCATCAGGCCCAACTATAAGTAGGTAAACGTTGGAATACTGCTCGGATAATTTTCTGAATGCACTTGCGAGATCAAGGACTCCCTTTGCCCGCGCAGCACGCCCCAGAAAAAGGAAAACCACGTCACTTTCTTCTATGCCTAACGCCGATCTGAGTGCTTGCCTTACAGGATAGTTTTCGGAAAATTTCGCCGTATCCACACCACTTATAGAGCCGTTACCCAGTACTTTAATTTTTCCGAGAGGGGCTATTCGATTACCTTCCAAAAAGCTTTTTTGCGAATGACTGTCTGCCAAAAGATGAGTTGCACACATAGCCATTAGCGTATCAAGCATCGTCAACAACAGGCGAAACAATCCAGATTTAGTCGCCCATACCTGGCCGGTGAAAATGTGTAGTCGAACGGGAATCCTGGCTATCAGCCCTGAAAGCATCCCAATTAATCCAGATTTCGGCATAAGGGAAAATACACAATCATACTGAAAAGCTTTTAAATGCCTGGATAATAAATATAGTGCACAAAGATCCTTGCCGATAGAAATTTTTCGCTCAATGTCCAGACGTACAAAACTAACGTTTTTGGACAACAATTTATCTACGCCATCGACTGGACCAGAAGTTACCAATGTCACATCGAAGGCCTTCGACAACTTCAGGATATGGGCACGCATAAAGACATGCAGAACGACTGGAACAGTCGAGACAATACAAATTCTCTTTCTACTCTTCATTGTTGATGCGCCAGAATGGAAGAGATAGAACTGGGAATACTAAAGGAGGCATTAAACCCTAATTCTCTTCGGATCAACGCACTTGAGTACTCGACTCTTGAAACCAGCGCATCAACCCTGCTTTTTTTCAAAGGAAATTTCGGAATATGCGAGCACAGTGCGGTAAAAACACGAACCAGCTTTTCAGGAACGACGAGCGCAGGAGCTTTAACTTTATGAAAATCCGCCATCGCGTCCACTACTTCGCACAATAGGCAATCATTCGAAACAATATAGGTCTTATTCTTTGCACGTTCATCTAAAGCACAAAGCACAAGTGCGCGAACGACATCTTCAACATGAATATAGTTAGCAATCGACTGCTTATCGGCTATGTAAAAAAACAGACCCCGGCGTACAACCTGCGACAACTGACGAAACGATTGATTTGACATATCATGCCCGACAACATTCGTAGGTCGAACAATTGTATAGCTTAACGCAGGTTCTGCTGCACAATAGCTGACAATAATTTCATCTGCGACGGTCTTTGTCACTTCATAGAGACCTACCGGACAAGGGAAGTCTTTCTCATCTACTATTATCTTGTGCCCGTTTGACCTGGAGACCATTCCATAGGCGCCCACACTGCTCAACTGAACTATGTGAATCGGCCTATTATTTTCCTTTGAACTATTCAGAAAGCTGTCAATGACTTTTCGCGTACCTGCTACATGCAGACTATACATTTTTGATTCGGATGAAATCTCCCCCATACAGTTAACTATTACATCAACATCCTGTAGCTGAGCCGGTAATTCTCCACACCATTCGTGAACATCGCCGACTAAAATCTTTACCCCTGGGATATGGAGCCGTGCATTCCGAGTTAAAACAATTACTTCATCACCGCGACCCACCAACGCACGACATAACGCTCTACCGATAAAGCCGCTGCCTCCCGTTACAAAGAACTTCATACTTCTCCTTTGCCATTAAAGCATTGAAAAATTATTAGACCCCCCCGAAAACGATTATTATCAGGCATCACTTCCACCGAAAAAAAAGATAAAAAACACCCTGATAAAAACGAATTTCCCTGTATACCTGAACTCGTCTAAAAATACTAAAAAAAACCCTAAGGGCTTCCTTCTTCCTTGCTATCGATAAATCCCTGAAAAGAGCACACTCCAACACTGCTTGCGCTCGATCATAATTTTCATCATTTGAATATTTTTGAATAATTTCCATCTTGGCAGAATGCATAGCATCAATATTTTTCCATGTATTTGTCGAATGAACACGATAGTTCGCCAACAGATCCGGAATTACAGCGACAGCTGAATCTCTTGCCTTTGATACTCTCAACCAGATATCCCAGTCTTCAACTTTCGTATCTTTGTCGAATCCTCCTACAAGCTCTAACACTTCTCGCCTTATCAAAGCCGCCGGTGCAGGAAGTTCGGCACGAAGCAAAAAAACATCCTTGAAATTATAGACTGCATTACCTACACGCTTTCCTATCTTTCTGGAGTCATTGTCAATCATGTAAACCGAACCAAATGCTGCAACGCATGATTGGTGGTTTTCAAGATACTCAACCAAGACCCGAGTCTTATCAGGAAGTATCAAATCGTCGGAAGCCAAACCACAAAAGTACTTACCGTCTGCCCATTCCAACCCCTCATTCAATGTTGCAGAAACGCCAACATTAGGTCTAGAAATCGCTTTGAACCTCCGAAAACGCGCTTTACAGGCAGCCAAGTATTGCTCAACAACGGCAAAGGAAGAATCTGTAGAACCATCATCAATAATGATGAGCTCTATATTCTGATAGGATTGCGCAATGACACTCTCGATACATTCTGCGACGAATCTCGAGTGATTAAACACCGGGATACATATACTGACAAGCGGCCCTGCACTACGTGAGTACATTCTAATTTCCCAAAGTCACACACTCACCAACAACAAATCATAACCCGCCAGGGCAGAAACGCCTGACGGGTTTGGAGCAATTAATTTTTCTTAAAAGAATTACAGGCCTTAATCACTTCTTTAGCCTGCTCCAAGCTCAAAGTTGGACCCATTGGCAAACTCAAAACTTCATCGTGAATTTGCTCAGTTAGTGGGAAACTCAGATGATTGAACTCAGCATAAGCTTGTTGTTTATGCGGAGGAATTGGATAGTGAATCAAAGTCTGAATACCCAAGTCAGCCAAGTGTTTTTGCAACTCTTGACGCTGCGCAGACTTGATAACGTACAAATGCCAAACATGCTGGTGCATTTTAGTAACGTCGGAGCCTTTATCGACAGGCAATGTAATCAATGGGTTATCAATACCGCTTGAATAGATTTGAGCAATTTCTCTGCGATGAGCAACAGTTTCATCGAGGTTTTTTAGCTTTACACTCAGAATCGCTGCCTGAATTTCATCCAGCCGGCTGTTTACGCCCTGGTACAAACTTTTGTACTTGACATGCGAACCATAATTGCGAATAGCTCGAAGAGCTTCATTCAATTCTGGATCGTTGGTAGTAATTGCGCCGGCATCTCCCAATGCACCGAGATTCTTGCCTGGGTAAAAACTGAATCCGGAAGCATCTCCCCAATTACCGGCACGCTTACCATCGATGCTTGCACCATGCGATTGAGCAGAGTCTTCCAAAACCAGAAGTTTGTGTTCGTTCGCGATAGCCAAGAGTTCGGGCATATTCGCGATTTGCCCGTACAGATGCACAGGCAAAATGACTCGAGTTCGTTCGGTCAAAGCTGCCTTTACATTTTCTGGAGATATGTTGAAGGACTTGGCATCAGGCTCTACCAGTACAGGAGTAAGGTTGTTTTCGGTAATAGCCATAACACTAGCGATGTAGGTATTAGCGGGTACGATAACCTCATCACCATTTTTAAGCTTGCCCAGTTCTTTCCAGGCGCGCAGCGTCAATATCAAAGCATCAAGACCATTAGCAACACCGATGCAATATTTTACGCCACAGTACTCTGCGAATTCTTTCTCAAATGCTTCAAGTTCCGCTCCGCCAATATACCAACCGGAATCAATTACCCGAGTAACTGCTTCAATCAGCTCATCGCGAGAAGCCGCATTTACCGAAGCCAGATCAAGAAATGGAATAGTCGTCATTTAAAAATACCCGAAAGTTGCTCTTCTGATTTTTTTACCGCGTCAGGCGTAATTTCATAGTAATTATTAGCCTCATCCTCACCCACCTGAACCGCGCCCATTTTTTTATGGAAGGATATAACCTTATCATTACCCTTCATCACATCGAAATGGCACTTCTTGAATCCTAAATGTTCAAAGCCAAACTTGTATATCAGAAACGCACTTTCGATGGCTGCAAAGCGTGTCTTGTTTTCATTGAGGATCCAACTCCCCCAACAAAATGATCCATCCCGAATATCGTAGACTCGTACTGTCCCGCATGGTGTGCCATCGAGCTTTTCAATAATGAAATAAAACTGCTTCTGCTCCGCCTCGTCGACCTTGTACTTCTTGATCCAGCTTTTTTGTGACTCGAGATCTGGAGAAACCCCTGATAAAAATTTGTTATACCTGTCATCCAAACGCAAACTCAGGATGAATTCCGCGTCCTCTACTTCTACAAACCTGAGGCGTACTGTGGAATGCTGTAAGTTCACTATCAATTTCTCCATCAGTGTGTAATCGGAATCAAATAAAAACCAAATCACACTTCTCGTTAATTTGTTGCAGGCCTATTTTTTCAATCTGGCGAGCGGAGCGCACTGCTTGAGCGGCTCGACAGGTTCGAAGAGCTGAAAATATTGTAGCGGCCCCTTCTTAAAAATACCAGAACGTCTTGGAACCGGTTATCCATTTGATGCGGGTGATCCCGGGTAGGTACCTCACTATCCTGATCGATTCAATTCAGTAATAAATACAATGGCAACTACCGCCCCAGCAATCATCCTATTGCTGAGAGCTAAAGAATGAATGCTTACGCCGTTTTATAATTGCAGAGTGGGATATAAAGCACGGGAAAGGAACTGAAGAAAAAAAATTACAAGATTTCGCACAAAAAAGCCAAACCCTGAGTTACAGGATTTGGCTATATAGCATCAACGAGCGCTCAACCCGGGATTAGCGTCGGCAATAAACTTATCGTAGTCTCTATAATAATCATCTTCATCATAAAAGTCAGACGCCAAAACCATACAAACTGCACCAGAAGAAAAATTATCGATCTCTCGCCAAATCATTGGACAAACATATAAACCGGAATAGCTTCGGTTCATATGAATGGTTTTTTTTCCATAACCGTCATCAATATGAATATCAAAAGAACCGGACATGGCGATAATTAATTGATGTAAAGCCTTGTGTGCGTGCCCTCCTCTCTCTGCGCCACCTGGTACATCATAAAGATAATAAACACGCTTTATATCAAACGGAATATGGCGACCGGCTTCGACATAGGTAAGATTACCCCGAGGATCATTGATTCTCGGCAAGGTCAATACGTCACACTTGTCCAAATTCATTTCAAACTCCTCTTCTCGTCGGGTCAAGAAAACTCACGCGGGAATATCCGCATCAAGCTCAACCAGAAAGTTTTTCAAATCAATGCTGAAATCTGCATGAATGCCCTTCCCAGTGGAATCCGCCGTACCAAGTACGTAGTTGACCTTTTTTCCCGATGAGCAGGCCATATTCTGCCAGTACCAATAACTTGTGTCTGGAAACTTGCTGATCAGTATGAAAATCTGTGCATCCTTCGGTGCAAAAACAAGGCTCGCAAGCGCCGCCCCGGAAGAACCGATAATAACTTTGGCACGACTAAACAACGCCACTTGCTCGATAAAGCTCAGACCTTCAGTCTCGACGACCTTAAAGCCTTTTGGTACCAAAGCCGACTCCAGATCCGCAAAATTGCTGACCAACCGTGCGCCGGTTCTACGCCTAAGGATAATTTTTTCTGGCCAGTCTCCACCCGATTCAGCAGCGAAGCTATTTGAACGAAGTTTTAACAAATCAAATGCAGCAGGACTGAAAAGGCCATGCGAATGTTCGCCAAGGGCGTTTGGGCGGCGCTCGAAAGGCACGTAGCCCGCTACTGAAGTGATAAATAGCTGCCCAACAGTTGCGGCCTTGCCAGTAGGAAGTGCGATAATTTTACGATCATTGCCCGAGACAACCCTCAGCGATTGCATCAGGTTAGGATGCAAGCCATCATTTACCAGGATTGGAACATCCTTATAATCATCGTCCGCACAAAAAACTGCGACGCGGGGCAATACCTCTGTCATCCAATGAGCATAATTAGAGGCGCAAGAGTCGAGAAACGACGCCGCGACCGGGATAACTTCAGGTAATGGGTCGTGCGATACCCAACGGGCTCTACTAAAATCTTTATCGAGAATCAACCTGCCGTGCAACTCTTCGCTCGTGTAATCTCGAGTGAAATCATATAAGTCGTGATGTAGGACTTTATTATCGACCAACACCAGATTTGTGCCGCCATATACGGTCGCTTGATTAAGGAAGAACGTATAGATTTTCGGATAAGTATACGCCTCGTGCGGAGAAACCAGATATTCCTGATCACTCGCAGGCAGCACGCGGGGCGCAGGCGTATCAACCCGCTCCTCCTTCACAAGAACTTTTACGGCCAGATTATTATCCGCAATATATTCTTTATGGCTAGAGAGCCCGCGCCAACTCTGATTTTTATTGCCAGACAAATGAGCCCGAACATTGGCGTAAACAGGATACCCGTTGCGCCAGAGCCATAATACGACCCAGCGAACAAAAGAATTCTGCTTCAGGTGTTTGAGATAGAATTGGCCGAAAACCGTATTTCTTAGTGCCTCGACCTTGTTGTGAGGCTTCTCCGCCGTGAATTCGACCCTTTGAACTTCTATTTCAGGCGGTAGAGTCTCTTTTACCCCAGCGCTGGCGGAGGGCGTCCATCTCGACACCTCGAAAATACGTCCCTGTGCGTTTAGCATCAAGCTCAACGAACGCAACTGTTCTTCATGCCTGGCTACTTTAGCCTCAAGTAGCCGCAGTTGCTCTCTGAGCTCAGTCATGCTCATTTCATCCATGTTGAGGCGCTCCTTTGAGATACATCTCAATTACTTCGTCCGGACTACCATCCGCCACCATCTTCCCATGGTCCATCCAGATAACGCGATTGCACAAGGTCTTAACCAGATTGTGATCGTGAGATACCATGATCATGATGTCGGCTTTATCGATCATTGAGTGCATTCTCGCCTTGGCCTTCTCCATGAAGGCAGCATCACCACCAGCAAAGATCTCGTCCAAAATCAACACTTCCGGGTGCACAGCGGTCGCCAGAGAGAATGCCAGTCTCATATACATACCGGTGGAATAATATTTGACCGGCGTATCAATAAACTCCTCCAACTCGGCGAATGCGATGACTTCCGGCTCGATCTCTGCCAACTGGGCCTTTGAGTATCCGAGAATAGAACCATTGAGATAGATATTTTCTCGCCCGCTGAACTCCGGGTGAAACCCCGCCCCAATTTCCAGGAGCGGGGCAATCCGCCCCGACACCTTGATCGTCCCATCCGAAGGCTCATAAATACGACACAACGCCTTCAACAAAGTACTCTTGCCTGCGCCATTGTGACCAACAATACCAACACGATCACCCGCATTAAGATTGAAGGAGACGTTATTTACCGCAAGAAAATCCGAATACGCTGACGTACTCTTTCTTTTGAATATTCCGGTAAAATAATCTTTGAAAGAAGGCGTCGAATCGTGATAAATACGAAACTTAATTGATAAATCGACAATGGATACATTCGACATGTCAGTTACAGCCTAAAAATGATTTTTTTCTCTTTAAGGAGAAAAAAAACAAAACCGAGAAAAATACTTGTCACTGCCAATCCCGCGCAAACCAGAACCGTCGAGGAGTTTGGCAATACTCCCTGAGTCAAAGGCGCGCGAAACATATCTACAAACGGGACGACTGGGTTAAAGCTCACCAACCAGGCTACCTTGCCCATCAAGGCGTCATTCTTGTACATGATCGGAGTCAGGAAAAACCAAGCCTGCATTGCGATCAGAATGATGTGTTGCAAGTCGCGAAAAAAAACTGTCGCAATCGATACAAACAATGCAATACCCAATGCGAAAACAAACAACAAGACGTAGGCAACGGGAATAAACAAGAGAGCCCAAGTCAAATGCCCACCTATTGCAAAGATAATCAAAAACAGTGCAATAAATGATAGACAGCTATCAATCAAGACACCCAAAGCGACGCTCAGTGGAAAGATCAGCTTTGGTAAATATATCTTTTTAATCAGACTTTCATTATTAATGAATGCCGCACCGGACTGCGTAACAATTGCGCTAAAACAGTTCCATGGAATCATTCCTGCAAACAGGAAAACCGCGTACGTTTTGAGATCTGCCTTGAACAAGGTAGAAAAAACAACAGCTGTAACAGTCATCATCATCAGTGGATTGATTAACGTCCACAGATAACCAAGCGCTGTCCTACGATAACGCAGGATCAAGTGTTGCCGAACCAGTTGCCACAGCACGGCATGACTACTGCATAGTTCAAAAAGCTGCCTGAATGCCGAATTAATCACGCGATTACCTCAGCAATTACAGCAAAATCAAAAATATTCCGTTTCATTCTCTTGCCTTTCTACTAGCCGAATATGCCTTTTTTGCGGAAATTTAGCGCAAAGAATTGGGCACTCTCAAGCTCGCTCACTATTGATCTCTTTTAAAATAGCAAGTAGATACTTTCCATAACCATTTTTCGCGAGGGGTGCGGCGAGAGTTTCGAGTTGTGCGCGATCAATCCAGCCCATTCTGAACGAAATTTCCTCAGGGCACGCAACCTTTAGACCTTGGCGACTTTCAAGCGTGGCAATGAACTGCCCGGCCTCCAACAAGGATTCGTGCGTGCCTGTGTCCAGCCAAGCATAACCCCTACCCATGATTTCAACATCCAACTGATTTTTTTCCAAATAGAGTCGATTCAGGTCAGTAATTTCAAGCTCTCCCCTGGAGGAAGGCTTCAGGGATTTAGCAAACTCTACGACTTGCGAATCATAGAAATACAAACCAGTCACCGCATAACTCGATTTTGGTACGACAGGTTTTTCTTCAAGACTAATGACCTTTCCCTTGCTATCAAACTCAACAACACCATAACGTTCTGGATCATTGACATGATAAGCAAAGACACTGGCCCCCTCAGTGCGAGACATCGCATTCATCAGCAGATTGTGAAAATCATGACCATGAAAAATGTTATCGCCAAGGACAAGCGCACAGGCCTGCCCATCGAGAAACTCTTCGCCAATTACAAACGCTTGCGCAAGGCCATCCGGAGAGTCTTGAACAGCATATTGCAAGTTGATGCCCCAGCGCTGACCGTCACCTAACAGTTGCTCAAATCGCGGAGTATCCTGCGGAGTCGAAATAATCAGAATCTCTCTAATTCCGGCAAGCATCAGTACGCTTAGCGGGTAATAGATCATCGGCTTGTCAAAAACCGGCAAAAGTTGCTTCGAAATCGCAAGCGTTGCAGGGTGTAAACGAGTTCCGGAGCCACCTGCGAGGATGATGCCTTTACGATTTGTCGTGATCATTTGATTAGAACTTCCCTAAGCATTCGGGTTACACCACTTTGCCAATCCGGCAGGTGCAGAGAAAAATTGTTACACAGTTTCTGAGTGTTCAAGCGCGAGTTCAACGGACGGCGCGCAGCGGTAGGATACTCATCGCTCGAAACTGGATTAACTGACTTAACACGAAGGCTATCGTCATGAGTCCTCGCAAAATCAATCACATGAGATGCGTAACCATGCCATGAGACCTCGCCACCTGCAGCCAAGTGGTACAGACCCGATAGCTCCGTTTGATGCAAGGCCTGTTGCAGTGCCAAGGCTGTCACATCTGCGATCAAATCACTTCCAGTCGGGGAACCTACTTGATCCGCAATGACATTCAGCACTTCACGCTCTTGTGCCAGCCGCAACATCGTCTTGGCAAAATTTTGCCCACGGGTTCCATAAATCCAACTGGTACGAAAGATCAGGTGCTTGCAGCCAGACGCCTGTACCGCCTGCTCACCAGCCAATTTACTTTTGCCATACAGATTAAGAGGATTGGCGGTATCGGCTTCCTTCCAGGCGTCCTGTCCCTCACCATTAAAAACATAGTCCGACGAATAGTGAACCAGCCAGGCATCCAAGGCTTTGGCTTCTTCGGCCATAGCCTGAACAGCAAGTGCATTGATGGCAAAAGCCAAGTCAGCTTCAGATTCAGCCCTGTCGACTGCGTTATAAGCCGCGGCATTTACGATAATATCTGGCTTGACTTGACGAATAGTGCAACGCAACCCATCAATATTGTGCAGATCTCCGCAAAGTCCGTTATCGGAATGACGATCAAGCGCAATCAACTCACCTAGCGGGGAAAGAGAACGCTGCAACTCCCATCCCACTTGGCCGTTTTTTCCCAGCAAGAGGATTTTCATGACTGGCTCGAACGATCCGCGTAATTTTGTTCGATCCACTGTTGATAACTGCCACTTTTCACGTGGGCAACCCACTCCGTATTGCTCAGGTACCATTCGACAGTTTTACGAATACCAGTCTCGAAGGTTTCTTCCGGTGTCCAACCAAGTTCGCGCTGAATCTTACTGGCATCGATGGCGTAACGCAGGTCATGCCCCGGACGATCCTGAACGTAGGTAATGAGGCTCGCATGTGGGCAATGACTGGAGTCGGGACGCAACTCATCTAGCAATGCGCAAAGGGTGCGCACTACTTCGATGTTCTGTTTTTCATTATGCCCACCAATATTGTAAGTCTCGCCGATAACGCCCTCGGTCACTACCTTGTAGAGTGCGCGTGCGTGATCTTCTACATAAAGCCAATCACGTACCTGGGTACCTTGGCCGTATACAGGAAGTGGCTTGCCTTCCAATGCATTGAGAATGATCAAAGGGATCAATTTCTCAGGGAAGTGGTAAGGGCCGTAGTTGTTCGAGCAGTTGGTTACCAGTGTCGGTAATCCATAGGTACGACTCCAAGCTCTTACCAGGTGGTCGGAGCTAGCCTTGCTCGCAGAGTATGGGGAGCTTGGCTGATAAGGCGTGGTCTCCGTAAAGAGATCTTCAGGACCTTCCAGATCGCCGTAAACTTCGTCGGTAGAAATATGATGGAAGCGAAACGCAGTTTTACGCGATTCGTCCAGCGCAAGCCAATAGTGACGCGCAGCCTCCAACAAGGTGTAAGTACCTATGATGTTGGTCTGAATAAACTCGGACGGCCCCGTAATCGAACGGTCAACGTGGGACTCGGCAGCCAGATGCATAACGGCATCTGGCTGATGCTCACGAAAAACGCGGTCAATTTGTTCACGATCACAGATATCAACGCGCTCGAACACGTATCGTGAATTCTGGCTAACTTCAGCCAATGATTCGAGGTTGCCGGCGTAGGTAAGCTTATCGACGTTAACAACAGAGTCGGAGGTGTTGGAGATGATATGGCGAATGACCGCCGAACCGATAAACCCGGCGCCGCCGGTTACTAGAATTTTCACGCGAAACCATACCCTTGAGTTGCTGACAGGGCCGTCCACCGAGCACTGTCTAATCCATGAATACAAAAGCCATCAAGCTGCCAAGGCTCTCGTCAGAGTCAGTCTGATACGAAGAGGAATATGCCACTATCGATCAAGAGCAGCATTTTACAGCTTAATGAGGGTTTTACTAATGGATATAGACAAGCTGTGACGCAATTTCGATACAAGTCTTCGGGTTGGCGCGATTAGACAAGACGCCTGCGACCCACTCTCGATGTGCGACCAAGGATCCATCCAAGCACGGGACCGATCAGCATGCCGATGAGCAGCGTCAGAACCATCAATACGGACACTGGCAACTCGGGGCCTGACCAGCCAAGGAATGCCAAGGAAACCGATTGCTGGTTTTCGAGGACAAAAGCCAGGATACCCAAAACCAACAAAAGGACAATTAGCCCAAACAGAAGACGTTGGAAGCTACGCATTGTCAACCTCACTCATGAAAGATGACATCAATCCGACTCCTCTTCCTCATTTACGCGATCACGCAGCTCTTTGCCTGGCTTGAAATGCGGAACGAATTTACCGTCAAGGCTGACAGACTGACCGGTCTTTGGATTACGACCGACCCGCGGCGCACGATAGTGCAAAGAAAAGCTGCCAAAACCACGGATCTCGATACGATCCCCTGTGGCCAGACACTGGGACATTTGCTCAAGCATGGTCTTGATGGCCAGCTCTACATCTTTGGATGAGAGCAGCCCCTGATGGGTGACAATTCGTTCGATCAACTCCGACTTCGTCATATTTTTCCCTTCTTTTTCAAGCAGCTAGATCAGCGCTTGAAAGGTTTTAGCACGCCCGGAAGATTTTGAACAGCCCAGGGCTTGACATATCTTTCCGCTCGCCAAAACGCCCATTTTCAGGGCATCGGATTGCAAGCCCATGAACGCCCACTCACCGACAAATCACCAGCATGGTTCGAGTGACGTAGCCAGCAGGATTGAAGCCGAAGGGAAACTCATCTTCTTCCCGGGCATCATCAGAACGCGTAATCACCTTATAGCCTGCGCCCTTGCACTCCTTGGCGGCGCGCTTCTGACACCTCTCCCAGCCTGAGCCCAAGCCCGAGCAGTCGACTTCGATGCCGCTGACTCCACGCACCGCATGGGTCTTGGCGCTGGTAGTGCAACCCGCCAACATCAACACACTCACCAAGACTATAAACTTGTTCATTCACTTCCTTATACCAGGCGCCTGCCAGACTACTGCGATCTTCAGACTAAGCCTAGACGCGAATAGACGATTGATCCGATTAAAGAAACAGACCGCCACGCAAAGGGAATGGTTTCACCCGAATAGCCAGAGAGCGATACCTCACCAAATCGCAGGCACAAAAAAGGGCGACCGAAGTCGCCCTTTTTCATGATCAGACAGAACTCAGTTCTGTTTGGCCATTGCTTGACGCAGCAGTGCAGCCATAGTGGTGTCAGCTGCTTCACCTTCCGGAGCGGTTTTCAGGCTCTGGATGGCTTCTTTCTCTTCAGCATCATCTTTCGATTTGATCGACAGCTGAATTACGCGGCTCTTGCGATCAACGCTGATGATCTTGGCTTCTACTTGCTGGCCTTCTTTCAGAACGTTGCGCGCGTCTTCAACGCGGTCACGACTGATTTCGGAGGCTTTCAGAGTCGCTTCGATATCGTCGGCCAGAACGATGATGGCGCCTTTGGCGTCAACTTCTTTCACGGTGCCAGTAACGATTGCGCCTTTGTCGTTAACCGAGACGTACTCGGAGAACGGATCGCTTTCCAGTTGCTTGATACCCAGGGAGATACGCTCACGCTCCGGGTCAACCGACAGGATAACGGTGTCCAGCTCATCACCCTTCTTGAAACGACGTACGGCTTCTTCGCCCACTTCGTTCCAGGAGATGTCGGACAGGTGAACCAGACCGTCGATGCCGCCGTCCAGACCAATGAAGATACCGAAATCGGTGATCGACTTGATGGTGCCGGAGATCTTGTCGCCCTTGTTGAACTGGCCAGAGAAGTCTTCCCATGGGTTCGACTTGCACTGCTTGATGCCCAGGGAGATACGACGACGCTCTTCGTCGATGTCCAGAACCATGACTTCCACTTCGTCGCCGACTTGTACGACTTTCGAAGGGTGGATGTTCTTGTTGGTCCAGTCCATTTCCGAAACGTGTACCAGACCTTCAACGCCTTCTTCCAGCTCAGCGAAGCAGCCGTAGTCGGTCAGGTTGGTTACACGAGCGGTAACGCGAGTGCCTTCTGGGTAACGAGCTTTGATAGCAACCCATGGATCTTCGCCCAGTTGCTTCAGGCCCAGGGAAACACGGTTGCGTTCGCGATCGTATTTCAGAACCTTGACGTCGATTTCGTCACCAACGTTGACGATCTCGGAAGGATGCTTGATGCGCTTCCAGGCCATGTCGGTGATGTGCAGCAGGCCGTCCACGCCACCCAGATCGACGAATGCGCCGTAATCGGTGAGGTTTTTGACGATACCTTTGACTTGCTGGCCTTCCTGCAAGGATTCCAGCAGAGCTTCACGCTCGGCGGAGTTCTCGGCTTCCAGGACGCTGCGACGGGAAACGACAACGTTGTTGCGCTTCTGGTCCAGCTTGATGACCTTGAATTCCAGCTCTTTGCCTTCCAGGTGCGTGGTGTCGCGCACTGGACGGACGTCAACCAGGGAACCTGGCAGGAACGCACGGATGCCGTTAACGTCGACAGTGAAGCCGCCTTTAACCTTACCGTTGATAACGCCCTTGACCACTTCCTCAGCTGCGAAGGCTGCTTCCAGAACGATCCAGCATTCAGCGCGCTTGGCTTTTTCACGGGACAGCTTGGTTTCACCGAAACCGTCTTCAACCGAGTCCAGAGCAACGTGAACTTCGTCACCGACGTTGATGTTCAGTTCGCCAGCGTCGTTGTAGAACTGCTCCAGCGGGATCAGTGCTTCGGACTTCAGGCCAGCGTGAACGGTTACCCAGCGAGCCTGGTAATCGATATCAACGATAACACCGGTGATGATGGAGCCTGCCTGAAGGTTCAGGGTCTTTAGGCTTTCTTCAAAGAGTTCCGCAAAGCTTTCGCTCATTTTAATTCCTGTTGATTAGGGCGAAAAATACGCCCATCTCCACATCCCAGACAATGTGGGTTAGTTTCATTTAAAAGAAGCGCCACAGGACTATGACTGGTCCCCTGCAGCCTTCTTGGTCACCCGGCGATATCGCGAATGGCGATCTCACTCATGATGCGTTCAAGCACCTGATCGATGGACAACTCCGTGGAATCCAGCTGTATGGCGTCAGCCGCCGGCTTGAGCGGGGCCACCGCTCGCTGGGTATCACGCTCGTCGCGCGCACGGATCTCATCTAGCAGACTCGACAGACTAACACCCTCGACTTTGCCCTTCAACTGCAAATATCGGCGGCGCGCCCGCTCCTCGGCACTGGCGGTCAGGAAAATCTTCAGCGGCGCATCGGGAAACACCACTGTGCCCATGTCGCGACCATCGGCCACCAGACCCGGAAATTCCTGGAAAGCACGCTGGCGCTGCAGCAGCGCCTCGCGCACAGCCGGCAATGCGGCCACCTGGGAAGCGCCTGATCCGACGCTTTCAGTACGGATGACATCGCTGACTTCGTCACCTTCCAGAATGATGCGTTGCAGTTGACCGTCGGTCGCCGCGATGAACTGCACATCCAGATGAGCAGCCAGTTTCTTCAGCAGCTCTTCATTGGTCAGGTCGACACCGTGGTTGTGCGCAGCAAATGCCAGCAGGCGATACAGCGCACCGGAGTCCAGCAGGTTCCAGCCCAGACGCTTGGCCAGAATCCCGGCTACGGTGCCTTTGCCCGAGCCGCTTGGCCCGTCGATGGTGATGACCGGTGCAATGTTGTTCACGACTGAGCCTCTTGCGCCACACGAATGCCGACCTGCGCGCAGAGCGCCAGGAAGTTCGGGAACGATGTCGCGACGTTGGCGCAGTCATGGATGCGGATCGGTGCCGTGGCGCGCAGCGAGGCCACGCTGAATGCCATCGCGATGCGGTGATCGCCATGACCATGCACTTCGCCGCCGCCGATCTGGCCGCCGTCGATGATGATGCCGTCCGGGGTCGGTTCGCACTTGACGCCCAGCGCCAGCAAACCGTCCGCCATGACCTGGATACGGTCCGATTCCTTGACCCGCAGCTCTTCGGCGCCGGTCAGCACGGTGCGCCCTTCGGCGCAGGCCGCGGCCACGAACAGCACCGGGAACTCGTCGATGGCCAGTGGAACCAGCGCTTCCGGAATCTCGATACCCTTGAGTTTAGCTGCTCGCACACGCAGGTCGGCAACCGGCTCGCCACCCACTTCACGCTGGTTTTCCAGAGTGATGTCGGCGCCCATCAGACGCAGGATGTCGATCACGCCGGTGCGTGTCGGGTTGATGCCGACGTGCTCGAGCACCAGCTCCGAACCTTCGGCGATCGACGCGGCCACCAGGAAGAACGCCGACGACGAGATGTCGCCAGGCACTTCGATGTGGGTCGCGGTCAACTTGCCACCAGACTCAACCGATGCCGTGGCACCGCTGACGCTCACCGGATAGCCAAAGCCGCGCAGCATACGCTCGGTGTGATCACGGGTTGGTGCCGGCTCGGTGACAGTGGTCTTGCCTTCGGCGTACAGACCCGCCAGCAGCAGGCAGGATTTAACCTGGGCACTGGCCATCGGCATGGTGTAGGTCAGGCCCTTGAGCTTGTGACCGCCACGAATGGTCATCGGCGGACGACCGTCGGCAGCGGTTTCGATCACGGCGCCCATTTCCCGCAGCGGGTTGGCGACGCGGTTCATCGGGCGCTTGGACAGCGAAGCGTCACCAGTCAGGGTGCTGTCGAAATCCTGCGCGGCCAGCAGGCCGGACAGCAGGCGCATCGAAGTGCCGGAGTTGCCCAGATAGATCGGGCCCGGCGCAGGCTTCAGGCCGTGCAGGCCGACACCGTGGATGGTCACGCGACCGTGATGCGGGCCTTCAATGACCACGCCCATGTCGCGGAACGCCTGCAGGGTCGCCAGAGCGTCTTCGCCCTCGAGGAAGCCTTCGACTTCAGTGACGCCTTCAGCCAGGGAACCGAGCATGATGGAACGGTGGGAAATCGATTTGTCACCTGGTACGCGAATCCGACCGGACAGGCGGCCACCAGGTTGAGCCAGGAAAATCAGATCGTTGGAATTCATAGCGTCCACATAGGCCCTGCGGGCCAGGATTTTACTGAAATGCTCGCGGGCAACCCGGGCGCGCGTGAAGACGCCCAACAATTGGTGCCCATCCCCTGCATCGACCGCGTCGCGCAAGGCGTCGAGGTCGCTGCGAAATGTATCGAGAGTGCGCAGGACAGCCTCGCGGTTGGCGAGAAAGATGTCATGCCACATGACCGGGTCGCTTCCGGCGATTCTTGTGAAATCACGGAAACCGCCCGCAGCGTAACGGAAGATCTCAAGGTTTTCATTGCGCTTGGCCAGCGAATCGACCAGACCGAAGGCCAGCAGGTGCGGCAGATGACTGGTTGCGGCCAGCACTTCATCGTGACGCTCGACCTGCATGTGCTCGACGTCGGCGCCCAGCTCGCGCCACAAGCGATCCACCACCGCCAGCGCATCCGGATCGGTCTGCTCCAGCGGGGTCAGAATCACTTTGTGACGGCGGAACAGCTCTGAGTTGGAGGCTTCCACCCCGCTCTGCTCGGAGCCGGCAATCGGATGCCCCGGCACGAAACGCGCCGGCATGCCGCCGAACGCTTCGGTCGCCGCGCGCACCACATTGCCCTTGGCGCTGCCGACATCCGTGAGAATCGCCTGCCCCAGGTCCATGCCGGCCAGACGGGCCAGCACTTTTTCCATGGCCAGGATCGGCACCGCCAACTGGATCACGTCCGCGCCCTGGCAAGCCGCCATCAGGTCGTCTTCGCAACGATCCACCACGCCCAACTCGACCGCCAGCTTGCGCGATTGCGGGTCGAGATCGACCCCGACCACTTCACGGCACACGCCGATTTCACGCAAGCCTTTGGCAAACGAACCACCGATCAACCCCAGACCGACCACCACCAGGCGCCCGATCATAGGTGCAACAGATTGCAGCGCAGTGACATCACCCACGAGCCAGAACCTTGCGCAGCGCTTCGAGGAAGCGGCTGTTTTCCGCCGGCAGACCGATGGTCACCCGCAGATGGTCCGGCATGCCGTAGTTGGCCACCGGACGCACGATCACGCCTTCGCGCAGCAGGCCCTGGAACACCGGAGCCGCCACCTGACCGAGGTCGACGCAGATAAAGTTGCCCTTGGACGGAATCCAGCTCAGACCCAGCTCGCGAAAACCCGCTTCCAGCTGTTGCATGCCGGATTCGTTGAGCTGACGGCTCTGCGCCAGATATTCCTCGTCTTTCAACGCCGCACACGCCGCAGCCAAGGCCAGACTGTTGACGTTGAACGGCTGGCGTACACGGTTCAGCACGTCCGCCACCACCGGAGTGGACAAGCCGTAACCGACGCGCAGCGCCGCCAGACCATAGGCCTTTGAGAACGTGCGCGAGACCAGCAGATTCGGGTAAGCGGCGAGGAAATCCAGACCATCCGGCAGATCGCTGCCTTCGGCATATTCGATGTAGGCCTCGTCCAGCACCACCAGCACATGTTCCGGCACATCCTGCAGGAACTCGTCCAGCGCTTCGGCGCCGAACCAGGTACCGGTCGGGTTGTTCGGGTTGGCGATGAACACCACGCGAGTGTTGGCGTCGATCGCGGCCAGCATGGCCGGCAGATCATGCCCCCAATCCTTGGCCGGAACGACCTTGGCCTGAGCGCCGACCGCCTGGGTCGCGATCGGGTACACCGCGAACGCGTGCTCGCTGAACACCGCATTCAGGCCCGGCGCCAGATAGGCGCGCGCCACCAGCTCGAGAATGTCGTTGGAGCCGTTACCCAGGGTCACCTGGTTCAGCTCGACACGGCACTGCTCGGCCAGCAGGGATTTCAGGGCAAAACCGTTGCCGTCCGGATAACGGGTCAGCTCATCCAGCGCTTCGCGGATTGCGACCAGCGCTTTCGGGCTGGCGCCCAACGGGTTTTCGTTGCTCGCCAGTTTGACAATGCTCGCCGGATCCAGGTCCAGTTCGCGAGCCAGCTCGTCCACGGGTTTGCCCGGTACGTATGGCGAAAGTTGTTGCACGCCCGGCTGTGCCAGAGCGAGGAAGTTGCCACTCATTGCTACCACCCCTTAAAGAACTGCTTTCGGGTAGGAACCCAGCACCTTGAGTGCTACTGCTTCCTGACTGATCTTTTCCAGTACACCCTTGATCAGCGGATCACGGTGATGGCCGACGAAGTCGATGAAGAACACGTAGGTCCATTTACCACTGCGCGACGGACGGGTTTCGATCCGGGTCAGGTCGATCCCGTTGTCATGGAACGGCACCAGCAGCTCGTGGAGCGCGCCGGGCTTGTTGCTCATGGACACGATGATCGAAGTTTTGTCGTCGCCGGTCGGCGGCACTTCCTGGTTACCGATCATCAGGAAGCGCGTGGAGTTGTCCGGGCGATCTTCGATCTTCTCGGCCAGACGGGTCAGGCCGTACAACCCGGCCGCCATATCACCGGCGATCGCCGCCGAATTCCACTCACCCTTGACCCGCTTGGCCGCCTCGGCGTTGCTGGACACCGCCACGCGCTCGACATTCGGGTAATGGGCGTCCAGCCACTTGCGGCACTGCGCCAACGACTGGGCATGGGAATAGATGCGGCTGATGCTGTCGGTCTTGGTGTTTTCACCGACCAACAGGTGGTGGTGAATCCGCAGCTCGACTTCGCCGCAGATCACCATGTCGTGCTCGAGGAAGCTGTCGAGGGTGTGGTTGACCGCGCCTTCAGTGGAGTTTTCCACCGGCACCACGCCAAAATTCACCGCACCGGCCGCCACTTCACGGAACACTTCGTCGATCGCCGCCATCGGCTTGCTGATCACCGCGTGTCCAAAGTGCTTCATGGCCGCCGCTTGGGTGAAGGTGCCTTCCGGACCGAGATAAGCGACTTTCAGCGGATTCTCGAGGGCCAGGCACGAAGACATGATTTCGCGGAACAAACGCGCCATCTCTTCATTGCCCAGCGGCCCCTTGTTGCGCTCCATGACGCGCTTGAGGACCTGCGCCTCACGCTCGGGACGGTAGAACACCGGCTGCTCACCTTCGGCCAGACTGGCCATCTTGACTCGAGCAACTTCTTCGGCGCAGCGCGCGCGATCACTGATCAGCTGGAGAATCTTCTCATCCAGGTTATCGATGCGAACGCGCAGCGCCTTGAGCTCCTGCTCGGACATCAGGAATGCTCCTTCTCGAATTCAGCCATGTAGCCAACCAGCGCCTCGACGGCGTCCAGACCCAGGGCGTTGTAGATCGAGGCACGCATGCCGCCGACCGAACGATGACCCTTGAGGTTGAGCAGGCCACGAGCGTCGGCGCCGGCCAGGAAAGCCTTGTCCAGACGCTCGTCAGCCAGACGGAACGGCACGTTCATCCACGAGCGGGCGTTGGTGCTGATCGGGTTGGTATAGAAATCGCTGTTGTCGATGAAGCCGTACAGGCGATCTTTCTTCGCCTTGTTGCGCTGTTCCATCGCGGCGACGCCGCCCTGCTCCTTCAGCCACTCGAAAACCAGGCCCGAGAGGTACCAGGAATAGGTGGCCGGGGTGTTGTACATCGAACCGTTATCGGCCGAGACCTTGTAGTCGAGCATGGTCGGGCACGAACTGCGGGCGCGGCCCAGCAGGTCTTCACGGACGATCACGACAACCAGACCGCTCGGACCAATGTTCTTCTGCGCGCCGGCGTAGATCAGGCCGTACTGCGACACATCGATCGGACGCGAGAGGATATCGGAGGACATGTCGACCACCAGCGGAACGTCACCGGCCTCGGGAACCCAGTCGAACTGCAGACCGCCGATGGTTTCGTTGGACGCATAGTGCAGATAGGCCGCACCCGGAGTCAGCTTCCACTCGTTCTGACCAGGGATGGCCAGGTAGTCATAAGGCTTGGCGCTGGCGGCAACGTTGATATTGCCGAAGCGACGCGCTTCTTCGATGGCTTTCTTCGACCAGATGCCGGTTTCGACATAGTCGGCGGTGCCGTTCTCGGGCAGCAGGTTCAGCGGAATCTCGGCGAACTGTTGGCTCGCACCGCCCTGCAGGAACAGCACTTTGTAATTGGAGGGGATGGACAGCAGGTCGCGCAGGTCTTGTTCGGCCTTCTCGGCGATGGCCACGTAGTCATCACTGCGATGGCTCATTTCCATGACCGACAGACCCTTGCCGTGCCAGTCGAGCATCTCGGACTGGGCACGCAACAGGACAGCTTCAGGCAGCGCAGCGGGACCTGCGCAGAAGTTATAGGCTCGTTTGCTCACATCCACTCTCGCTATGCAATCACGGTAGCGGACAGAGCAAACACTCTGCCCTGCTACGATTTGGTTAGTCTTGCGACTCTTCTTCGTCTGCGGCGTCCGCCTGCAGGTTGTCGACCGCATCGTCCGGTTCGGCGCCGATCACGCCTTCTTCCAGCTCGACACCTTCTTCGCCTTCCAGCTCGTCACCTTCAACTTCCGAAGGCTCCTGAACCCGCTCCAGACCGACCAGGGTTTCATCCTTGGCCAGCTTGATCAGGGTCACGCCCTGGGTGTTACGACCCAGGCTGGAGACTTCATCGACACGGGTACGCACCAGCGTGCCCTGGTCGGAAATCAGCATGATCTCCTCGCCGTCGAGCACCTGAACCGCACCGACCAGACGGCCGTTACGCTCGTTGCTGACCATGGCGATCACGCCCTGGCCACCACGCTTGTACTCGGGGAACTCGGTGATCGCGGTGCGCTTGCCATAACCACGCTCGGAAGCGGTGAGGATCTGGCTGCCTTCTTCCGGGATCAGCATCGAAATCAGCTTCTGTCCTTCCGGCAGACGCATGCCGCGCACACCGCGGGCGGTACGGCCCATCGCGCGAACGTCGGATTCCTTGAAGCGGGTCACCTTGCCGCCGTCGGAGAACAGCATCACTTCACGTTCGCCATCGGTGATGGCTGCGGAAATCAGCACGTCGCCTTCGTCCAGCTCCAGCGCGATCAGACCGACGCTGCGTTGACGGCTGAAGGATTCCAGCGGCGTCTTCTTCACGGTGCCGTTGGCGGTCGCCATGAAGATGTAGTGACCCTCGGTGTATTCCTCGACCGGCAGCATGGTGGTGATGTATTCACCGTCATCCAGCGGCAGCAGGTTGACCAGCGGACGACCACGGGCGGCGCGGGATGCTTCAGGGATTTCGTAGGTCTTCAGCCAGTACACCTTGCCCTTGCTGGAGAACAGCAGCAGCGTGGTGTGGCTGTTGGCGACCAGCAGGTGAGCGATGTAGTCCTCATCCTTCACGCCGGTAGCCGATTTGCCTTTACCGCCACGACGCTGGGCCTGGTACGCAGCCAGCGGCTGGGTCTTGGCATAGCCACCGTGGGAGATGGTCACGACGCGCTCTTCTTCCGGGATCATGTCGCCCAGAGTCAGGTCGAGACGGGCATCGAGGATTTCGGTACGGCGCACGTCGCCGTATTCGGCGCGGATCACTTCCAGCTCTTCGCGGATCACTTCCATCAGGCGCACGGCGCTGTTGAGGATGCGGATCAGCTCGCCGATCTGGTTGAGGATCTCTTGATACTCGGCCAGCAGCTTTTCGTGTTCCAGACCGGTCAGGCGGTGCAGACGCAGTTCCAGAATGGCTTGCGCCTGCTCAGGCGACAGGAAGTACTTGCCGTCGCGCAGACCGTATTGCGGATCGAGGTTTTCCGGACGGCACGAATCGGCACCGGCACGCTCAACCATCGCCACCACGGCAGTGGATTCCCACGGCGTGCTGACCAGCGCTTCCTTGGCTTCCGACGGAGTCGGCGAAGCCTTGATCAGGGCGATCACCGGGTCGATGTTCGACAGGGCAACGGCCTGACCTTCGAGGATGTGACCACGCTCACGCGCCTTGCGCAGTTCGAACACGGTACGGCGGGTAACCACTTCGCGGCGGTGACGGACGAAGGCTTCCAGCAGGTCCTTGAGGTTGAGGATCCGTGGACGACCGTCGATCAGCGCAACGATGTTGATGCCGAATACCGATTGCAGCTGGGTCTGGGCGTAGAGGTTGTTGAGGATCACCTCAGGCACTTCGCCGCGACGCAGCTCGATCACGACGCGCATACCGTCCTTGTCGGACTCGTCGCGCAGTTCGGTGATGCCTTCGAGTTTCTTCTCTTTTACCAGCTCGGCGATCTTCTCGATCAGGCGTGCCTTGTTCAGCTGGTAAGGGAGTTCGGTGATGACGATCTGCTGACGGCCACCGACCTTGTCGATGTCTTCGATGATCGAACGGGCGCGCATGTAAATGCGGCCACGGCCGGTGCGGTAGGCTTCGATGATGCCGGCGCGACCGTTGATGATCGCGGCAGTCGGGAAGTCCGGACCGGGAATGTATTGCATCAGCTCATCGACGGTCAGCTCGGGGTTGTCGATGAGGGCCAGGCAACCGTCGATAACTTCACCGAGGTTGTGCGGCGGAATGTTGGTCGCCATGCCCACGGCGATGCCGCTGGAACCGTTGACCAGCAGGTTCGGCACGCGGGTCGGCATGACCGCCGGGATCAGTTCGGTGCCGTCATAGTTCGGCACCCAGTCCACGGTTTCCTTGTGCAGGTCGGCCAGCAGCTCGTGCGCCAGCTTGGTCATGCGCACTTCGGTGTATCGCATGGCCGCGGCGTTGTCGCCGTCCACCGAACCGAAGTTGCCCTGGCCGTCGACCAGCAGGTAACGCAGGGAGAATGGCTGCGCCATGCGGACGATGGTGTCGTACACCGCGGTATCACCGTGCGGGTGATACTTACCGATCACGTCACCGACGACACGGGCAGATTTCTTGTACGGCTTGTTGAAGTCGTTGCCCAGCTCGCTCATCGCGAACAGCACGCGACGGTGCACGGGCTTCAAGCCATCGCGCGCATCCGGCAGTGCACGACCGACGATCACGCTCATCGCGTAGTCGAGATAGGACTGTTTCAGCTCGTCTTCGATATTGACCGGGAGGATTTCTTTGGCCAGTTCGCCCATGAGAAGCCTGATTCCTTTTTCTGGTGAAACTTCGCCATATCCATAGGGGACGCACGAAGCTCGTCGATGCAGGCCGAGTGCCATGCGTCGACTTACGACAAATCGACAAGTTGACCCTGGATTTGCGCAGTGAAGACAACCCCGTGGGACTGCCTCGGAAAACGCCGGATGTTATCACAAGAGCCGCCACGCACCTATCCCCCAGATGCGCATGGAGCATAGTTAGATGACCGATGACAGGCTTAACGGGGACGAGAGAGGCTCAGAGCCTCCCTGAATGCAAATTTCGGTACGAAATTACGGATGTTTATTGACTTTCAAGACCCCTTCGCGAGCAAGCTCGCTCCAACAGGGTTCTGCGGCGATCACAAAACCTGTGGGAGCGAGCCTGCTCGCGAAGAAGATAACGCAGACATCAAGCCAATCAATGCAGGCGCTTGCGGCACATCAACTGCGCCATTTTCGCGGTATCCGGGCGCTCGACGATGCCTTTTTCGGTGACGATCGCATCGATCAGGTCCGCCGGGGTCACGTCAAACACCGGGTTGAACGCCTCAACGTCAGCCCCGACACGTTTGCCGCCAACCTCCAGCAACTCGGCGCCATCGCGTTCTTCGATCGGAATGTCATCACCGCTGGCCAGATTCATGTCGATGGTCGAGCTCGGCGCCACCACCATGAAACGCACGCCGTGGTGCATGGCGTTGACCGCCAGTTGATAGGTGCCGATCTTGTTCGCCACGTCACCGTTGGCGGTAATCCGGTCGGCGCCGACGATCACCCAGGTCACGCCTTTGGTTTTCATGATGTGCGCGGCAGCGGAGTCAGCATTCAGGGTCACCGGAATGCCTTCGTTGGCCAGTTCCCACGCGGTCAGGCGCGAGCCTTGCAGCCACGGCCGGGTCTCGTCGGCGTAGACGCGCTCGACCATGCCTTCGATGAACGCAGCACGAATCACCCCGAGCGCCGTACCAAAACCGCCGGTGGCCAGGGCGCCGGTGTTGCAGTGCGTCAGAATCGCCTGGGCATTGCCCTGATGCTTGCGGATCAGGTCGACGCCGAGCTGAGCCATGGTCAGGTTGGCCTCGCGATCGCTTTCATGAATTGCGATGGCCTCGGCTTCCAGCGCCACCAGTGGATCGGCGTTTTCCTTCAAACGGTCCAGCCGGTCATGCATGCGATTCAACGCCCAGAACAGGTTGACCGCTGTCGGCCGGGAATCGGCCAGCAGCATGAAATCCTCTTCCAGCGCCGCGTACCAGTCGCCCCCCTCGGCAATCCGGGCACGGGCCGCCAGTACGATGCCGTAGGCGGCACTGATGCCGATGGCCGGCGCACCGCGCACCACCATCGAACGAATCGCTTCGGCCACGCCGGCGGCGCTGGTGTAGGCGACCCAGTTTTCCTCGAACGGCAAAACGCGCTGATCCAGCAGGTGGAGCGCGCCATCACGCCAATCGATGGCCTTTACTTTCTCCGCAGCCAACAGTCGATCGCGCATCCCTCACCCCGCACTCATGAACAAAAGCCGCCGATTATAGCGATCCCCCCGCGAAGACGCTCGGGTATACTTCGCCATCCTTTACAAAAGCACTGGAACCGACCCTCGATGCCGAAACCTGCCATTGCGCTCGACTTATTATTGCTGCCGACCTGGCTGGTACCCGTCGAACCCGCAGGCGTTGTGCTCAAGGAGCACGGCCTGGGCATTCGCGACGGCCGCATCGTGTTCATCGGCCCGCGTGCCGAAGCGCTGAAGTGTAACGCCGCCGAAGTCCGCGAACTGCCGGACGTTCTGCTCAGCCCCGGCCTGATCAACGCCCACGGCCACGCCGCGATGACGCTGTTCCGTGGTCTGGCCGACGATTTGCCGCTGATGACCTGGCTGGAAAACCACATCTGGCCGGCCGAGGGCAAATGGGTCGATGAAGACTTTGTGCGTGACGGCACCGACCTGGCCATCGCCGAGCAGATAAAAGGTGGCATCACCTGTTTCTCGGACATGTACTTCTTCCCCAAGGTTGCCAGCGAGCGCGTGCACAACAGCGGAATCCGTGCGCAGATCGCGATTCCGATCCTCGACTTCCCGATTCCGGGTGCCGCCAGTGCCGATGAAGCCATTCGTCAGGGCGTCGAACTGTTTGGCGACCTGAAGCATCACGAGCGCATCAAGATCACTTTCGGCCCTCATGCACCCTACACCGTGGGCGACGAGAACCTGGAAAAAATCCGCGTGATCGCCGAAGAGCTGGACGCCTCGATCCACATGCATGTCCACGAAACCGCGTTCGAAGTACAGCAAGCGGTCGAACAGCGCGGCGAACGCCCGCTGGCCCGGCTCGGTCGCCTCGGCCTGCTCGGCCCGCGTTTCCAGGCCGTGCACATGACCCAGATCAGCGATGACGACGTGGCGTTACTGGTAGAAAGCAACACCAGCGTGATCCATTGCCCGGAGTCGAACCTGAAACTGGCCAGCGGCTTCTGCCCGGTGGAGCGCCTGTGGCAGGCCGGGGTCAACGTCGCGGTCGGCACCGATGGCGCGGCGAGCAACAATGACCTGGATCTGCTGGGCGAAACCCGCACCGCCGCCCTGCTGGCCAAGGCTGTCGCCGGCTCGGCCACCGCACTGGACGCCCATCGGGCACTGCGCATGGCCACGCTGAACGGCGCGCGTGCCTTGGGAATCGAAGCCGAGACCGGCTCGCTGGAACTCGGCAAGGCGGCAGACATCGTCGCCTTCGACCTGTCCGGCCTGGCGCAACAACCGATCTATGACCCGGTCTCGCAACTGATATACGCCACCGGCCGCGACTGCGTGAAACACCTGTGGGTCGCAGGCAAGCAGTTGCTCGACGACCGCCGCCTGACCCGACTGGACGAACAACAGCTAGGCGAAACCGCCCGGGCCTGGGGCCGACGCATCAGCGGCCACACCGAATCGTAAACACCCCGGCGCAAACTCCGGGGCTACAGCCTTTTTCAAGTTTTAGAGGATTGAATCATGAGCAACGTCGACCACGCCGAAATCGCCAAATTCGAAGCCCTGGCCCACCGCTGGTGGGACCGCGAAAGCGAGTTCAAACCGCTGCACGACATCAACCCGCTGCGGGTCAACTGGATTGACGAGCGTGTCAATCTGGCCGGCAAGAAGGTCCTCGACGTTGGTTGCGGCGGCGGCATTCTCAGCGAAGCCATGGCCCAGCGCGGCGCGACCGTGACCGGTATCGACATGGGCGAAGCGCCACTGGCGGTCGCGCAACTGCATCAGCTGGAATCCGGCGTGAACGTCGAGTACCGCCAGATCACCGCCGAAGCCCTGGCCGAAGAAATGCCCGAGCAGTTCGACGTCGTCACCTGCCTGGAAATGCTCGAGCACGTACCGGATCCGTCCTCGGTGATCCGCGCCTGCTTCCGCATGGTCAAGCCCGGCGGCCAGGTGTTCTTCTCCACCATCAACCGCAACCCGAAGGCCTACCTGTTCGCCATCATCGGTGCCGAATACATCATGAAGCTGCTGCCGCGCGGCACTCACGATTTCAAGAAATTCATTCGCCCGTCCGAGCTGGGCGCCTGGAGCCGCATGGCCGGCCTGACCGTCAAGGACATCATCGGTCTGACCTACAACCCGCTGACCAAGCACTACAAGCTGGCGGCGGACGTTGACGTCAACTACATGATCCAGACCCTGCGCGAGGAGTAAGCCGATGGCCATCAGAGCAGTCCTTTTCGACATGGACGGCACTCTGCTCGACACCGCGCCGGACTTCATCGCCATCTGCCAGGCGATGCGCGCGGATCGCGGTTTGCCGCCTATGAACGACAAACACATCCGCGATGAAATCTCCGGCGGCGCCAAGGCCATGGTCGCGGTGACGTTCTCGATGGATCCGGAGTCGCCGGGCTTCGAGGAGTTGCGCCTGGAGTTCCTCGAGCGCTATCTGGTGGGCTGCGCCGTGCACAGCAAGCTGTTCGACGGCATGGGCGAATTGCTGGCCGACATCGAGAAAGCCAATCTGGTCTGGGGCGTGGTCACCAACAAGCCGCTGCGCTTCGCCGAGCCGATCATGCAGCAACTGGGGCTGGCCGAGCGCTCCGCGCTGCTGATCTGCCCGGATCACGTGAAGAACAGCAAGCCGGATCCCGAGATGCTGACCCTGGCCTGCAAGATGCTTGATCTGGATCCGTCGACCGTCCTGTTCATCGGCGATGATTTGCGCGATATCGAATCCGGCCGTGACGCCGGCACCAAAACCGCTGCCGTGACCTATGGCTACATCCACCCGGACGACAACCCTCGGCACTGGGGCGCGGACGTGGTGGTGGATCATCCGCTGGAATTGCGCAAGGTGCTGGATAACGCACTCTGCAGCTGCTGAGACCTGACGCGGAGCGTCGTTGGCTGCATTCCCGCGCGGGCGGTTCGACGTTCGGCGCGGGAACGATCTGACTCTTGATGAGGTTTTTTATGTTTGATTACACCGCTCGCCCCGAATTGCTCAAGGATCGGGTCATTCTGGTCACCGGTGCCGGTCGTGGCATCGGTGCGGCGGCCGCCAGGACATACGCCGCCCACGGCGCGACCGTGCTGCTGCTGGGCAAGACCGAAGCCAATCTGACCCAGGTCTATGACGAGATCGAAGCAGCCGGGCATCCACAGCCCGCCGTGATCCCGTTCAACCTCGAAACCGCCCTGCCCCATCAATACGATCAGCTGGCGGCGATGATCGAGACCGAGTTCGGCCACCTCGACGGCCTGTTGCACAACGCTTCGATCATTGGGCCGCGCACGCCGATCGAGCAGTTGTCCGGTGAAAACTTCATGCGTGTCATGCAGGTCAACGTCAACGCGATGTTCATGCTGACCAGCACCCTGCTGCCGCTGCTGAAGCTTTCACAGGATGCTTCGGTGGTGTTCACCTCCAGCAGCGTCGGGCGCAAGGGCCGGGCTTACTGGGGCGCTTATGGCGTGTCGAAGTTTGCCACTGAAGGGTTGATGCAGACTCTGGCCGATGAAATCGACGGCGTGGCGCCGGTACGCTCAAACAGCATCAATCCGGGCGGCACCCGCACGAGCATGCGCGCACAGGCGTACCCCGGTGAGAACCCACTGAACAACCCGACACCGGAAGAAATCATGCCGGTCTATCTGTACCTGATGGGCCCGGACAGCACGGGTATCAATGGCCAGGCCTTCAACGCCCAGTAATGCCATACGTCGCAATTGTTGCCGTGACGGAATCCCGTCGCGGCAGGCAATTGCCGCCTTCAGTACCTCCAACTCTGTCAAACAACCACCACCTACTCCGCTCTAAAAAATCCAAACTATTGATTCTCAACGGTTTTCAAAAAATATGAACCGTATGGCATGACTTTCGCTCTACATCTCCTCAAAGCACGCCGTGTGAAGGCAGCCGGGCAGGGCCTGATGCGATAGCTGACTAATCGTCATCGGGCAGACTAAACTTACCCCAAATGTCCTACGGGACTGATGGATCAGTATGACGCGCAGCCCATAGCCGCTCTCACCCAGCCTGTAAGACAGACTTACTGCTTAGGGGCTCACGCCATATGAAATCACCCTCCCAGACCACTGCAATTGACTTCGACAGTGCCAAATTGCAACGCCTGGGCTTTGGTCAGCAGCCTCCCCTGCTGGCGCGACCTGTCAGCCTGGCGCAATTGCGCCAGCACATGAGCCTGCAACTGCAAACCAGCCTTGAGCCTCAACGCATCCTCGGTCTGTTTTTCCGCGAAGTTCAGCGCCTGGTGCCCCTGGACGCCCTGACCTACGTGCACGACGGCAGCGACCTGCGCCTGGAGTTCGGTGCTCGCGGGCACCATTCGGCCAGCTATAGCCTCAGCCACGAAGGCGAGCATATGGGTGAGTTGGTGTTCCGCCGCAACCAGCGCTTCAACGAACAGGAACTGGGTTATCTCGAATCACTGCTGTCGGCCCTGCTGTACCCGATGCGCAATGCATTGCTTTACCGCGCCGCCACTCAGAGCGCCCTGCGTGATCCGTTGACCGGAGCCGGTAACCGCATTGCGATGGAGCAGACGCTGCTGCGAGAAATCGAAATGTCGCGCCGGCACCTGCAACCACTGTCGGTGCTGATGCTGGATATCGACCACTTCAAACAGGTCAACGACCTTCATGGTCACAGCGCCGGCGATGACGTCCTCAAAGCCGTGGCCGCGTCAATCAAGGGCCAGTTGCGCAATGTCGACATGGTGTTCCGTTATGGCGGGGAAGAATTTCTGATCCTGCTGTCCAACACCGGTCGCGATGCGGCCGCCATGGTCGGCGAGCGCCTTCGTCAGGCGGCGCAGACCCAGGATTACTACGCCAATAATCAATTGATCGAACTGACCGTGAGCCTCGGCTGCTCGACCCTGTTGCCGGGCGAATCCGCCGACAGCCTGTTGCGTCGCGCCGACAGCGCGCTCTATGTCGCCAAGCGCGAAGGCCGCAATCGCCTGACCATGGCAGGCTAGATTTTCTGCGCCAACAAAAAACGGGAGCCAAGGCTCCCGTTTTTTATGGGTGTCGCCCAAATCAGCTCTCGACCAGCGCCCGACGCTCACGCCCGACCAACACCCGCTCCGACAGCTCAAGCTGCATGCAGCGCTCAAGGAACAGGTACATGTAGTCGTAACTCTTGCAGATGGCCTGTCGCAGTTCCGCCTGCAAGGCTTTGCTCGGGTTTAGCCCGGCGAGGGTGCAGATAATCTCCAGCGCTTCCCACGGGTGCGCGTCATCGTACTGGGCGTGCATTTTCAGCCACTTCATGGCCCGCTTGCGATCTTCTTCAGGGAAAGCGGCGGCATAGACACCCGTCGAACACACCAGCGCCGACCACTCCCCGGTTGCGCCTTCGATGGCGTAGTTGGTGGCCGCGATGGCCACGATCAGTGAATCCGCCGAACTGGTGTGCCAGCACCAGTGGCTCAGAGCATGCAACTCCGGTGGCACTTGTTGCGCTTGCAGGTCTTCCAGGCTCACCCCATGGGCCCGGCTCCAGTGCACCCAATAATCGGCGTGGTTGAGTTCGACGCGGATGTTGCGCATCAGCCAGCGCCGCGCCATGTCCTCGCCCGGGTGGCGGGCGAATTTGGTTTTGGTCAGGTTCTGCGCCATGTACAACGCGAATTGCTCAACGACGGGCCAGCCCCCGATCAGGTACTGGCGCATGGTTCTGGCGCTGAGCTTGTTATCACGCATGCGCAGATAAAGTTCATGTTCGACAACCCGGCGTTTGCTCTCGCTGCAATCCTGGATCAACTGTTGCGCCCAGGCGGGATAACTTGCAGCTTCCATGAGTGGTCCGGTTCGGTTGAATGTGTCGATCACTGTTCGGCTCCTTTTGATTTGTGATTGTAAGGATCGGCAAGAGACTTCAACGGAATGTGCCAGGCGCCTTGAACAACAACGGCTGCGGTCTGGCGGGCCGACTTTGCAAACTGTCACAGGTAAACAACTGCGGGCGTTCAATAACATAACCCTGAGCGTAATCCACGCCGATTTCAAGCAATGCCTGCTCGATCTGCGCTGTCTCGACAAACTCGGCAATTGTCTGCTTACCCATGACATGCCCGATGTGATTGATCACTTCGACCATAGCGCGGTTAATCGGGTCGTCCAGCATATCCTTTACGAAACTCCCGTCGATCTTCAGGAAGTCTACAGGCAAATGTTTCAGATAAGCGAATGAAGACATTCCGGCGCAAAAATCATCCAGGGAAAAGTAACAACCCAAGCCTTTGAGTTCATTGATAAATCTGATTGCACTACCCAGATTTGCAATGGCACTGGTTTCTGTAATTTCAAAACAAATCATTTCAGGCGGTACGCAGTAGTTATCAAACTGTTCCCGCAGAAAGTGCAAGAACGCGTCATCTCCGATAGTAATGCCTGAAAGATTAATCGCACACATTGCCAGAGGACCCTGACACTTATCGTTAATACATTGGGCAATAACCTTAAATACATTCTGCACAACCCAGCGATCCAGCGATGTCATCAATCCGTAACGCTCGGCCGCCGGTATGAAACTGTCCGGGAGAATCATCCGGCCCGCTTCATCATGCAGACGCAGCAGAATCTCGATGTGCCCGCGGGTACCACCGGCAACCGAGCCCAATGGCGCGATTTCCTGGGCGTAGAGACAAAAGCGGTTTTCTTCCAGGGCCATGTGCAGACGTTGAACCCAGGCCATCTCGCCGAAGCGCAGGGACAGTTCCGAGTCGTCGGCATGGTAGACCTGCACCCGATTGCGGCCCTTTTCCTTGGCCATGTAGCAGGCCATGTCGGCAGCCCTCAGCGAGGCTTCGAGGGTGGTCGGCGTCTGCGCCACATGCACCAGGCCAATGCTCACCGTGGTCAGGAACGGCCGCCCCTTCCAGACGAAATGCAGGTTCTGTACGGTCTGGCGCAAACTCTCCGCGATCTTCTCGGCGGCCTCCGGGGCACAGTTCTCCAGCAGGATGCCGAACTCGTCCCCCCCCAGCCGCGCCAGGGTGTCGCCCTCGCGCAAGCCGGATTGCAGCAACGCGCAGATATGCCGCAGCAATTCATCGCCGGCCGCATGCCCGCAGGTGTCGTTGACCAGTTTGAACTGATCGAGATCAAGGAACATCAGCGCATGCCGCCCGGCCTGTCGCGTCAGGTTATGCAGGGCCTGTTCGAGGCGGTATTCGAACTCGCGACGGTTGGCCAGCCCGGTCAGTGCATCGTGGGTGGCCTGCCACGACAGATTGGCGATGTATTGCCGCTCCTGGGTCATGTCATGCAGCACCAGCACGGTGCCGCTGACCTTGTCGGAATTGCGGATCGGAGCCCCGACCAGAGTCACCGACACGGTACTGCCATCGAGCCGCTGGATCAGCTTGGAGTGTTCACTGCCACCGCTGAGCTGACCGCTGAGAATATGCTCGATCAGGGTCAGTCCCTCGGTCTGGGCGTTGTCGTCCAGCAGATTGAACAGTGCCGCGAGGGGCAGCCCGGCCGCCTGTTCGGCTTTCCAGTGGGTCAGGGCTTCGGCGGCGGGGTTCATGTATTCGATGGCCCCGCTCACGTCGGTGGTGATCACCCCGTCGCCAATCGAGTGCAACGTGACGTGCGCACGGTCCTTTTCCAGTTGCAGCGCTTCGGCAAAGGCATGCCGTTGCTTGAGCAACTTGCGGGTGCGCAGCAGCGCCAGCACGATCAGGCCCAGCGCGGTGGCGAGGTTGGTGAACAGCAGCAGGCGCAGGATCATTCGCGAGCCTTCACCCAGGGCATCGCTGAACGCCTTGGCGGCCGGAGTCACCCCGTCATTAATGGCAAAAATCCGGTCCTTCCAGCGGCGGATATCGGCCTCGGTGGCGGCATTGGCGGTGATGCGCTGATGCATCTCCTGCGCCACGCCATCGAGCTCCACCAGATAGGCATCGCCCAGCGTCCAGCGGTCGATGGCGGTTTCGAGATAACTGAAGTGACGGAAATTCAGGTACAGCCAGATCAGGCTGGAAACGTCGTCGGGATGGTTGCCGCCCTTGAGAATGCCTTCGCGTGCCGCCTGCAGGTCGGGCGGTTGCTTGTCCAGTGCCAGACGCAATTGATGACCGCCCTGAGGCACGGCAATGGCGTTCTGGTACTTGAGGTAGATCGCCTCGTCGCGACTGTCGGCGTACAGGTTAAGGTAATAGATCGCGTCTTTCTGGCCCTTGGACCAGAGACTTTCGCCCGCGACATAGCCGCGAACGGCTGACAGGACGTAAAGGCTCACGCCCCCCAGCAAGGCTTGAAACAACACGACGGCAATGAATGGCCAGACGATGCCCAACAACCGTGGCGTTCCGAGAGTCCGCTTTTGCTTCATGGGATTCCTTGCATGAGCACTGCCTGGTCGTCCTTCTCTTTGCGAGCATCCCCCCAAGACTAGGAGGCGTTCGGGGTTCCGGCAAGCGACGGATCCGCCTCAGTTCAGGACAAACGCAGAATAGACTTATGCATGGCCATGGTCACTGGTGAGAACGATTCACCAGGTACTTCAGACCTTCGTTACAGGCGCTCATACCGAGCTTCAATTACACGCAAAACTACCCGGGCAGAGCTGCGCACCCAGGCGCAGCATCAGCACTTCGTTATTGCTCGACAGGCAGGCACACGCCAATGCCAGCACACCCAAAAAAGCGTAATGCGAACGATATGTCAAAGACTCAAGGTGTTGCAGGGCTGACCTACAACCGCTGCAAATGCCCATACAGCTTGGCGTACAACCCACCATCGGCAATCAGTTGCTGATGGTCGCCATCCTCGGCCACTTGCCCGCCGTCGAACACCAGCACCCGGTCCGCCTGCTTTACCGCTGACAGGCGGTGGGCAATGATCAGCGTGGTGCGGCCATGGAGGAAGCGCGCCATGGCCTGGTGCAGGTTGTATTCGGTGGCGGCGTCGAGGGCTGACGTCGCCTCGTCGAGGATCACCACTTTGGGCTCGGCGAGGATCATCCGGGCGATGGCCAGACGTTGCCGTTGGCCGCCGGACAGACGCACGCCGGAGCGGCCGACGATGCTGTCCAGGCCGTCCGGCAAGGCGCGGATGGTGGGTTCGAGCTGGGCGATTTCCAGTGCCTGCCAGCAGGCTTCGTCACTGCGGGTACGGCCCATGGTCAGGTTGGCGCGCACGGTGTCGTTGAACAGCGCCGGATGTTGCAACACCACAGCGACGTTTTCCCGAACCGTTTCCAGGCCGATTTCCTGCTGGCTCGAGCCGCCGAAACGGATCGTCCCCGCCAGTGGCGTGTACAGGCCCAGCAGCAATTGCACGAGGGTACTTTTGCCGCCGCCACTGGCACCGACAATCGCTACTTTCTCACCGGGGGCGATGGACAGGTTCAATTGATCCAGCACCAGTTCGTCGCCATAACCGAAGCTCAGACCCTGCACCTGAATCCCGACGGTATCGCGACCCTTGAACGGATCGACGCCGCCGGGGTATTGCGGCTCGTCGGCGCGGGCCAGCAGTTCGTTGATCCGCGACAGCGCTCCGCCGGCGGCGTAGTAGGCGTATTGCAGGTTCAGCAGCTGTTCGACCGGGCCGATCATGAACCACAGATAGCTGAACACCGCGAGCATCTGCCCGATCGACAGGTCGGAGAACAACACCGTCAACATGGCCGCCGCGCGAAAGATATCGATGCCGAACTGAAACAACAGGCCGCTGGCGCGGTTCGAAGCGTCGGTCTTCCACTGCGAGTTGACCGCGTAGTTGCGCACTTCCTGAGCCCGCAGGCCAAGGCGCCCCAGGAAGAAGCCCTGACGGTTGCCGGCACGCACTTCCTGGATCGCATCGAGGGTTTCGCTCAGCGCCTGAGTGAAGCGCGAGGTGCTGTCGTTCTCCAGTTTCTTCAGATGCTTGACCCGTTTGCCCAACTGCACCGTGGCGTAGATCACCAGCGGGTTGAACAGCAGGATCAGCAGCGCCAGTTTCCAGTGCATCCACATCAGGATGCTGGCGGTGCCGACCAGCGTCAGCATCGCCACCAGAAAACGGCTGAGGGTTTCGCCGACAAATTTGTCGAGGGTGTCCAGGTCGGTGACCAGGTGCGTGGTGACCGTGCCGCTGCCCAGGCTTTCGTATTCACCCAGCGAGATCCGTTTCAGACGCTCGATCAACCGCACGCGAATCCGATACACGATGTCCTTGGCCAGCCGCGCAAACAACCGCGCCTGCAACACGCCAAAACACAGGGCGCTGCAGCGCAGGGTCAGCGTCACCACCAGCATCAGACCGATGTAACCCGCCGCTTGCTGCCACATTGAGGGCAGCACGTGGTTCATGACTTTCAGCGCAGCATCGCCATGGCCGAGCAGGACTTCGTCCACCAGCAACGGCAACAGCAACGGAATCGGCACGCTGCACAGCGTCGCCAGTACGGCCACGCCGTTGGCGATCCACAGGGATTTTTTGTGATGAAGTGCCAGTCGCCGGACTTCAGCCCAGCTCAGCCGGTCGACACGCTTGACGGCTGGCGTGTCATCGGCCGGGTCAGACACAGGCCGCGCGCTCCAGCCATCGACCGAGCAGCGGCGACAGTTCACTGAGCGGCTGGTAGCCGTTGGTCAGCAACGCCAGTTGGCCGTTGCGTTCGGCGAGCAGGGTCGGGAATCCGGCGATGCCCAGATCCTGAACCCAAGTGAAATCGGCCTGGGTCGCCTTGTGCTGATCGGCATGATCAAACAGGGCAGCAAATTCGATACGCGGGACGCCGGCCTTCTCGGCCAGCTCCACCAGAACGCTGGCCTGAGTGACATCACGACCTTCGGCGTAAAACGCGTGCTGGATCAACCCGACCAGTTTCCACGCGCAATCCGGCGCCAGGCTGCGCGCGGTGACGATGGCCCGGCAGGCAGGTTCGGTGTCGTAGACAAAACCGTCCGGCAACGCGCCTTCCAGCTTGAACGGCTGGCCGGTGGCCTCGGTGACCGCCTGCCAGTGTTCGAGAATGTAGCGCCGGGTGGTCGGTTCCAGCGCCGCTCCACTGCCGGTGCGCAATCCGCCGACCACCAGGTGCAGTTCCACCCCGGCTGCCTGCGCCTGCTCCACCAATGCCTTGGCCACCGGGGCAAATCCCCAGCACCACGAACACATCGGATCCATCACATAGAGCAGGCGTGCAGACATGATTAAGCCTCGGTGGATGCTTGCTTATAGTTGTAGCCGATCGGGTGCGGCATGTTGCGCGCTTTTGCCAGTTCGATCTGCTTCTGGCGGTCGATGGCGCTGCGGCGGGTCTTCTCGCTCAGGGTGTCCCAGCAATGCGGGCAGCTGATGCCGGCCACGTAATGCTCGGAGGCGCGATCTTCAACGCTGACCGGGGTACGGCAGGCATGACATTGATCGTAGTCGCCTTCACTCAGGTCATGACGCACGGTCACGCGGTTGTCGAAGACGAAGCAGTCGCCCTGCCATTTGGTTTCTTCCTGCGGTACTTCTTCGAGGTACTTCAGGATGCCGCCCTTGAGGTGATAGACCTCTTCGAAGCCTTCGCCGAGCATGTAGCTCGAGGCCTTCTCGCAGCGAATGCCGCCGGTGCAGAACATCGCGACCTTCTTGTGCACGGCCGGATCGAAGTGTTCTTTGATGTAGTCGGGGAATTCGCGAAAACTGGTGGTTTTCGGATCGATGGCGCCTTCGAAGGTGCCGATCGACACTTCGTAATCGTTGCGGGTGTCGATCAGCAGCACTTCCGGATCGCTGATCAGTGCGTTCCAGTCCTTGGGCTCGACGTAGGTGCCGACCTTCTTGTTCGGGTCGACGCCTTCGACGCCCAGGGTCACGATCTCTTTCTTGAGCTTGACCTTGGTGCGGTAGAACGGCTGCTCATCGCAGTACGATTCCTTGTGATCGATATCGACCATGCGCGGATCGTTGCGCAACCAGGCCAGCAGGCCGTCGATGCCTTCACGGCTGCCGGAAACCGTGCCGTTGATGCCTTCTTCGGCGATCAGCAGGGTGCCTTTGATGCCGTTGTCGACCATCGCTTGCAGCAGGGGCTCGCGCAGGTTGACGTAATCTTCGAGGGTGACGAACTTGTACAGTGCCGCCACGACAATCGGTTGTGTCATGGGTATTTCTCCAGGTGGCTACCCTCGTAAAGGGTGAACCGGATGCGAAAAAAAACGCGCCGGGTGAGCGGCGCGTTGCGGATTCTAGCAAAAAACCTCAGTTCATTGCTGCAAGGCTCAATGCTTGCTGCCGCCGGCACAGGTCGGCGACGCCGGAGCGACGCCTGTCTCTGCCCATTCCTGCGGGGTGTAGGTGTGCAGCGCCAACGCATGGAACTCGCCCATCAGCTCGCCGAGCGTGCCGTAGACTTTCTGGTGGCGCTTGACCCGGTTCAGGCCTTCGAACTGCGCACTGACCACCACTGCCTTGAAGTGGGTCTGCAACCCGCGACTGTGCATGTGGCTTTCGTCCAGCACTTGCAGATGCTCAGGCTGAAGCAGCGCCAGCGTCGATTCGATGCGTTGTTGCATGGTCATCACGAACTCCGCTTACTTCTTCTTGGCCGGAGCCGCGCCTTTAGGAGCCAGCTCGTTGGTCATGTCGTCCAGCAGCTTGTTGACCACCGGTACGGCGCTTTCCAGTTTGGCCTGGGTCATTTGGGCCGATTGCTGGGTCAGCTGCGGCATTTTTTCCAGGACTTTCTTGCCCAGTGGCGACTGGTAGAACGCGACCAGATCCTTCAATTCCTGTTCGCTGAAGTTGCTGGTGTAGAGCTTGACCATGTCCGGCTTCAGCTTGTTCCAGCCGATGGCCTGGTCCAGAGCGGCATTGGCCTTGGCCTGATAGGTATCCAGAACGGCTTTCTTGGATTCCGGCGCCTTGGTCTGTTCAAAACGCTGGGCGAACATCTGCTGAACCTGCATGTACACCGGAGTGCCCAGCTTGTCAGCGTGCGCCAGGGTCAGGAAAGCTTCGGCACTGGCGTTGTGGCTGGCGGTATCGGCAAGCACCTGGCCGCTGGCGCAAACCAGGGCAACCGCGGTGCAGATGGCACGAAGACGAGTCATCGAGTTTCCTTTTCAGCTAGGCGAGGTAAAACCCCAAGGGCGACCATTCTGCGCCTGAATAACGCTGCGGCTCAACCCCCGGCCCTTGCCGCGCTTGATTGGCGGGGATTTGCCGGTCAACAATCGACCGGATGGAACCACCCGGGCCGACACCGGCCTAAACTGCGCAAACAGACCAACAGGAGTGTGCACGATGAGCCGTATCGAAACCGACACCCTGGGCCAGATCGAGGTCCCGGACGACGCTTACTGGGGCGCTCAGACGCAACGCTCGCTGATCAACTTCGCCATCGGTCAGGAACGCATGCCATTGCCGGTACTGCACGCCCTGGCCCTGATCAAGAAAGCCGCGGCCCGGGTCAACGACCGCAACGGCGACCTGCCTGCCGACATCGCCCGCCTGATCGAACAGGCCGCCGACGAAGTGCTCGACGGCCAGCACGACGACCAGTTCCCGCTGGTGGTCTGGCAGACCGGCAGCGGTACGCAAAGCAATATGAACGCCAACGAAGTGATCGCCGGCCGCGCCAACGAACTGGCCGGCAACCCGCGCGGCGGCAAGACGCCGGTGCACCCCAACGATCACGTCAACCGCTCGCAGAGCTCCAACGATTGCTTCCCCACGGCCATGAGCATCGCCACCGCGCAAGCGGTACAGACGCAACTACTGCCAGCCATCGCCGAGCTGTCGGGCGGTCTGGCCGAGCTGTCAGCGCGGCACATGAAACTGGTGAAGACCGGCCGCACCCACATGATGGACGCCACGCCGATCACCTTCGGCCAGGAAATCTCCGGATTCATAGCGCAGCTGGATTACGCCGAACGGGCGATTCGCGCGGCGTTGCCGGCGGTCTGCGAACTGGCGCAGGGCGGCACTGCCGTCGGCACCGGGCTCAACTCGCCCCACGGCTTCGGCGAAGCGATTGCCGCTGAACTGGCGGCGTTGTCGGGTCTGCCGTTCGTCACCGCACCGAACAAATTCGCTGCCCTCGCCGGCCATGAGCCGTTGACTACCCTCTCCGGCGCCCTGAAAACCCTCGCCGTGGCGCTGATGAAAATCGCCAACGACCTGCGCCTGCTGGGTTCCGGCCCACGAGCCGGTTTTGCCGAAGTGCGCCTGCCGGCCAACGAACCGGGCAGCTCGATCATGCCCGGCAAGGTCAACCCGACCCAGTGCGAGGCGTTGTCGATGCTGGCCTGCCAGGTGCTGGGCAACGACGTGGCGATCGGTTTCGCCGCCAGTCAGGGGCACTTGCAGTTGAACGTGTTCAAACCGGTGATCATTCATAACCTGCTGCAATCGATCCGCCTGCTGGCCGATGGTTGCAGCAACTTCCAGCAGCATTGCATCGCCGGGCTGGAACCGGATGCCGAAGTCATGGCGAAGCATCTGGAACGCGGCCTGATGCTGGTGACGGCGCTGAACCCGCACATCGGCTACGACAAGTCGGCGGAAATCGCCAAGAAGGCCTACAGCGAAGGCAAGACCCTGCGCGAAGCGGCGCTGGAGCTGGGCTATCTGACCGATGAGGAGTTCGATGCCTGGGTGCGGCCGGAAAACATGATCGAGGCCGGGGCCAAGGGCTGAGTCATGCCGATCCTTCCCGTGCCCGGCACGGGAAGGTCATCCGACCAACAGTTTCGCCCGCCGCGCCTTGAGCCCGGCAATCAGCGAAGGCCCGAGCGCCACCAGCGCCGAACCCAGTACCACCAGCACCGCCCCGCCATACCCCAGCAGATTGATTTGCTCGGCATGTACATATTCAGGCCACACTCCGGCCGCCACGGCCACCGCACCGAACGTCACCAACGGCGTGATCGCCAGCGTCGCACTGACCCGCGAAGCTTCCCAATGCGCCAGCGCCTCGGCAAATGCGCCGTAGGCGATCAGGGTGTTCATGCAGCACGCCAGCAGCAGCCAGCCCTGCAACGGGTTCAGCGAAAGTGCTTCGAGCGGATGCACCCAAGGTGTCAGCAACAGGGCGCAGAACAGGTAGATCACCATCATCACCTGCAACGAATTCCACACCGTCAGCAATTGCTTCTGGCCCAGCGCATAGAAGGTCCAGACGGTCGAAGCGAGCAGCACCAGCAACACACCAGCGGTGTAATCAGACAAAGACGTGAGCAATTCCGCCAGACGCTGATTGAAGAACAGCGCGAACCCGATCAGCAGCACCGCCAGGCCAATGCCCTGACCGATACTGAAGCGTTCCTTGAACACAAACAGACTGGCGATCAGCAACATGATCGGCCCCATCTGCACCACCAGTTGCGCAGTGCCGGGGCTGAGCAGGTTCAGGCCCATGAGGTACAGCACGTAATTGCCCACCAGCCCGAGCACCGCCATCAGCACCAGCCAGCCGCCCTTCCGCCCGAGCACCTTGCGACTGGGCAAGCGTTTGGTCGCGGCCAGATAAATGAACAGGCAACCGCCGGACACCAGCAGGCGAAACCAGGTCACCGTGACCGGGTCCATCACCACCAGCACCTGCTTGAGCTTGATCGGCAGGATTCCCCAGAGAAACGCCGTCAATAACGCCAGGAACATGCCGTACACCCAACGACCCGATGAAACGTGCATGAGAACCCCAAGCGCCAGAGACAGGAGCGCTCATTCTAGGCGTACGGACCAGCCCTACACAGGGACAGTTGCGTTTCAGCCGCAAATGAAACTGTGCAGGTCGCAGCAGAAAATTGACGCTGGGCCGTTGATCGGCTGGCCGGGCGGGATAAGTGGTTCAGGCATAAGCTCATTGGATCCAGCCCGGGACATCACTCACCAAGGAGACCCGTCATGTTAGGCATGCGCGCCCAGGACACCGCCCCCGCCACGCACTTTCGCAGCGACCGCGTGTGCCGGGTCAACGGCGAACTGTATTTCAGCACCCGGGAAAACACCCTCGAAGGGCCATTCGACAGCCACGAGAAAGCCGAGCAGGAAATCCGCGCGTACATCGCGCGGATGCAATTGCTGGATTCCGGCAGATAAGCCGTGCTGAACCCAATCGCGGGCAAGCCCTCTCCCACAGGTTCCGGGTTGGCCACTGAATTGTGAGCACACTCGAACACTGTAGGAGCGGGCTTGCCCGCGATTACGATTTGCCGGTCAACGCATCGTTCAAGGCCTAGCGCACAGCCTCAAACAACCCGGTCGCCCCCATCCCCCCGCCCACGCACATGGTCACGATCCCGTAGCGCAGATTGCGCCGCTGCAACTCACGCACCAGATGCCCGACCTGCCGTGACCCGGTCATGCCGAACGGGTGACCGATGGAAATCGAACCGCCGTTGACGTTGTACTTCTCGTTGTCGATTTCCAGCCGGTCACGGGCGTACAGGCATTGCGAGGCGAACGCTTCGTTCAATTCCCACAGATCGATATCCGCCACCTGCAGGCCCTTGGCCTTGAGCAGCTTTGGCACCGAAAACACCGGGCCGATGCCCATTTCGTCCGGCTCGCAACCGGCCACGGTGAACCCACGGAAAAACGCTTTTGGCTTGAGCCCCAGTTGCAGGGCTTTTTCCAGGCTCATCACCAGCGTCATCGAGGCGCCATCGGACAACTGCGACGAGTTGCCGGCGGTCACCGAACCGTCTTCGGCGAACACCGGTTTCAACCCGGCAAGGCTTTCATAGGTGGTGTCCGGGCGATTGCAGTCATCGCGGTCGACGATGCCGTCGAGGATCTGCACTTCACCGCTGTTCTTGTCTTCAACGCGGTACTTCACCGCCATCGGCACGATTTCATCGTTGAACAGGCCTGCTGCCTGCGCCTGGGCGGTGCGGATCTGACTTTGCAGCGAGTAACGATCCTGCGCCTCGCGACTGACGCCATAACGGCGCGCCACCACTTCGGCGGTCTGACCCATGGTGTAGTAGATGCCCGGCGTCTGCTGCTTGAGCAACGGGTTGATCAGGTGATCGGTGTTGACGCTTTTCAGGGTCAGGCTGATCGACTCGACGCCGCCGGCAACGATGATGTCGCTGCAACCCGACGCGATCTGGTTGGCGGCAATCGCAATCGCCTGCAAACCCGACGAACAGAAACGATTGAGGGTCATGCCGGCGGTGCCGGTGCCCAGTTGCGAGAGCACCGCCACGTTGCGGCCGATGTTGTAGCCCTGGGCGCCCTCGTTGGAGCCGGCGCCGACGATGCAATCCTCGACGCTGGCCGGGTCGATGTCGTTGCGCGAGAGCAACGCATTGACGCAATGGGCCGCCATGTCATCGGGACGGGTCTGGTTGAACTTGCCGCGAAAGGACTTGGCCAGGCCGGTCCGTACGCTGTCGACGATCACCACTTCACGCATGGCATACCTCATTGTTGCAGTCGGTTGAGAGTGGAACGAGCATAAGTCCACCCAATCGCCGACCGCGACGATCATTCACCTCGCGTATGCGGGCCCATCGGTTCAGTCCTTGTGCTTTTTGGCTCGCTTGTCGGATTTCTCGAAAGCCTCTTCCAGTGCCCGGTTGATCGTGCGCAGCACCTTGACCCGGGCCCAGCGCTTGTCATTGGCCTCGACCAGGGTCCACGGCGCGATTTCGGTGCTGGTGCGGTCGACCATGTCGCCCACGGCGGCACGATAGGCGTCCCACTTGTCACGGTTGCGCCAGTCGTCTTCGGTGATCTTGAAGCGCTTGAACGGGATTTCTTCGCGCTCCTGGAAGCGTTCCATCTGCGTGTCCTTGTCGATGGCCAGCCAGAACTTGACCACGATCACTCCGGCATCGGCCAGTTGCTCCTCGAAGTCATTGATCTCGCCATAGGCGCGCATCCAGTCGGCAGTGCTGCAAAAGCCCTCGACCCGCTCCACCAGCACCCGGCCGTACCACGAGCGGTCGAACACGGTGAATTTGCCCCGCGCCGGAATGTGCCGCCAGAACCGCCACAGATACGGCTGCGCCCGTTCCTCTTCGGTCGGCGCGGCAATCGGCACGATGCTGTATTGACGCGGATCGAGTGCCGCCGCCACCCGACGGATCGAACCGCCCTTGCCCGCCGCATCGTTGCCTTCGAACACCGCCACCAGCGCATGCCGGCGCATGCGTTTGTCACGCATCAGCCCCGACAGCCTTGCCTGCTCGGTGATCAGTTGTTCTTCGTAATCTTTTTTGTCCAGACGCTGAGTCAGGTCGAGGCTGTCGAGCAGGTTCAACTGATCGACGGAAGTCCCCAACGGTGCAGCGTTGACCTCATGGGGATGCACATCGGGACGCTTCAAGGCGTTTTGCAGCCCTTCGAGCAGAATCTTGCCGACCGTCAGGCTGCGGTAGTGCGGATCGACCCCCTCGATGACATGCCACGGTGCGTAATCGCGACTGGTGCGGCGCAACACGCGTTCGCCGTATTTGACGAACTTGTCGTAGGTCTGCGATTGCTGCCAGTCCAGGGGGCTGATGCGCCAACTGTGCAGCGGGTCGTCAGCCAGGGCCTTGAGCCGCGCCTTCATCTGTTTCTTGGAGAGGTGGAACCAGAACTTGAAGATCAGCGCGCCTTCATCACAGAACATCTTTTCCATGCGCTCGGCGCCGGCAATCGCCTGATCCAGTCGCGGATCCTTGAACAAACCATGCACCCGGCCCTGCAGCATCTGGCTGTACCAGTTGCCGAAGAATATCCCCATCCGCCCCTTGGCCGGCAGCATCCGCCAGTAACGCCAGGCCGGTGGCCGCGCCAGCTCTTCATCGGTCTGCTGATCGAAGGTGCGCACCTCGATCAGGCGCGGGTCCATCCACTCGTTGAGCAACTTCACCGTCTCGCCCTTGCCGGCGCCTTCGATGCCGTTGATCAAAATGATCACCGGGAAACGCTTCTGCTGCTGCAACTCGAACTGGGCTTCAAGCAAGGCTTCACGCAGGGCGGGCACGGCGGCTTCGTAGGTGTCTTTGTCGATGGCGTGACCGATTTCAGCGGATTCGAACATGGGACGGCTCCTTCCAGGATTCAGCAAGACTAGCGGATTGGGCTCGGACGCGGCACAGAAATTCCCGCCGGCGGCGGATTGTCCTTGAGTGATCGTCGGCAAGGCTTGCCATGGATCAAGCGCCGCCTGCGTGATCGGCTAGAATGGCCGCCTTGTCGTTGCCGAGCCTGCCATGAAACCTGTATTGCCCCACGCCCAACTCGACTGGGATGACCAGGGACGCCCGCGTTCGCGAGTGTTCGACGATGTGTATTTTTCCGACCAGTCGGGGCTGGATGAAACCCGCTACGTGTTCCTCGAACAGAACCGTCTGGCCGAGCGCTTCGCCGCACTGCCGGCGGGTGGGCGACTGGTGATCGGTGAAACCGGCTTCGGCACCGGGCTGAATTTCCTCTGCGCCTGGCAGTTGTTCGAACAGCACGCAGTGGCCGGTGCGCGGCTGCATTTTGTCAGCGTCGAAAAATTTCCGTTGAGCCCCGCCGACCTGCAACGGGCGCTGGCGCTGTGGCCGGAACTAAAGCCGTTCTCGGATCAGTTGCTCAAGCATTACGTCGCCATCCATCAAGGCTTTCAGCGCATTGTTCTGGATAACGGTCGCGTGACCCTGACGCTGCTGATCGGTGACGCGCTGGAGCAGTTGCCGCAACTGGACGGGCAGATCGACGCATGGTTTCTCGATGGTTTCGCCCCGGCAAAAAACCCGGAAATGTGGACCGCCGAACTGTTCGCCGAGCTGGCGAGATTGGCGGCGCCCGGCTCGACCATCAGCACGTTCACCAGCACCGGTTGGGTGCGGCGTCTGCTGAATGCCGCCGGCTTCAAGATGAAACGCACGCCGGGCATCGGCCACAAGTGGGAGATCCTGCGCGGCGAATTTCTCGGCTGGCCACAAGATGTCCCATTGCCCGCAGCTGAAAAACCGTGGTTCGCCCGCCCGGCGCCTTTCACTGGAGAGCGTCGTGCGCTGGTGATCGGTGCCGGCCTGGCCGGTTGCGCCACGGCGGCCAGCCTCGCGGCGCGGGGCTGGCAGGTCAGTCTGCTGGAACGGCATGACGCGGTGGCGCAGGAAGCCTCGGGCAATCCGCAAGGCGTGCTGTACCTGAAACTGTCCGCCCACGGCACCGCACTGTCGCAGTTGATCGTCAGCGGTTTTGGCTACACCCGACGTTTGCTGGAAACCCTGCAGCGCGGCACCGACTGGGATGACTGCGGCGTGCTGCAACTGGCGTTCAATGAAAAGGAACGCGAGCGTCAGGCGCAGCTGGCGGCCGCGTTTCCCGAGGATCTTCTGCAGTGGCTCGATCAACCCGAAGCACAGGCCCGCGCCGGGATCGGTCTGGCTCATGGCGGTTTGTATTACCCCGAGGGCGGCTGGGTGCATCCGCCGGCGTTGTGTCAGGCGCAATCGACACAACCGGGCGTCACGCTGCTGCCCCATCAGGAAGCCGTGGAGTTGCGCAAGATCGACGGTCAGTGGCAAGCCTTCGACAATGAACGATTGATCGCAACAGCGCCCGTCGTGGTGCTGGCCGGCGCCGCCGACATCAAGCGTTTCCCCCAGAGCGCCGACCTGCCCCTCAAGCGCATTCGCGGGCAGATCACTCGACTGGCGCAGACCACGCACAGCCAGGCACTGACCACGGTGGTCTGCGCCGAAGGCTATGTCGCACCGGCACGCCTGGGCGAACACACCCTCGGCGCCAGTTTCGATTTCAACAGCGACGACCTGACTCCGACCACCGCCGAACACCTGGGCAATCTGGCGATGCTCGAAGAGATCTCCACCGATCTGGTCGCGCGCCTGCACGTCAGCGAGCTCGACGCCGAAAGTCTTCAGGGCCGGGCAGCCTTCCGTTGCACCAGCCCCGATTACCTGCCGATCGTCGGCCCGCTCGCCGATCGCGAAGCCTTCTCCGAGGCCTATCGAGCCTTGAGCAAGGATGCCCGGCAAGTGCCGGACATTGCCTGCCCATGGCTGGACGGTCTGTACGTCAACAGTGGCCACGGTTCCCGGGGGCTGATCACCGCGCCACTGTCCGGTGAACTGCTGGCGGCCTGGCTGGACAACGAACCGCTGCCCCTGCCCAGAGGTGTCGCAGAGGCGTGTCATCCGAACCGGTTTGCCTTGCGGTGGCTGATCCGGGGCAAATGACCGAATCCGGGATCGCAATCAACCACCGGGCAACAGGCAGATATTGCCCTCGACCAGTCGTAGCACTTGCTCGGTCAACCGCTCGAGCAAGGCGCTTTCCGTCTGTTCCTGCCGGGCGGCACACAGGTTCATTTCGCTGAGATAGTCGGCCGAGCTGAGTTCTTCAGCTTTTTCGAACAACGCAAGGGCTTCTTCCTGGTGAGGCGCGCGCGCATCGTCGAACTGTTGTGCAAAACTGCTTTTCATGTATTCGTTCCACCAGGGCTGGCGAACGAGAAACGCCAGCCACTCGGGAGACAGTTCAGCAGTCTGGATTCGATTGATGGCCTCCACCAGATCCGCCCCTGTCACGTCCGCGAGTGAGGCGTAATGCATGTGCGAAGGTTGCCCGGGCAATTCGAGTGCCTGCGCCAGACCGGAGCGGTAGGCAAGGGTCACTTCCAGCGGGTCAGGTGCCGCACGGACCTGCGCATGTTCCGCGGCGATCCGGTCAATCTGCTCAAGCCGGAACAGTCCCCTCGCCAGCCTCATCAGCGCCTTCGTCGAAGGGCGTTGCCCCCTGGGACCACGGGTCACATGGTGGACGTGCACTGCAACTTCCAGGTGGCTGAAGTTCAACGCCGCATTGTCCGTGCAATTGATCGGGTTGGCCGCCAGATCGAAAATCTGCTCCCGCAATTCGGCATCGGTCTGCGTTGCGTCCAGAACCGTCCAGACCCGCCGGTGCATATCCTCGCGCACATTGGCTGACTCGGCGGAATTGCCCAACTCCGCCAGCAGCGCGAACAGGCCTTCGGCCCTTGGGTGATCCTTGAGTGCGTTCCACATCTGCAGATGCCGGGAGCCCTTTTCTCCTCCCGTTTGGGTCAGCCAGATCGTACGTGCCTGGTTTTCGTCCAGTCGCGCGATATCGTTATCCAGGTAACCCATGCCGACGCCGACCGTCGTGCGGTAGTTTTCAAGGTAAGTTCTGCTGACTTCGGAAATCGGGTTACGCCGCAAATTGATCGTTTCACTGAAGCGTCTGGGCGTTTCAAAAAGCCAGGCAGGCAGATCACGGATTTCGTTATCCCGCAGATCCACCCGATCCAGATTGGGTAGAAACTGCAGGCCTTTTGGCAGCTCCGTGGCGCGGGTATTACGCAAGGAGAGGTAAGTCAGATCGAACAGGTTGCCCACATCCACCGTAGCGCCGAGGGGGTTCCCGCTCAGATTCAGTCTTTGCAAGGTGCGCAACCCGGCCAGCTTCACCAGGGCGTGCTCGGTCAGTTGCAGCCGATTGCCGGCCAGGCTCAGCCGCCTGAGGTTCGGCATATGCGAAATGATCTCGGGCAACCGGGTGATCTGATTACGATCCAGTTCGAGGGACTCGACGTTCGTGAACGCTTTGAGGAAATAAGCGGCATCGTCGTCCAGCAACATGTCTTGCAGAGACAATTGCCTGACATGATCAAAGGTCAAACCGACCGGCAAGGTCGGAAACTTGCCGAAGCGCATGCCATCGAGCTTCAAACCATAGACGAGACGCCCGGCGTCATCGGGCAGGGAGATCAAACGGCGAAAACAGTCTTCGATTTCAAACGCAACGATTTGCCGGCATTCACGAATTTCGTTCAGATCACCGCCCAGGGCCTTCATGGCTGCCTCATCCTGGATCCAGGTATCCATCACGCCCTGTAGTCGGCTCAGATCCTCCCGCAACTGCCGAACCCGGATCGCCCTGGTCAGATGGTCGCTACCCAACTGGTCAAGAAACTCATTGGCTTGTACGTCGGTAAACAAGGGATAGAGCTTTTTCACCTGCCGCAATAAACGACGCGAATGAGTGTTCGACCCGGCGGGAGAGTCGGCAGGCGTGCACACAGGCTCGGCGGTCTCCGTTTGCCACTGACCACCTGCCAACACGCGGGCGCATGCCTCACGTTCATCCAGAGCACTCTCCAACAGTTTGCCGCGCAGGCGCCCGCCATTTTCCGGCGTCGGTTGCACAAATCCGATGGCCTTGCGCTGCTGCGCTGAAAGACCTTTGAGAATCGCCTGATAGAAATCTTCCGGTCCGGACGCGATCTTGCCGAGTGACTTCCTGTCGCTGCCAAACACCTCGTAACCATTGTCGAGTCTGACCAGCGTGCATGAACTCGACGTAACCAGCGGTTTTTCGCCCAGCGTTTCCAGGACCTGACCGCTCAAGGATTTCGCCCGCAGTTCCAGATAGAACTCAGGATCCCAACCAGCAAGACGGGGTAGCAAACCGATCGCCAGTTTCCCGGTATCGGCATTGGCAATGTCGGCCAGGTAAAAACCTGCCAATGCCCGATCCACTCGCCCATCGCTCAAAGCCTGACGCGCCCGTTGTGCCAACCCCATGGGCACCCGCCCGGTGCTGCGCAGGTGCATCCGTTCAACGCTTGGCGTCCGCTTGAGCAGCTCTCGGGCGGAGCGCACCGGCAAATCGGGAAAGGCCCTGCGCAGCTTGAGAAACTCTCCGGTAACGTCTTGATCGTATCGGCTGTAGAGATGGTCGAAAGTCGACCTTCGATCGGCCTTGACCGCCGCCCCGATCACTTTCGCCAACTGCTGACTGGCATCGGCCGGGGCTACGTCAGCCCCCACCAAGGCATCCACTTCTTTGGGATGCAGAACATCGATGACCGCTTGCAGCAGCTCGCCCTTCTCCAGTCGCGCATGCTTCACAATGACGCTCACGGTATCGTCGTCAATCGATCCGGGCGGGTAGGTCGCGGTGATCCGCCCTTGTTCATCCACGACTTTGACGTAGCGATCGGCCGGCCAGTTGGCAAGCCGGGGTAATGCATGCAGCTGTTCGTTGACGTAACGCCGATCGCTCGCCTCGCCACGCTCCATGGCGGCAATGTAGTCGCGCACTCTGCGTTCGATTCCAAAACGCTCGATCATGTCCAGCAAGCGAGGCGGCAGCGGTCGGTTGTCATCGCTCAGGCGATGCAGCTCATCGATCCGGGTGTCGGTCAACCGACGGGCCATCTCCAGACGACTGTCTTCCCAACCCTCAAGACCAGGATCAATGCGTTTGAGCGTGTACGCCCCGCTCCAGCGCTCGGTCTGTTCGAAGTCATGACGCCAGCCTCCGCGATCATTGCGCTTCAATACCGGCTGATAAGCCTGTGCACGCACAGGGTGTCGGACTTCCCAGGTATTGGATGCAGGCTCCAGCGCCACCTCGTAAGCCCGATTGTCGAAATGGGCAAACTGCTTGTCGTTCGCCCGGAACAAGCCTGCAGTATCGGGTTCTGGTTCGGCACCTGTCGGAAGCGGCTGTTCATAACCGAGTAACTGCGGTTTCCACAATCGAGGCTGACCGTCACGGTCCAATATGGCCATGAACGGCTGGAAGAAATCCGGATGCTTGCGCACCGTCTTGATCGCCAGTGTTTTCAATCCCCTGATACCGGCCCCCACGCTGACCATCAGCACGATGTTTTCAGCCACGCTGAGCAGGTGCGAAAACGCCTCCTCACGATCTCCCCGCGACCAGTCCTCAACGCCCTCATAAACTTCCGCAAGCATTTGCCCCACGGCAACACCCATCATCAGTTGCCCTACGACCGGTATGAAAATCCCGGCCACATTGGCGACCGTCAGGCCGATTTCCAGATACTCGAGCAGGCGCTTCTTGCGTGCCTCCTCATCCACATCGGCAGTCGGTACAGCGAGCGCGCGAGCATCGATCTGCAGTTTGCCGATATGGCTCTGGTACATGAAGTCGAGCAGCGAAACGTTGATCGGCAAATATTTGGCGCGATCCAGGCTGCGAGCGTCCGCGAATTTTTTGAAGAAATCCGCCTTGTCCACCTCGCCGATGCAATGAGTGAAGTAGCTCCTGTAACTGGCCATCCCCAATTGGTATTCCAGGTACACGAGGAACGCCGAGAAACTCGCATACTCGTACAACGGTTGAGAGGGCTCGCCGGGCATGTACACCAGACACCATTGATCCGGGTCCGACTCGACCGAACCCTCGGAAAATACCACGACACCCCAGATGCAACAGTCGAGCAGTTCGATGCCTTGCATGATCAACGGCCGGCCCTTGTAGTTCAGGCTTTTTGCATCAGCGATACCGCCGGCCGCGAGCAGGCGCTCCAGACTTTCGTACGCGTCCTGGCTGATGTGCTCTTTCAACAGCGCCAGATGCAGATCCAGTTGCAGCAACTGTTTTTTCAGGGCAGTGATGTCGCGGACCATGGGACCGGTGGCAACCGCTTTGCCATCAACCTCACTGATGCCGAAAACCTTCTGAAAATGCTGTTGGTATTTTTTCCCCAGATCGAGCTCGCGACAGAGTGCGGCGAACGCTGTCGGTGTCAGTCCCGCAATTCCTGCAGGCTGTACAGAGATGCGCACCGCACTGGCTGCGGGGAAGAAATCGTCCTGCGCCTCACGCTTGGTGAAGTTCTGCATCGCCGCTTCCAGCAGCGTCGGGGTTGCCGGCGGCGTGACCGGTGGTCCTCCGCCGGGCGGGGTGACGGGCTCACAACCGCAGTAGTCCCCCGGCAACTCCAGATAGTCTTTTTCAACATCGAACGCCACTGGCCAGCGCGCTTTCAGGGCGCTGGTCAACAGCGCGGCGCAAAAGCTGTTCAAAGGTTGCAAGCGGCCAAGATCGGCTTCGATCTTCGCCTGAGCGGCGTGTAACTCACGCGCGGTCTGGTCCAGCGCGGCAAGTGTAGAGCTGGAACCTTTGAGAAGGCTGGGGGGCAGGATTTTCTGCAAGGCCTGGGCAGTATCCAGATCGCCGGTAGCTTCCAGCAAAAAACTCAGTATCTGTTTCTGGGTCAACGGTGTCGGGGTGTCCGACTTCGTACTCGACATGGGCAATATTCCTTTATTGCGCTTCGGAACACTTACCCTACCGGTCCGGCCCTTGGAAAAAAAACACGAAAAACTACGTGATCAAGCCGGCAAACAAGCAGACATCTGCATGTTTTCAATATTTATCTACTACCCATCAACTCAAACGGGAAGCTAATGGCCCATCGGTCAGGCCGATGCACTTATAACTGATCGTTCTAAAACTCCCACATCCCAGCCGGGTCAGTTTCTGAGTACCGGCCATTTCGGCGCGGTACTGCGACACCTTCCCCAACGGAAAAACCGGTAAGGACCTTATGTGCGGATTAGCTGGCGAGTTACGTTTTGATCAACAACCTGCAGACCTTGCAGCCATCGAGCGAATCACCCATCACCTGGCGCCTCGCGGCCCCGACGCGTGGGGCTTTCATGCCCAGGGGCCGATTGCCCTGGGCCATCGACGCCTGAAAATCATGGACCTGTCGGACGGCTCGGCGCAGCCGATGATCGACAGCCAATTGGGCCTGTCCCTGGCCTTCAACGGCGCGATCTACAACTTCCCTGAATTGCGTGCCGAACTCGAAGCGCTGGGTTATGCGTTCTATTCCGGCGGCGACACCGAAGTGCTGCTCAAGGGTTATCACGCCTGGGGCGAGGCGCTGCTGCCGAAACTCAACGGCATGTTTGCCTTCGCCATCTGGGAGCGCGATGCCCAGCGCCTGTTCATCGCCCGCGACCGTCTCGGTGTGAAGCCGCTGTACCTGTCGCGCACCAGTCAGCGCCTGCGCTTTGCCTCGGCCCTGCCGGCGTTGCTCAAGGGCGGCGACATCAACCCGATCCTCGATCCGGTGGCGCTCAACCATTACCTGAATTTCCACGCCGTGGTGCCAGCGCCGCGCACCTTGCTGGCAGGCATCGAAAAGCTGCCACCCGCGAGCTGGATGCGCATTGAAGCGGACGGCACCACCGAGCAGAAAACCTGGTGGACCCTACCCTACGGCCCACACGACGACGAAAAAAATCTGACCCTGGAAGACTGGCGTGACCGCGTGCTCGACAGCACCCGCGAAGCCGTGGCGATCCGCCAACGGGCGGCGGTGGATGTCGGCGTGCTGCTTTCCGGCGGTGTCGATTCGAGCATGCTCGTCGGTCTGCTGCGCGAAGTCGGTGTGGAAAACCTGTCGACCTTTTCCATCGGTTTTCAGGATGCCGGTGGCGAGCGCGGTGACGAGTTTCAGTACTCAGACCTGATCGCAAAACACTACGGCACCCAGCACCATCAACTGCGCATCGACGAAAAAGAGATCATCGAGCAACTGCCCGCGGCGTTCCGCGCCATGAGCGAGCCGATGGTCAGTCACGACTGCATCGCCTTCTATCTGCTGTCCCGCGAAGTGGCCAAGCACTGCAAGGTTGTGCAAAGCGGCCAGGGCGCCGACGAGTTGTTCGCCGGTTATCACTGGTATCCGCAGGTGGACGGCGCGGCCGATCCGTATGCGGCTTATCGCGAAGCGTTTTTCGACCGCAGCTACGACGATTACGCCGCGACCGTGCAGCCGAAATGGCTGACTGCCAATGACGCCGCCGGCGACTTCGTGAAGGAACATTTCGCACAGCCCGGCGCCGATGCGGCGGTCGATAAGGCCCTGCGTCTGGACAGCACGGTGATGCTGGTGGACGATCCGGTCAAACGCGTCGATAACATGACCATGGCCTGGGGCCTGGAGGCGCGCACGCCGTTTCTCGACTATCGACTGGTGGAATTGTCGGCCCGCATTCCGGGCCAGTTCAAACTGCCGGACGGCGGCAAGCAGGTGCTGAAAGAAGCCGCGCGTCTGGTCATCCCGAGCGAAGTGATCGACCGCAAGAAAGGTTACTTCCCGGTGCCGGGACTCAAGCATTTGCAGGGCGACACTCTGAACTGGGTGCGCGAACTGCTGCTCGACCCGAGTCAGGATCGCGGCCTGTTCAACCCGGCGATGCTCGACAAATTACTCACTGATCCACAAGGTCAACTCACGCCTCTGCGCGGTTCCAAACTGTGGCAACTGGCAGCCCTGAACCTGTGGCTCAGCGAACAAGGAATCTGATCGATGAAACCTCACGCCACGGCTTACAGCCAACGCCTGCTGCGCGGTCAGACGCCGTCCTACGAACGCTTGCAGGCGCGCCTGGCCGAAGATGGCAGCGAGCCTGCCGCCGAACCGATCGCGGTGCATTGCGGCTGGGGCCGATTGCTCATCGGTCACACCTTCCCCGATCCGGCCAGCCTTGCCCGGGAACTGCTCAACGAGCAGCCGGGCGAGCGCGACATTGCTTTGTACGTTGCCGCGCCGCAGCAGATTCTCGGGCTGGAACCGACCCAATTGTTTCTCGACCCGTCCGATACCCTGCGCTTGTGGTTCAGCGATTATCGTCAGTCCACCCGCGTGTTTCGCGGCTTCCGCATCCGTCGTGCGCAAAGTGACGCGGACTGGCAGGGTATCAATCAGCTGTATCAGGCGCGCGGCATGCTGCCGATCGACGCCACCTTGCTCACCCCGCACCATCAGGGCGGCCCGGTGTACTGGCTGGCGGAAGACGACGACAGCGGCGCGGTGATCGGCAGCGTCATGGGCCTCAATCACCAGAAGGCTTACAACGACCCGGAAAACGGCAGCAGCCTGTGGTGCCTGGCGGTCGATCCGCAGTGTTCGCGCCCCGGGGTCGGCGAAGTGCTGGTGCGTCATCTGATCGAACACTTCATGAGCCGCGGCCTGAGCTATCTCGATCTGTCGGTGCTGCACGATAACCGCCAGGCTAAAAACCTCTACGCCAAACTCGGTTTTCGCAACCTGCCGACGTTCGCCATCAAGCGCAAGAACGGCATCAATCAGCCGCTGTTTCTCGGCCCCGGCCCGGAGGCGCAGTTCAACCCTTACGCGCGGATCATCGTCGAGGAAGCCCATCGACGTGGCATCGACGTGCAAGTGGATGACGCCGATGCCGGGCTGTTCACCCTCAGTCACGGCGGGCGCCGGGTGCGTTGCCGCGAATCACTGAGCGACCTGACCAGCGCCATCAGCATGAACCTGTGCCAGGACAAAAGCCTGACCCACAAAGTGTTGAAAGCCGCCGGGTTGAATGTGCCGTCGCAGCAGTTGGCAGGGAACGCGGACGACAATCTGGCGTTCCTCGATGAACACCAGCGAGTGGTGGTCAAACCGCTGGATGGCGAACAGGGCCAAGGCGTGGCGGTGGATCTGCAGACCATCGAGGAAGTGCAGCAGGCCATCGAAGCGGCCAGACAGTTCGACACTCGCGTATTGCTCGAAAGCTTCCATGAAGGCTTCGACCTGCGGATTCTGGTGATCGGTTTCGAGGTGGTTGCAGCGGCGATCCGCCGGCCGGCGGAAGTGGTCGGCGACGGCCATCATTCCATCGGCGCCCTGATCGAAGCCCAGAGTCGGCGCCGGCAGGCGGCGACCAGCGGGGAAAGCAAGATTCCGCTGGATCACGAAACCCAGCGCACCCTGCACGCAGCCGGTTACGACTACAGCAGCATCCTGCCGGCGGGTGAGCATCTGTTCGTGCGGCGCACGGCGAATCTGCACACCGGCGGCACGCTGGAAGACGTCACGGCGATTCTGCATCCGACCTTGGCCGAGGCCGCCGTGCGTGCGGCCCGCGCCCTGGAAATACCCATGGTCGGCCTCGACCTGATGGTACCGGCGGCGGATCAACCAGAGTACGTGTTCATCGAAGCCAACGAGCGGGCGGGTCTTGCCAACCATGAGCCGCAACCGACGGCCGAGCGGTTTGTCGATCTGTTGTTTCCGCACAGTCAGCCGGCCGTTTGATCTCTCTTCAGCGTCATTCCCGCGTTCAACGCGCGAATGACGCCCCGCAACAGGAGTTTCCATGACCACCCAAATTCCCGAACCGGATCTGAATTACCTGCAGAAAGTCCTGCTGGAAATGCTCGCCATTCCCAGCCCTACCGGGTTCACCGACACCATCGTGCGTTATGTCGCCGAACGTCTGGAAGAACTCGGCATTCCCTTCGAGATGACCCGTCGCGGCACGATCCGCGCCACCCTCAAGGGCAAGAAAAACAGCCCCGACCGTGCAGTGTCGGCGCACCTGGACACCATCGGTGCCGCCGTGCGCGCGGTGAAAGACAACGGGCGTCTGACCCTGGCGCCGGTAGGCTGCTGGTCAAGCCGCTTCGCCGAAGGCAGCCGCGTCAGCCTGTTCACCGACAACGGTGTGATTCGCGGCAGCGTGTTGCCGCTGATGGCGTCCGGGCATGCGTTCAACACGGCCGTGGATGAGATGCCGATCAGCTGGGATCACGTCGAGCTGCGTCTGGACGCCTACTGCGCGACCCGCGCCGATTGCGATTCGCTGGGCATCAGTGTCGGCGATGTGGTGGCCTTCGATCCATTGCCGGAGTTCACCGAAAGCGGCCACATCAGCGCCCGACATCTGGACGACAAGGCCGGTGTCGCCGCGCTGCTGGCAGCGCTGAAAGCCATCGTCAACAGCGGTCAGGAGCTGATGATCGACTGTCATCCGCTGTTCACCATCACCGAGGAAACCGGCAGCGGCGCGGCGGCAGCCTTGCCGTGGGACGTCAGCGAATTCGTCGGCATCGACATCGCCCCGGTCGCGCCGGGCCAGCACTCCAGTGAACATGCGGTGAGCGTGGCGATGCAGGATTCCGGCGGGCCGTACGACTATCACCTGTCGCGGCACCTGCTGCGTCTGGCAGGCGAGCACGAACTGCCAGTGCGCCGCGACCTGTTTCGCTATTACTTCAGCGATGCCCATTCGGCAGTGACTGCCGGCCACGACATCCGCACCGCCCTGCTCGCCTTCGGCTGCGACGCAACCCACGGCTACGAGCGCACGCACATCGACAGCCTTGCGGCGCTCAGTCGTTTGCTGGGGGCGTACATTCTGAGTCCGCCGGTGTTCGCCAGCGATGCACAACCGGCCACCGGATCACTGGACCGCTTCAGTCACCAGATCGAACACGAAACGCAGATGGAGAGCGACACCCGTGTGCCGTCGGTGGACAGCCTGGTGGGGCAACGCTCGGACAGTTGAGTCTGGCCCTCGGCGGTCATTCGCCGTAGCATCCCGACATTGATTTAGCCGAGGTGCCCATGCTGATTCCCCACGACGCGCTTGAAGTCGACACCCTCACCCGCCTGATCGAGGATTTCGTCACCCGTGACGGTACCGACAACGGTGACGACACGCCGCTGGAAACCCGCGTACTGCGGGTTCGCCAGGCGCTGACCAAAGGCCAGGCGTTGATTGTTTTCGATCCGGAAAGCGAGCAATGCCAGTTGATGCTCAAGCACGACGTGCCCAAGCACCTGTTCGACTGAAAACGGTCAGCGGCCCTTGCCGCTGGCCTGCTTGCGCTGGATCCGTTCGTAGACCTCGGCGCGATGCACGCCGATCTGCTCCGGCGCTTCGACGCCGAACCGCACGCTGGAGCCGTTGACCGCCAGAACGCGCAGAGTGATGTTGTCGCCGATGGAAATCAGTTCACCGACAACACGGCTGAGTACAAGCATGGGAGGTGTCCTTCAAGGTTTGCGAGCCTTGAAGATGCGCGGGTTTCGAGCGCCCTACAATGCATGCCGGGCAATTCAGTCATTCCCTACGCGCCAAGGCGCGCAAGCCTTCAGACGTTTCCTTCAGGCCTGCAAGATTCAGCTCGCGGAAAACCGCGGCCCGAACAGAATCACACTGGCCCCGATCACACACAGCGCCACACCGATCCAGTCCGATCCCAACGGGCGGATGCGCTCGACCACCGCCAGCCAGCCAATCGAAGCAATGATGTAGATGCCGCCATAAGCGGCGTAGGCGCGACCGGCGTAGGTCGCTTCGACGCGCGTCAACAGCAGCGCAAAGAGAGTCAGACTGATCAGTGCCGGGATCACCCACAAGGCGCTCTTGCCCTGGCGCAGCCACATCCAGAACGCGAAACAGCCGGCGATTTCGAAAAGCGCGGCGAGGAAGAACCACAGGTAATTGAGCATGCAAGACATCTCGTCAGGGTGACTGTTGCGGCCACCCTAACGATGCGGCGAACCCCGGGCAAGTTCAGCCGTTGTTCTGTTTGGCCTTGGCGCGCATCTTTTCCGCCATCGCGGTCATTTCGTTGTACAGCAACTGCGGATTCTTCTGTTTGAGCGCCCAGGCCATGCGCCCTTGTTCGTGGGGCAGGATCATGAACTCGCCGGCTGCGACCTGCTTGTAGATGTAATCGGCAATGTCACTGGCGGTAATTGGCGAACTTTCCAGCAACTTGCCGACCTGGGCTTTCATCGCCGGTGTCGGGCCACGGAAAGAATCCAGCAGATTGGTCTGGAAGAACGACGGGCAGACCACATGCACACCGATTTCCTGCTGGGCCAGTTCGATCAACAGGCTTTCCGACAGCGCCACCACTCCGGCCTTGGCCACGTTGTAGTTGCTCATCGCCGGGCCCTGCATCAGCGCGGCCATCGAGGCGATGTTGATGATCTTGCCCTTGCTCTGCTCCAACAGCGGCAGGAACGCCTTGCAGCCCTTGACCACGCCCATCAGGTTGATCGCGATCTGCCAGTCCCAGTCTTCCAGCGACAGCTCGCTGAAGAAACCGCCCGAGGCCACACCGGCGTTGTTGACGATGATGTCGATGCCGCCAAGTTTCACTTCGCAGGCCTGGGCGAACGCCGTCAGCTGGCTGTAATCGCGCACGTCGCAGCGCTGGATGAAGCCGTCGCCACCGGCCTCGCGAACCAATTTCAGGGTCTCTTGCAAACCGGGCTCGCTGACGTCGGACAAGGCCAGTTGCCAGCCTTCACGCGCCCAGCGCAGCGCGATTTCGCGACCCAGGCCAGAGCCCGCGCCAGTGATCATCATGCGATTTTGCATAGCAGACAGCCTTGTTGTTCCGGGGAAGATGCGCGGAGTGTAGCGAAGGATACGCAGCGACCCACGCTCCATCAGATTGCTGAATGGCGAGGGCAAACCGCGACAACAAACGAAATAAGCGAGCGAGCCAAATACCTTAAAAAAACATTGAATTTTCTTTCATGCGCATCAGTCGGAATTTGTAAGCCGGCTGGATTTAGTTCAACTTCCAGCTGCCCTTGAACACCAAGACTTCACAGACACTATCAACAAGGAAATAGACATGGGCACAATTCTAATCATCATCCTGATCCTGTTGCTGATCGGTGGTCTGCCGGTCTTCCCGCACTCCAGAAGTTGGGGTTATGGCCCTTCGGGCATTATCGGTGTAGTGCTGGTAGTCCTGTTGGTGCTGTTGTTACTCGGTCGGATATGACTGTTTGACCGACAAAAAAAAGAGGCCCTGTGAAGGGCCTCTTTTTTATTGTGCCGACTGATCAGTCCGGCTTGCCGTTAACCACACCGGCGGTGTTGTCGATCAGGCTCTTGGTCGCCGTTTGCAGGAACGCTTCGAGCTTGAGTTTCAGCTCGGCAGTGCGCGGTGCATCCGGTACCACTTCGGCGTGCGGGTTTGCACCCAGTTCGTATTGATAGATCTTCGGCGCCATTTCCTTCTCTTTCGGCAGCACCAGGATCTGATCAGCGGTGACGATGGCAGTGGTCTGCTCGCTGCCCGACGGCTTGATCACACCGAAACCGGTGTCACCCTGCGGCAGGTTCAGCAGATCGCGGCCCCAGCACTGATGGCGCACTTCCCCACCGAGGCGACCCATGATGGTCGGTACGATGTCGATCTGAGTGCCCACGGTGTGGTCACGGGTACCGAATTTTTCCTGGATGCCCGGTGCGATCATCAGCATCGGAACGTTGAAGCGGCCCAGATCCATTTCGGTGATCTGACGCTCGTTGCCGAAGCCGTGGTCGCCGACGATGACGAACAGGGTTTCCTTGAAGTACGGCTCCTTGCGGGCCTTCTCGAAGAACTGGCCCAGCGCCCAGTCCGCGTAACGCATGGCGGTCAGGTGCTCGTTGAGCGGGCCACGGTCGGTGACGCGCTCGACCGGCAACGGCGTCGGCAAGGCGTACGGCGTGTGGTTGGACAGGGTCTGCAGCAGCGCATAGAACGGCTTGCCGTTTTCCCGCGCCTTGAGCTCCACCAGACCACGGTCGAACATGTCCTGGTCGGACACGCCCCAGGTCGGATCGGAGAACACCGGGTTGACGAAGTCGTTGCGGCCGACGAAGTTGGTCATGCCCTGGTTGCTGAAGAAACCGGACTGGTTGTCCCAGGCAAAGTCACCGTTGTAGACGTACACGTCGTCATAGTCGCGAGCGCTGAGCAACTGCGGCAGGCCGGACAGCTTGTGGCTGCCTTCCGGGGTCTGCATCAGGTATTCGAAACCCGGCAGGTTCGGGAAGCACGCCATGGTGGCGAACATGCCCTGGTGGGTGTGGGTGCCGTTGGAGAAGAAACGGTCGAACAGCAGGCCTTCCTTCGACAGCTTGTCGAGGTACGGCGTGATGTTGCCCGGCGCGCCCAGTGCGCCCACCGAGTGACCGGCCATGCTTTCCATCAGGATCACGACGACGTTCTTGATCGGCAGGGTCTTGTCGGCAGGCGGCGTGTATTCACGACGCACGGCGGCGATATCGGCATCCACCAGTTTGTCGTCCGGCATCACCAGCATCTCGCGCACCACTTTCTGCGCCTGATCCTGCGGCAGCGTGGCTTTCCAGATGTTGTCGCGATCCTCGCCCATCCGGTCCTTGGCGGCCGCGATCAGCGACAGCGTGCCGTTGAGGCCGAGCTGGTTGGCGAAGTTCGAATCGGTGGTGTAAACGTCACCCCAGCGCAGCGGCGGGCCTTGACGCAGGGTGCCGCGAGCGGCGACCACGCAGATCAGCAGGCACACCACGAATACCGCCAGACGCGCATACCATGGCGCCACTTGACGGGTGCCGACGTTGCCACCGCTGAACGGGCCACGCGGACGGGTCAGACGATCGGCGCCCTTGAACGCCAAGGTCAGGATCAGCGTGCCCACGACCCACGCCAGCAGGTAACGCACCACCGGGAAACCGTACCAGAGCATGCTCATCACGGTTTTCGGGTCTTCTTTCACGTACTGGAACACCAGGCCGTTGAGGCGCTGGTGGAACTCGCGATAGAAGTCCATCTCCATCAGGCCGAGGAACAGCGCAATGCTCGAAGCAACGGTCAGCCACAGACGGAAGAACCCGCGCGCTGCCATGGCCCGGGCACTGAACAGCGCCAGCACCAGCGGAATGCAGACATACACCACCAGCCGAATATCGAAGCGCAGGCCGTTGGCGAAGGCTTCGAGGAAAGTCGAGGCCGGGGTGTCGAGGATCATCTCGCGGTTGTAGACCAGCAGCGCGAGGCGCAGCACGGAAAACATCACCATCATGACCAGCGCGCACAGAAGCGTGTAGGCTAGATGCGATTTGACGGTCGGTTGCAGCAGGCGACTGGAAGATCGCTGCTGACTCAGGGCGTCCGGGTTTGCCATGTCGTTTTAGGACCCATTGGAAGTTGAAGTTGCAAAAATTCAGCTGCGCCCTGCCCTCTGTTGGCCATTCCAGGCCCCGGGGCTTGCGCGGAGCGCAAATGTTGCACGATCACCGGCGGCATTGCCATTGATTAGTACCCGCTGCCGGACACTTTCATTCAAGGCACAGCGCGGCGGGACAGGTACAAACAGCGCGGGCGAATTGTCTTGGAGACTTTGTGAAAATTTCGTTCAACGCATATCCGGAAACACAATAAACCTGGAAAACAAAACGCCCCGAGTTCTTCGGGGCGTTTACAGATGAACGCGATGTTTACTTCTCGGCGCGTTCTTTCAAGGCTTTCAGGGTATTGAACGGTGCGTCGACCACAAACTTGTTGGCAATCATGGAAGGCACGCTGCCGCCCGGCTCGGTGTGAACCTGATAGGTCACTTCAACCTGATCGCCCTTTGGCACGAACTTCCAGAAGCCTTTGACCTGAGCGACCCGCACAAAGCCCTTTTCTTCAGGCAGGTATTTCGGCACGCCTTCCAGATTACGGGTCAGGCTGCCATCGGCACCTTCAACGGTGGTGACATGCAGGATCGAATCGCGCGGAGTCACCGGCCATGGGGTGTTGAACTGGGTGTAGGTCCAGCTCTGGTCGCCTTCGTGCTTGAGCAGTTTCTGGGTCTTGCACTCGTGAATCCATGCGCAGGCCCCGGAGACGTCTTCCTGCAAGGCGCGCAGTTTGGCGATGGTGGTCTTCATCACGGTCACACCCTGATAAGACTTGTAGTCCGAACCCGGGACTTCGCTCAGGGAGACCTTGATGCCGTCCTCGTTCTTGGCGACTTTCCAGTCTTCAGCCTGGGCGGCCGAGGTGGCCAGCACGGCAGTCAAACCACACAACACAGCGATACGATGCAGCGAACCCATAGTCTTATTCCTTATTGTTGAAGTTCCGTTCGTTTGACACATCACGCCGCCGTCATCTGCTCCCACCAGCCGAGCAGTCTGATCGCGTCTTCCTGGCTGCTGCCGCAGACTTCGGGATCTGCCTTGAATCCTGAACAGACCGCCGGGCGTTCCGGTCGGCCGAAAATGTTGCACAAGTTATCGACCGACAACTGCACGCAGCGTTCACCGGCAGGTTTGCCATCGGGCATGCCTGGAATCGGCGAACTGATGGAAGGGGCAATGCAGCAGGCGCCACAGCCTTCACGGCATTTCATGACGACGCGTTCCTCGCAGCGGGCAATGTGTTAAAGGGACGCCGAACAGGGTAACCGCTTAAACGGCTGTTTTAAATTGCCTGAACCGGGGTTTTTACGCAGAAACGAAAGTGACTGACCAGTCTCCGACAAAGCGTCTGGTCTGCGGGTCACCGACGGGGACGATTTATTGCTTGAACTCGAAATCCAGCGCCGCGCCCTCGACTTCGCGGCGCTCTTCGTTACGCAGCTGCAACTGCATTTCGTTGCTGAGCAAACGGCCGTTGAGCTGGAACCCGCTGTTCTTGTCGCCGAACATCTGCGGCAGGATCGGCTCACGCTTGGGCAGCGTCACGGAACCGGGAGGCTTCAATTCCTGAACCATGTCTTTCGGCAGGCTCAAATCGAGCTTCGCAGGCGGCAGCGGCGTCTTGGCCACCTCCTTCGCCGATTTCGACTTGGAGGCTACCGGGGCGCGCTTCTTGGCGGGAGCAGCCTTTTTCTGCGGTGTTTTTTTCGCTGGAACGGTTTTCTTGGCCGTGACCGGTTTTTTTGCCGTGGCAGTCGCCGGCGTCTTTTCCTGAGCCGCCGCCATGGCGCCAGGGACCTGACCCATCATCAGCAGGCAGAGCACAACCCAGGCGGCAGAAAATTTCGCTTTCATGAACCCAACGAAGCTAACGGCAGAGGGCCATATGCTCGCCTGTTGGGCGCCACATGACAAGCTCCGCCATTGTTTCAAAATCCGCCGGCCATCTCCTGGCAGAGCTGGGTGGCCAACATGCCGAGGGTCATCAGAGCCCGTTCCGCCTCGCGATTCCACGGGATGCCGCAGTTCAACCGGATGCAGTGGTTGAACTGCTCGGTGTTGCTGAAGATCAACCCCGGCGCAATGCTGATGCCCTGTTGCAGCGCCCGCACGTGCAATTCCTGGGTGTTGACCCGTCCTGGCAGGCTGACCCACAGAATGAATCCGCCGGTCGGCCGGGTCATCTGTGTGCCTTCGGGAAAGTGCTGCTGAACCGCCAGCTGGAATGCGCTGAGATTTTTCCGGTATTCCTGGCGGATGTACCGTAAATGCCGGTCATAGCCGCCGTTTTCCAGGTAGGCCGCGATAGCCATTTGGGTGACGCTGCACGCGGAATGGGTGCTGAAAGTCTGCAAGCGCTGGATTTCCTGCTGGTACTTGCCGGCGATCATCCAGCCGATGCGCACACCGGGCGATAACGTCTTGGAGAAACTCGAGCAATAGATCACCCGGTCGAGCCGGTCGTAGGCCTTGAGCGACTTGGTGCGGCCCTGCTCGAACATCAACTCGCCGTAGATGTCGTCTTCGACGATCTGGATATCGAAGTCCGAAGCCAGGCGCAGCAGTTGTTTCTGCCGCTCTTCGGGCATGGTGCCGCCGAGTGGATTGCTCAGGCGCGTGGTCAGCACCAGCGCCTTGATCGACCATTGGTTCGCCGCCAGTTGCAGGGCTTCGAGGCTCATGCCGGTGGCGGGGTCGCTGGGGATCTCGATGACTTTCAGGCCCAGCAGATCCGCCAATTGCAACAGGCCGTAATAGGTCGGTGACTCGGCGGCGATCAGGTCGCCGGGGCGAGTCAGCACCCGCAACGACATCTGCAATGCATCGACGCAACCGTGGGTGATCACCACTTCCGAGGGATCAACCACCACGCCTGCATCGCGCATGCGGATCGCCACCTGCCGGCGCAGCGGCTCGAAACCGGGGCTGAACATGTAGCTGAACGCCCTGGGACTGTGAAACCGGGTGACCTTGGCCAACTGCTGATGCAGGGCGCGCACCGGCAAATAATCGACACTCGGCACCGCCGCACCCAGCGGGAACACGCCTTCACGACGGGATTCGACCAATACTTGCTGAATGATGCTGCTGCGGGTGACAAGGCCTGGCCGTTCCACCCGGGCAATGTCCGGTGTGGGCGCGGTCAGTGCGGGAGTCTGGTGCACGTAGTAGCCGGACTGCGGTCGCGCGCGGATCAGGCCCTGATCCTCGAGATTGGCGTAAGCCTGCAACACCGTGGCATGGCTGACGTTGAGCTGCGAACTCATCTTGCGCACCGAAGGCACGCGCTCGCCCGGTTGATAGACGCCACGGCGGATATCTTCGGCCAGCTGTTGAGCAATACGTTGGTAGAGCAAGAGATTGGTCATGACGCAGCACTCGATTTCACGGGCGTTTTATTCTTGTGTGAAACAATACCGGAACAGTTTGGAAGTGTACTGGGACAGTTGCCATATTAGTCAACCATACAGTGCTGTGTCGGTTAAATCTGTACTGCTTTGTGAGGTAATCGACAGACGTAAAAAAGCCCGGTGCTGCCTGACAGCCCGGGCTTTCCAGTAACGCCACCCTCAGCGGGCGGCGCCGAGCTGGCCTTTTTCGTCGGAGAACACGATTTCCACTCGACGGTTCTGCGCACGCCCACGTTCGGAAGCATTGGCGTCCACCGGGTATTCGTCGCCGTAACCTTCGACCTGAATGCGTTTTTCGTCGATGCCCAGGTCCGTCAACACGTCGGCCACCGACTGCGCGCGATCGCGGGACAACTTGAGGTTTTCCTGCTTGCCGCCGGTGCTGTCGGTGTAGCCCTCGATGCGCACGACGCGTTTCGGGTTCAGTTGCAGAAACTGTACGATCTTCAGTACCACGCGGTTCGCCGAGTTTTTCAGTTCGGCCTCACCGGTGTCGAACAGCACGTCACCCAGGGTCATCACCAGACCACGGTCGGTTTGGGTAGTGGCCAGTGCAACGATCTGTTCTTCCAGCCATTTGCCCTGCTGTTGCACACTCAGCAGCTTGGACTCGCGCAGGGCCAGTTGCAGGCGCTGGCGTTCAAGTTCCAGTTTCGCTGCCCGCTCTTCGTTGAGGACCTGGTTGGTGTGCTCACGGGCGATTTCGCTGTAGCGCTGACTCAGGTAGGCGTAATGCACCACGTCCGAGCCGCTGCCCCAGTACGTCGACAGACGATCGGCACGGGCCAGGGATTCACCGGCGCGGATCACGTCTTTCGGCGCGATACGCAGCACGTTGGAATCTTCCTTGACCTTCTGGAAGTCGGCGCTGGCCTGCTGCAATGCCGATTCGCTGTGCTGACCGGCGCAGCCGTAAAGGCTGGCGCAACCGGCGAGGATCAAAGTGCCCAGGGCTTTGGACTTCAGGCTCATTGGGCATCCCCCAGTTGCTTGCGCAGTCGGACGATGCGGGTGTTGAGCACGTTCACTTGTTCTTCGCTCTTCTGAGTCAGGACTTTGGCTTCCGCCAGGCGCGCGTCGAGTTCGGCCTGTTCGAAGCGCATCCGCGCATTCTTGTAAGACTCACCCGCCATGCTGCCTTTGGCCCGGTTGAACTTGTCCTCGGCCAGTTTCATTTCCGGCACGTCTTCGGCGGTGGCGCCCACGGCTTTGGCTTGCTCAAGGGCCTGCTCGGTCAGGCGCATTTGTTCGTTGGGTGCCGGATCGCTGGCGCAACCGGCCAGGACCAGAACGGCCATGGCCGCGAAAAGAAGTCGATTACTCACTAAGAATCCCTACTGTTTTGGGGCGCTGACAGGTGGTTGCGGCGGCTGTTGCTGCTGCGCCTTCCAGCGCTCGATGTTGCGTTGCAGCGCGGCTTCCGTCAGGCCGGACGCGGGCAATTCTGTCATCTTTTTGGCCAGCTGTCCGCGCAACCACGGATCGTTGCAGGCCGAGTTGTGCGAAACCGCCAGGAACAGACCGGGGCGGTCGATGGGTTGTTCAAAAGCCAGCAGATCATTGGCCATGCCCAGTGCCTGCGCGGCCGCCATGCCTGAGTAGCGACCGGCGAGTACATATTCCACCTCGCCCAGCAGAAGTTTCTGAAACGCCTGTGTCAGGTTTGCCGTACGGATCAGGGTCAATTGCTGCTCGGCGAAAGTGCCGAATGCCGGGGTCATTCGAGACTTTTCCGACAAGCCTCCGGTATGCCCGTGCAGGTCCTTGGCTTCGCTGTAAACCAGCGTCGAGCCCTTGCGTGTCCACACCAGGTAATCGTTTTCCAGCAACGGCGGGTGAATGTAGTCGAGGTTTTCCAGCTCATTGAAGGTCAGCGGCGCGTCGGCCAGCATGTCCATACGTCCGCTGCGCACTTCGTCGAGGGCCTGGGAACGCTTGCCGGCGTACAGCAGATCGACTTTGATCCCCAGCTCCTGGGCCACTTGCTTCAGCAGATCGGCACTGGCACCCATCAGTTGTTTGGGGTTCTGCGGATCCTGCCAGAGGTATGGCGGCGCATCCGGGCTGCCGGTGACAACCAGCCGCTCGCACTTGCCCGCCGCCACTGACAAGCCCGGCAACAATGCCAGCCCCAGCAACCACGAGCAGCTCAACCGACGATGCAGATCCATGGCGAAACGCTCCCACTCAAATCCCGGACAAAAAAAAAGCCCGACCAAAAGGTCGGGCTCTTTATAAGTGAAGCAGCCGGATTAGACCAGCTTCTCCAGCTCGGGTACGGCTTCGAACAGATCCGCCACCAGGCCGTAATCGGCCACCTGGAAGATCGGCGCTTCTTCGTCCTTATTGATCGCAACGATCACTTTGGAGTCTTTCATGCCGGCCAGGTGCTGGATCGCGCCGGAGATACCGACCGCGATGTACAGCTGTGGCGCAACGATCTTGCCGGTCTGACCGACCTGCATGTCGTTCGGTACGAAACCTGCGTCGACCGCGGCGCGGGAAGCACCGACGGCAGCGCCCAGCTTGTCGGCCAGGGCGTACAGGTGTTTGAAGTTGTCGCCGTTCTGCATGCCGCGGCCGCCGGAAACGACGATCTTGGCAGCGGTCAGCTCAGGACGATCGGACTTGGCCAGCTCTTCGCTGACGAAGCTGGAAGTGCCGGCGTTGTGAGCAGCGGCAACCGATTCAACGGTAGCCGAACCTCCTTCAGCGGCGACCGGGTCGAAACCGGTGGCACGCACGGTGATCACTTTGATCGCAGCGGTCGATTGAACGGTAGCGATGGCGTTACCGGCGTAGATCGGGCGCTTGAAGGTGTCAGCGCTTTCTACCGAGATGATCTCGGAGATCTGGTCAACGTCCAGCTGGGCAGCAACGCGCGGCAGGATGTTTTTGCCGTTGGAAGTAGCGGCAGCCAGGATGTGGCTGTAGCCAGCTCCCAGTTCGGCCACCAGCGGAGCAACGTTTTCCGGCAACTGATGCGCGTAAGCGGCAGTATCAGCATTCAGGACTTTGCTCACGCCCGCGATTTTCGCAGCGGCTTCAGCCACGGCGCCAGCGCCCTGGCCGGCAACCAGAACGTGGATGTCGCCGCCGATTTTGGCGGCGGCAGCCACGGTGTTCAGGGTGGCCGGAGCCAGCACTTTGTTGTCGTGTTCAGCAATAACCAAGATAGTCATTTAGATTACCTTCGCTTCGTTTTTCAGTTTCTCGACCAGTTCAGCCACCGACTTGACCTTGATGCCCGCGCTGCGTGCAGCCGGCGCTTCGACTTTCAGGGTCTTGTTGGTGGAGGCGGTGGAAACGCCCAAAGCGTCCGGAGTCAGCGTCTCGAGAGGCTTCTTCTTGGCTTTCATGATGTTTGGCAGGGACGCGTAGCGCGGCTCGTTCAAACGCAGGTCGGTGGTGACGATCGCCGGCAGTTTCAGCGAAACGGTCTGCGCGCCGCCGTCGATTTCGCGGGTCACGGCAACGCTGTCGCCGGAGACTTCGACTTTCGAGGCGAAAGTGCCCTGACCGTAGCCGCTCAGTGCAGCGAGCATCTGGCCGGTCTGGTTGTTGTCGCTGTCGATGGCCTGTTTGCCCAGGATCACCAGCTGAGGCTGTTCCTTGTCGACCACGGCCTTGAGCAGCTTGGCCACGGCCAGGGAAGTCAGGTCTTCAGCGGATTCGACGAGGATGGCGCGGTCGGCACCCAGAGCCAGTGCGGTACGCAGCTGTTCCTGAGCGGTGGACGGGCCGATGGAGACGACGACGATTTCAGTCGCAACGCCTTTTTCTTTCAGGCGTACGGCTTCTTCCACTGCGATTTCGCAGAACGGGTTCATCGACATCTTGACGTTGGCGAGGTCTACGCCGGAATTGTCCGCCTTGACGCGAACCTTGACGTTGTAATCCACAACGCGTTTGACAGCTACAAGAACCTTCATGGATTCCTCGTTACTCTCCGGTGAAAAGAAAGTCGCCTAGGCGAACCTGGCGGTTGATGCTCATCGGGCACAAGGGCACCTCTAAAAACGCCGGCTGAGCGGGATGACCGTTCGTCAGTCGTGACCGACGAGTCATGCCGCTTCGCGGTGTGTAAACTGCGCGCCGAACCTGCGCTGCGCATCACCGGTTACCGCCTACGCCCTGTCTTTAGAGGTGCTCTTGAAACCACCATTCAGCCTACGGCGAGCGCAAAACCGCCCGTATCTTGACCGGAACGCCCATTCTGGTCAATACGCCAAAATGCCCTGTCATAAGCCGCGCTTCTTTGATTTCTCTGGGCTGGAGCCGATTCAAACAAACGTTTGTATTGGACGCTAAGAGTGGTGTAGATATAATGCGCCGCCTAGAGAGAAAGGTGGTTTGCCCATTATTACCCTTGACGTTAACGTAAAGGCAATAACGGATACGACACCGAACCTCCAAATTAGAAAAAAAACTGTTGAGCCTTGAGTAGGAGATAGCCTGTGGAACGCGAATACATGGAATTCGACGTGGTCATCGTCGGTGCCGGCCCCGCTGGCCTGTCCGCCGCCTGCCGTCTGAAGCAGAAGGCCGCCGAAGCCGGTAAGGAAATCAGCGTCTGCGTGGTCGAAAAAGGCTCCGAAGTCGGCGCACACATCCTGTCCGGTGCCGTATTCGAACCACGGGCCCTGAACGAACTGTTCCCGGACTGGAAAGAACTCGGCGCCCCGCTGAACACGCCCGTCACCCGCGATGACATCTTCGTGCTGAAAAACGCCGAAAGCGCGCAAAAAATCCCTGATTTCTTTGTGCCCAAGACCATGCACAACGAAGGCAACTACATTATTTCCCTCGGCAACCTGTGCCGCTGGCTCGCTCAGCAGGCCGAGAACCTGGGCGTGGAAATCTACCCGGGCTTCGCCGCTCAGGAAGCGCTGATCGATGAAAACGGCGTGGTACGCGGGATCATCACCGGCGACCTCGGTGTCGACCGCGAAGGTCATCCGAAAGAAGGCCTGTACACTCCGGGCATGGAACTGCGTGGCAAATACACGCTGTTCGCCGAAGGTTGCCGTGGCCATATCGGCAAGCAACTGATCAAGCGCTATAACCTGGACAGCGAAGCCGACGCCCAGCACTACGGCATCGGCCTGAAGGAAATCTGGGAAATCGACCCGGCCAAACACCAGCCAGGCCTGGTGGTCCACACCGCCGGTTGGCCGATGGACATCATGGGCACCGAGAACACCGGCGGCTCCTTCCTCTATCACCTGGAAAACAACCAGGTGGTGGTCGGTCTGATCGTCGATCTTTCCTACAGCAACACCTACCTGTCGCCGTTCGACGAATTCCAGCGCCTCAAGCATCACCCGGTGCTCAAGCAATATCTGGAAGGCGGCAAGCGCATCAGCTACGGCGCGCGCGCGATCTGCAAAGGCGGCCTGAACTCGCTGCCGAAAATGGTCTTCAAGGGCGGCGCGTTGATCGGTTGTGACCTTGGCACCCTGAACTTCGCCAAGATCAAGGGCAGCCACACCGCGATGAAGTCCGGCATGCTCGCCGCTGAATCCGTGGCTGACGCGCTGTTCGCAGAAAAGGACGGCACCGAAGAACTGACCACCTACGTCGACGCCTTCAAGAAGAGCTGGCTCTACGAGGAGCTGTTCGCCAGCCGCAACTTCGGCCCGGCGATCCACAAGTTCGGCGCCATCGTCGGCGGCGGTTTCAACTGGCTGGACCAGAACATCTTCGGCGGCAAACTGCCGTTCACCCTGCACGACACCAAGCCGGACTACGCCTGCCTCAAGCTCGCGGCCGACTGCAAGAAGATCGACTACCCGAAACCCGACGGCAAGATCAGCTTCGACAAGCTGAGCTCGGTGTTCATCTCCGGTACCAACCATGAAGAAGAACAACCGTGCCACCTGAAACTGACCGACCCGACCATCCCGCTGAGCAAGAACCTGCCGCTGTACGACGAACCTGCACAGCGCTATTGCCCGGCCGGTGTATATGAAGTGATCACCAAGGAAGACGGCGAGAAGCGCTTCCAGATCAACGCCCAGAACTGCGTGCACTGCAAGACCTGTGATATCAAGGACCCTTCGCAGAACATCACCTGGGTTGCGCCGGAAGGCGCCGGCGGCCCGACCTACCCGAACATGTAAGTCGATCCGCTGAACATCAAGGCTCCCTTTATGGGGGCCTTTTTGTTGCCCGCGATTTGTACAGGATCAAGCCGCGCGCTCATCCCCCGGACTGCGTTCGAAATAACGTTTGTACTCTCGACTGAACTGCGACGTGCTCTGATACCCCACCCGATGCGCCACCTGCGCCACTCCCAGTCCTTCGGCGATCAACAACGTCTGCGCCTTCAACAAACGCAAACGCTTCAGATACTGCACCGGCGACAGCAACGTGCTGCGTTTGAAATGCTCATGAAAGGTCGACACGCTCATGTTCGCGCAACCGGCCAATGTCTCGACATTCAACGGCTCGGTGTAATGCGCATGCAGATGACTGATCGAAGCCGCCACCCTCGCAAATTGCCCCTGCTGCTCGACCAGCGCGCGCAGCACATCAGCCTGAGGTCCGCGCAACGCGACGAACAACAACTCCCGCACCCGCGCCGGGCCGAGAATCTGGCATTCCAGCGGATCGTGCAGACAACGTAGCAAGCGTTCGACACAACCACGCATGTCATCGTCGAGCACCACCGACGTCATCGACTCTGGGGTCTGCGCCGGAATATGCCGCCCCGGCGCCAGCCCCATGGCCAGCACCAGTTCGCCGAGCAGCACCCGGTCGATCGCCACCGATACGCCGAGCAACGGCGCGTCCGGCAACGCATAGGTTTCGCACTCGAACGGCACCGGCAAGGCCTGGATCAGGTAATGCCCGGCGCCGTACTCCATGGTGCGCGGCCCCAGATACGCCAGTTTGCTGCCCTGGGCGATGATCATCAGGCTCGGCTCATAAATGTGCGGGCCACGGGCGACGTCGCAACTGGCGCGCAACACCTGCACGCCCGGCAGCCCGGTCTGGCTGTAACCATCGCGCAGCGCCAGCGGTTCGATCAGCGAAACCAGGGTGGCGTTGGCATCAAGGTGACGGGTCAATTGCATCGGGTGGCTCTTCAAAAAAAATCACGAAAAAAGGGATGAAAGCATCATCGCAGATCCTTTTGCCAATGCGACCGATCAACCCCGCATGCCGGAGGATTAGGCATGACACCCGGAGGAATCGCCATGGCCGGACAAGCGTACGGCGCCCAGAATGCGCCGCCTCACTTGTCACTGCTTTTGCGAGGTTTCACATGTACACCGCCATCGGCTATGCCGCTCAAACGGCCACCACGCCCCTCGCCCCGATGAAGTTCGAACGCCGCAGCCCTCGGGCCGACGACGTCGCCATCGAAATCCTGTACTGCGGCGTCTGCCACTCCGACATCCACCAGGCGCGCAACGAATGGGGCATCGCCGTTTACCCGTTGATGCCCGGCCACGAGATCGTCGGAAAAGTCACCGCCGTTGGTGCGAATGTCACTAAACACAAGGTAGGCGATCTGGTTGGCGTCGGTTGCATGGTCGACTCCTGCCGCACCTGCGAAGCCTGCCAGTCGAACCTCGAGCAATACTGCCTCGAAGGCCCGACCATGACCTATGCCACCCCGGACCGGGTCGATGGAACAAACACCATGGGCGGTTATTCGGACAGCATCGTGGTCAGCGAACACTTCGTGGTGCGCATTCCCGAGAAGCTGAACCTGGCGGCCGCTGCACCGATTCTCTGCGCCGGCATCACCACCTACTCGCCGCTCAAGCACTACGGCGTGAAGGCCGGCGACAAGGTCGGGATTCTCGGCATGGGCGGCCTCGGCCACATGGGCATCAAGTTCGCCAAGGCCATGGGCGCCGAAGTGACGCTGTTCACCCGTTCGGCAAGCAAGGCCGAGGAAGGTCGTCGTCAGGGCGCCGATCACGTGATCGTCTCCACCGACGAAGAGCAGATGAAAGCCGCTGCCGGTCGTTTCGACTTCCTGCTCGACACGATTCCGGTGCAGCACGATCTGAATCCGTACCTCGACACCCTGCGCTTCGACGGTGTGCACATACTGGTGGGGCTGATCGAACCGATCGATCCGCCGGTCCACGCCGCCAAGTTGGTATTGGGTCGCCGGGTACTGGCCGGCTCGTTGATCGGTGGCGTTGCCGAAACCCAGGAAGTCCTGGATTTCTGCGCTGAGCACAACATCAGCTGCGACATCGAAATGCTCGACATCCGCCAGATCAACGAAGCCTACGCCCGCATGATCGCCGGTGATGTGAAGTATCGCTTCGTCATCGACATGGCGACTCTGAAGCTCTGATTCCTCAGACCTTCAAGCCAAGTTCTGCCGAGAGCCGGGCCGTGACCCCTTTGATCAGGGGAATCAGCTCGGCCATTTTTTCCAGCGGCATGTACGGCACGGTGCTGGCGATGCTGATCGCTGCGACGATGCGCTTGCTCGCGTCGCGGATCGGCGCCGCCACGCAGCGGATCGACGGTTCGTTGTCTTCCAGATCGAACGCGTAGCCGCCGGCCACGTACTCGGTCATCCGCTGCTCCATCTGCTCCCACGACTGCTGGGGATGCTGCGGCCAGAACTGACTTTTCCCACCCGCCGGCAGGCTGATGTCGTACAGGCGCTGCCAGTCCTGCGGCGCGTCATCCAGCATCAAGGCTTTGCCGATCCCGGTCCGCGCCAACGGCATGCGATGGCCGACCCGCGAACGCATTTCCGGACCGTTGCGCCCCGGATTCTTCAACAGGTACAGCACCTCGTCGCCTTCGCGAATCCCCAGGTGAACGGTGTCGCCGGTCAGCGCCGACAACTCGTCCAGATACGGCCCGGCCAGGGTCACCAGCGGCAATTCTTCACGCGCCTGAAAACCCAGTTCGATCAACTTCGGCCCCAGCAGATAACCGACTTGCGGCACGACGCGCAGGTAGCGCTCATCCACCAGACAACTGGCCAGACGATGGGTGGTGCTGCGCGTGGTACCGATCAGGCGGGCAATCTCTTTGAGATCACGGGCGCCACTGGCGACGGCCTGCACCACACCCAACCCGCGAAGCAGGGTCTGGGTGCCGGTCGGCGCGGCGTCCTTGGCGGTTTTTGGGGCGTCTTCCTGCATATCCAGCCTTTAGCGTTGAGCGAGGGAACGGGCGGCATTATGGTAGCCCGACATAGCCGACTACAACTTGATGCGCTCGACCTTGCCTACCAGCAGCACGTAGGACAAAGCACCGATCAATGCCAGAACCGCGATGTAGGTGATCGCCGGGGCGAACGAATCACCGCTGGCGAGGAAGCCGATGACAATCGGCGTGGCAATCGCCGACAGGTTGCCGATGAAGTTGAACACCCCGCCGGTCAAACCCAGCAATCGCGCCGGCGCCAGTGTCGAGACCAGCGACCAGGTAATCGACGCCAATCCGTTGCCGAAAAACGCCAGCGCCAGGAAGGCAATCACCAATGGTGTCGATTCGACGAAGTTGGCACCGATGATCGAGGTGGAAATCAGCAACCCGCCAATGATTGGCAACTTGCGCGCAAACCCGACGGTGCAGCCGCGACGGATCAGGAAGTCGGAAAAGAACCCGGAACACAGCACGCCGATGAACGCGGCGAGAAACGGCAGCGACGCCAGCAGACCGGACTTGATGAAGTCCATGCCGCGGTATTTCACCAGGTAGGTCGGGAACCACGTCAGGAAAAACCACAGCGTCGAGTTCAGGCAGAACTGGCCGAGGTAGATCCCCCACAGCTTGCGTTTGCTGAGGACAATGCCGAGATCGGTCCAGCTGAATTTCGCCTTCACCCCGGCGGTTTCGGCGGCGATGTCCACCAACCCGCCGCCCTCGCGGATCAGGTCGATTTCGCCTTGGTTGGCGCCTTTGAAATCACGCGGTTCGCGATACACCGCGTACCAGATCGCCGCCCAGATGATGCCCACCGCGCCGGTCGCGACAAATACCATGTGCCAGCCGAATTCATGTTGCAGCCACGCCAGCACCGGGGTCAGGAACGCCAGCCCGACAAACTGCCCGGAGGTGTAGAACCCGATGGCCGTGGCCCGCTCACGCTCGGGGAACCAGGTCGTCACCACGCGGCTGTTGATCGGGTACGCCGGCGCTTCCAGCGCACCGACCGCCATGCGCAGCACGAACAGCGCGATGAAACTGGCGGCGAAACCGAGCATCACCGTGGCCAGCGACCACAGCAACAGTGCGACGCTATAAAGGATGCGCGGCGGCACCCGGTCCACCAGCCAGCCGCCGGGGATCTGCATGGCGGCGTAGGTCCAGCCGAACGCCGAGAAGATCAGCCCGACGTGCACCGGATCGATGCCCAGATCCGTCGTCAGTGCAGGGGCGGCAATCGACAGGTTGCTGCGGTCGAGGTAGTTGATGACCACGGTGATGAACAGCAACACCATGATGAAAAATCGCTTGCGGCTGGGCGTGACTAACGTCGCTTGCCCGGTGAGGGTTTGCGGTGGCATGGGGAGCGCCTCTTCTTATGTTTATTGAGGTCGAGGGTTGTTGGCGAGATCGTTCCCACGCTCCGCGTGGGAATGCAGCCCGGGACGCTCTGCGTCCCAAGAGCGGACGCAGAGCGTCCATTGAGGCATTCCCACGCGGAGCGTGGGAACGATCGCTTAGAAGGAAATCAGCGACTCACCACTCGGCAAAACTGCCATCGGCATGACGCCAGATCGGGTTGCGCCAGCGGTGGCCAACCGCCGCGCGTTCGATCACGTATTCCTCGTTGATCTCGATCCCCAGGCCCGGGCCGTTGGGGATCTTCACGAAGCCTTTGTCGTAATCGAACACCCGTGGATCCTTCACATAGTCGAGCAGGTCATTGCTCTCGTTGTAATGGATGCCCAGGCTCTGCTCCTGGATAAACGCGTTGTAACAAGCGGCGTCCAGTTGCAGACACGCCGCCAGTGCAATCGGCCCCAGCGGGCAGTGCAGTGCCAGCGCCACGTCGTAGGCTTCGGCCATGTTGGCGATTTTGCGAGTCTCGGTGATGCCACCGGCGTGGGACGCATCCGGCTGGATGATGTCGACGTAACCTTCGCTCAACACACGTTTAAAGTCCCACCGCGAAAACAGCCGCTCGCCGAGGGCAATCGGGGTGCTGGTCAGCGGAGCCAGTTCCTTCAGCGCTTCATAGTTTTCGCTGAGCACCGGCTCTTCGATGAACATCAGTTTGTACGGGTCGAGTTCCTTCATCAGGACCTTGGCCATCGGTTTGTGCACCCGGCCATGGAAGTCGACACCGATGCCGACGTTCGGCCCCACCGCATCGCGCACGGCGGCAACGTTGGCCAGCGCCAGATCGACTTTTTCGAAGGTATCGAGAAACTGCAGCTCCTCGGTGCCGTTCATTTTCACCGCTGTAAAACCACGACCCACCGCTTCTTTCGCCGCCCGCGCAGTGTCCGCCGGACGGTCGCCGCCGATCCACGAATACACACGGATCTTGTCCCGCACCTGACCGCCGAGCAGATCGCTGACCGACACGCCCAGCGCCTTGCCCTTGATATCCCACAGCGCCTGATCGATGCCGGCCAGCGCGCTCATATGGATCGCGCCGCCCCGGTAGAAGCCGCCGCGGTACAGCACGGTCCAGATGTCTTCGATATTGCGTGGGTCTTTGCCGATCAGGTAGTCGGACAATTCCTCGACCGCTGCAGCAACCGTGTGGGCCCGGCCCTCGACCACGGGCTCGCCCCAACCGGTCACGCCCTCGTCGGTTTCGACTTTCAGGAAGCACCAGCGCGGCGGGACGATGAAGGTGGTGAGTTTGGTGATTTTCATCTGCTTGTCTCTCTTGTTAGATGCAGCGCACGCAGCGCCGGAAAAGTCTTAGCGAAGGGCTTTCCAGGCCGCCACGTAGGCCTTGGCATTGGCCGCCACTTGCTCAGTCGTCATGCCCGGTTTGAACAGTCCGGAACCGAGGCCGAAGCCTTTGACGCCAGCGTCGATGAATGCCTGCATGTTCTCCGGGGTAATGCCGCCGACCGGGGCCAGAATCGTCCCGACCGGCAACACCGCCAGCCAGGCTTTCACCACTGCCGGGCCCATCTGTTCGGCCGGGAACAGCTTGAGAATGTCCGCCCCCTCCTCCAGCGCCGCAAAGGCTTCGGTCGGCGTGGCGACGCCCGGCGACAAGTACAGCCCCGCCGCTTTCGCGGCCCGCAACACCTTGGCATCGCTGTGGGGCATGACGATCACCTGGCCGCCGGCCTCTTTCACCCGTTCGACCTGTTCCGGGGTCAGCACCGTGCCGGCACCGATCAGGCAATCGGCAGGCAAGGTCTTACGCAGGATACGAATGCTTTCGTACGGCGCGGGGGAATTGAGCGGTACTTCGATGACGCGAAATCCGGCCGCGTACAGGACTTCTCCGACAGATGCGGCTTCCTGCGGATGCAGGCCGCGCAGGATCGCGATCAGACCGTTTTGCGCCAGTGCTTGCTTGAGCATGTCAGGCCTCCAGTCAGGGTTAACGGGATGAGGAATCGATCAGTCCGGCGGCGAGCGCCAGTTGCCACAGACCACGCTCGGTGGCTTGCTCGGCCAGGGTCACCTGGGCGAAACCGCAGGCGTCGAGGGCCCGGCTGTAACGGGCGCACAACTGCGCGTTGCCGATGAGGATGATCGAAGGAAGATGTTTGCTGTTGCGCCGGCGTCGTTGCACGGCGGCCAATGCTGTCAGCTCGTGGCCGATCAGCAGGCCGGACAGATAGTCCGGTTGCGCGGTGGCGCCGAGTTCACCGGTCAGGCCCAGGCTGCGGGCGCTGAACAGGGTCGACAGCACGCCGATCTCGCCCTCCGCCGATAACGCCACCTGCACGCCGCGCTCGAAGGCATCGGCGTCGAACGTCGCGCTGTGCTGTTGGGTACGGCCGAGAATGCTGTGCTCGCTGAGCACGGCGAACACTTCGCCGGTCATGAAGGTGTCGAAGCGGGTGATGCAGCCATCGGCCACTTCCACCCATTTCGAATGACTGCCGGGCAGGCCGATCAGCAGATCATTGCCCGCCTCGACCGGCAGATTCTGCAGGACGCCGAGGACTTGGGTTTCCTCGCCGCGCATCACGTTCGGCAGCGTCGAGCGCTGAATCACACCCGGCACGATGTGCACATCGACACCGCGAATACTGCGGACGGTTTGCAGGGATTTTCCGAGATCGGCGACGTTGGCCGGCGTATCGCGGTAAGACGCTTCGCGCCAGCCCTGGGCGCTGCCAACCATGCCGCAGGCAATCACCGGCAAGCCGGGTTGCGCGTCGAGCCAGTCGCCGCACGCCTCGTCGAACGCCAGTTCAAAACCCTCGGCGCATTCGCGACCGTTGATGACCCGTGGCGTCTTCGGCAACTGCATGATCCCGAACGACAGCGAACGCTGCGCCAGCACCTGCCCGCCCGCCGCGAGTTTGTAAGCACGTAGTGAGGTCGTCCCCCAATCGAGCGCGATCAATTGCGCCAGCATCGCTTCACCTGTTTTGTTATTGGCAGTGAGTAAGCTGGACTATAAACCTGAGCGCGGATAAATCTCAATATATAAATATCACTCCCATATTGTGGGACGAAGACAAAAAAAGATCGCAGCCTTCGACAGCTCCTGCAGGGATATCGACTTTCTCTGCAGTAGCTGCCGAAGGCTGCGATCGTTTACGTCGGCTCAGTTGCCCTCGGCAAACTCGCGCAATACCTTGCCATCCATGCGGTAACGCACCCACTCTTCCTGCGGCTGTGCGCCGAGGGATTTGTAGAATTCGATGGCCGGGGTGTTCCAATCCAGCACACTCCATTCGAAGCGGCCGCAGTCGTTGGCGCAGGCGATTTTCGCGAGGTGGCGCAGCAGGGTTTTACCGGCGCCACCGCCCCGTTGTTCCGGGGTGATGTAGAGGTCTTCGAGGTACAGGCAGTTGCTGCCCAGCCAGGTCGAATAGCTGAAGAAGAACACCGCAAAACCGATTGGCAAGCCGTCGCGCAGGCAGATCAGGCCATGGGCCGTGGCGCCTTCGCTGAACAGGCTGCGTTCGATGTCGGCAACACTGGCGATGACTTCGTGACGGGCCTTTTCGAAGTCTGCAAGTTCAGTGATGAACGCGAGGATTTGCGGTGCATCGCTGGGGGTCGCCGGGCGGATTTCGATCGTCATGGACGGGCCTTGTCGGAAAAAGGAAAACGCCATACTAAGGCGGCGCGCGGCGCTCGTCACATGGCAAAGCAAACACTACCCTCCCACAGGGATTTCTGACTGGTCTGAAGGATATTCATGAACGCATTCGAACCACTGGCCTCACTCGCCGGCGAACTGCTGCCCCACGCGCTGGAACCGTCGGAAGACGGCGCTCATGATCTGTCGCATCTGCAACGGGTCTGGCACAACGCGCGCACCTTGCAGGCCGACGAAGGCGGCGACCTTGAAGTGCTGCTCGCGGCCGTGCTGCTGCACGATTGTGTGGCGGTGGAAAAGAACTCGCCGCTGCGCTCACAGGCATCGCGTCTGGCCGCGGAAAAAGCCTCGAAGGTGCTGGCGAACATGCATTGGTCCGAAGCCAATATCGACGCTGTCACCCACGCCATCGAGGCCCACAGCTTTTCCGCCAACATCGCCCCGCTCACCCTCGAAGCGCAACTGGTGCAGGACGCCGACCGTCTCGACTCCCTCGGCATGCTCGGCGTCGCCCGCACCTTTTACACCGCCGGACGCATGGGCAGCGCGCTGTACGACCCGCAAGATCCCGAGGCCCGGGAAAGGGACTACGACGACAAGCGATTCTGCCTCGACCATTTCCAGACCAAACTGCTGCACCTCGCCGACGGTTTCCACACCGCTGCCGGTCAACGTCTGGCACAGCTCCGTCATCGACGCTTGAAAGGTTTCATGGAGCAATTCAAGGAAGAGATCGGCCTCGAAAGCACTCAGCCCTTCTGAACCGTTCGTCGATCATCAGGCACCAATCTTTCACGAGGGCAGACCAAAAGGAGGTAAGGATTTCAATCACTGGAGACACCCTATGATCTCGTCAAGGTTGACTGCACTTGTATTCGCTACCCTCCTCAGCCCGGCGGTATTCGCCGCCTCGACCACCGCTGCCGGTACCGGGCCGACCGATCCGGTTACCCAGCCAAGAGCTCCCGCCATCAACAGTGCCCCCGGTATGAATACCGACGGTTCCGGTGTACCGCTGATCAATCAGCCACCCGCCACGGGAACAGATCCTCGCACCCAGGGGAGCGATCCCGGACGCCAGGGCGGCATGAACACCCCCGACGCTCCGGCTGCCCCCGACAACGCCGGTCCCGGCGTCGGCTCGAAAACCACCACGGGTGGTTCGGGTTCTGAAGGCGCAGGACAGTGATCCGTGCTTCATCCACGCAACGTGTCTTATCCACTTCCTTGAAGAGGTAACCATGAACGTCGATAAAAACCTGGAAAAAGAAGTCCTCACCCGCCTGTTGCATGCCCACCCAAGTGGCCTCGGCAAAGAGGTTCTGGACAATTATCGCGGCGAGAAAGTCGTGGCCAGTGCCCTCGCCGCCCTGCAGGAGCGTGGACTGATTCACCACGGACACATCACTTGCAATGAAGCGGGAGAGCATTCGCTGAATCTGCCGATCAAGCTCAGCGCTGCGGGTGTGGAAGCGGCGCGTAAACTCGATACCTGACGCTTGCGGTCACTGGCGCAGGCAGTGGTTGAATGCGCCGCCTGCGCCAGACCTCATGCAGAGATTCATCCAGCCACCAGGAGACTCGCCATGCCTCGTGGAAGTAAAGCCAAATACACTGAAGAACAGAAGCGCAAAGCCGAACACATCGAAGACAGCTATCAGAACAAAGGGATGTCCAAGGACGAAGCTGAAGCCCGCGCCTGGGCGACAGTCAACAAACAGTCCGGCGGCGGCGAGAAGGCCGGAGGTTCCGGGCGTCGGAAACCGGCCAGTGCCAAGGCCGAGGATCGCAAGGAATCAGCGCGGCGCGCGGCTGTGAGCCGTGATGGACATTCGCGCGACAGCAAGGCTTCACGCGAAGTACAGACGGTCGACAGCCTGCGCAAGGAGGCCCGGGAGCGGAAAATCCCCGGGCGTTCGTCGATGCGTAAAGATGAGTTGATTGCGGCGTTGCGCAGAGCCGGCTAGGTCCAGACTGGATGTAACGGCTGAAGGCCTTATCGCTGGCAAGCCAGCGATTGCGATCGTTCAGTCAGTGCATTTTTTGCTGATCAGCACATCAACCTCCGCAGTGCCAGGAGCGGTCGCCGGGCCCCAGCGAGTGACCGCTAACGCAGCCGCAGCGTTGGCGCGCCTTGCGGCTTCGTGAGCGGCCAGTCCTTGCGCCAGCCCGGCGACGAACACCCCGGCATGCGCATCGCCCGCGCCGTTGCTGTCCACTGCCTGCACTTTGAAACCCGGCACATGCTGACGTTCACCGCGCTGATGAATCCAGCAACCATGCGGACCGTCGCGCACGACCATCAGCACCTCCGGCGGCAGGTGCACGGCCAAGCGGTCCAGCGCGGTTTCGATGTCCGCCGCGCCAGTGAAACGCAGCGCCTCGACGCTGTTGCTGGTCCACACATCGATGCGCGGCAGCAACGCCTGCATCATCGGTGAGTCCGGCGATTCCACCAGCGGGCCCGGATCGAACACCACATTGATCGTCTTCGGCAGCGCCAGCGTCCAGTCCAGCAACGCCTGGGCCTTGCCGCTGTGCAGCAGGCTGTAGCCGCTGACGTAGACGTAGTCCCCCGCCTCGGCGGCAACGCTGTTCAGTTCCGCCGCCGTGACTTCACCTTCGGCGCCGATGTAGGAAATGAAGCTGCGTTCCGCCGACGCATCGGTCAGCGCCACGCAGATCCCGGTGTCGCGTTCTGCAGGCTGTTCGATGCCGATACGGATGCCTTCGGCATTCATCGCCTGCCGCGCCAGATCACCGAAACGACCATTGCCGTGGCGACCCAGATAGACCACCGGCAAGCCGTTGCGCGCGGCGGCAGCCATCACATTGAAGCCGCCGCCGGCTTCGAAACTGGCGGACTGCGCCAGCACGTCGCCGCCGATCTGCGGCAGCGCATCCACGGCCATGACCAGGTCGATGATGACCTGGCCGGTGTGCAACATCTTAGGCATGAGCATTCTCGGATTGCGCAGCGCGGCGATCTCTTGCCCCGCCGAGTACAAAGTAAATGCCGCCGGCGACCACGAACGTCACGATCCAACCGAGGCCGTTGTGGCCCAGCCAGGAGTCGGACAGGAAACCCTTGAACCAGACATTTTCAGCCGTGGTGCCGATGGTGGTGAAACTGAAGCCCAGCACGATGGCGATCGCCCACGCGCCGAATGCGCGCCACTCGATGCCGCCGCTGTACCAGTAGGCGCTGCTCGGGCTGACGTCGAGCAGGTCTTTCGAGCTGTAGTAGTGACGGTGAATCAGGTCGACCACGAAGATCCCGACCCACGCAGTGATCGGCACTGCCAGCAGGGAAATGAAGGTAATGAACGGGCCGTAGAAACTGTCGGCGATCAGCATGAAGTAGATCGAACCGGCGAAGATCGCCACGATGTCGACCACCACCGCGTATACGCGCTTGACCTTCAGGCCGAGGGTCAGCGTGGTCAGACCGGCGGAGTACACCGACAGGTTGTTCGACAGCAGCAGGCCACCGAATGCAGTGATCAGGTACGGCACGGCCATCCAGGTCGGCAGCATGTCGCGGATCGCCACGATCGGATCAGTCGCCGATGCCAGGTCGTTGTTGCCCACCGAGAGCAGGCCGCCGAGGGTGATCAGCAGCACCAGCGGAATTCCCGCGCCGAACGCCGCCGAAGCCACCAGACGCACGGCTTTGACGCTGCGATGCTGATAGCGCGACATGTCGGCGCCGGCATTCGCCCAGCCGATCCCGGTGCCGGCGGCCATGGTGCCGATGCCGATGATCATCGCGCTGATCGGCGCCGGCGTGGCGTTGAACACCGCGCTCCAGTCGATGGTCGCGCAGAGGAAGCCGCCGACCAGAATGTTCAGCGCGCCGAACACGTAGGTGGCCCACTTCTGGATCACCAGCAACGTGGCGTGGCCGAGGCCGGATACCGACAAGGTCAGCAGCACGAAAATCGCGATGAAGATCAGGGTCAGCACCGGCGCGCTTTTGGCTTCCACCGGCGAGCCGAACAGGATCGAGCACAACGACAGCAGCACAAACGCCGCCGTGGTGGTGTTGACGGTTTCCCAGCCCAGGCGCGACATCAGCGACACCAGCGTCGGGCCGATATTGCCGCGTACACCGAAGATTGCCCGCGACAAAGTCAGACTCGGCGCACGACCGCGACGGCCAGCAATCGAGATGATCCCCACCACCGCGAACGAACCGGCAGCGCCGAGAATGGCGACGATGATTGCCTGCCAGATCGCCAGGCCGCGAAACGCCACCAGCGTGGCGCCCAGCGGCAGGCCGAGGATGGAAATGTTGGCAGCGAACCAGACCCAGAACAGTTGCAGCGGATGGCCGTTGCACTCACCTTCCGGCACCGGTTCGATGCCCCGGGTTTCCAGTTGCCCGGCGCTTTGTCCGGCGGTCGATGAACTCATGAGAAATGCTCCTGTTTGCCTTTATTGTGATTGTGGCAATGACGCAGAACGAAAAGACATCCCGCCCTTCCTGGGCCTGTCTGCGCGATCCATTGCGGGTGAATATTCAGGGTTTGCGATGGCGTCAGTCCAATCAGCGCAAGGCCAACAGCCCTGTCACCAACGGTTCCAGCTCCAGACCATTGACGGCCTTCACCGTCTCGATCATCGGCGCCGGCCAGCTCTGCAGGCCCAGGCAGGCCCCGAGCATGGCGCCGAGAATCGCGGCGATGGTGTCGGTGTCGCCACCCAGGCTCGCGGCCATGCACAGCGCATCGAACGGCGTCATTTCACCGACCGCGACTTGCTGCGCGAGGGCGAATGACACCACTACCGACTCCTGCGAGGCCACCGAGGTGCCGATCACGTCGTACAGCAGATCCGCGAGCAACACCGGGTCGCTCTCGACACTGATGCTGCGCGCCCAACTGATCCGCGAGGCGATGCGCCCGCCGGCCACCCAGTGCCCGTGAGACTCCGCTTGCTGGGCGATTTGCTGGCCGAGGTTCAGCGCCTCACCCAGATCCAGACCGTTGATGCCGGCCGAGACCACCGCCGCCACCGCCGCCGCGCTGGAAATCCCCAGCGTGGTGTTGTGAGTGACCTGACAGGCCTGCACCACCGCCGCAATGAAGCGCCCGGGGTCGGCGACATCCGCCGCGATGCCCACCGGGGTGATGCGCATCGCAGCGCCGTTGGTGGTGCCGTAGCGCCCGGCCTCCTCCGGCGAATGGCCGGCGAGGATCATTTCGATCGCACGTTTGGTCGACGGGCCGAGCAAGTCCTGCGAGCCCTTGGCCTGCATCTCGGCTTCCCATTCGATCAGCCGTTGCGCGAGCACCGCCGGTTCGATCCGGCCGCGCCCTTCGAGCAGCAATTCGCCGACCAGAATCGCCTGTTCGGTGTCATCGGTGATCGAGCCCTTGGGCATGTTCGCGGCAATCGGCTGCAAGGGGCCGGCGTCCTGCAGATCGGTGATCTGGCCGAAGCGCTGCTTAATGGTTTCGCGGTTCAGGGATTGGGTCGGCATGCCCAGCGCGTCGCCCAGTGCCAGGCCGTAAAACGCGCCCAGGGCACGGTCGAGGGCGGTCATTTCGATTCTCCAAATTGCAGGTGCAGACGGAAATGCACCGGGTCGAGCAGGCTTTCGACCTGTTCCATGAAACGGTTTTGCCGGTCGTAGGTGGTGCGCAATGCCTTGAGGAACACCGTGCCCTCCGGACGGCCGAGCAGTTCGGCGTCCACGGCGTTGAGCGGCTCGGCACCGATCCACTGATCGCCGCGCTCGCCGATGTAACCGTAGGCGGCCAGGGTGATGGTCAGGGAGTTGTCGATCAGGCCGACCCGCGGCAGGCTTTCCAGGCCTCCGCTGGCGGGCATCAGAGAGCGTTCAAGGGACACCGCCGTGCCATCGTTGGAACGGCGGCGACGTTCGAGAAGAATGAATTGATCGGAGCCGAAACGTGCAAGCAGATCCGCACGGGTCACGGCCTCCAGACGCAGCACGTCGGTATTGATCATCGCCCCGCTGTCAGCCAGGGCCTGGGCCCAGCCGCTGCGCTGGTCGAGCACTACCCCGTCAAACGTGACGATGGAACCGACTCCGCTTTGCGTAGCGATGTATTTGCGCCGTTTCAGTTCGGCCAGCGCTTCGCGCAACGTGCCACGGCTGACGTTGAATTCCTGAGCCAACTGATGCTCGCCGGGCAACAGAAAGCCGTCCTCCATGAGGCCGCTTTCGATGCGTCGGACGAGCTCGTCGACCACCCGTTGTTTCTTGTCAAATCGTACCTGTCTAATCATGTACAAAGTGATAACCGAAACGGGTTGAGACGGGCAAGGGAAATTTTGGGTGGGGTGACGGAAGGCGGGAAGATCAAGAGCGCCCTCATCGGAACGCCGCCCGCCTAGCCCTCTCCCGGAGGGAGAGGGAACTGAATGGGGGATATTTGGGAGATACGCCGACCTGAGCCCGCTCGCTGAATCCATAATCGACTGAATTCTTCAGGTCAATGTAGAGCGCAAGACACCTCGGTCAGCTCCCTCTCCCTCCGGGAGAGGGCTGGGCGGGCGGCGTTCCGATGAGGGAGCTTTTGATCTCAGCGCTGTTTCAGACGGTCAATGACAACAGCCAACAACAAAATCGACCCACGAATCACATACTGATAAAACGTGTCGATATTCTTCAGATTCATCGCATTCTCGATAATCGCCAGAATCAAGACCCCGGCAATCACATGCCGGATCATCCCGATCCCACCACTCAGCGACACCCCGCCCAGCACGCAGGCCGAAATCACCGTCAGCTCAAAACCTTGGCCAATCATCGGCTGACCCGAAGTCATCCGCGATGCCAGAATCACCCCTGCCAGTGCACCAATCACCCCATGCACCGCGAAGATGATGATCTTGGTTCGATCAACATTCACCCCCGCCAGCAACGCTGCTTCCTGGTTGCCGCCGATTGCCATGGTGTTGCGCCCGTAGGTCGTGTAATTCAGCAGCCAGCCGAAAAACAGGAAGCAGACGATGGTGATCAGGATCGGCACCGGTACGCCGAACAACTGACCATTACCAAAGACGAAAAACGACTCCTGCGAGACGCCCACCGCTTTGCCGTTGGCAAAGATGTAAGCCAGGCCACGGACGATCTGCATGGTCGCCAGCGTCGTGATCAACGCGTTGACCCGCAACTTGGCGATCACGATGCCGTTGATTAAGCCGACGATCAGGCCCATCACCAGCGCCGCGCTGACACCGAGAAACACGCTGTTGGTGTCGCGCATGACCACCGCCGCCACTACCCCGGCGCAGGCGATTACCGAGCCCACCGACAAGTCGAAATGCCCCGACGCCAGGCAATACAACATGGTGCACGCGGCGATCCCGGTGGTGGAAATCGCCAGACCCAGGCCACGCATGTTCAGCGGCGAGAGGAAGTTGTCGATCAGCAAGGTGCAGGCGACAAAAATGCCCACCGCCGCCAGCAGCATCACCCAGTCATCGAGGAAGCGCCGCATATCCAGAGGTTTGCGCTCGGTCGGCAGGGTTTCGTTTTGGGTTGTCATCATAGTCACCTCTCAGTTCGCCACGCCGTCAGCGCGTTGGCGCGGCAAAGCCAGTTGCAGCAGGTTGGATTCGTTGGCCTGGTCGCGGCTGACTTCGCCACGCAGGGCGCCCTCGCACAGCACCAGAATGCGGTCGGAAATGCCCATCACTTCCATCAGATCGCTGGACACCACGATCACCGAAATACCGTCGGCGGCCAGGTTATGGATGATCTGGTAGATCTCGGCCTTGGCACCGATGTCGATGCCCCGGGTCGGCTCGTCGAGCAGCAGGACTTTCATCGGCATCGACAGCCAGCGGCCGAGAATTGCCTTCTGCTGATTGCCGCCGGACAGGAACTTGATCTGTTGCCCGGCGTGGGGCGTTTTCACTTTCAGGGCCTTGATCTGTTTCTCGGCGTTGCCCTTTTCCCAGATCCCGCGCAGCAGGCAGCCGAGCCCGGAATGCGCACCGCGCGCACTGATGTTGATGTTCTCGGCGACGCTGGCGAGCGGGATGATGCCTTCCTTCTTGCGGTCTTCCGGGCACAACAGAATCCCGGCAGCAATCGCATCGCGGGGCGAACGCAGTTTCAGTTCATGGCCGCGCAATTCCAGGCGTCCGGCGGTGTTGCGCTCCAGACCGCTGAGCAGCCGGAACAGCTCGGTGCGCCCGGCCCCGACCAGTCCGAACAGGCCCAGAATCTCGCCTTTGTGCGCATCGAAACTGATCGGCTCACGCAGGCCCGGGCCGAGCAAGCCATCGACTCTCAGCGCCACGGCACCGCGCGGGCGACCGCGATAATCGTAGATGTCCTGAATGTCGCGCCCGACCATGCAGGTCACCAGTTGATCGTGGGTCAGCTGGCTCATGTCGTCGAAGGTGCGCACGTAGCGACCATCCTTGAACACCGTCACCGCGTCGCAGATGCGGAACACTTCTTCCATGCGGTGGGAGACGTAGAGCACCACTTTGCCCTCGTCGCGCAGCCGACCGATGATCGCCATCAAGCGGTCGATTTCCCGCGCCGAGAGGCTGCTGGTCGGTTCGTCAAAAGCAATCACATGGGCGCCACGGGACAGCGCCTTGGCGATTTCCACCAGTTGCCGCTGACCGAGGGACAGGCGTCCGACCTTGGTCTGCGGGTCGATTTCATCGGCCAGGCCTTTGAGGCATGCCAATGCCTGCTGGCGCAGCGCGCCGCGATTGATCAGGCCGAAGCTGGCCGGCAGGTGACCGAGGAACAGGTTCTCGGCCACGGTCATTTCCGGCACCAGATGCAACTCCTGGTGAATCACCGCCACGCCGCTGCCGATGCTGTCGGCGGTGGACTTGAACGCCATCGTCCGCTCGCCGATCTGCAGCTCGCCGCTGCTCGGAATGTAGGCGCCGCCGAGGATTTTCAGCAGGGTCGATTTGCCGGCGCCGTTCTCGCCCATCAAGGCGTGAACCTGTCCGGGGTGAGCGACGAAACTGATGCCGTCCAGCGCCTTCACGCCCGGGAAGGTCTTGCCGATCCCGTTGAAACGCAGGCTGCCGCTGGCGCTGTGTTCTTGTGTCTGTACTTGCGCGTGCATTTAAGCCACCTCATCACACCGTTCAAGCGGCCCGGCTGCCCGGGCCGCCGCTGCCGTCAGTTCCACAGGCCGATCTTCTCCAGCTCCTGCTTGAAGTTGTCGCGGGTGATCAGGGTGACGTCGTCCATCGCGGTGTACTTCGGCGGTTCCTTGCCGGTGGTGACCCACTCGTACATCATCTCGGCGGTCTTGTAGCCTTCGATGTGCGGGCTCGGCAGCATCGAACCGTAGAAGCCACTGTTGGGCTTTTTCAGTTCGCCGATGGCGTCGGTGCCGTTGATACCGATACCGATCACGTTGGTCGCGGCAAACCCGGCGGCTTCGGTGGCGCGCACGCCGCCGAGCACGGTGTTGTCGTTCATGCCGCCGATGATCAGGTTCTTCGCCGCGCCCGGCAGCTTGACCAGCGCCGAGTTGGTGGCGTCCATGCTGCCCGGTACGTCGAGGGTTTTCAGAGCGGCAGTCAGAATGTGATCTTTCGGCATGCCCGCATCTTCCAGCGCCTTCATCGAGCCGTCGGTGCGCTTCTTGCCGGTGTCGAGTTCGTTGTAGGTGTTGACCACCGCGTAGGTGTCTTTCCAGTCCCAGTTACGCTTTTTCGCCTCGGCGGCCATGGCGGCGCCCTGCTTCTGGCCGACTTCGAAGGCAGCCATGCCGAGGTACGGCACGTCTTCCATGAATTTGCCATTGGCATCGACGAAGCGGTCGTCGACGGCGATCACTTTCAGGTCATTGAGCTTGGCCTTGGCCATGATCGCCGGGCCGAGCGATACGTCCGGCGGGCAGATGACGAAGCCCTTGGCGCCGTTGGCCGCAAGGCTGTCGATAGCGGAGAGGGTTTTCTCGCCGTCCGGCACGGCGATCTTGATCAGCTCGAAGCCTTTGTCCTTGGCAGCTTTCTCGGCGAAGGCCCATTCAGTCTGGAACCACGGCTCTTCGGCCTGCTTGACCAGGAAGCCGATCTTCACCGGATCGGCGGCCAGCAGGGCACTGCTCAGGCTGAACGCAGTGACCGCCAGCGCGGTACTGCACAGGGTACGAATCCCGAAACGACGTTTCATAAGCAGACTCCTTGTTATTTTTCTTGAGCGTTATTTGAAAAACGTTAAAGCGGTCGAAGCGTTTCCTGCTAATCATGACGACAATAGTCATATCGTATGATGATTGGATTTCAGGCGTACCTTTCCACCTGAAACCCGCTTTTGTCAGTCGTGGTACATGACCGAGCGACCACCATCGATAGTGATGCACGAGGCGTTGATGAACGGCGCTTCATCACTGGCCAGGAATACAGCAGTCATTGCCACTTCGATCGGTTGGCCGATGCGTTTCGGTGGGTGCAGATCGAAGGCGCGCTGACGTTCGGCGTGCGGGTCGGCAAAGCCGTTCCAGTAATCGACGTTGAGCTGGGTTTCGATGTAGCCCGGTGCAATCGCATTGACCCGAATACCCTTCGGCGCGTACTCGATGCCCAGCGCGCGGGTCAGACCGAGCAGGCCATGCTTGGCCACCGGGTACGGGAAGCAGCCGGGAATGATGTTTGTGGAATGGGTCGAGGCAATGTTGATGATGCTGCCGATACCCTGTTCGATCATCTGCGGCAGCACGGCCTTGCAGCCATACCAGGCGCCGTCGAGGTCGATGGCGAAGCAGCGTTTCCAGTCTTCTTCGGTCATTTCCAGCGGATCGCGGAACACGTTGACACCGGCGCAGTTGACCAGCACATCGATGCGACCGTGCAGCTCGATGGCCAGTTTGGCCATGGCGTGCAGATCCTGCTGACGCGATACATCGGCCTTGATCGCTTGCACATCGGCGCCCTGCTCGCGCCAGTGGGCGGCGACTTTCTCGACCTTTTCGGCCTGGATATCGCTGATCACCAGTTTGGCCTGCTGCGAGGCGAAGGTCGCGACGATTGCTTCGCCGATGCCTTGAGCGGCACCGGTCAGCAGCACAACCTTGTTTTTCAGGCGCTCACCTTTCGGTGGCTCGGGCACCGGTGGCAGGGACAGAGGTTCAGCCATGAATCAGGACTCCTGTTCGAAAGCATAAAAAAACCGGGCATCTGACGATGTCCGGTCTGGAAGGCTTATGGAACAAAACAGGCGCGCGCGCGCCGCGGTACCGAAACGGCCCGAAGCGCTGACTCCGCTGTGGAGTGCGATGAAAATTCGCTGCATCACTTCACCTGTTTTGTTCTTTTTAAGTGTGAGTGCGTGTTACTGATGGAGCCGACTATAAACCCGACCGCCAAACAATCTCAATATATAATTTTGCATCCCATATTTTGGGATTTAATCAGCGAATCGCGTACAGAGCTTTCCGGCGACGTCCACTCGCAAAGACAGCACGGCGCCGTCCAGCGGGTGGTTCAGCGGACTTTTGGCGCTGGTGATGTACAGGGTTTTCAGGTCGGCGCCGCCGAACACGCAACTGGTCGGGCGGCTGATCGGCAGTTCGATCCTGCGGTCGATCTGGCCATCCGGTGTAAGGCGCAGCAGGCAGCTGCCGTCCCAGCGGGCGTTCCACACGTAGCCTTCGGCGTCCATCGCCGAACCGTCCGGGCCACCGTGCTGATCGGCGCTGTACCAGGGCTGGGCAGTGTCGAGGTTGCCGTCGGTGTGAATGAAATAGCGGTACAAGGTGCTGTCGAGGCTGTCGCCGAACAGCAGCGTGGTGCCGTCGTCGCTCCAGAGCAGCGTGTTGGGAATGCCCAGCCCCCGTAACAAGGGTGTGACCCTTTTATCCGGATCAATCCGGAACAGCCCGCCGGAACGACGGATGATCGGCAGATCCTCGCCCTGCTCGCCAATGTTGTTTTGCATGGTGCCGAGCCACAAACGGCCCTGGCCATCACAACGTGCTTCGTTGGCGCGATTGCCCGGTTGCGGATCGGCGACGCAGAACAGCGTCAGTCGCGGCTCGAGTCCGGGGGAATCGAGATCGAGCCGGTAGACGCCGCTGCTCAGGGTCACCAGTGCGTCGCCGCTGGCGCAGGGAATGAACGCCGAGACGTGCTCCGGCATCTGCCAGATCTGCACGTTCTGCCCGATCAGCCGCAGCGCCTGCCTGCCGGCAATGTCGACCCAGTACAGTGCCTGGGTCGGTGCGTCCCAGAACGGGCTCTCGCCCAGTTGCGCCCGATGCTCTGTCACCGCAGTCCACGTCATGCAACCTCCTGTCTTGTTGTTTTTGTCAGCTGGCTTTCTTGTCGGCCATCACCTGCGGGTAGAACCGCTTGATGGCCAGGTCGGCATTGTCGATCAGGGTCATGCAGGCCCACACCCCGCGCGCGGCATCCCGGGCGGCAATGGCGTCGGCCATGTCTTTGTGAATGGGCAGTGTGCGGCGCAATTCGTCGGGATCAGCCGCCGAGACTTCGAAGGACACGGCGAGCAGCGCACCGAGGGCCGGCACCATTTGCTCGATGAATTGATTGTGGCTGGCGGCGAGAATGCATTCGTGGAAGAACTGGTCGGCGCGGTTGTAATCGATGCCGCTGTCGACCGCCCGTTCCAGCGCGTTGTAGGCCTGCTGCACGGCTTGCACCTGTTCAACGGTCGCCCGCTCGCAGGCCCAGCGCACCGCCATCGGTTCGATGGTGCGGCGCAGGTCGAGCAGGTCATCGACGAAGTTTTCCGGCAGGCCGCTGCGCGACAGCCAGCCCACGACTTGCGGATCGAACAGGTTCCAGCGCTTGATCGGCAGCACCCGCGTGCCGACTTTCGGCCCGACTTCGAGCATGCCTTTGGCGACCAGGGTCTTGATGGCTTCGCGGATCACGGTGCGGCTGACCCCGAGCTGCTCGCCCAGATCGGCCTCGACCTTGATCGCCTGCCCCGGTTTCACCTGGCCGGCAGCAATCCAGGCGCCCAGCCAGTCAACCGTTGATGCGTGAAAACTGCTCGACATGGACACCCCGAAGCCATTCGCTGTGGGTGCCTACGCTAATCATCATATGATTGAGAGTCAACGACAAAAAACCGCAGCCTGCTTTAACAGACTGCGGTTTTTTTAAGGTTCGAGGCCGATGCGGAAGAACTCGCCGCCGCTCCAGACGCCCAGCCAGCGCTGACCATCGATTTCACGGCTGACTGCCATCTCGACCAATTGGTAGAAAACATTGCGATGGATCAGCGCTTCGAGATTGGTGCGTACATGCACGTAAGGCGCAGGTTCCTGCGTCGCTGGATCGATCTCGACCCGGATCGGATGCTCCAGGCCGGCTTCCGTTGTTTCATCGACGTTGGTGGTAAAGCGCAGCACTTGCGTTTCACCCTCGCCTTCCACCTCGACGGCAATCGCCACGAAAGGCGCGTCATCCACTTTGATCCCGACCTTCTCAACCGGGGTAATCAGGAAATAGTCATCGCCATCGCGGCGGATGATGGTGGAGAACAGCTTGACCATCGGCTTGCGCCCGATCGGCGTACCCAAGTAGTACCAGGTGCCGTCGCGGGCGATGCGCATGTCGATGTCGCCGCAGAAATCCGGGTTCCACAAGTGCACCGGCGGCAAGCCTTTGGTTTTGGGGATTTGCCCCAGCAGGTCATTGGCTTTTTGCGGGCCACTCATGGCGTACTCCTTGAATTACTGGTCCCCGACGCCCAGCAGGCTGCGCGCGTACTGCGCAAGCGGTGGGCCGATCAGGTCTTCGGGCTTGTTGTCGTGGAACGTCAGTAAACCGCCACGACTCTTGATCCGTGCAGTATCAATCAAATACTGGGTGCTGGTCTCGATCAACATGATCTGAATCACGCCACCGTCGATACCGAGACGATCCACAGCTTCCTGATCCAGCCATTCATCGGAGTTGCCGATGCGGTCGTCGGCCTTGGCGAAACGGGTGTACAGCAGGTAGTGGGCACCGGCGTCGCGCGCTTCGCCCATTGCCTGGTCGAGGCCTTCAGGCGCGCGGGCGCGGCGGACCATCGGGAAATATTCGACGAAACCCTTGAAGGCCTCTTCGGCGACGACATTGGGACGCGGGTAAGAACCACCCGGCGGCGCGAACGAGCCTTGCGCGATGTAGATGAACGAATCCGGCTGAATGCGGAAATTGTTTACGCGACGGCTGTCGCTGTGTTCCAGCAGCCCCGCGTCGCTCATCTGGTAGCGAGTCCCTTCGGCCATGTCACTGACAGTCATACAGCCGCCCAGCGCCAAAACGGCCAGCAGCAAAACCAGGCTACGCATCCTAATCCTCCAGAAGCCGGTGACGGAAAACCGGCGAATGGCCGTAGGATGCAGCTTTTGCGCCAGTCCTTGGAAATGTGCAGGTATCCGCTTTGAAACAGGACTTTTTGTGGCGGGATGCTTAGCCGCCGATGATCTTCATGACGGTCGCGCCGCCGGAGAACGCGACCTCCTGCTTGTCGCCCAGCGCCTTGACCAGCAGTCGCTGCAACGCCGGCAGCGCCTCATGACGTGGTTTGTCGAGCAGGTCTCCGACGTAGTGGCGGTTGCTCGACGACAGGCAGCCATGCAGCCATCCGGTGGACGACAGGCGCAGGCGCGAACAGGTTCGGCAGAACGGCACGCTTTCGTTGGCGATCACGCCGAAATTGCCCAGACCGGGAATCGCATAGCGAACTGCCGTGGCATCCACCGGAGCGTCGGTTTGCGCGTACTCGTAATGTTCGCCGATCAGGCTCAGCAGCTGTTGCAGACTGACGAACTGCTGCAGAAAGGCGTTGGAATCAGTGGCCAGGTGGCCCATGCGCATCAGCTCGATGAAGCGCAGCTCAAAGCCGCGTTCAAGGCAGTAATCGAGCAGCGGCAGCACCTGGTCGAGGTTCTGCCCGCGTAACGGCACCATGTTGACCTTGATCTTCATCCCCGCCGCTGCCGCCTGATCCATGCCGTCCAGCACGGTGGCCAGATCGCCGCCACGGGCGATGCTGCGGAACGCGCCGGCGTCCAGGGTATCGAGGGAAACGTTGATGCGCCGCAGGCCGGCATCGACCAGCAACGGGAGTTTTTTCGCCAGGAGCTGACCGTTGGTGGTCAGGCTGATGTCTTCCAGGCCCATCTTGCCGACGGCGCTCATGAAAGATTCGAGTTTGGGGCTGACCAGCGGCTCGCCGCCGGTGATGCGCAGACGCTCGATGCCCGCGGCTTCGATCAGATAGGCTACGCCACGCGCCATGGCCTCGGCCGACAGTTCATCCTGCGCAGCCACCAGCCGCTTGCCGTTGGGCACGCAGTAGGTACAGGCGTAATTGCAGGCTGAAGTCAGACTGATCCGCAAATTGCGAAAACGCCTGCCTTGACGGTCAACGATCATGAAGCACTCCGGCGATGGAAAATCGAGCGGCTAAAACTTGACTCACAATTCAAGTTTTAGCAAGCCCTATGCCTGAGTATATTCCTGCGGTACTGCGCCATGTAGCGAAAAACACGGCGCATAAGGCAACTGAATGATTCAGCTGCTTGGCGTTTCAGGGTCGCGCTTGCGCTTGTTGCCCATGCGCACGCCGATATCCATCAGGAACTGGAAGAAACCTTCCTGATCTTCCAGCACATTGCTCCAGAACGGCGAGTGATACAGCGCCACCGCGCCGTGCACCAGCGCCCAGGATGCGCAGTAGTGGAAGTACGGCGGCACGTCTTCGAGCTTGCCTTCGCTGATGCGGCCCTTGATGAGCAGTGTCAGGCGTTCGAAGTTCGAGGCACGGATCTTGTGCAGCTCCTCGACCATCTCAGGCACCTGATTGCCCTTGACCACCTTCTCTTCCAGGCGATCGAACAGGCGATAGCGCTGCGGGTCGCGCATGCGGAATTCAAAGTAGGCACGGGACAGCGCTTCCTTGTCCTTGTCGACATCGGCCGAGTGCAACAGCTCGTTCAAGTCGCGCTCGTAATCGAGCATCAGGCGCAGATAGATTTCGGCCTTGGACTTGAAGTGCTTGTAGATCGTGCCTTTGCCGATACCCACGGCATCAGCAATCATCTCGACGGTGACACTGTCTTCACCTTGTTCGAGGAACAGCTTGAGCGCGGTATCGAGAATTTCTTGCTCGCGGCGACGAAACTCACGGACCTTACGAGGTTCTTTGTGCATAAGAAAAGGTCTGTAGGGGTCAAAATTCGAAGCCGCGTATTATGCCTAACTTGCACAAAAATGCACGGATCATCCGACCATATCTGTGTTTCTTGTTCATTTCACGAACGTTTCGGGGGGAATGAGAACATAACCGAAGCGAACGTATTCCAAATTTGTTTAAAAACCCCGGCCAGCCAACTGGACTCGGCGCCAGACTGATCAATACTTGAACTGTCGGGCGACATCTCCCCCAAGTGTCGCGCCGGTAAAGGTACCAAAGGACCGCGTGCCTTTGTTTTACTCCTAATGGTCTTAACCCGGATTCACCCCCCAGAACCCGGGTTTTTTTTGCCTGCGATTCAGGCTTTTACATTCGCCATTGGAAACAATCGCTTGAAGTTCTCGGTAGTCTGCTCGGCAAAACGCTCGTAGTTCTCGCCGCGCAGCATCGCCAGAAACTCTGCCACTTCCCGCACGTATTGCGGCAGGTTCGGCTTGCCGCGATACGGGATCGGCGCCAGGTACGGTGAATCGGTTTCCACCAGCAGGCGATCGACCGGAACCTTGCTCGCTACATCGCGCAACGCATCGGCATTGCGGAAGGTGACGATGCCCGACAGGGAAATGTAATAACCCATGTCCAGCGCTGCCTTGGCCATGTCCCAGTCTTCGGTGAAGCAATGCAGCACACCGGCCTGGGGCAACGCGGCTTCGCGCAACAACTCGAGCGTGTCGGCACGGGCGCCACGGGTGTGGATGATCACCGGTTTGCCGGTCTGCTGCGCGGCTTGCAGGTGCAGACGGAACGATTCCTGCTGTAACTCGGCGGCTTCCGGCTCGTAGTGATAGTCCAGACCGGTTTCACCGATCGCCACCACTTTCGGGTGATTGAGCTCATGCAGCAGCCAGTCCAGCGCCGGCGCCGCGCCCGGCTGCACATCCAACGGATGCACGCCGACCGAACAATCGACATCGTCGTAACGCTCGGCCAGGGCTTTGACGTCGGCCGCGTTGTCGGCGCTGACGCCGATGCACAGGAAATGCCCGACGCCGCGTTCGCGGGCCGCATCCAGCGCGGCATCCAGGGAACCGTCGTGAGCGGCGAGGTCGAGGCGATCAAGGTGACAATGGGAATCTACGAGCATAAAAAGGACTGCAACTTACATCGTATGAGTGGGACGGTCGGATTTCAGGGCTCCGGCCAGATGAGTTTCGATGCGACTGCGGGCGGTGTTGTCGCCATCGTTGAATTGCACGCCGACGCCGGCCGCGCGGTTGCCCTGCGCGCCTTTGGGGGTGATCCAGGCGACTTTGCCGGCCACCGGAATCTTCTCCGCCTCGTCCATCAGGTTCAGCAGCATGAACACCTCGTCGCCCAACTTGTAGTTCTTGTTGGTCGGGATGAACAGGCCGCCGTTCTTGATGAACGGCATGTAGGCGGCGTAGAGGACCGACTTGTCCTTGATGGTCAGGGACAAGATGCCGTTGCGCGGCCCCGGGCTGACAGGTTCATTCATGTTGACCTCCACTGCTGATGCTCAGAGTCTAGGTACACATTCTTATCTTTGACCAGGCAAGCTCGCCCATTGCACCAACAACGCTTCCAGCAGCAACGCCGCATTGAGGTTGGCCTTGCTCAGGACTTTCTGGCGCTGGGCGAGAATCCAGTCCTGAATATCCAGCACTTTAGCCTGGGCACTTTTCTGCGCCAGATACTGCACGACCTTGCGCATGTCGGTCAGGCCGAGACCCGATTCATCCTGGGTCAACTGATAGCGCAGGATCAGGCTCGACCAGTCGCAGAACCAGTCGAACAGACGCAGCATCGGAATGTTTTTCCACTCCTCGGCCAGTTGCGTCGGCGATTGTTGCTGCTTGAGCAGCTTCTTCACGCCTTCCACCACCTGCGCGCGCTGTTCACGCACGCCCTGCCCCTGCAACGTGACGGCGGCCAACGGCGAACCGGCGGCCAGGGTCAACAGTTCGACACGTTCGTCTTCGGAGCATTCCGGCAGTGCCTGAGCCAGCCACTGCAGACTCATGGATTCGCTCGGCAGCGGGCAGGCCTGCTGCACGCAGCGGCTTTTGATGGTCGGCAACAACCGGCTCGGCTGGTGGCTGACCAATAACAGCACGGTATCGCCGGACGGCTCTTCAAGGCTCTTGAGCAAGGCGTTGGCGGCGTTGATGTTCATCGACTCCACCGGCTCGATCAGCACCACCTTGCGCCCGCCCAGTTGCGCGGTCTGCACCACGAAACTGACCAGATCGCGCACCTGATCGACCTTGATCGCCTTGTCCGCTTCTTCCGGTTCGAGAATGTAATTGTCCGGGTGGCTGCCGGCCTTGAGCAGCAGGCAGGATTTGCACTCACCGCAGGCTTCAGGCGTCGGACGCTGGCACAGCAGACTGGCCATCAGTCGTTCGGCCAGCGCGCGCTTGCCGATCCCGGCCGGCCCGTGCAGCAGATACGCGTGAGCGTGCTGAGTGCGCCCGGCCAGTTGCTGCCAGAGGCTGTCCTGCCACGGATAGGCCTCAGCCACGGCTCAGCTCCAGCAAGTTCGGAATCAGGGTATCCAGCGATTGTTGAACCTTGGCCAACGGCTGACCGGCATCGATCCGCACGTAGCGCGCCGGATCGGCTTCCGCGCGCTTGAGGAATGCACTGCGCACGGCCTCGAAAAACTCACGGCCTTCCAGCTCGAAACGATCCAGACGACCCCGAGCGCTGGCGCGAGCGAGGCCGATTTCCACCGGCAGATCGAAAATCAGCGTCAGGTCGGGACGCAGGTCGCCCTGCACGAAAGTCTCCAGCGCCGCGATGCGCTCCAGCGACAAGCCGCGACCACCGCCCTGATAGGCGTAAGTCGAATCGGTGAAACGGTCACACAGCACCACCGCACCACGGGCCAGCGCCGGGCGAATGACTTCAGCCAGATGCTGGGCACGGGCGGCGAACACCAGCAACAGCTCGGTGTCCGGGTTCATCACTTCGTCGACCGGGGCCAGCAACACCTCACGAATGCGCTCGGCCAGCGGCGTACCGCCGGGCTCGCGGGTCAGCACCACTTCGATACCGGCGGCGCGCAGGCGCTCGGCGAGGTATTCGCGGTTGGTGCTTTTGCCGGCGCCTTCCGGGCCTTCCAGGGTAATAAACAAGCCAGTCACAGGCAGTCCTTAATCAAAGTCATTGCGTGTTTTGGGGAGCGGAGGCTTCCGGTTCCGGCGTCGGTGCAGGCGCTTGAGCGGGCGGCTGCGGCAACGATTCCGGTGCAGTATCGGGTGAGGCGGCAGGTATCGCCTCCTCGGCTTCCGGAGCGGCCTCGGGCGCTGTTGCAGGCGCCGGGCTCGAGCGGTAATCCGCGCGCCGCTTGAGCTGGTACTCGCGCACCGCGTTGTTGTGCGCGTCCAGATCATCGGAGAACACGTGGCTGCCATCGCCACGGGCAACGAAGTAGAGGCTGGTGCCATCCACCGGATTGAGAGCCGCGTGAATGGCTTCACGTCCGACCATGGCGATCGGCGTCGGCGGCAGGCCGGGAATCATGTAGGTGTTATACGGCGTGGCTTCCTTGAGATGAGCACGGGTCAGCTTGCCGTTGTAGCGGTCGCCCAGGCCGTAGATCACCGTCGGATCGGTCTGCAACTGCATGCCCAGCGCCATGCGACGTACGAAGACGCCAGCAATCTGGCCACGTTCCTGAGGCACGCCCGTTTCCTTTTCCACCAGCGACGCCATGATCAGCGCCTGATAGGGCTCGGTGTAAGGCACCTCGGCGGAGCGCTTTTCCCACTCCTTGGCCAGCACTTCGTCGAGGCGGTCGAAGGCCTTTTTCAGCAGTTCGGTATCAGTCACACCGCGCACGAAGCGGTAGGTGTCGGGGAAGAAGCGGCCTTCAGGGAACAGACCCTTGTGACCGATTTTGGCCATGACCTCGCTATCACTCAGACCATTGAGAGTCTGTTCGATCTTTTCATCCTTGGCCAGCGCGGCGCGCACTTGATGGAAATTCCAGCCTTCGACCAGCGTCAGGCTGTACTGAACCACATCGCCACGCTTCCACAGGTCGATCAGGCCGTTGACGGTCATGCCCGGTTGCATACGGTACTCGCCCGTATGAATCGGCGTGCCAGCGAGATTGAACCGCCAATAGACCCGCAGCCAGAACGCGTCCTTGATGACGCCATCGGCTTCGAGTCCAAGAAAAGTGCGGGTCGGGGTGGATCCCTTGGGCACATCCAGCAGTTCTTCCTGCGTAATGTTCAGGGGCTGTTCCAGTGCCGAATGAATCTTCCAGGCGCTGGCGCCCAACAGCAGCCCTGCCAGAACCAGTCCGGTTTCCAGCAGCAGCAAAAGTTTACGTCTCACGAATCAGGCATCCAGTAGCGCGCGGGCAATGGTTTGCAGTTTACGGGTGAGCGGGCCAACCGGCCAGCTCAGAGCAGCACAGGCGCGTACCGGCCAGACGCCATACACGCTGTTGCAGACAAAGACTTCATCAGCCCATTGCAGCTGTTCGAGGGGGATGTCGGTGATTTGCACGGGAATGCCCAGGGACTCGGCCTGAAACAATATTTCTGCGCGCATCACCCCGGCCACACCGCAGCGTTTCAGGTCCGCCGTAATCAGCACACCGTCACGTACCAGGAACAGATTGCTGAACACGCCTTCGATCACCCGACCGGCCTGGTCGAGCATCAAACCTTCGGCGTGCTCACTGTCCCGCCATTCGGCGCGGGCAATGACCTGTTCCAGTCGATTGAGGTGTTTGAGCCCGGCGAGCAACGGTTGTTTGGACAAACGCGTGCTGCACGGAAACAGGCGAACGCCCTGCTCGGCGTGGGCCGCTGGATAAGCGGCGGGAGGATTGCCTTGCAGAATACGTCGGCCCTGCGCCGAAGGATCCGGCGCATAACCGCGCAATCCGTCGCCACGGGTGAGGATGAGCTTGAGCACGCCCTCGCCCATCGCGGCAGCATAGGATTGCAGCTCATGGCGAATCAGCTCGACGTCCGTCGCAATGGCCAGACGTGTACAGCCGTCGGCCAGACGCGTCAGATGCCGATCCAGCAGCAACGGCTGGCCGCCTCGCACGGCGATGGTCTCGAACAGACCGTCGCCGTAAGCCAGGCCGCGATCTTTCAGCGACAGAGCGTCAGCCGGCAGACCGTCGACCCAGCAGTCCATCAGCCGGCGAACCGACGGAACGCCAACGTGCCGTTGGTGCCGCCAAATCCGAACGAGTTGGACAGCACGACATCGATGTCCATGTTGCGCGCGGTATGCGGCACGAAATCGAGGTCGCAGCCTTCGTCCGGCTCATCAAGGTTGATGGTTGGCGGCGCCACCTGGCTGTTGATCGCCAGCACGCTGAAGATCGCCTCGACCGCGCCCGCCGCACCCAGCAGGTGACCGGTCATGGACTTGGTGGAGCTGACAGCCAGCTTGTAGGCGTGATCACCGAACACCGACTTGATCGCGTTGGCTTCAGCGAGGTCGCCGGCCGGGGTCGAAGTGCCGTGGGCGTTGATGTATTGCACTTGATCGACGTTGATCTTCGCATCGCGCAGCGCGTTGGTGATGCAGCGTGCAGCACCGGCGCCGTCGGCGGGTGGCGAAGTCATGTGGAAGGCGTCGCCACTGGTGCCGAAGCCGATCAGCTCGGCGTAGATGGTTGCGCCACGGGCCTTGGCGTGCTCGAGTTCTTCGAGCACCAGGGCGCCGGCACCGTCGGACAGCACGAAGCCGTCACGGCCCTTGTCCCACGGACGGCTGGCGCGGGTCGGCTCGTCGTTGCGGGTCGACAGCGCACGGGAAGCACCAAAGCCGCCCATGCCCAGACCGCACGCGGCCATCTCGGCACCGCCGGCAATCATCACGTCGGCTTCGTCGTACATGATGTTGCGCGCCGCCATGCCGATGCAGTGCGTACCGGTGGTACACGCCGTGGCGATGGCGTAGTTAGGCCCCTGTGCACCCAAATGGATGGACAGGAAACCGGAAATCATATTGATGATCGAGCCAGGCACAAAGAACGGAGAAATCCGGCGCGGGCCGGTCTCGTGCAGGGTGCGGCTGGTTTCTTCGATGTTGGTCAGACCGCCGATACCCGAACCCATGGCCACGCCTATGCGTTCACGGTTGGCATCGGTGACTTCCAGACCGGCATTGCGTACGGCTTGAAAGCCGGCCGCCAGACCATACTGAATGAACAGGTCGAGCTTGCGCGCTTCCTTGACCGACAGGTATTCCTCGACATTGAAGCCCTTTACCGAGCCGCCAAAGCGGGTGGAATAGGCAGAAAGGTCGGTGTGTTCGATCAGACCAATGCCACTGCGGCCAGCCAGAATGCCCTGCCAACTGCTCGGCACATCCGTGCCCAGTGGCGACAACATACCCATACCGGTGACTACGACGCGTCTACGCGACACAGCACTCTCCTTTTTCAAATGACGACTTTGCATCAGGCCTAAAGAAAAAACCGCACGCCATGATGGCAGTGCGGTTTTTCCATGACAGCAAGCAACGATTACAAACTATTACGCCTGGTGGCTGGTAACGTAGTCGATTGCAGCTTGTACAGTAGTGATCTTCTCAGCTTCTTCGTCAGGGATTTCGGTCTCGAATTCCTCTTCCAGAGCCATCACCAGCTCAACGGTGTCAAGGGAGTCGGCACCCAGGTCTTCTACGAAGGAAGCGGTGTTGACCACTTCTTCTTCTTTAACACCCAGTTGCTCGGCAACGATTTTCTTGACGCGCTCTTCGATGGTGCTCATACCTTGTTTTCACTCCTAATGGACAAATTCAGGCAGCTGGCCAGTGGGTAAGTGTATAGAAAGACTTTTCAGCTTTTCAACTGAAAGCTTCACTCCTCAAACCCTGCGGCCCTCTGCCTATAAATAGATTGCAGCTTTATAACGGATTTTAGACAGCTCGTATGACATTTTTTTGAAGCAATCCGTCACATTTGAATTACATGTACATCCCGCCGTTAACCGGGATTGTAGCCCCGGTCACGTATGCCGCACCGTCGGATGCAAGAAAAGCGACCACGGACGCGATCTCTTGAGCTTGTCCCAGACGGCCCAGCGGAATCTGCGTCTGCAAGGCTTCACGCTGTGCTTCAGGCAGCTCGCGCGTCATATCGGTGTCGATGAACCCTGGGGTTACCGAGTTGACCGTAATCGAACGCGAACCGACTTCACGCGCCATGGCACGGCTGAAACCTTCCAGCCCGGCCTTGGCGGCTGCATAGTTTACTTGGCCAGCGTTGCCCATGGCACCCACCACCGAGCCAATACTGATAATTCGGCCCCAACGCGCCTTGGTCATGCCGCGCAGAACGCCCTTGGACAGGCGATACAGACTGTTCAGGTTGGTATCGATCACGTCGTACCACTCGTCGTCTTTCATGCGCATCATCAGGTTATCGCGGGTGATGCCGGCATTGTTGACCAGAATCGCTACCGGCGCACCGAACTGCTCCTGGATGCTCGCCAGCACCTTGGTAACCGATTCATCGCTGGTGACGTTCAGTTCGAAACCTGCGCCTTGAATGCCGTTTTCCTTCAGGGTCGCAGCAATACGCTCGGCGCCCGAAGCGGAAGTCGCGGTGCCAACAACGATGGCGCCCTGACGACCCAGTTCCAGTGCGATAGCCTGGCCGATGCCACGGCTTGCGCCGGTGACCAGTGCAACTTTACCTTGCAGACTCATGCAAGCTTCTCCTGATTCAGACAGCCGCTGCGCGAGCAGCAGCGAAAGCGTCTGGGGTATTGAGATTGGAAGTCGAAACGCCTTCGGCGCAACGTTTGTTCAGACCGGCCAGCACTTTGCCAGGGCCACATTCGACCAGGTTGGTCGCGCCTTTGGCGGCCAGGGTCTGGACCGATTCAACCCAGCGAACCGGCTTGTAGAGTTGCTCCAGCAGATCACGCTTGAGGGTTTCCAGATCCGCCGGCACCTGGGCGCTGACGTTCTGTACCACAGGGATCTGCGGCGCCTGCCAGTCGATGGCAGCGATGGACTCGGCGAAGCGCTCGGCAGCCGGGCGCATCAGTTCACAGTGCGACGGCACGCTGACCGGCAGCGGCATGGCGCGCTTGGCGCCACGGGCCTTGCAACCCTCGATGGCGCGTTCAACTGCCGCCTTGGCACCGGCGATCACTACCTGGCCCGGGGAGTTGAAGTTCACCGCGCTGACCACTTCGCCTTGCGCCGCTTCGGCACAGGCAGCGAGAACGTCAGCATCTTCCAGACCGAGGATGGCAGCCATGCCGCCCTGCCCGGCCGGTACGGCTTCCTGCATCAATTGGCCACGGCGCTCGACGAGCTTTACCGCGTCGGCCAGGCTAAGGCTGCCGGCAGCGACCAGCGCGCTGTATTCACCCAGGCTGTGACCGGCAACGAAGGCCGGACGCGCGCCACCTTCAGCCAGCCACAGACGCCACAGGGCGATCGAAGCGGTCAGAATGGCCGGTTGGGTTTTGTCGGTTTGATTGAGCAGCTCTTCCGGGCCCTGCTGGGTCAGTGCCCACAGGTCATAGCCCAGAGCATCGGATGCTTCTTTGAAAGTTTCAAGGATCAGCGGATGTTGCGCGCCCAGCTCGGCCAGCATGCCGAGGGACTGCGAACCCTGTCCTGGAAAGACGAATGCGAGGGAAGCAGACATGTAACAAGCCCCTAATGATCTTGTCGTCGGAAAAATGGCATCCCGCTAGAGGGACGCAAGAAACTGACAGTTGGATGGCCCTTTGAACCGGGCGGTCACATTTAAGCATTGTCCGACGAAAACGCCTAAGACAACAAATCCTCCAGACGGCCGTGCAGGCGCTCGGGAAGATTCTCCTGAATCTCAATCAGCGCTCGCTGAATCGCACTCTGAAACCCCTGAACCCCGGCCGAACCGTGACTTTTCACGACAATCCCCTGCAAGCCGAGGAAGCTTGCGCCGTTATGTCGCGCCGGCGCCAGATCAGCCTGCAGACGCTTCATCAATGGCAGCGCCAGAGCACCAACAGCACGGGAAGCGAGGTTTTTCTTGAACAAGGCCTCGATGCGCGCAGCGATCATCGTCGCCAGGCCTTCGCTGGACTTGAGCAGGATATTGCCGACAAAACCGTCGCACACCACCACATCCGCCTCGCCGCGATACAAGCCGTCACCTTCGATGAAACCGATGTAATTGATACCCCGCGCAGCCTGCAATAACGTCGCAGCCAGCTTGACCTGCTGATTACCCTTGATGTCTTCAGTGCCGATATTCAACAGCGCAACGCGCGGACGGGCAATGCCCAGCGTCTGCGCCGCCACGGACCCCATTACAGCAAACTGCAACAGATGCTCGGCACTGCAATCGACGTTGGCGCCGAGATCAAGCAACTGGCAGTAGCCTTTCTGAGTGGGGATCGCGGCGACCATGGCCGGACGATCAATCCCCGGCAGGGTCTTGAGCACGAATCGCGACAGGGCCATCAGTGCCCCTGTATTGCCGGCACTGACACAGGCCTGGACCTTGCCATCACGCAGCAACTCAAGGGCGACACGCATCGACGAGTCCGGCTTGCCACGCAGGGCCTGGGCAGGTTTTTCGTCCATGGTGATGACTTCGGACGCCGGAACAATTGTCAGGCGCGCACGATCGGCAGCCGATTGGCCGGTGATCAGTTCTTCAAGAAGGGAGGGTTGACCGACGAGGGTCAGGTGCAGCGAGGGTGTAGCAGAAAGGCAAGCGAGGCTGGCCTGAACAATGCTGCGGGGACCGAAGTCCCCGCCCATTGCGTCAATCGCGATGACTTGAGCGGACAAGTGATTACTCGTCAGCGCCCTTGTCGATCACTTTACGGCCACGGTATACGCCTTCTGGCGATACGTGGTGACGCAGGTGAACTTCACCAGTGGTTTTTTCTACAGACAGGGTGCTAGCCTCGAGAGCGTCGTGCGAACGGCGCATGTCACGGGCAGAGCGGGATTTTTTGTTCTGCTGAACAGCCATAATTGATTAACTCCTAAACGTTTGGGTCACGCTTTAACTGCGCCAATACACTGAACGGGTTGGACCGCGTTACCTCGTCCTCGCTCGGTTCGGGCTCATCTGCTCCCGCCGGCTGCTGGCATTCTTCCGGATGATGAGCAGGCACAATGGGCAAGGCGAGCAGAAGCTCCTCCTCGATCAGTGACTGCAGATCCAATGGATCTTCGCCCAGTTCCAGCACGTCATAACCTTTCGGCAACGACTGGGTATTCGCACCCTCCTTCACTACAGCGTAACTGCATTCGCTGTGGATCGGCAGGGTGACCAGCTCAAGACAACGCTGGCAAACCATTTTGACTTCGGTGTCGATAAAGCTGTGGATCACCACAGATTTACGTTCATCTCGTTCAAAAACGAATTTGGCCTGCACCGTACCGACATCGTCGGAAAGCGGGTCGCAGAGTCTCTTCAAATCGGCCAGCAGCAGTTCACCTTGGAGGGTGGTGCCACGGTCAGCCAATTTGCGCGGGTCAACGTGAGGTGGAATCGGGTCATTCAACATAGGCGCAGCATTATAGGGATGCACCCACCCATGTCAAAGGAAATTGTGCCCTGTCCGTCACTTGCGCGGCTCCGCTAGAATCTGCCGCCTGCCTCTGGAGATGCGAATGCTGCCTTTATTACTCGCTTCAAGCTCGACCTATCGTCGGGAATTGCTCAGCCGCCTGCGCCTGCCGTTCGCCTGCAGCTCGCCGGATATCGATGAAAGCCATCGCCCGGACGAGTCGGCAATCGAGCTGGTCAAGCGCCTCGCCGAACAGAAAGCCCGAGCCTTGGCCGACAGCCACCCTGCTCACCTGATCATCGGCTCCGATCAGGTTGCGGTACTCGGCGAGCGCATCATCGGCAAGCCGCACACCTTCGAAAATGCCCGCGAACAACTGATGGCCGCCAGCGGCGCCAGCGTGACCTTCCTCACCGGCCTGGCCCTGCTCAACAGCCAGACCGGCCACTGCCAGGTCGACTGCGTGCCTTTCACGGTGCACATGCGCGTACTGGATCAGGCCCGCGTCGAGCGCTATTTGCACGCCGAACAACCCTACGACTGCGCCGGCAGCTTCAAGGCCGAAGGCTTGGGTGTAAGCTTCTTCCAATCCACCGAAGGCCCGGACGCCACCAGCCTGATCGGCCTGCCACTGATTCGCCTAATCGACATGCTGTTGATCGAAGGCGTACAAATTCCCTGACCCACAAAAAACCGGCCCTCAGGCCGGTTTTTCCTTGCAGCAACCGATCAGCGCAACGACGGGCCGTTAAAACCCATCCACATTGCCAGTTTCTCGGCAACGCTGGCACCGAGCTTCTTCGAGAAGCGATCAAACGGCGATTCCTGAACGGTGAAGTCCACCAACTCCTTTTCGCCAATCACGTCACGCGCCACCGAGCTGGCATTGCCCAGACCATCGATCAGCCCCAATGGCAGCGCCTGCTCGCCAGACCAGACCAGCCCGGAGAACAGCTCCGGATGCTCCTTGTCCTTCAGGCGATCACCACGCCCCTGCTTGACGCTGTTGATGAACTGCTTGTGCGTGGTATCCAGCACACTCTGCCAGAACGCCGTTTCTTCCGGCTTCTGCGGCTGGAACGGATCAAGGAACGCCTTGTGCTCGCCGGAGGTGTAAGTGCGGCGCTCGACACCGAGCTTTTCCATGGTGCCGACAAAGCCGTAACCGGCTGCCGTCACACCAATGGAACCCACCAGACTGGCCTTGTCGGCATAAATCTGATCCGCCGCACTGGCAATGTAATAGGCACCGGAAGCGCCCAGGTCGGAAATCACCGCGTACAGCTTGGTGTCGGGATGCAGGCCGCGCAGGCGCTTGATCTCGTCATACACATAACCCGACTGCACCGGACTGCCGCCCGGACTGTTGATGCGCAGGATTACGCCCTTGACCTTCTTGTCCTCAAACGCCGCGCGCAGGCTGCCGACGATATTGTCGGCGCTGGCCGGTTCCTTGTCGGCAATCATGCCGGTGACGTCGATCAGTGCGGTGTAGTTACCACTGCGGGTGGCGCTTTTTTCCATGTCCATCAACGGCGTGAACAGGATCAGTGCAACAAACAGATAAACAAAGGTCAGCAACTTGAAGAAGATGCCCCAGCGCCGCGAACGACGCTGCTCCTGCACGCCGGCAAGCAAGGTCTTTTCCAGCAGCTTCCAGCTTTTCGCATCACCGTCGTCGGCAGTTGCCTTGGCCGGTGCTTTCCATTCGTCGGTCATGCCATCCACCCCAGCAAAAACGTATTAAGCCTGCTGCCCCAGCCAGGCGTGCAATTCGGAAAAATGGTCGATCGACAGTCGCGGCTCGAACTGTTGCAGTGATTCGATCGATTGCGCGCCATAACTGACCGCCACCGAATCCATCCCCGCATTGCGCGCCATCAACAGATCAAAGGACGAGTCACCGACCATCAGCGCTTGCTCGGCACGCACACCGCAATGCGCAAGGATCTGCTCCAGCATCAGAGGGTGCGGCTTGCTTGCAGTTTCATCGGCTGCGCGGGTGATATCGAAATAATCTTCCCAGCCATTGGCCTTGAGCACCCGATCCAGCCCGCGACGATTTTTGCCGGTCGCGACAGCCAGGTGATAGCCCTGCTCGCGAAAGGACGCCATCGACTCGACTACGCCTTCGAACAACGGCGAAGGCACGGCTTCTGCAGCGATGTAGTGATCCGCGTAATACTCGCGAAACAAGGTCATCTCGGCATCGCTGATTTCCGGATACAAGGTGCGGATCGCCTCGGGCAAGCCCAGACCGATGATGCCTTTAACGGCAAAATCATCACGCAACTCGAAACCTGAACGCCCGGACGCCGAGTGCATCGCCTCGACAATCCGATGAATGGAATCGGCCAGGGTGCCGTCCCAATCAAAAATCAGCAGCTTGTAATCAGATGGGCGCACTCAATCGCTCCACAGTCTTGGCCCACATTTCATCGACTGGTGCCTGCAACTTGAGTTCACCGCCATCGGGCAGCGGCACGGTCAGCATGTAGGCGTGCAGGAACAGGCGCTTGCCGCCCAGATCACGGATTTCCTTACTGAAACCGTCATCGCCGTATTTGGTGTCGCCGGCAATGCAGTGCCCGGCGTGCAACGTGTGGACGCGGATTTGGTGCGTGCGACCGGTGATCGGTTTGGCCTCGATCAAAGTGGCAAAATCGCCGAAGCGACGCAGGACCTTGAACACGGTCACAGACTCCTTGCCCTCCTCCTCGTCGACCTCGACCATGCGCTCACCGGAGCGCAGATTGCTCTTGCCGAGCGCCGCACGGACCTGCTTGATCGAGGTCGCCCAGTTGCCGCGAACCAGTGCCATGTAGCGCTTGTCGACACCGTCACCGCGCAACGCGGCATGCAAGTGACGCAACATGCTGCGTTTCTTGGCGATCATCAGCAGGCCGGAGGTGTCGCGATCGAGACGGTGAACCAGCTCGAGCTCCTTGGCATCGGGGCGCAACTGACGAAAGGCTTCGATAACGCCGTAATTCAGGCCGCTGCCACCGTGAACCGCAATGCCGGCGGGCTTGTTGATCACGATCAGGGCTTTGTCTTCGTAGACAATCGAGGCTTCCAGGCGCTGCAACAGGCCTTGGGCCAAAGGCACCGGTTCGTCACGCTCAGGCACGCGCACTGGCGGCACGCGCACGATATCGCCGGCCTGCAGCTTGTATTCGGGCTTGATCCGACCTTTGTTCACGCGCACTTCGCCCTTGCGCAAAATGCGGTAAATCAAGGTCTTGGGCACGCCTTTGAGCCGGGCGAGGAGGAAATTGTCGATTCGTTGGCCGGCATATTCCGGCGAGACCTCAAGCAGTTGAACGCCTGGGGTCGTAGGGGCAGTAGTCGTCATGGCGCGGATAATAACAATTTTTTATGGAATTGAAGCACTTAATCATTGCTGCTATAGTCGCGAACGCCGCCAAAAGCGGCCTGGACAGCGGAACCACGGTCAAAAACCGGCCCTGACCAACGCAATTCACCAGGACGCGAGGCCGTCCTACGGGGCTTTTGCTACGTAACGGTGGAGTTTGCAGCTGTAACAAGCGCAGGTGACATGAGGCCTGAATCACGCCGCAAAGCAGAGTTTTGACTCGCCACGCGAGCCATATTCACGGCCAGTTCACAAAGTGCAGTCAGCCGCGGATGACCCCGAGCGAAGACTCCGGAAACACCGCCTGAATTAGCCATGATGCGTGACCTCCCCTTTCGGAGCTCACGGTAAATGCCAACCCGCTGCGGATTCTGCGCGCGGCAGCACCCGAATTATCAGGGATACGTGTAGGGTGGAGATGCACAACCGCTGGACTGTGTAGCAACAGGTTTTATCAAGACGCTTCATCTCGTCCACAGCCACCGGTTGATTCCTCCTCCTGACTGAGTGCTTAAGTAGCCACAGCAAGCAGGACGCGTACGTCGCGATAACGGCCCAATTGGCCGGACATCGCTGGACACGGGAATGGCCAACCACTCCCGACGCACCTGACACCGACCGTGAGAAGTCGTGTGTGCCGAACGCCGTTTCCGGCAGCCCGGAAACCGACGGTACTACATGAAAAGAATGCTGATTAACGCAACTCAACCCGAAGAGTTGCGTGTTGCACTGGTAGATGGCCAGCGCCTCTACGACCTGGACATCGAATCCGGTGCACGCGAGCAGAAGAAGGCCAACATCTATAAAGGCCGCATCACTCGCATCGAACCAAGCCTTGAGGCTGCCTTTGTCGATTTCGGCTCCGAGCGCCACGGCTTCCTGCCCCTCAAAGAAATCTCCCGCGAATACTTCAAGAAAGCCCCTGAAGGCCGCGTCAACATCAAGGACGTCCTGAGCGAAGGCCAGGAAGTCATCGTTCAGGTCGAAAAAGAAGAACGTGGCAACAAGGGCGCAGCCCTGACCACCTTCATCAGCCTGGCCGGTCGTTACCTCGTTCTGATGCCGAACAACCCGCGTGCCGGCGGCATCTCCCGTCGCATCGAAGGCGAAGAGCGCAACGAACTGCGTGAAGCGCTGAACGGTCTGGTCGCTCCGGCCGACATGGGGCTGATCGTGCGCACTGCCGGCCTTGGCCGCAGCAGCGAAGAAATGCAGTGGGACCTCGATTACCTGCTGCAACTGTGGACCGCCATCAAAGAAGCCTCGCTGGATCGTTCCGCGCCGTTCCTGATCTACCAGGAAAGCAACGTGATCATCCGCGCCATCCGCGATTACCTGCGCCAGGACATCGGCGAAGTGCTGATCGACAGCGTTGAAGCCCAGGACGAAGCCCTGACCTTCATCCGCCAGGTGATGCCGCAGTACGCCAGCAAGATCAAGCTGTACGAAGACAGCGTTCCGCTGTTCAACCGTTTCCAGATCGAAAGCCAGATCGAGACCGCTTTCCAGCGCGTCGTCGAACTGCCATCCGGCGGCTCCATCGTCATCGATCCGACCGAAGCCCTGGTGTCCATCGACATCAACTCGGCGCGCGCCACCAAAGGTAGCGACATCGAAGAAACCGCCCTGCAGACCAACCTTGAAGCCGCCGAAGAAATCGCCCGTCAGTTGCGCCTGCGCGACATCGGCGGCCTGATCGTCATCGACTTCATCGACATGACCCCTGCCAAGAACCAGCGCGCCGTGGAAGAGAAAGTCCGCGAATGCCTGGAAGCCGACCGCGCCCGCGTGCAGATCGGCCGCATCTCGCGCTTCGGCCTGCTGGAAATGTCCCGTCAGCGCCTGCGTCCTTCGCTCGGCGAAAGCAGCGGCATCGTCTGCCCGCGCTGCAGCGGCACCGGCATCATCCGTGACGTCGAATCGCTGTCCCTGGCGATCCTGCGTCTGATCGAAGAAGAAGCCCTGAAAGACCGCACCGCCGAAGTTCGCGCTCAAGTGCCAATCCCGGTGGCCGCGTTCCTTCTCAATGAAAAACGCAACTCGATCACCAAGATCGAACTGCGCACCCGCGCCCGCATCGTCATCCTGCCGAACGATCACCTCGAAACCCCGCACTTCGAAGTTCAGCGCCTGCGTGACGACAGCCCGGAAGCCGCAACCAACCAGTCCAGCTACGAAATCGCTGCCGCTGCCGCCGATGTCGAAGACGTCCAGCCAGCCGCCGCGACCCGCACCCTGGTTCGCCAGGAAGCCGCGGTCAAGACCGCTCCGGCCCGCGCCAACGCTCCGGTTCCGACCGAAGTCGCCGCTCCGGCCCCGGCACCTGCTCCGGTTGCTGCGCCAGAGCCAAGCCTGTTCAAAGGCCTGGTGAAGTCGCTGGTCAGCCTGTTCGCCACCAAGGAAGAGCCGGTTGCTCCGGTCGTGGTTGAAAAACCAGCCACCGAGCGTCCGGCCCGCAACGAAGAGCGTCGCAACGGTCGTCAGCAGAGCCGCAACCGTAATGGTCGCCGCGATGAAGAGCGCAAGCCGCGCGAAGAGCGTGCACCGCGTGAAGAGCGCGCCCCACGTGAGCCGCGAGAAGAGCGTCAGCCGCGCGAACCACGTGAAGTCCGCGAGCCACGCGAATCCCGTGACGAAGCACCGGTAGCCCGCGAAGAACGCGCACCACGCGCCCCTCGTGAAGAACGTGCACCACGTGCTCCGCGCGAAGATCGCAAGCCGCGTGGCGAGCGTGAAGAACGCGTACGTGAACTGCGCGAGCCGCTGGATGCCGCTCCGGCCGTTGCTGCCGCCGCCACCGCTGAAGAGCGTCCTGCCCGTCAGCCACGTGAAGAGCGTGCGCCACGTCCTCCGCGTGAAGAGCGTCAACCGCGTGCCGAACAGGCCGCTGCTGCCGTCGCTGAAGAAGAAATCACCACCAACGAAGAGCAACTGCCGGAAGACGGTTCGGAGAACGCCGAAGGCGATCGTCCACGCCGCCGCTCCCGTGGTCAGCGTCGTCGCAGCAACCGTCGCGAGCGTCAGCGTGATGCCAACGGCAACGTGATCGAAGGTTCGGAAGAGTCCGAGTCCGGCGAAAACGCCCAGGCGCCAAGCACTGCCGATCTGGCCGCTGGCCTGGCTGTGACCGCTGCTGTTGCCAGCACCGTGATCAGCGCTCCAGCTGAAGCTCAGGCCCACGAGCAAGCTGAACGCGCTACCGCTGCAACACTGGAAACTGCTCCAGTAGAAGCGCCGGTTGTTGAAGCCACCACTCCGGTCGTAGCACCTGCTGCTCCGGAAGTCGAAGTAGCTCCGGCTCGCGAAGCTCAGCCTCAGGTTGAAGTCGCTGCCGAACCAGCTGTGTCCTTTGAAGCGCCAGCCGTCGCTGAACAGTCGGTTGTCGAAACCGTCGCTGAAACCGTGACCGAAACCGTGCGTGAAGTTCGCGAAGAACAGACCGCGTTCAACTGGGTCGCCGAGCCGGCTGTCACTGAAACACCAGCGCCAGTGGTTGAAGCGCCTGTTGTTGAAGAAGCCAAGGCTGCCAAGCCAGTAGTTGTTGCTGAACCGGCACCGGTCGTTGAAGCCCCTGTGGTTGAAGCGCCAGTAGTAGCCGAAGCACCAGCGCCAGTGGTTGAAGCTGCTCCGGTCAGCGCCCTGACCCCAAGCGGGCGCGCGCCGAACGACCCGCGCGAAGTGCGTCGTCGCAAGCGTGAAGAAGAGCGTCTGCAGAAGGAAGCCGAGCTGGCTGCCGCCGCTGCTGCTCCAGCTGCCGACGTGGTCGAGGCGGCTCCTGCCCCGGTCGCTGAGGAAGTTGCCGTTGAAGCCGTGATTGCCGAAGCACCACGCTCCGTTCAGGAAGCGGTCGAGCAACACGAAGAGGCCCAGGAAAAAGAACACGAGCCTAAACCCCTCGTCTGATTCCAAAAGCCACTAAAAAGCCCCGCCTGGTGATCCAGGCGGGGCTTTTTTATATCTCAAGGTTTTATCAGGATGGCGGGAACACCAGCGCATCCGGTACATCGATATCCCACACCACACCCGGGTCATCCACCGCGACTTCAATCACCCGTCCTTGGGCAAACAGCGGTCTGGCGCCCCGGTCACCGGACAAAGCCATCAGCCCTGCGGCGAACGAGCGGCCAAACCCGACCGGATGCCCATAATCACCGTTCAACGTCGGTACGCTGACCGCATCCTCGGCCATCGCCGCCACGACCCGCTCAATACTCGACGGCAGGATGAACGGCATGTCGCCCAGCACAATCAGCCAGCCATCGGCTTCCGGGCAAGCCGCCACACCCGCCGCGATGCTGTCGCCCATTCCCGTGGACTCGATCGAGATAATGTCACACCCGTAGGCCTGCGCCATGCGCATCGCCTGCGGTCGCGCCTGGGTCGTCACCAGCACTCGCTTGTCGAGACTCGCCGGCAGGTTCACCAACACCTGCTCGATCACCGAACGCACCGCGCCGTCGCGCCCGGTGCAATCAGCCAGCAGCTTGTCCTTGTCGACACCCGCCACTTCGCGAAAGCGGCTGCCCTCGCCCGCCGCCAGCACAATCACTCCGATGGATCGGCTCATACGCTCTCCAGTGTCTTCTTCTGCTTGAGCTCGACACCATTCTTGATCGCGACGATTTCCGCCAACAGCGACAGGGCGATTTCCGCCGGTGAATGGCTGCCGATATGCAAACCGATCGGCCCGTGCAAACGGGCGATGGCCGCTTCCGACAAGCCTAGCTCAGCCAGGTTTTCCCGACGCTTGCGGCTGTTGACCCGTGAGCCGAGTGCGCCGACGTAGAACGCCTTGGAGTCGAGCGCCGTGAGCAACGCCATGTCATCCAGCCGTGGGTCGTGAGTCAGCGCGACAATCGCCGTGCGTTCATCGGTCTGGATATTCAGCACTGCTTCGTCCGGCATGCCGGGGACAAAACGTCCATGCTGCTCTTCCCAGCCATAGACGAACTCGGTGCGCGGATCACAGATCAGTACTTCGAAATCCAGCAATCGCGCCATCTCGGCCACATACCGCGACAACTGCCCGGCGCCGATCAACAGCAGGCGCCAGCGCGGGCCATAGATGGCGCGCAGGGTCTGGCCGTCGAAGCTCAAGGTGTCAGTCTTGCCGGCCGGTCGCAGCACCACCTCGCCAGTGCCGATGTTCAGCTCGCGCGCGACGATTTCGTGGGCCTCGCAGCGATCCAGCAACTCGGCGACCCACGCCGGATCGCCGACCCGCTCCTCGGTCAGGCGCAGGGTGCCGCCGCAAGGCAGGCCGAAGCGCGCCGCTTCTTCCTGCGTCACGCCGTAGGTGATCAACTGCACCGGCGGCCCGTTGGCGGGAATCCGTCCATCGTGCAGCCGGGCGATCAGATCATCCTCGACGCAACCGCCGGACACTGAACCGATCACCACGCCATCTTCGCGCAACGCCAGCATTGCGCCGGGCGCCCGGGGCGCGGTGCCCCAGGTCTGCACGACGCTGAACAGCATCACTCGCTGCCCGGCGCGACGCCATTCGAGCACACTACGCAGGACATTCAGATCGGCGCTGTCCATTACGCTTGCGCCTTCTGCCAGCCCTGCAACTGGTAACGCACCGGCAGGTTACGGATGCGCTGGCCGGTGGCGGCGAAGATCGCATTGCACAGCGCCGGCGCAATCGGCGGCACGCCCGGTTCGCCGACGCCACCCAGCGGCACCTCGCCCGGCGGCGTTACCAGATGCACCGCGACTTCCTTCGGCGCCAACGACATGCGCGCGACTTCATACATATGGAAGTTGTCCTGCTGCACCTTGCCGTCCTTGAAGCTGATTTCGCCCCACACGGCGTTGCCCAGGCCCATCACGCAGGCGCCTTCGAACTGCGAACGGATGCGCTCGGGGTTGATCTGCGGGCCGCAATCCACGGCGATATCGGCCTTGAGCACGATCAATGTGCCGTCATCCTTGACCTCGACTTCGATCACCGCCGCCACATAGGTGACGAAGCTGTAATGCACCGCCAATCCGAGGCCACGACCCTTGGGCAATTGACGCCCCCACCCCGCCGCCTTGGCTGCCGTTTCGAGCACGGTGCGCATGCGCCCGGTGTCGATCGGATAACGCTCGGGGGATTCGCCGTAATTCCACTCTTCACTGAGCGTACGCGGGTCGATCTGCCGATCCGGGCCGAGCAACTTGATCTGGTACTTGAGCGGATCTTCCTTGGCTTTGTGCGCCAGTTCGTCGACGAAGCTCTGGATTGCGAAGCCATGGGGAATGTTCGACACCGAGCGATACCAGCCCACCCGCGTGTGCACCGTGGCCTCAGGGTTTTCCAGGCGCACGTTGGGAATCGCGTAGGCCATGTTGGTGAAACCCATGCCCAGCTCGAAGGCGGCTTCGTGGTTCATGCCCGGTGCGAACAGCGCGGTGATGCTCGGCGCCACCGTGCGGTGCAACCAGGCGGACGGCAAACCGTCCTTGCCCACACCGGCCTTGAGGTATTCGGCGGACACGGTGTGGAAATACGAATTGTGGATGTCGTCTTCCCGGGTCCACTGCACACGCACCGCTTTGCCGGGGAATTCCTTGGCGAGCACAGCAGCCTCAACGACGAAGTCCGGTTTGGACTTGCGCCCGAATCCACCGCCCAGCAGCGTGACATTGAAAGTGACGTTATCGAACGGCAGCCCCAGGCGTTCAGCGATCCGCTCGCGGGTGACCTGCGGCGCCTGGCTCGGTGCCCAGGCTTCGCAAGTGCCATCCTTGTAACGGGCGATGGCGACCATCGGCTCCATCGGTGCCTGGGCCAGATGCGGCAAGTAATAAGAGGCTTCGAGCGTGCTGGCGGCGCTGCCGATGGCTTTGTCGATGTCGCCGGTATTGCGCACCACTTTGCCCGGTTTCAGCGAAGCGCCTTCGATCTCTTTGCGATAGGCGACCGAGTCATAAGTGGCGTTCGGGCCATCGTCCCACTCGATCTTCAGCGCTTCACGGCCCTTCAATGCCGCCCAGGTGTTGCTGGCCACCACGGCCACGCCGCCCAATGGCTGGAATTCCGAAGGCAATGGCCGGGGCTCGATCTGGATGACTTTGAGGACGCCCGGCACTTTCAGCGCGGCGCTGTCGTCCACCGACTTGACCTTGCCGCCGTACACCGCCGGACGCGCAATGACCGCGAACAGCATGCCGTCGAAATGCACGTCGGCCCCGTACACCGCGCGGCCATTGACGATGTCGGCACCGTCGATGGCTTTGGTGCCTTCCTTGCCGATGTAGCGGAATTCCGACGGTTGCTTGAGCCGCAGACTGTCACGGGCCGGCACCGTCAGCGCACTGGCCGCAGCGGCCAGCTCACCGTAACCCAGCTCACGCCCGGACGGTGTGTGAATGACTTTATGCAGTTGCGCGCGGCATTCGCCGACCGGCACCTTCCACTGCGCAGCGGCGGCTTGTTCCAGCATGGTACGGGCGGCGGCGCCGCAACGGCGCATCGGTTCGTACCAGTGCCGCATGCTGCGCGAGCCGTCGGTGTCCTGGTTGCCGAAGCGCACCTCATCACCCGGCGCCTGCTGAACCTTGACGTGCGCCCAGTCGGCTTCCAGTTCATCGGCGACCACCATGGTCAGGCTGGTGCGCACGCCCTGGCCCATTTCCGAACGGTTACAGACCACGGTCACCGTGCCGTCGGCGGCAATGCTGACGTAGACCTTCGGATCGTCGATCCAGCCGTTGGGCATGCCATCGGCGCCGAACTGCTTGGGCTTGTCTTCGGCCAGCGCATCCTGCCAGCCCCAGCTCGCCGCCAGCACCAGCGCACCCGTGGCGCCGACGCCCTTGAGGAAGCCCCGGCGACTCAGGTTGCTCAGGGCAAAATCGTTCGGTAGACGGCTCATGCCTTGGCCTCCTTCAGGTGAGTGGATGCCTGACGGATCGCGGTCTTGATCCGGTTATAGGTACCGCAGCGGCAAATGTTGCCGACCATCGCTTCTTCGATCTGCTCGTCGCTCGGGTTCGGGTTGGTCTTGAGCAACGCGGTGGCGGACATGATCTGGCCGCCCTGGCAGTAACCGCATTGGGCCACAGCGGTGTCGAGCCAGGCTTGCTGGACGATCTGACCGACCGGGTCGGCATGCAGGTTGTCGATGGTGGTCACGTTCTGCCCGACCACCGAACCGATCGGGGTGATGCAACTGCGCGCCGGCGCGCCGTCGATATGAATGGTGCATGCACCGCACAGGCCCATGCCGCAGCCGAACTTGGTGCCGTTGTAACCGGCGACGTCGCGGATCGCCCACAACAGCGGCATGTCCTCGGTGACATCGAGTGGATGATCTTGACCATTGAGTTTCAGGGTAATCATGGGCACGCCCGCATATTCTTGGAGGTTATGGGGTCGAGCCATCTGCCACCGCAGGGACGGTAGTGGTTCGCGCAGATCGGCTCAGGCTAATCAGGCTCTCTTGTGCCGACGGGAATGTCTGCACCGGGCCTTTGGTGGAGCAAATGGTTGGTATCGTTAGCTGGCTACGTTAACCCGCGATTAACAAAAAAGCCCTGCACTTTTTAAATAAGTGCAGGGCTTTGGGTTCAGCCTTGAAAGCGTAGCCTCAATACCTGTTGGGCTCCATTTCCAGCTCGACATTGAAACGTTCTGAAATGTCTTTCTGGATCCGCTGTGCCAGATCGAGCAATTGCAGCCCGGTCGCCGCACCGTAGTTGACCAGCACCAGCGCCTGCAATTTATGCACGCCGGCATCGGCCTCGCGAAAGCCCTTCCAACCGGCACGCTCGATCAACCAGCCGGCCGCCAGTTTCATCTGCCCGTCCGGTTGCGCGTAGGCCACCAGATCCGGATGCTGCGCCTTGATCTGTGCAACCACGGCCGCCGGCACCAGCGGGTTCTTGAAGAAGCTGCCGGCATTGCCGAGCACCGCCGGGTCCGGCAGTTTTTCGCTGCGAATGCTGCAAATCGCGCGGCTGACATCCGTCGGCGTCGGTTGCTCGATGCCCTGCTCGGTCAGGCGCTGACGCACCGGGCCGTATTCCAGGTGCAGATGCGCGACTCGATCCAGCGCGAAGCGCACCCGCAGGATCAGCCAACGTCCCGGCTGCTGCTTGAACACGCTGTCGCGGTAGGCGAACCGGCATTCCTCCAGGCTGAAGTCGCGCAGCTCGCCGGTCTGGCGATCCAGCGCCGTCAGGCCGGCGAACACATCCTTGATCTCGACACCGTAGGCACCGATGTTCTGCATCGGCGCAGCACCGACAGTGCCGGGGATCAGGCTGAGATTCTCCAGCCCGGAAAAACCCTGCGCCAGCGTGTGCTGCACGAACGGGTGCCACGGCTCACCGGCTTCGGCTTCAATCACCACACGATTGCCGTCGTCGCTGATGACACGGATGCCACGGCTGGCCATGCGCAGCACCAGTGCCGGGATGTCCGCCGTGAGCAACAGATTGCTGCCGCCGCCAATCACCAGCAACGGCACATCATGGGCACTCGCATACGCCAGGGCTTCGCGCACATCGGCGTCACTGTGGGCTTCGGCAAACAGCTGTGCGCGCACATCAACGCCGAAGGTATTGAAGGGTTTCAGGGAAACCTGCGGTTGTATCTGCAAACTCATAACCGCCCCTTCACTTCAATCAACAACTGATCGCAGGCACGCTCGATCAGATCCAGCACCTGCTCGAAGCCCTGATCGCCGTCGTAATACGGATCCGGCACCTCGTCGACTTCACCTTCGTAGCGGCGCAGGAACAAGTCCAGCTCGGCCTTGCCGGTGGACGGTTGCAGCGCCTTGAGATTGCGCAGGTTGCTGTTGTCCATGGCGAGGATCAGGTCGTAGCTGGCGAAATCGGCGCGGCTGACCTGCTGCGCGCGTTGCGCCGACAGGTCATAACCGCGCAGCTTGGCCGCCGCCTGGCTGCGCTTGTCCGGCGGATTGCCAACGTGCCAGTCGCCAGTGCCGGCAGAGGCCACTTCGACCTGATCCGCCAGCCCCGCTTCACGCAACTTGTGGCGCAACACGCCTTCGGCGGTGGGCGAACGGCAGATGTTGCCCAGGCACACGAACAGAACGCGCATCAGGCCTCCAGCAGGCGACGGACGCGCTCGAGGTCTTCGGCGGTGTCGACCCCGGTCGGCGGCGCGATCAACGCGTCAGCCACATGAATCCGCACGCCGTGCCACAGGGCACGCAGCTGTTCGAGGGATTCGGTGTTTTCCAGCCAGCACGGACCCCAGTTCACGAAGTCCTGAAGGAAGCCTGCGCGGTAGGCATAAATGCCGATGTGGCGACGATACGGCACGCCTTCCGGCAGCACGTCGCGGCTCTTGGCGAAAGCATCGCGGGCCCATGGCAGGGTCGCTCGACTGAAGGTCAGCGCCAGACCGTTGAGGTCGCTGACGACCTTGACCACGTTCGGGTTGAACAGGGTTTCGACGTCTTCGATCGGCTCGGCCAGGGTGGCCATGCGCGCTTCGGTGTGGGCCGCAAGATTCGCGGCGACCTGATCAATCACGCTCGGCGGGATCAGCGGTTCGTCACCCTGCACGTTGACCACGATGGCATCCGGCTCCAGACCCAGCTTCGCCGCCACTTCGGCCAGACGATCGGTGCCGGAGTTATGATCTTCACGGGTCAGCACCACTTCAGCGCCGAAAGCCTTGCAGGCCTCGACGATACGCGCATCGTCGGTTGCCACGACCACGCGGCTGGCGCTGCTTTTGCTCGCCTGTTCCCAGACGTGCTGGATCATCGGCTTGCCGGCGATGTCCAGCAGCGGCTTGCCCGGCAGGCGGGTCGAGGCGTAGCGCGACGGGATGACAACAGTGAAGGCGGTGGTCATTTATCCAGACGCTCGTCGGTGGTCAGGGTGCGGGCTTCGCTTTCCAGCATGACCGGGATACCGTCGCGGATCGGGTACGCCAGACCGGCGCCCTTGCTGATCAGTTCGGTCTTGTCGGCGCTGAGCTTGAGCGGGCCTTTGCAGACCGGGCAGGCGAGGATGTCGAGCAATTTGGTGTCCATGAACATTCCCTGGATAAAAACGGATTAAGGCAAAAGACGATCCGGCAACAGGCGCATCAACTGCGTGTCGAACCAGGCCACGAAGGCCGGTGACGGCACAGCATCGACCGCCAGGTACCACCAGTCGGCAGCGGCGAAGGCACGGCACTTCACCGCGTCCTTTTCAGTCATCACCACTGGCAATGACGGCGTAAAACTCAAGGCCTGCACGCTGTATTCGGCGTGGTCGGCGAAGGCGTGGGGCACAGGCCGCCAGTCTAGCGCTTCGAGGGTATTGAAGAAACGTTGCGGGTTGCCGATCCCGGCCACCGCGTGCACGGCTTGGCCGGGCGGAAAATGATCGAGCGGCCGGCGTTCACCGCTGCGCAGATTGACCAGCGCCGAGGGCTTGAGACGGAAGGCGAAACCGCCGTCGCGATCCTCAAGGGCGCCGTTGAACAGCACACCGTCAACGCTTTGCAGGCGCTCGACCGGTTCGCGCAGGGGGCCGGCGGGCAGACAGCGCCGGTTGCCAAGCCCTCGGGCGGCGTCGATCAGCACCAGTTCCAGATCCCGCGCGAGGCGGTAATGTTGCATACCGTCATCGGACAGGATCAGGTCCAGCGGCTCGCTGTCCAGCAGGGCTCTGACGGCGGCGCTGCGATCGGGATCGATCATCAGCGGTACGCCGGTGCGCTGCACGATCAGCAACGGCTCGTCGCCGGCGATGTCGGCAGTCTGGTCAGCCTCGACCCGCCACGGCAGTTGCGCCGGTTTGGCGCCGTAACCACGACTGACCACACCGACCCGCAGCCCGTGGCGTCGGCAGTGCTCGATCAGCCACAGGATCATCGGGGTCTTGCCGGTGCCACCGACGGTGATGTTGCCGACCACGATCACCGGCACCGGCGACTGGTAGATCTCACCTTCGCCATCGAGAAACCGCTGACGCTTGCCCTCCACCACGCGGCGGTACAGCCACTCCAGCGGCCGCAACAGCGTCAGGGCCGGGTGCCCCTGATACCACGCGGCGAGCAGACGATCGGACATGGCCATCAGGATTTGGGCGCCGCCTCGACCGTGGTCATGCGCAGATGGCTGAAACCGAGCTTGCCGGCCGCGTCCATGGCGGTGATCACGGATTGATGCTGAGCCTTGCCGTCAGCACTGATCGACAACGGCATGTTGGTGTCGCCGTTGGATTCTTTCTGCATGGCTTCCATCAGGGTGGCCAGATCGTTTTTCGGCAGAATCCTGTTGTTCACCGAAAACACGCCTTCGGCGCTGATGGCCACATCCAGTTGCTTGACCTGCTGATCCTCGGCCGGCGAGCCGCTGACCGCTTCCGGCAGGTCGACACGCAGTTGGGTTTCGCGGGTGAAGGTGGTGGTCACGACGAAAAACAGCAACAGGATGAACACCACGTCGATCAGCGACGCGAGGTTGATGTCGATCGTTTCCCGGGGCTTGCGACGGAATTTCACGCTTTGCCCCCGGCCAGATCGACGTCACGGTCGCCCTGCACCACTTCCACCAGTTTGATCGCTTCCTGTTCCATGCCCACCACCAGTTCATCGATGCGGCGTTGCAGGAAACGGTGGAAGAACACTGCCGGAATACCGACCATCAGGCCCGCAGCGGTAGTGATCAGCGCCTTGGAAATACCGCCGGCCAGCACCGCAGCATTGGTGGTCATGCCGGAGCCGGTGAAGGCACTGAAAATGTCGATCATGCCCAGCACCGTCCCCAGCAGACCCAGCAACGGCGACATGGCGGCAATGGTGCCCAGCGCGTTGACGTAGCGTTCCAGCTCGTGGATGACCCGGGCGGCGGCTTCTTCGATGCACTCCTTCATGATCTCGCGACCATGCTTGGAGTTGGCCAGGCCTGCGGCGAGGATTTCCCCCAGCGGCGAGTTGGCGCGCAATTCCTTGAGTTTTTCCTTGTTGAGCTGCTTGTCCTTGATCCAGACCCAGACCTGACCCAGCAAATGCTCAGGGGTGACGCGACTGGCGCGCAGGGTCCACAGGCGCTCGGCGACGATCGCCATGGCGGCGATGGAACTCAGAATGATCGGCAACATCATCCAGCCGCCGGATTTGACCAATTCCCACACAGTGACAGCCCCCTCGAAAAAGTGCGCCACTTTACCATACCGGTTCGCGATAAAGACCCGTCGCCCCGACGACCGTGCTCAACGGTACTCCGTCCCCGGCAACGGCGGGGCGCGCCAGAACCGGCGTTGTTGACGCATCGACCGGGCCGGCTCAAACCGCCCCAGTTGCAGATGAATGGCGCCCTGCTCGGCGCTGTCGTGGATGTGTATTCCCTGCTTGCGGTAACGGGCAATGACCGTCGGGTGCGGATGGCCGAACGAGTTGCCCTGCCCTCGGGAAATCAGCACGGCCTGGGGCTGCAAAACCTTGAGCAAGGCCATCGATGAGGAACTGCGGCTGCCGTGATGCGGGGCTTGCAGCCACTGGGTCGGAACCGCCAGCGCGCTGTTGAGCAAATCCCGCTCGGCATTGGTGTCGATGTCACCGGTCAGCAGCAGCCGCTCGCCGTTGGCTTCGATCTGCAACACGCAGGAACGCTGGTTGCTGTCATGGGCTTCTGCCCATTGCCATAGATGAAAGGCAACGCCGTCCCACTGCCATTGCCGACCGCTTTCACAGGCTTCGGCGTTCAGCGCTTCGGCCAACCCCTGCGGATCGCCGCTGATGACCCGGCTGACCGGCAATCCTTTCGCTACGGCGAGTGCGCCACCTGCGTGATCGGCATCGGCATGGCTGAGCAGCATCAGGTCGAGTCGCTCGACGCCCAGCTTGTGCAAGGCTGGCAACACCACCCGCTCGCCGACATCAAAATCACCGAAGCGCGGGCCGCTGTCGTACAGCAAGGCGTGATGGCGCGTGCGGATCAGAATCGCCAAGCCTTGGCCGACGTCGAGTTGCCAGACATCGGCGATGCCTTCGTCCAGTCGTTCCCGGGGCGGGAATGCCAGCACCAGCAGCAACGGCCAGCCCAGCGGGCGCAAAGGAACGCCTCGGGGCAGCAATAACAGCACTGCACCAAGACCTCCCAGCGCCCAGACCGACCCTTCCATCGTCGTCGGCACCCAAGCTGGCCAACGCCCGGCAATCAGGGCCAGTGCCCGGAACAATCCATCGATCAGTCCACCGGCCAGCCACAGCAGCCCTTCACCGACATAAGGAATTGGCAGCAACAAAGTCCCGAGCAACGCCGGCGGCAGCACCGCAAAACTGACCCACGGCACCGCCAGCAGATTGGCCAGCGGCCCGCTGAGACTGATCGGCAGACTCAACGCCAGCAGCACCGGGCACAATCCGATTGCGATCAGCCACTGCGCGCGTGTCCAGGTCTGCCACCAGCGCCACGGTCCCAAACGGCCACCGAAGGTGAAGATCAATACGGCCACGGCCACGAACGACAGCCACAATCCCGGACGCAGACTGGCCAGCGGATCCATCAACAACACGCCGTTGAAGGCCAGCAGCAACGGCCACCAGGCACCGAGGTGGCGAAAACGCAAACGCCACAACAGCACCAGCGCAACCATCACGCAGGCCCGTCGTACCGGCACATCGAATCCAGCCAGCAGGCCGTAACCCAGCGCCGCCGCGAATGCCAGACCGCACGCCCAGGGCAGCCAGGGCCAACGCAGCGGCCAAAATCCGAATCGGGCCAACCCGGCAACCAGCGCGTACATCAACGCTGCCAACAGCCCGATGTGCTGGCCGGAAATCACCAGCAGATGCACGGTGCCGGTGTCCTGCAAGATTTGCCAGTCTTCGCGACTGAGGCCGGAACCATCGCCGAGCACCAACGCGGCCAAGGCGCCGTTATGACCCTGGGCGTCAACGGCAAGCAGGCGCTGGCGAATACTGTCGCGCCAGGCCCACTGCGCCGGCGCCAGACGCTGGCCATCCTTCACCGTCCCGGTAGCACCAATGCGTTGCGCCAGCAGCCAGGCCTCGTAATCGAACGCATCCGGATTGAGCAGGCCACCGGGACGCTTGAGCTTGACCGCCAATCGCCAGCGTTCGCCGCTTTTGACTTCGGGCCCGGCGTACCAGGCCAGACGCATCAGCGATGGCAGTTTGTCGTGACGCGAGCGCGCATCGGCCAGTTCGAAGCGCACGACGCCCTCGGCGTTCTGCGGCAAGCCGACGACCCGCCCTTCCACCCAGCGCGTTTCGCCATCCAGCCGGGAAGGCAGTCGATCATTCAACGCCATCTGCGCGTTGAAACCCGCCCATGTAAATCCAAGCAGCAAAAACGCCAGTGAATAGCTGCGAAACGGCAGCAGCATCAGCGCCACCCACGGCAACACCAGCAATAACCCGACCGGCGGCAGGGCCGGTAAAAAAACCGCTGCCAGCAGACCGACCGCCAGCGCCATCATCCCTGTGCGCATAAGCCCGTCCTTGAGAGTCCCACCTTCAGGCATAGCGGCTGCGGGGCAAGGGCGTCGTTATCAATTGTCACAAAGTCTGAATGGGCGGTTCGTAGAATCCAGACATACTTGCCGCCTTAACCGACCGAGAAGCCTTATGCCCCGGCGCTTATTCAAACGTTACATGCCCGACCCGACGAGCATCAGGGAACACAAATCCTTACGCTTTCTCGGCACGTTGCTGCATGACCCGAACCTCTGGCACCTCAACCGACACTCGGTGGCCCGCGCCATGGCCGTCGGCCTGTTCGCCGCGTTCCTGCCGATTCCCGCACAAATGCTGGTGGCCGCCGTCCTCGCGATCATGGTGCGCGGCAACATGCCGATTGCGGTCAGCCTGGTCTGGCTGACCAATCCGATCACCATGCCGGCGGTGTTCTTCTGCACCTATCAGGCCGGGGCCTGGCTGATGGACGTTCCGGCCCGCACACTTCCGGACGAGTTGACCTGGGAATGGATCAGCGGTGAGCTCTCGACCTTGTGGCAACCGTTCCTGCTGGGTTCTGTGGTGGTCGGGCTGGCACTGGGCGCCCTCGCCTACTGTCTGGTGATGCTGTACTGGCGCTGGTGGGTGGCCCGGCAATGGGCGCGGCGCAAGAAAAGACGTCAGGCGTGAATGCAAAACGGCCTCCACTGTGGGAGGCCGTTTTTCGTTGCAGCGTCGAAGGGATCAGGTGCGCATGCCGCGCCCGCTCACCAGCAACCGCGAACAACCGATATACAGCACCACCGTCGCCACCAGCATGAAGGTGATCGCGATACCGATGCGAATGTCCGACACACCGAGGATGCCGTAACGGAAAGCGTTGACCATGTGCAGCACCGGGTTGGCCAGCGACACGGTCTGCCAGAACGGCGGCAGCAAGGTGATCGAGTAGAACACGCCACCGAGGTAGGTCAGCGGGGTCAGCACGAAGGTCGGGATGATCGAGATGTCATCGAAGTTGCGTGCAAACACCGCGTTGATGAAGCCCAGCAGCGAGAAGATCGTCGCGGTCAGCACCACCACCAGCACCGTCACACCGAGATGGTGTACCTGCAAATGGGTGAAGAACAGCGACAGAATCGTCACGATCACGCCCACCATCAGGCCTCGCAGCACACCACCAATGGTGTAACCGATCAGGATCGTGTGCGGCGAAACCGGCGAGACCATCAGTTCTTCGATGGAGCGCTGGAACTTGCTGCCGAAGAAACTCGACACCACGTTGCCGTAGGAGTTGGTGATCACCGACATCATGATCAGCCCCGGCACGATGTACTCCATGTAGGTGAAGCCACCCATGTCGCCGATCTGCCGGCCGATCAGGTTACCGAAGATCACAAAGTACAGGACCATGGTGATCGCCGGCGGCAGCAGAGTCTGCGGCCAGATCCGGGTGAAGCGTCTGACTTCGCGGTAAACGATGGTGTTGAGGGCAACGAGGTTGGGGCGCAGCTCGGAACTCATACCGCCACCTTCGACAGATTTTTCTCCACCAGGGACACGAACAGCTCCTCGAGGCGATTGGTTTTATTGCGCAGGCTCAGCACTTCGATGTTCTGCAGGGCCAGCTGGCCGAACAGCGCAGTGATGCCCATGGACTTGTCGACCTGGACTTCCAGCGTATGAGCGTCTACCAGCCGGGCCGGATAGCCGACCAGTTGCGGCGCAACCGCCAGATCGCTCTTCAGGTCGAGCAGGAAAGTCTCCACATGCAGCTGGCCGAGCAGCTGACGCATGCTGGTGTTCTCGACGATGGTGCCGTGGTCGATGATGCCGATGTTGCGGCACAACTGCTCAGCCTCTTCCAGGTAGTGGGTGGTGAGGATGATGGTGATGCCTTTCTGGTTCAGTTCGGTGAGGAACGTCCACATCGAGCGGCGCAGCTCGATGTCGACGCCGGCAGTCGGCTCGTCGAGGATCAGCAGACGCGGTTCATGCACCAGCGCACGGGCGATCATCAGACGCCGCTTCATGCCGCCGGACAGCGAACGCGACGGCACATCGCGCTTGTCCCACAGGCCGAGTTGGGTCAGATACTGCTCGGCGCGTTCCTTGGCGACCTTCGCCGGAATGCCGTAGTAACCGGCCTGGGTCACGACGATGTCGAACGTCTTTTCGAACTGGTTGAAGTTGAATTCCTGGGGCACCACGCCGATCGAGCGCTTGAGCGCCGCCGGGTTCTTGTCCAGGTCGTGGCCAAAGATATTCACGGTGCCGCTGGTCTTGTTGACCAGGGTCGAGAGGATGCCGATGGTCGTGGATTTGCCGGCGCCGTTGGGGCCGAGCAAGGCGAAGAAGTCACCTTCGGCGACGTCCAGATCGATACCACTCAAGGCCTGGAACCCGTTGCCGTAGGTTTTGGTTAGCTGCCGGATGGACAGAGCGGAACTCATATCGGATTTACGCACCCAGTAAGGAAAAAAGGACTGATAAAAAGCCGGCGGCGAGGAAGACAACCGCAGCGCTCGAGCGCAATGGTGCTTGCCGTCGCCGCACAAGTACAGTCAAGTGTGTCGATAGTAGGTATTAAGTCAACGCGGTCATGACAGCTTTCTGATACGCCGGACGCTGCTTCAACCGCGCGTACCAGGCTTCAAGATTCGGCTGTGGCGCGCGCTCGATGGGCATCTCGAACCAGGCATAAATGAAACTGCCGAGCGGAATATCGCCCATGCCGATTTCATTGCCGGACAGATACGGCTGGTGCTTCAGTGCCTGATCGACCATCGCCAGCAAGCCGTCACATTCCTTGATCGCCGCATGGATTGCCGGCCAGTCCTGCTTGTCTGCCGGGGTACGCAAAACGCCCCAGAACACCGTGCGAAACGGTCCTGCAAAACTGGAAGTCGTCCAGTCCATCCATTTGTCAGCGGTGGCGCGGATCTGCGGATCCGCCGGATACCACGAAGTGTCGGCTGCATGTTTTGCCAGCAGGTAACGCACGATGGCATTCGATTCCCACAACACGAAACCGTCGTCCTGAATGACCGGCACCCGCCCGTTCGGGTTCATTGCCCGATACTCCGGCGTGTCGACCACACCAAACGCGCCACCGGCATCGATGGCCTCGTAGGCCAACCCGAGCTCTTCGGCAGCCCACAAGGGCTTTCGGACATTCGACGAATTCTTGCGACCCCAGATCTTCAGCATGACCGCCTCTTTTCCAGTAAATGGGCAGGCAGCATACGCCGGATCAGAGGCGGCCGACATCACCGCGCATGTCACTGGACAGTGGCGTCTGCTGATCGTTGAACAGGTGCGGATAACATTTCTGCAGATGTTCGAAGAAAAAAGATTCCGGTACATCAGCGAACTGGCCGTGATCGACCAGGTACTCCATCAGCAGCGCACCATCGCTGTTGTACGGGTGGAAAACGCTGTCGTTCATGCCGTCGAATTCCAGCGGCGCAACGTTGAACATTTCGCAGAGCTTCTGGTTGAACGCGGGTGTGGCTTTCACCCAGCGATCATTGAGAAACAGCTCGGTATAACCATGCATGGCGAACACTTCACTTCTCAGCAGTTCAAGCAGACGCGGCGTCGACAGATGATTTTTCACATCCGCCAGACCGATGCGTGCGGGGATCCCGCAATGGCGCGCACAACCGGCGAGCAACGTGGCCTTGGGCACGCAATAACTTTCACCTGCCGCCAGCGCGTAGCTGCCGCGCAAGGTCTGCGGGTCGCGGCTGAAGGTATACATGTTGTAGCGCACCGCCTCGCGCACGGCGTAATAAAGACTGATCGCTTGCGCGAGCGGATCGCGACTGGCACCACGGTGCTGCTCGGCGAACTCCACCACCGAGGGGTGGTCACTATCGATGAAGCGGCCGGGGCTCAGATACTCGTGCATGACGACATTCTCCTGATTGAGCCCCGAGTCTAGCGAGAGGTTCAGCACAGAGATAACGACGTTTCGGCCAAACATGCACGCAAAGACGCGGAAGCGGCGAACGATTTCCCACGCGTGTTGCCCACCGAACCTACAAAAGACATCCGGGGTTTCCCACGATTTCAATCACCTTGCTCTGACCGCCCCGTTTTGCAGATGCCGTCTAAGCTCTGGAGGGTCGGTTCGCCCTGGTTCACGGAGGATTAAATATGCTGTTGTTGTGGATACTGGTTCTGATCGTCGGCGTGGCGTATCTGGCCCACCGGCGCATCGCCCCGCTGCCGGCACTGGGCATCGTGGCCGCTTATCTGTTGGCGATGGGGATTTTCAGCCACGCACCGGGCTGGTTGCTGCTGATTTTCTGGGTCGTGCTGGCCCTGGTGGCCGCCCCGCTGCTGTTGCCTGACCTGCGCCGCAAACACTTCACCGCGCCGCTGTTCAGCTGGTTCCAGAAAACCCTGCCACCGATGTCGCAGACCGAACGCGACGCGATCGACGCCGGCACGGTGTGGTGGGACGGCGAACTGTTCAGCGGCCGTCCGGACTGGGACAAGCTGCTGTCCTATCCCAAGGTGCAACTGAGCGAAGAAGAACAGGCATTCATCGACGGCCCGACCGAAGAACTCTGCGCGATGGTCACCGACTGGCAGATCGGCCAGTCGATGGACTTGCCGCCCGAAGCCTGGACCCACATCAAGGAACACGGTTTCTTCGCCCTGATCATCCCCAAGGAATTCGGCGGCAAGGGTTTCTCCGCCTACGCCCACTCCCAGGTAGCGATGAAACTGGCGACCCGCAGCGGCGATCTTGCCTCCACCGTAATGGTGCCCAACTCCCTCGGTCCGGCTGAACTGCTGCTGCATTACGGCACCGACGAACAACGCAATCATTACCTGCCACGGCTGGCCCGGGGCGACGACATTCCGTGCTTTGCGCTGACTGGCCCGCTCGCGGGTTCAGACGCGGGTGCGATGCCCGACACCGGGGTCATCTGCAAAGGCGAATGGGAAGGTCAGGAAACCCTCGGCCTGCGCCTGAACTGGGAAAAACGCTACATCACCCTCGGCCCGGTCGCGACCTTGCTCGGCCTGGCCTTCAAGGCCTATGACCCGGATCACCTGCTCGGCGACAAGGAAGACCTCGGCATCAGCCTGGCGCTGATCCCGACCGACACCCCCGGCGTGGAAATCGGTCGTCGCCACCTGCCGCTGGGCGCTGCGTTCATGAACGGCCCGAACTCCGGCAAGGACGTATTCATCCCGCTGGACTTCCTCATCGGCGGCCAGGACATGCTCGGCAAAGGCTGGATGATGCTGATGAACTGCCTGTCGGTCGGGCGCTCGATCTCGCTGCCGGCAGTGGGCACCGGCGCGGCCAAGTTCACCAGTCTGGTGACCGGGCAGTACGCGCAGATTCGCGAGCAGTTCAACGTGCCACTCTCAGCATTCGAAGGCATTCAGGAAGCCATGGCACGGATCGGCGGCAACGCCTGGATGATGGACGCCGCGCGGATGCTGACCGCCAACGCGGTGGATCTGGGCGAGAAGCCGTCGGTGCTGTCGGCGATCCTCAAGTACCACCTCACCGAACGCGGTCGCGAGTGCATCAGCCACGCCATGGACGTACACGGCGGCAAGGCGATCATCATGGGCCCGAACAACTACCTGGGCCGCAGCTGGAACGGCGCGCCGATCTTCATCACGGTGGAAGGCGCGAACATTCTTTCGCGCAACCTGATGATCTTCGGCCAGGGCGCCATCCGCTGCCATCCGTTCGTCCTCAAGGAAATGGCCCTCGCCGGGCGCGAGGACAAGGATCAGGCACTCAAGGAATTCGATGACCTGCTGCTCAAGCACATCGGCTTTGCCGTGAGCAACGCCGCCAGCACGCTGGTGCTGAACCTAGGTTTTGGCCATTTCGAACATGCACCGGGAGACAAGCTCAGCCAGGGTTATTTCCGCGCCCTCAACCGTCAGGCTGCCGCGTTTGCCATGCTCGCCGACCTGAGCATGATGCTGCTGGGCGGCGAACTGAAACGCCGCGAGCGTCTGTCGGCACGATTGGGCGATGTACTGAGCAACCTGTATCTGGCGTCGGCGGCGCTCAAGCGTTATCACGACCTCGATTCCCCGGCGTACATGGAACCGCTGTTCAGATGGGCCATGGAGGAAAGCCTCGGCCAGTCGGAAAAGGCGCTGGATGAACTGCTGACCAACTTCCCGAACCGAGTCTTTGGCTGCCTGTTGCGTGTGATCGTGTTCCCGTTCGGCCGCCGTCACAAAGGCCCGTCGGACAAACTCGGTGCCGAGGTGGCTGCGGTCATCGGCCGGGCCAAGGGCGATCCGGCGCTGGAAGAACTGCTTGCCGGTTGCTATCGCCCACAATCGGCCGACGATGCGGTCGGTGCGCTGCAACACGCCTGCGATCAGTTGAACGCTGCGCAACCGCTGCACAAGAAATTGCACTCGTCGCTCAAGAGCGGTCAGGTCAAACCGGTAGCAGGCGAACACGCCATCGATGCGGCACTGGAAGCCGGCGTGTTGCAGGCCGTGGAAGCCCAGACCCTGCGTGATGCCGAAGCGGCGCGGCGCAAGGTGATCGATGTCGATGATTTCGACAAGGAGCAACTCAAACCCGCGGAAGGCAAAATCCGCTGATCCCTTCAATCAGTGAAAAACGGGCGCGGGCGCTTTATACTCCCGCGCCCGTTTTGCTCTTGAGGACTTATCTCGTGTCCAACGTCGTTGCCGATCATCTGGTTTTGCTCGACCATCTGCGCAGTATCCTGGTCGCCGTAGGTGAGGCCGATCAGGTTCCCGAAGAAAGCCATGCCCTGTTCCTGGAGCGTTTCGACGAACTGCTGGCGTCACTGCCGATCGAGCCGATCGAAAGCCAATACCTGGGCCAGGACATCCTGACTCAAGTGATTACCCGTTACCCGCAAATTGCCCACCTGATCCCGCGGGATCTACTGTGGTTCTTCGCCGGCGACTGCCTGCATTACCTGTCCGACGAAGAAATCGACCTGTATCAGGCACTGGAAGAACGCCGCTACGAAGCCGAACAGAACGACGAACCGTTCGACTGGAACCAGGAAAAACAGCTGCTGGCGATGTCCGCCCAGGACAGCAAGCACTGATTTTCGCCCAATAAAAAGGCCCGCATGGTGATCCAGGCGGGCCTTTTTTTATTGGGTCAGAGTAACCCCTCACTCTCGGGCAATTCGTACTCGGCCAATGGTTTTGAACCGCCAGACTTCCCCGGCTTGCTCAGGGTCGGCTCTTTCTCCAGGCACTCCACCAGATAGTCGATGAACACCCGCAGCTTCGGCGGCAGATAGCGCGTCGGCGAATGCAGCAACCACAATCCGCCGTGGTACGACGCCAGGAATGTCCAGTCCGGCAACACTTGTACGATCAGCCCCTGCTCCAGCGCATAACGGGCGGTGAAATACGGCAGGCTGCCAATACCGATGTGTTGCAACACGGCGCCCAGACGCACGCCGGTGTGATTGGCGGCATACCGGCCGCGCACGCCGACGGTAACGGCTTTCGTACCTTTCTTGAATTTCCAGCGCGCATCACTCGGGGTCTCGCCCAGGTAAATGCAACTGTGATTGAGCAAGTCGTGGGGATGAGTTGGCGTCCCGTGTTCGGCCAGGTATTGCGGTGTGGCGCAGAGCAAATGGTCGATGGTCAGCAGTTGTCGTCCCACCAGTCCCGCCGGTGGACGATCCGTGATGCGAATGGCCAGGTCGACATGGTCATCGATCAGATCGACCTGGCGGTCCTCCAGCAACAGCTCCACGTCGACCTTCGGATAGCGCCGCAGAAACTCCGGCATGTGCGGATGAATCACGAAGCGCCCAACCGCTTTCGGCACGCTGACCCGCACCAGCCCCTCCGCTTCGTGGGTGAACTGACCGCTGATCTCCATCACCGACTTCGCCGCGCTGACCATTTCCTGGCAGCGCTTGAACACCTCTTCCCCGCCATCGCTCAAGCGCAGTTTGCGCGTGGTGCGTTGCAGCAGACGCGTGGCCAGCGCCTTCTCCAGTCGGGAAATACTGCGACTGACTGCCGAGGGCGATGAGCCCAACTGGCGAGCGGCTTCGGAGAAACTGCCGGTCTCGACGACCTTGACGAAAATCGCCATTTCACCGAGCAGCGGCAGCGGGAGATTTATGCTCACAGCGCAACAGTCCTTTGATGTTTGAACGGATTATCACGTTATTGCACGATTCATATAATTAAAAAAGAAACTTTAATAAGGGCATGGAATATGACGCTTCGCCTCTTTTTCCATAGTGATGACCTCAAGGCCAATGTGGAAGTCCTCGACTGCACGCCCCACGAGAACGAATTCGCCGTTGTGTTGCGCGCCACGCTTTTCCATCCCCAGGGCGGTGGCCAACCCTGTGATACCGGCTGGATCGGCGACAGCCAGGTTCTGCGCGTCGTCCAGGAAGCGGACCGGATCATTCATTTCGTCGATCAACCGGTGCCACTGGGCATGACCCAGATCCGTGTCGATGAAGAACGCAGACGCTTCAACACCCGCATGCACTCTGCCGGGCATTTGATCGGCCACTTCGTCCAGGCCATGGGCTGGATGCCGATCAAGGCCCACCACTGGCCGGACGAGGGCCGGGTTCAATTCAAACCCGGAGATTCGGCCCAGAAAGTCGATGCGCAAACCGTTCAATACGGCATCGGCCAATGGATCGAACACGACCTGCCGCGCCTGACGTCCCTGCGCGAAGGCGCGCGGGAAATCGGTTTCGGTGAACTGCCAGCCTATGGCTGCGGTGGCACCCATGTACGCAGCCTGAAGGATTTGGGCACAGTCACGATCGCGTCCCTTTCGCAGAAGAAAGGCACGTTGTCCGTCCACTACAGCGTGGATTGAGGATTTCGGGCGCTGTCAGATGCAGCGTCCGACGCCGGGGGAACCGCGTTCGCCGGTTCCGTTGACTATTCGATAGATGGACCTGAAACCATGATGCTTGACGTCGAGCGTCTCGATGAGACGTGCATAAAAAAACTGGCCAACGAAGAAGTCCTTGCCATCCGCGTCAAAGGCTTTCTGCCCCAGGCGCAGGCGATCCAGATTGGCGACAAGATCCTCGCCCCCGGCTTCGAGGGCTACATCAACGCGCCCAGTATCGGTCGTATCGGCATGGCGTTCTACGAGGCGGAAAACCAGCCGCTGCTGATCGAGGACTACTTCGAGCGCGCCACCAGCAACATTGCCGAACTGCGCAACCGCTGCGCGCCCTACTCGTCGCCGGTCGACACCCTGCGCTGCATGCTCGACGAATCCTGGCCGGCGGGTGCCCACCTGGAAAACCTCTACGGTCGCAAGATGTACGTCGGCCTGTCCCGGGTGGTGAAACCGGGCGTGTGCTTCCTGGCCCATCACGACATCTTCGCCAAGGACGCCCCGGAAAGTTTTCAGGCCCGCAGCCTCGAGGCGCAGTTCGCCTGCAACGTCTACCTCAACATGCCAACCGAAGGCGGCGCATTGCAGATGTGGGAAGACGACATTTCCCCGGACCGCTTCGACGAAATGCGCGGCGACAGCTACGGCATCGACCCGGCGCTGCTCGGCCCGCCCGCCCTCGAAGTACGCCCGGAACCGGGGGATTTCATCATGTTCAATTCGCGCCGCATGCACTCGGTAACGCCGGGCGTGGCCGATCCGCGCTTGAGCCTTTCGTTTTTTGTCGGCTATCGCGGCAATGCTTCACCCCTGACTTTCTGGAGCTGAAATGACATCGAATTACCTGGGCGAGTTTCTGGCGCTGGCCACCATCCACTTTCTGGCCGTGGTCGCTCCCGGCCCGGACTTCGCCGTGACCATCCGCCAGAGTGTGCGTTTCGGCCGTTTGGTCGGCATCTGCACGGCACTGGGCATCGGCGCGGGGATTTCCGTGCACGTGCTGTACACCCTGCTGGGCGTCGGCGCCTTGATGCACACCACGCCGTGGTTGCTGACCGTCGCCAAAGTGGTCGGCGGTGCTTACATTCTTTATCTGGGCGTCAGCCTGATCCGCAGCAAACCCAAGACGACAATGGAAGGCGAAAAGACCAGTGACGAACCGCTGGTCGAGCAATCGCTGTTCAAGGCGTTTTCCACCGGTTTTCTGACCAACGCCACCAACCCCAAGGCCACTCTGTTTTTCCTTGCAATCTTCACCACGATCATCAGCGCCAGCACGCCGCTGCAAATCCAGGCCCTGTACGGGTTGTGGATGTGCGGGGTGAATGCGTTGTGGTTCGTGATCGTCGCGCTGTTCTTTTCCAGCAGCCAAGTGCGCGTGCTGTTCATGCGCATGGGCCACTGGTTCGAGCGCAGCATGGGGGTGATTCTGATCCTGTTTGCCGGGCGTCTGGTGTTGTCGATGTAAAGCGCGCTTATCGCAGAAGCCCGATCCAGACAGACTGGACGGGCTTTTTCGATTCTGCGCCGCTTTTGCATTTCTGTGCGACGCGTCCCACTTCGGGGGCTCCCCTATCACTCGCTGGTGGTGTTAGTTTGCAAAACCGTCTGACGCTTCGATCAGACACCTCCTACTCACTGCCTGCAAAGGAATGCCCTTAGCAATGGATTTTTCACTCAAGCAACTGGCCGCGTCGACGCTGATTCTGGCCAGCCTTTCGTCCGTCACGCTGCCAGCCCAAGCCAACCTTACCGAGCAGCAGAGCGCGACCATTCTCAAGACCTTCAATGAGGCAAAGGTCAGTGACTTCAGAGCATTTCTCGGTGATCTGGCCAAGAACGACCTGAGCAAGACCGACGATCTGCGCCCGGCCATCAGCGCCTTCCTCGACAACAAGACGCTGACCGCTGAACAGCAAAACGAAATCCATCGCCTGCTCGGCCTCTACACCCGTGTGAAGTACGGCAAAGCCGCCCTGGAAACCCTGCGCGAACTGGTGGAAATCCCGACCTTCCGCAAGGACGGTGTCGATCAGCACGACAACCCCGAATTCATCAAGATCGCCGGCAAGATCAAGGATCTGGCTGAGTCTTTCGGCCTGAACTATCGCAACATCGACAACCGCGTTTACGAAATCTCCCTCGACGGCAGCGGCAAGGATGTCGTCGGCATTCACGCTCACGCCGACGTGGTGCCGGTAACGCCGGAAAACTGGGTGCTGAAGGACGGCACCAAACTTGATCCGTTCAAGGTCACGCTGATCGGCGACCGCATGTACGGCCGCGGCACTGAGGACGACAAGAACGGCATCGTTGTGACGCTGTATGCCATGAAGGTGATCAAGGAAGAGAAGCTGCCACTGGCGCGCAATTTCAAACTGCTGGTGGATACCACCGAAGAAACCACCGGCGACGCGATTCCCTACTACTTCGAACGCAACCCGACGCCGGAGTACAACCTGGCACTGGATGGCGGCTATCCCGTAGTGATTGCGGAAAAAGGCTACGGCACCGTCATGGCCAAATTCGCCAAGCGCAAGGCCGAGGGTAAAGGCGCGGAAATCACCTCGATGACCGGCGGCCTGGCGACCAACCAGATTCCATCGGTTTCGGTCGTCACGCTGGTGACTGACAAACCCGCCGAGCTGGCGGCCAGCCTGCAAAAGGCCGGCGCTGAATACGCCAAGCGCAACGGCGGCGATTTCGAAGTGAACGCCAAGGTCGATGGCAAAGACGTCAAACTCACCGTTACCGGTGTTTCCGCGCACTCGTCCGAGCCAGAATCCGGCGTTAATCCGGTCGCGCGCATGCTCGATTTCATCCATAGCGTGGACGGCAAGATCGTCTTCAAGCACAACCACATCACCGACGCTGCCCACTACGCCGCCGACAACTGGGGCCTGGATTACAAGGGTGGCAAGCTGGGCGTCGGCTTCGCCAATGACTTCATGGGCCCGCTGACCACGTCCCTGACCTATGTCGGCATGGACGACAAAACCTTCAAACTCGCGGTCAACCTGCGCGTGCCGAAGGGCAAGTCGCCGGAAGTGCTCAAGACCGAAATCGCCGACAAACTGGCGGCGTGGAGCAAGAAAAACCATGTCGCGGTGAAATTCGACTATTCGATCGCCGAACCGATGTACCGCAACCCTGAAGGCGAATGGGTCAAGGCGCTGCTGGCCGTGGCCACCGAAAACCTGGGCATGAAACACGAATTCGGCACGTCGGCCGGCGCCACCTCGGTGCATGAACTGCCGAACGGCGTGCAATTCGGCCTGGCGCGACCGGAGGTCAAGTACACCGGTCACACCGATGGCGAATTCAAGACCGTTGACCAGTTCCTGCTGGACCTGCAGATCGTCACCGAAATGATGGGACGCATCGGGCAATTGCCGAAGCTCTGATCGCGTACCGGGCTCGCCACATTGGCGGGCCCACAAAAAAAGGACCGCGAGGTCCTTTTCTATTGCCTGACAAAAACCGCACAAACAAAAACGCCGCTCATCACTGAGCGGCGTTTTTGTGAATTTGGAGCGGGAAACGAGACTCGAACTCGCGACCCCGACCTTGGCAAGGTCGTGCTCTACCAACTGAGCTATTCCCGCAATGGCGTCCCCTAGGGGACTCGAACCCCTGTTACCGCCGTGAAAGGGCGGTGTCCTAGGCCACTAGACGAAGGGGACAGGCTACAACTTTCACTAATAAAAACGCCGCTCTTTGCAAAGCGGCGCTTTTTGAATTTGGAGCGGGAAACGAGACTCGAACTCGCGACCCCGACCTTGGCAAGGTCGTGCTCTACCAACTGAGCTATTCCCGCAAATGGCGTCCCCTAGGGGACTCGAACCCCTGTTACCGCCGTGAAAGGGCGGTGTCCTAGGCCACTAGACGAAGGGGACACGCTACCCGGAACACATGGTGTGTGTTTCGGTGTCCAGATCCGCCTCCGAAGAGTTGGCTCTGGTTTCACTCAGCACCGCCCTGAAGCGTTGCTGTTTAAAATTGGAGCGGGAAACGAGACTCGAACTCGCGACCCCGACCTTGGCAAGGTCGTGCTCTACCAACTGAGCTATTCCCGCATTGGCGTCCCCTAGGGGACTCGAACCCCTGTTACCGCCGTGAAAGGGCGGTGTCCTAGGCCACTAGACGAAGGGGACACACTACAACATTCACTCCCTGCCGCGTTTCGCTGTGTGCTTTACGCTGCAAGTGGCGCGCATTCTATGGATGGATTGAAAGGTCGTCAACCCCCAGATATAAATTTATTTAAATCAATGACTTCGACCTGCTTTACGCACCGTTTCCGGCTTTTGCGTCGCCCGACGATTGACGCCTATATTCCGACACTCGCCAAGGCGTTATAGTCCACGGCACAGGTGATGGCAATCTGCACCCCAAGGGCCAGCATTTATATAAGCCGGTTCCTGGCCGATACAGATTCAGCTTCGCCGATCCAAACCCGTCGAGCGGCGCTAGGCTCCTGTATGCCAAGCCACTACACTCGCACGCGAACCCTATAAAGAGGTCTTACCGGTGACACCACTCATGATCACCCTGCTAGTCATAGCCGGGATCGCAATCTTGATCGCCATTGGCTACATGAACCATGTGGTGGAAAACACCAAACTGGAGAAGGCCCGCACCAAGGTCGAACTCAACGACCGCCTGCGCCGTTGCGGCGAACTGACCGAAACCTTCCCCGGCCAGTTCATGACCCCGGCCCTCAAACTACTGCTGACTCGCCTCGAGCTGAACGTCTGCCAGCGCCTGCTGAACCTGGAAAAGACCAGCGCCACCACCAAGGCCCGCATCACCGAACTCAGCGCCCTGGTCGCCCAGGGCGAATCGATCCCGGTCAACAACCCGCCGGCCCCGATCCAGACCGAAGCAAAAGCCAAGGACGTCCGCTTCCTCCTCGAAGCCCTCCACGGCCAGATCACCCGCGCCGCCCAGGACGGCTTCCTGCCACCGAACGAAGCCAAACACTGGATCCGCGAAGTCCGCCACATCCTCGTATTGCTGCACATCGAGTTCTTCAACAACCTCGGCCAACACGCCCTCCAGCAAAACCAACCCGGCCAGGCCCGCCTCGCCTTCGAACGCGGCGTGCAATACCTGCGCAAACAGCAGGACCCGCAAATCTACGCCGAACAACTCCAATACCTGGAAAAACTCCTGGCCCGCGCCAACGCCCAGGTCATGGACAAAATCGCCCCGGTCGAAGGCGAAGAAAACCAACTGACTGCCGGCCTCAAAGATGTCGAGGCTGATGCGGACTGGAAGAAGAAAGTGATTTACGACTGAGTGCAGTCAAAGAGAGAAGCCACCGGGAGGTGGCTTTTTTATTGCCCCCGAGAAAGATCAAAATCAAAAGCGCCCTCACCCCAGCCCTCTCCCGGAGGGAGAGGGAGCCGACCGAGTTGATTGGGAGAGGTACGCCGACATGAAAGACCGAGTCGCACTCGGGTTTTGAAATGTATGCAACTCAACTCACACTGCTGCACCTGCTGCACCTGCTGCACCTGCTGCACCTGCTGCACCTTGCACCTTCTGCATCCTCTGCTTCTTCTACTCTTGCTTCTGCTTTGGCTTTGGCTTCCCACCACTCAAAACGATGAGCGTTAGCTCGAGTACCGCTTTTGACGTACCGGCCCCTTCGGAAGGCTGAGTGGAGGGATTTATCCGGGGGTGGGAGCGCAGCGACCGTGCGGCGAAGCCGCATGCATCGAGAGGAGGTGCAGCGAAGCAAACCGTAGGCGATGCCCCCGGATGAATCCCGGAACGAAGGAACGCCGAGCCACAGCGAGGGGCCGAACGCCGGGGCCAAGCCTTTTGGTTCCTTTTTGGCGTCTGAAAAAGGGACTCGCCGTAAGGGCGAAACCGCCAGCGGCAGCACCCGAAGCAACGGATATTCACCCCAAACAACCAACAACCTGGTCGGCCTAAAGGCCGCCAAGTCCAAATCAAAGCCGAAAATGCCCAACCATGCCCCTGAGCTCACTCCCCAACTGCGCCAGCTCAACACTCGAAGCCGCATTCCCGCGCATGGCAATCGAAGACTGATCCGCACTCGCCCGAATACTCGTCACACTGCGATTGATCTCCTCGGCCACCGAACTCTGCTCCTCGGCCGCCGCCGCAATCTGCTGGTTCATCTGCTGAATCAACGAAACCGCCGCCGCAATACTCCCCAGCGCGCTTTCGGTCTGCAACGCATCGCTCACCGCCAGTTTCACCAGTTCGCCACTGCTCTGAATCTGCTGCACCGACGAATGCGCCGCCGAACGCAAGGCACTGACCAGCCGCTCGATTTCCTCGGTCGACTGCTGCGTGCGCCGGGCCAGCGCCCGCACCTCATCGGCGACCACCGCAAAGCCCCTGCCCTGCTCGCCCGCCCGCGCCGCTTCGATCGCCGCGTTGAGCGCCAGCAGATTGGTCTGCTCGGCGACACTCTTGATCACTTCCAGCACCGTGCCGATGTTCTGGATTTCCGCACTGAGGCTTTCGATGCTCGAACTGGCCGACGTCGCCGAATCCGCCAGTTGCTCGATCCGCGCCATGCTCTGACGCACCACCTGCTGACCGCTTTCAACCTTGCCATCGGCGGTCTGCGCCGCGAGCGCCGCTTCTTCGGCATTACGCGCCACATCGTGCACGGTGGCGGTCATCTGGTTCATCGCCGTCGCCACCTGTTCGGTTTCCTCTTTCTGGCTGCTGACCTCCAGGTTGGTCTGCTCGGTCACCGCCGACAGCGATTGCGCCGAACTGGCCAACTGTTCGATTCCCGCCTGCAACCCGCTGACAATCGTGCTCAAGCCCGCGCCCATCTGCTGCATGGCCAGCATCAATTGACCGATTTCATCACGGCGGGAGACCTCGATCGTTGCGCTCAAATCACCGGCCGCAATCTGTTGCGCCACGTGAATCACGCTGCGCAACGGTGCAACGATCAACCGGGTAATCACCCACGCCGCAATCAGCCCGACCAGCAATGCCAACGCCGATGAGCCGATGATCAGCACCGAATTCTTTTTCAGTTCGCTCTGCATGGCGCCGTCTTGCGCGACATAGGCCTGTTGGACCCGTGCCACGACTTCGTCGGCCCGTTGGTGCAGCTGTTGATAGACAGTCTTTTCCTGGGCCAGCAACCCGGTGTACTCGGCCAGCTTGTCGCTGAAACCGGCAATGTGCCCGGACACTTCATTGAGCACCGTCAGATAGCCTTCGTCCTTGACCGTGGACTTGAGCTGTTCGGCCTGGGCCTGAGCCTGGGCAGCCTGCTCGATATTGCCCTGACCTGCGCTGTCATCACCCTTGCGGCTTTGATCCAGGCGTACCCGCGCCTCGTTCATCGCCTGCAGCATCAAGCGTGAGACCTGACTGACCTGGCCGGCCTGCTCGATGAATTGCGCCCCGTCCTTGCCCTCGCTGTCTTTCAGGGTGTACGCGCCGTCGTCGGCCAGACCGGCCTGCAACACATCGAGATTGTTGGCAACGCTGGACACCGACCAACTGGCCATCTCCAGTGCCAGGTCCTTGGCCTGGGACAACGAGACGAACTCATCGAACGCCTTGCGGTACGCGCCCAATGACTGTTGGACGTCGTTCATGACCGACTCATTGCCCGGCGACAAAACCTTGAGTTGGTCGGCCATGGCAATCAAGCCGTCGACCCCCTCATGCAAGGCATCGACGGTTTTCGGGTTGCCGTGCAAGGCGTAGTCCTGCTCCAGCAGTCGCACCTTGAGCAGGCCACTGTTGAGCGATGACATCTGCTTGAGGCCGTCGAAGCGCTGACTGATGGTCTGCAGGGACCAGACGCCAATCGCCGCCACCAGTGCAGTCAGCAACAACACCAGCACAAACCCGATACCCAGTTTTTTTGCCATACCGAGGTTGGCAAAACGTCCTTGCACGGCCGAAATCATTGCGCGTAGTCCCCTGCCATAGTCTGTAGCCGAAGATTCGCAACGGCCTTGAACCAGCACAAGTCTCTGGCGTCGGAATAATGGCAAAAAGCTACGCACGCGTCGTTTTCAGAACGTTCGAGGTCGATCCATGGCGGTATCGCGAAAAAACTGCCGTGCCCGCGGATCGCAGGCGTAAGCCACGTTGATCCGCTGCCAGTCGCAGGCTTCGCCACTGGGACTGAACGATGTTGTGCAGGACAACTGCACACCGCATCGCAGAGCATGCCAGCGCAGGCGCGCCTCATCGGCCACTGGCGAACGTGCCCAGATGAACAGGCCGCCCGTGGGCTTGCCGAACACCTCCCAGTCAGCGTCTTCCAGCGTCTGAAGAGCAGCCGCACGATCAGTGGAAAGCCGCTGACGCTGACGCTGTACCAGTTTTCGATAGGCGCCACTGGCCAGCATCCCGGCCAGCACCGCCTCGCAGAACCTCGGGGTCCCCATGCAACTGATCATCTTGACCCGCGCCATCCGCTCGATCAGCTCGCCATCGGCCAGCACGAAACCCACCCGTAGCGAGCTGCTCAGGGTCTTGGAAAAACTGCCGACGTAAATCACCCGTCCCTCGTCATCCAGTGCTGCCAGGCGAGTGCCGCTGCCGTTGTGCAGATCGGCGTATACATCGTCTTCGATCAGTCGCAGATCGTAGATCCTGCTCAACTCCAGGATGCGTCGGGCGACCGCCGGCAGCAGGCAACTGCCCGTGGGATTGTGATGGTGACTGTTGACGAACAGCGCGCTGGGCCGAAACTGTTGCAACAACACCTCGAGCGCCTCGACATCCGGCCCGCCCGCCGTACGGCGAACCTCCAGCATGCGCACGCCGTGCAAGCGCAGGAGATCGAACAGCGGCGCATAACCGGGGGTTTCTACCACGACGCAATCACCGGCCTTGAACAAGGTCCGCACGATCAGGTCGAGTGCGTGGCTGGCGCCGGCGGTGGTCATCACCTGCTCGTCAGTAGCCTTGATATTCAGCAATCCGAGGCGCCTGACAATCTGTTCGCGCAACGCCGGCAGCCCAAGAGGCGTGCTGTAGTTGAACAGGCTGGCCATGTCGGCGCGTGTCACCTCGCGGATCGCATAGCCGAGATCATCGGGCTCGCGCCAACTCTCTGGCAGGACGCCACTCCCCAGCGTCAAACCGCCGCGCCATCGGAGGGCCGGATCGCCCCCGGTGCGCTCCCCCTCACACCCGGAGCCATCGATCGCCTTGCAACAATAGGGCGACGAAGCCGCCACCATGAATCCCGAGCCCTGACGCGAGGCCAGAACCCCTTGCGCCACCAGCCGCTCGCAAGCCTCCATGACGCAGGACTGGCTGAGCAAATTGCACCGTGCGATCTCGCGCACGGAGGGCAGACGCGTCGTCGGCGGCACCTGCCCCTGCATGATCCACTCGGTCAACCCGTCAACAATCTGCTGTACGACCGGCACCATTGCCTGTCGGTCAATTCTCAATTCCATGAGCACGCAAACTCCTGTCCGTTTTTGCTGGCGGCAGTAAATCACAGCCACGCCCTTGAGGCTGTGCGACAAAACCGCCAAAAGCCTCCGTTCTCACCATTTGAAACACATTGTTTAGCGGACTCACGGAACCGCTCCCGAGGCGAAAAAAAACCCGCCAGTGGGCGGGTCATTCTTTGTCTCGGTCGACGCCACTTTAGAAGGCGGTCACGCCGCCATCCACGGCCAGCGAATGGCCGGTGGTAAAAGCCGCACCGTCGCTGCACAGATACAGCACGGCACTGGCAATTTCCTCGACCTTGCCAATGCGCCCGACCGGGTGCATGGCGTTGGCGAATTCACCTTTTTTCGGGTCCGCTTCATAGGCGCGACGGAACATGTCGGTGTCGATCACCGCCGGGCATACCGCGTTGACGCGGATTTTCTTCTTGGCGTATTCGATCGCAGCCGACTTGGTCAGGCCGATCACCGCATGCTTGGAGGCGGCATAGATGCTCATCTTCGGCGCGGCGCCCAATCCAGCCACCGACGCGGTGTTGACGATCGCCCCGCCGCCCTGCGCCAGCAGCAACGGCAACTGATACTTCATACACAGCCAGACGCCCTTGACGTTGACGCCCATGATCGCGTCGAACTCGTCCATCGAGCCTTCGGCCAGTTTGCCTTTCTCGATTTCGATCCCGGCATTGTTGAAGGCGTAGTCGAGACGGCCATAGGTATTGATCACCTCGTCCATCAGATTTTTCACTTCGCTTTCGACGGTCACGTTGCAGCGCACGAAGGTCGCTTCGCCACCGGCTGTACGAATCAGCGCCACGGTGCCCTCGCCCCCGGCCGCATCCAGATCGGCCACCACCACTTTCAGACCTTCGGCGGCGAACGCCTGGGCCGTCGCGCGGCCAATGCCGTTGGCCGCGCCGGTGACGACGGCGACCTGACCGGAAAACGTCATGCTCATTGTTATGTCCTCGAATGCGGGGGGATTGATGAAGGCAGCATAGCCACAGGGGCCTGAGTGACGTCAGCACTATCAAAAGGCCGGTTAGGCTTGCATGAATCGCAGTGATGAAACCCCGCCGGGGACTATCACCGTACTGGATCAACCTGCATTCGCCCCGTGAGCCAACCTTGCGGCATCGCCCATGAAGGTCTATCAACAAGGCTTCATTCAATTCGAGTGCCTGTCATGACCAACCAGACCAATCGCCAGTTCCTGCTCGCCAAACGCCCGGTGGGCGCCGCCACCCGCGAGACCTTCACCTATCAGGAAGTACCGGTCGGCGAGCCGGCGGCGGGGCAGATTCTGGTCAAGAACGAATACCTGTCCCTCGACCCGGCCATGCGCGGCTGGATGAACGAAGGCAAGTCCTACATCCCGCCGGTGGGTCTGGGCGAAGTCATGCGCGCGTTGGGCGTAGGCAAAGTCGTCGCGTCAAACAATCCGGGGTTTGCCGTCGGCGACTACGTCAACGGTGCCATTGGCGTGCAGGATTATTTCCTCGGTGAGCCAAGAGGTTTCTACAAGGTCGGTCCGAAACTGGCACCGCTGCCGGTTTATCTGTCCGCACTGGGCATGACCGGCATGACCGCCTACTTCGCCCTGCTCGATGTCGGCGCACCGAAGGCCGGTGACACCGTGGTGTTGTCCGGTGCAGCGGGCGCGGTCGGCAGCATCGCCGGTCAGATCGCCAAGATCAAAGGCTGCCGGGTGGTCGGCATCGCCGGTGGCGCCGACAAGTGCAAGTTCCTGATCGACGAACTGGGCTTCGACGGCGCCATCGACTACAAGAGCGAAGACGTGCTGGCCGGTCTCAAACGCGAATGCCCGAAAGGCGTGGACGTGTATTTCGACAACGTCGGCGGCGATATACTCGACGCCGTGCTCAGCCGTATCAACCTGAAAGCACGCGTGGTGATCTGCGGCGCGATCAGCCAGTACAACAACAAGGAAGCTGTCAAAGGCCCGGCCAACTACCTGTCGCTGCTGGTCAACCGCGCGCGGATGGAAGGTTTTGTGGTGATGGATTACGCCGCGCGGTACGCCAGCGCCGCCCAGGAAATGGCCGGCTGGATGGCCAAAGGTCAACTCAAGAGCAAGGAAGACATCGTCGAAGGCCTGGAAACCTTTCCGGAAACCTTGGGCAAACTGTTCAGCGGCGAGAACTTCGGCAAGCTGGTGTTGAAGGTCTGAAAACAAAGAAGGGAGCCATCGGGCTCCCTTCTTTGATGCTTCAGCTGTTCGCTCAGGCCAGTTCGGCAACCACCGAGGCCAGCGCCTTGGCCGGATCCGCCGCCTGGCTGATCGGACGGCCGATCACCAGATAGTCGGAACCGGCATCCAGCGCTTGACGCGGGGTCAGGATGCGACGCTGGTCGTCCTGGGCGCTGCCCGCCGGACGAATCCCCGGGGTCACCAGTTGCAGCGATGGATGCGCGGTTTTCAGCGCAGTGGCTTCCAGCGCCGAGCACACCAGACCGTCCATCCCGGCCTTTTCGGCCAGCGCCGCCAGACGCAGCACCTGCTCCTGCGGCTCGATGTCCAGACCGATACCCGCCAGATCCTCGCGCTCCATGCTGGTCAGCACGGTCACGCCGATCAGCAACGGCTGCGGGCCGCTGCGCTTGTCCAGCTCTTCACGGCAGGCCGCCATCATGCGCAGGCCGCCGGAGCAGTGAACGTTGACCATCCACACACCCATCTCGGCAGCAGCCTTGACCGCCATCGCCGTGGTGTTGGGAATGTCGTGGAATTTAAGGTCCAGGAATACTTCAAAACCCTTGTCACGCAGAGTGCCGACGATTTCCGCGGCGCAGCTGGTGAACAGTTCCTTGCCCACTTTGACCCGGCACAGTTTCGGGTCCAACTGGTCGGCCAGCTTCAGTGCGGCGTCACGGGTAGGGAAATCCAGGGCGACGATGATAGGAGTCTGGCAGGCGGACATGGATGGGCTCTCAGGCAAGTCGAAATCGGCGCGCATTGTAGCGGAACCGGCGGCGGCGCGGCACCCGATGATCGGTAAATCGTCGCGCCAACCGTGATCAGCATAGCCTTGCAGGGTATTGTGTCGAACCCGATACACAACCGACACGCCGGCAACATGCGCCCGCGCTAGCCTCGCCAGCCGCAACAAGTCCTTACAGCAGCCCTTCCCGCCTCACGGCCGGACGCCTATGCTGAAACCACAACCTCGCAGCCTATCTTTGTGGTTGGCGGCCTACTGGCAGATGAACAGCCTCATGCACAACTCCCAAGCCTCCGTGAACGACGAGCAGAAAGACGACAAGCGCTGGAGCATCCGCGCCCTGATCGTCGACGATGACGTGCCGATCCGTGAACTGATGATCGATTACCTGGCCCGCTTCAACATTCACGCCAGCGGCGTCACCGACGGCGCGGCCATGCGCCAGGCGATGCAGGCCGAGCATTTCGACGTGATAGTGCTCGACCTGATGCTGCCCGGCGAAGACGGTCTGTCGCTGTGCCGCTGGCTGCGCGCTGAATCCGATATCCCGATCCTGATGCTCACCGCCCGCTGCGAGCCCACCGACCGGATCATCGGCCTGGAACTGGGCGCCGATGACTACATGGCCAAACCGTTCGAACCCCGCGAACTGGTGGCACGGATCCAGACAATTCTGCGTCGGGTGCGCGACGACCGCACCGAACAGCGTGCGAACATTCGCTTCGACAACTGGCGCCTGAACAGCGTCCTGCGCCAGCTCATCGCCGACGATGGCCTGGTGGTGCCGCTGTCCAACGCCGAATTCCGCCTGCTCTGGGTATTCATCGAACGTCCGCGCCGGGTGCTCAGCCGCGAACAGTTGCTGGACGCCGCCCGTGGCCGCTCGATCGAAGCCTTCGACCGCAGCATCGACCTGTTGGTCTCGCGTCTGCGGCAAAAACTCGGCGACGACCCGAAAGCCCCGCAACTGATCAAGACCGTTCGGGGTGAAGGCTACCTGTTCGACGCGCGAGACATCGGCTGATGCGGGCGCGCTTCGACACGCTGTTCGGCCGCCTGTTTGGCATGCTGTTGGTGGCGATCGTCCTGGCGCACCTGCTGGCCTTCGCCTGGTTCCGCCTCTACGGCCCACCGCCCCCGCCACCGCCGCCGGAGTTCTCGCAAAACCTCGACGGTCAACAGCCGGCTCAGGATCCACGCTACCCGCCCCGTCCGCCGCGACCCTGGTTCGGCGGGCCGGTCGTGCCGCTGACCTTCCAGTTCATCTCGCTGATCATCGCCGCCTGGTACGGCGCCAAGCTGCTGACCCGACCGATCCAGCGTCTGAGCGATGCGGCCGAGCGCCTGAGCGAAGACCTCGACAGCCCGCCACTGGACGAAACCGGCCCCCGGGAAGCACGGCAGGCTGCGTACACCTTCAACCTGATGCAGCAGCGCATCCGCGAACAGGTGCAGCAACGGGCGCGGATGCTCGGCGCCGTCTCCCACGACCTGCGCACCCCGCTGTCGCGACTGAAACTGCGTCTGGAAAATATCAGCGACGACAAACTGCAGGGCCAGATGCGCCAGGATCTGGACGACATGATCGGCATGCTCGACGCCACCCTCACCTACCTGCACGAACAGCGCACCAGCGAGGCCTTGCAGTTGATGGACGTGCAGGCGCTGGTCGAATCACTGTGCGAAAACGCCCAGGATCAAGGCGCCGACGTACAGGTCAGCGGCCACTGCGCCCCCTTGCAGGTACAACCGATGGCCCTGCGCTCGTGCATCAACAACCTGATGGACAACGCCCTGCGCTACGCCGGCCAAGCGCACATCGAACTGCAAGACCAGCGCGAACAACTGCTGATCCGCGTCATCGACCACGGCCCGGGCATCGCGGCGGACAAGCGTGAAGCGGTATTCGAGCCGTTCTTCCGCCTCGAGGGCTCACGCAACCGCAACTCCGGCGGCGTCGGCCTGGGCATGACCATCGCCCGGGAAGCCGCACAACGCCAGGGCGGACAACTGACCCTGGCAGAAACACCCGGCGGCGGCCTGACCGCCGTGATCCAGCTGCCCCGCCACTTAGCCTGACTGTGTACCGACCGGTACAAACTTCACATACCCACGACACCTTGCGACTGGAGGCTGCATAAGCCGGTACACCCACCGGTTTTCCAGTCCAAGGAGTGAGCCCGATGATCGGTAGTGTCAGCAACTACACGAGCTATACCAGCAGCACCTCCACCCAAAACGCCCGCAGCCAGCAATTGCAAAAGGAACTGTTCGCCAAGCTCGACAGCAACGGCGACGGCGCGGTGGACCAGGACGAACTGGGCAGTGCCCTGTCACAAAAGTCCAATGACGGCCTGCTGGTCAGCCTGAGCAAACAATTCGGCGATCTGGACAGCGACGCCAGCGGCAGCCTCAGCGCCGAAGAAATGACCGCCATGGCCCCGCCCCCACCGCCCCAAGGCGACCAAGCCCCCAACACCGAACTCGCCGACGCCCTGATCAGCGCCCTGGACGCCGACGGCGACGGCGCCATCAGCAGCGACGAACTGAGCAACGGCCTGACCAGCGCCGGCAGCACCGCCGACAGCAGCAAAATCTTCTCGGCCCTGGACAAAAACGAAGACGGCGTCGTCAGCCAGGACGAACTCGCCGCCAGCCTCACCCCACCGCCACCCCCGCCGCCTCAAGCCTCCAGCGACGAACTCTTCAGCCAACTCGATGCCGACGGCGACGGCACGGTTACCGCCACCGAACTGAACAGCGCGTTGCAGGTCAGCGACAGCACCTCCTCGAACAACACCGACACCGCCGCCGCTCTGCTCAAGGTGCTGGACAGCGACAGCAGCGGAGGCGTCAGCAGCGACGAACTGAAAGCTGCACTGCATGCAGGTCGCGAACGCCCGGACGACGAACAGACCGCCAGCAATACTCAAACCACCACCGAAGCGCTGAACCGCATGATTGCCAATCTGAGCAAGCAGTACTCGCTCGAAAGCACTGCGTCGGTGGGCAAGTATTTGAATGTGGCGACTTGAGATGGGGTGAGGATTTGAGGGACGACTGAGGTTGGCTGGGTGAGTGGTTTGCTTTGGCTTTGCGGTGTGTCATCAAAGCTGCCCTCACCCTAGCCCTCTCCCAGAGGGAGAGGGGACCGATCGAGGTGTTTTAAGCGAACTACACCGACGTGAAATACCGAAGTGAACTCAGGTTTTCAAAAACATATACAACCCCACTCCTGATTTGGCTTTGGCTTTGGCTTTGGCTTTGGCTTTGGCTTTGGCTTTCGCTTTGGCTTCCCACCACTCAACACAATGAGCGTTAGCTCGAGTACCGCTTTTGACGTACCGGCCCCATCGGCAGGCTGAGTGAAGGGATTTATCCGGGGGTGGGAGCGCAGCGACCGTGCGGCGCAGCCGCATGCATCGAGAGGAGGTGCAGCGAAGCAAACCGTAGGCGATGCCCCCGGATGAATCCCGGAACGAAGGAACGCCGAGCCTCAGCGAGGCGCCGAACGCAGGGGCCAAGACCTTTTGGTTCCTTTTGGGGCGTTTGCCAAAAGGGACTCGCCGTAAGGGCGAAACCGTCACCCGCAGCACCCGAAGAAACGGATATGTACACAGTCAACCCAAAACCTGGTCGGCCCAAAGGCCGCCAAGTCCAAAGCCTCAAACCCGAGCCTGACTCTTACTCCAATCCGTCAACAAACTATAAGCAACAGCCAAAAGCGTAGGCCCGATAAACAACCCGATAAACCCAAACGCAATCAACCCGCCAAACACCCCAAGCAACACAATCACCAACGGCAGATTCCCGCCCCGGCTGATCAGATACGGCTTGAGCACGTTATCCACGCCACTGATGATGAACGTCCCCCAGATCCCGAGAAACACCGCCATCCCGTACTCGCCCTTCCAGGCCAGCCATGCCGTGGCCGGAATCCACACCAGCGGTGGCCCCATCGGAATCAGACTGAGCAGAAACGTCACGATCCCCAGCACCAGCGCCCCCGGCACGCCGGCAATCAGGAACCCGATCAGCGCCAGCACCGCTTGCGCCGCCGCTGTACCAATCACCCCGTTGACCACCCGTTGCACGGTACCGGCCACCAGATCGATGTAGTACCCGGCCCGATCACCGATCAAGCGCTCCAGCAGACTGTGCACGAATGCCGCCAGCCGCGGCCCGTCGCGGTAGAAAAAGAACACGAAGACAATGCTCAGGGTCAGCTCGAGAATCCCGCTGCCGATCTGCGCACTGCGCGCCAGCAGCCAGTTGCCGACCTGCCCCAGATAGGGTTTGACCGTCACCATCAGCGCCGCGCCCTGCTGATCGATGCTGTTCCAGATCCCCACCAGCCGTTCGCCCACCAAAGGCACGCCACCCAGCCAGCTCGGCGCCTCGGGCAGCCCGTCGACCTGCACATCCTTGATGAACGCCGTAGCGTCACGTACGTGATCGGCCAGGTTAAAGCCGAGCCACACCAGCGGCCCCGCTACCAGCAACATCCAGCCCATGGTCAGAACCAGGGCCGCCAGGGATTCCCGGCCATTGAGCCAGCGGGTCAGCAAGCGCATCAGCGGCCAACTGGCAAACGCCAGCACCGCGCCCCAGAACAGCGCCGACCAGAACGGCGCCATCACCCAGAAACTGGCACCAAACAGCACCAGCAACAGGATCTGCACCAACAGACGATCATTATTGGGCATGTGAAATCTCGAAAAAAATCAGTCAGGCAAAGAGTAGGCGAACACGTCGAGCGTGTCCGCCAAAGACACCTTATCGCAACAGATCGATGCGCAGACCTTCGCCGTCGACACTGCCGGTTTCCATTCGCGCGGCGCGCACGCCCTGCCCGATCAGCGCCTGCCGCCAGGCCTCGGCCTTGGGCCCGGACACCGTCACCCGCAAGGTGGTGTCGAGGTTCAAACCACGGGACAGCAAGCGCAGCCAGGTGTCATCCGGGTCGCCGGCGAGCTTGGGAAAGTCCAGTTCGCCGGTGCTTTTCAGTTCCCGCAGCAGCGTGGCCGAAGTCGGCAGCAGGTCACCCAGCGGGGCCAGCGCCTCGAACTGTTCAACGTGCAGATAGGCTTTGCGATTGCCGCGGGTGATGCTGTACAGCGCCACCAGCGTGTTGTCGCGCGGGGCCGCGAGCCTCAGCAGCAGATAGGCCTGCTGCTCGTCGGCACCGTACAGCTTGGCGTTGCCGAACACCTCATTGGCCCACAGGCTGCTCTCGCCGCAATCCCGGGCCTGGCACCAGAACAACAGCTGGGCATCCTGCTTTTGCAGGGCTTCGCGGGCAAGGGTAAAGGCTTCGGTGGCGGAATGTTCCGGCGGTAATTCATAGGTCACCGAGGTGGTTTGCCCCCGGGCGCTGACCTGCCCGTCGAAACGCAACTGGCCGCTGATCTTGCGGATCGAGCCGAGCGGGTAGATCCGCTCCAGCTCCACGGCGGGGCGATAGTCGACGATCTGCGCATCGGCCACACGCGGCACGATCGGCAGGTCCTGACTGCCCGGCAGGTCGGCAGCGAATAGAAAGGGACTGAAACAGCACAGCGCCAGCAGACTGATAGATCGCATGGACAGGCTCATCGCAGGGGCATGGCCTGGGTGCCTTGAGGGCAGTTCGAAGTCGCAGCGGTGTAGAAATCCATCTTGGTTGTCTCCCATTTCAACCCGCCCAGCCTCGACAGTTGCCGGGAGCAAGTCAAGGAATGGCGAAGAACCGATTGAAACAGTCTGCGACAAGCTCGGCCCCGGCCTCATCGTTCAGGTGCAGATGGTGCCCGCCCGGCAGCTGTTCCCGGGCAAAGGGTAGACGTTCCAGCAGCTCGGGATGTTTGGCCAGCATGCCGTCGGCGGCGACCACCAACTGCGCGGGGCAGGCAATGCGCTGCACGAACGCCATCGCCTGTTCCTGGGTCAGACGCAGCGGCGACGGCAACGTCAGACGATTGTCAGTGCGCCAGGTGTAACCACCGGGCACCGGCATCAGACCGCGTTGCGCCAGCAGTTCGGCGGCTTCGCGACTGACCGCCACCAGCCCTTTCATCCGCGCTTCGATCGCCCGGTCGAGGGTGTTGTAGACCGGTTTGCGCTTTTCCCGAAGATCGAGCTGCGCCTGTAAGGCCATGCCCATGCGCTCGGCGGCATTTTCGCCTTTGTCGGTAGGAGGAATCACTCCGTCGATCAACGCCAGATGGGTGATGCGTTCGGGCAACGAGCCGGCCAGCACCAGCGAAACAATGGCGCCCATGGAATGCCCGAGCAGGCCGAAACGTTTCCAGCCCAGTTGCTCGGCGACCTGCAGCACGTCATGGGCGTAGTCCCACAGTGCGTAACCGGCGCCGTTCGGCCGGTGCCCGGAATGCCCGTGACCGGCCATGTCCAGCGCCACGATGCGCAAGCCTTTGAGCTTCGGCGCCAGGCGCGCGAAGCTGTTGGCGTTATCCAGCCAGCCGTGCAGGGCGATCACCGGCAACCCGTCTTCCGGGCCGAACAGGTGGGCCGCCAGTTCGATATGCGGCAGGCTCAGGCGCACTTCTTCAACGGCGGGGTTCATGCGCAATCCTTGTCTTGCCGGCGCTCCCAGCGATTGAACAGGTTTTTCAGTAATTGTGCGGTGTCCTGCGGACGCTCAAGCGGAAACATGTGGCCGCCAGGCACGGTCAGCGACTCACCCTGAGGCAGGCGTCCGACAAATCGGGTGTGGTGGTTCATCACCACGCGGCTCTTGTGTCCACGTACCACCGCCAGCGGCACTTTCAATTGCCGGGTATGCGCAGGACTGGTGTGCGGCACGCCGCGATAGATGCTGATCTCGGTCGCGGGATCGAAGCGCAGACGCAGCTTGTCACCGACCTTGTGCAGACCGTGTTGCAGATAGGCATCGAAACATTCCGGATCAAAGCTGCGGAACAATGTCTTGCCGGCGAAATAACCACGGGCACTGTCCAGATCGGCAAACTCTTCGCGGCGCCCCAGCGTGCGGCCGGCCGGGGTCAGTTTGTCGATGAAACCAAAGCGCTTGGCGGCGCGGATCACCCATTGATCGGTGCGGGTCAGCACCGGTGAATCGAGCATCACCACGCCCCGATACAGTTCAGGGCAACGCAGTGCGGCGTGCAAATGCAGCATGCCGCCGAAGGAATGGCCCACGCCCCACACCGGCTCGTCTTGCTGTTGAAGATGATGGATGAGTTCATCGACCAGGTGATACCAGTTGTCACCCGCCGGAAAACGCGGGTCATGGGCATGTTGTTCCAGATGCGCGACCCGGTACTCGGGCGCCAGCGCCGCGAACAGTTTGCCGTAGGTGCCCGAAGGGAAACCGTTGGCGTGGGCGAAGAAGATCGGTTGCGACATACCGGCAAATCCATGAGCGGAAAACAGGCGTTGATTGTCCGTAAGACCGTGTCCTACGGCAATGACCGTAACTGCCAGGAATGATGACAGTCCGGTCAGGGCTATGACGCTGCGGCCATCAACGCGCCGGCGGTTGTTCTCCCAGCGGCACCACCGCCATGGTCAGACGCGACACACAACTGGCCTTGCCTTCATCGCTGGTCAGGCGGATGTCCCAGACGTGGGTGGTGCGGCCGATGTGAATCGGTTTGGCCACCGCCGTCACCCGCCCGCTGCGCAGGCCGCGCAGATGGTTGGCGTTGATTTCCAGGCCCACGCAATAGAACTTGCTGGCGTCGATGCACAGGTAACTGGCCATCGAGCCGACCGTCTCGGCCAGCACCACCGAGGCGCCGCCGTGCAGCAGGCCGTAAGGCTGATGGGTGCGATGGTCGATGACCATGCTGGCCGTCAGCGATTCCTCGTCAAAGGACTCGAAGCGAATGTCCAGCACTTCGCCGATGGTGTTTTTCTGGATTGCGTTCAACTGCTCGATGTTCGGAGTGGTGCGCCACAAGGTCATCGCAGGCTTCCTTTGTTGTTTTGATCGACGCTCAATCCTGCCACAGCACCGCCTCGCTGCGCTCGCTCCATTCTTCGAAACGGGCCCCGTAGGTGTCTTCGATGATGTTGCGTTTGATCTTCAGGGTCGGCGTGAGGAAGCCGTTCTCCACCGCCCAGCTGTCCTTGACCACCACCAGCCGACGCAGGCGCTCGTGCTTGTCGAGCACGGCGTTGACCTCCTCCAGCAATTTTTCCAGGCTCGAATGCAGCGGCGCGCGGGGCTCTTCCCGGCCCACCGCCGAGAGCACGCACAACCCCAGCGGCGCACTCAGGCCATCGCCGACCACGCAGACCTGCTCGATCCGCGAATGCACCGCCAGACGGTTTTCGATCGGCGCCGGGGCGACGTATTTGCCCTTGCTGGTCTTGAAGATTTCCTTGAGCCGCCCGGTCAGGCGCAAGCGCCCTTCGGCGTCCTGTTCGCCCTTGTCGCCGGTGCGCAGGAAGCCGTCTTCGGTGAGGGTCTCGGCGGTTTTCTGCGGTTCCTTGAAATAGCCGAGCATGTTCGCCTGGCTGCGCACCTGCACTTCGCCGGACTCGTCGATCCGCACTTCAACTTCGGGGCACGGCCGGCCGATCCAGCCTTCCTTGTATTGCCCCGGCAGGCAGATGTGCGAATAACCGCAGCTTTCGGTCATGCCGTAGACCTCCAGCACGTCGAGCCCGAGTTTCTGATACCAGCGCAACAGGGTCAGCGGCACCGGCGCCGCACCGGACAGCGCCACGCGCAACGCATCCAGCCCCAACCCCGCCAATACCTTGTGGCCGATCCGTTTGCCGATAAAGGGCAGACCGAGCAGGAAATCCAGACGTTTTGCCGGGATCTTGCTGTAGACGCCCATCTGGAACTTGGTCCAGATCCGCGGCACCCCGAACATCGCCGTCGGCCGCGCCCGCTTGAGATCGGCAAGAAAGGTGTCGAGGCTTTCGGCGAAAAAAACTGTCTGCCCGGTATAGATCGACGCCAGTTCAACGAACATCCGTTCGGCCACATGACACAGCGGCAGATACGACAGCAGCCGGTCGTTCTCATTGAGGCCGAACAACTGCGTGCCGCGCGTCGTCGCAAACCCGAGATTGGCGAAGCTGTGCATCACGCCCTTGGGCTGGCCGGTGGTGCCGGAGGTGTAAATGATCGTCGCCAGTTGCTCGGCGGCGGGACGCGGATCGTCCTGGATCGGCGAGCTGCGTTGCACATCGTCCCAGTTGAAATCGAACGTACCCAGTGGATGCAGCGGCAGGCTGACCGTCGTCAGACCGGCCGGCACGCCTGGCGACATACCCTGCCAGTCATCAAGTTTGCCGATAAACGCCAGCACGCTTTCCGAGTGGGTCAGCACCTGATTCACCGATTCGGCGGTGAGGTTCGGATAGAGCGGCACCGAGACATGCCCGGCCATCCAGATCGCCAGGTCGGCGATGATCCAGTGCGCGCAGTTTTTCGAGATCAGGGCGATGTGGCTGCCTTGCGGCAACTCTCGGGAGCGCAGCCAGTGCGCCGCGCAGCGGGCCTGATGGCCGACGTCGGCCCAGGTCAGTGTCTCGACCTGCCCGCCGCCGATCGGCTGCACCAGAAAACGCTGACGCGGGTGCCGGGCCTCGCGTTCGTAAAACACGTCCAGCGGCAAACGGAAGGCGGAAGACATTCGACTCGCTCCTGTTTTTTGGTCTGGAGCAAGCGTAGTCAACCAAGCAAGTGCTTGGTTGACTATTTCATACAAAAAATTTCAGGGATGTTTAAGGCTGTTGAGCGTCATCGAGCCGATCAGCAACTCGCTGTGTTCAAGCTCGGCGAGCCCGGCGGTGCTGACCTTTTCCGGTGGATAGCCCGCACCGTGTTGCAGGTAGCTGAGCAGATTGCCCACCAGCGGATTGTGGCTGACCAGCAGCACGTTGCTCACCGACACCAGTTGCTCGGCCACGCGGTCCGGGTCAACTTCCGGGGTCAACCACTCGACTGTACGGATTTCCGGCTCGAAGCCCAGCGCCTCGCGCACCAGTTGCGCCGTCTGCTGCGCCCGCAGGTACGGGCTGGCGTAGATGGCGGTCAGCGGCTGACCCATCAAACGGGCCGCGCTGCTCAACACTTCCTTGCGACCGTGGGCGGTGAGTTCTCGCTCGGAGTCGGGGCGCGAGCCATAGGGCTCGGCCTCACCGTGACGCAATACCCAGAGTTTCATAGCTTGGGTTCCTCATCCCGGGCCGGATGCGGTGCCGGCGCGACAACGTGTGGCGCTTCACCTTCCGGCGTACGCGGCGCCGGCCAGTCGGCGAACGGCCAGGGTTTCTGGTCGCTGTGGAAGCTGCCGAAACGGCCGATCTGCGCCAGAAACTGGCTCAGGCTGTCGCCGAAATTCATCAGGCTGGCGCTTGGGGCGCCATAGAACAAACGATAGATCAACTGCACCAGCACCACCGCGCCGAGGATGAACTGCGCCACCTGCCAGACCAGGATGTAAACAATCATCCACAACACCCGCAGGAGGATGGATTCATATTTGGCTTCGGTTTTCGGATCGTTCATGGCCTGCTCCCTGCTGAATCAGTTGAAACCACTGGTGGAAATAAAGTCGACATCGGTTTTCGGTTCGGCACGCATCAGCAGACCGATCACCTGCTCAAGCGTGCGCCCTTCAAACAGGATTGCATGCAGTCCGGCGACCAGCGGCATGTACACGCCGACCTCCTGGGCCTTGGCCTTGAGCACTTTCAGGGTGTTGACCCCTTCGGCCACTTCACCCAGGCGCGACACCGCTTCGTCGAGACTCAAGCCCTGACCGAGGGCGAAACCGACCTGGTAGTTGCGGCTTTTCGGCGATGAGCAGGTGACGATCAGATCGCCGACCCCGGCCAGACCGAGGAAGGTCATGGGGTTGGCGCCCTGATTCACCGCAAACCGGGTCATTTCGGCCAGGGCGCGGGTGATCAGCATGCTCTTGGTGTTCTCGCCCATTTCCAGCGCCACCGCCATGCCGGCGATGATCGCGTAGACGTTTTTCAGTGCGCCGCCCAGTTCCACGCCGAAACGGTCGGCGCTGGCGTAGACGCGGAAAGTGCGGCCATGCAATGCGGCCTGCACGGCTTTGCAGAGTTCTTCGTCTTCGCTGGCAACCACGGTGGCAGTCAGCGCGTGCTCGGCGATTTCCCGCGCGAGGTTTGGCCCGGACAGCACGCCGATACGTGCCTGCGGGGCGATCTCTTCGAGGATCTGGCTCATCAGTTTGAAGGTGTGGGCTTCGATGCCCTTGGTCAGGCTGACCAGCATCTTGCCGCTCAGGCGTTCGGCGTGTGCCGCCAATACCGTGCGCAGCGCGCTGGACGGCAACGCGACGAAACACAAATCGCAGGCGTCGAGGGTTTCCTGCAGGTCGGTGACCGCGGTCACGCCGGGCAGAATCCTGATGCCTTTGAGGTAACGCGGGTTCTCGCGATTGACCCGGATGGCCTCGGCCTGTTCGGGGTCACGCATCCACTGCCGGACTTGATGGCCGTTCTCGGCCAACAGATTGGCCACGGCGGTACCGAAACTTCCGCCTCCCAGGACCGCAATCGGGCGCTGTTCAGTCATATGTAATCCGTTAATCCATACCAGTGGCGATGCCGGCATTATACGGAGCGTCCCCTTCTCGGACAGCCCCGGCGTCAATTACCCGCACTTGTAGGAAGAAGACCAATAAAACCGAGGAAAATGCCTGCAACGTGACTGGAAAAGTCGTCGACCTCGGTTAACATGCGCGCCAATTCTTTGCTATCAAGGCTGCGTCGTGTTTTCTGGCCCCCCTTCCCCGCGTTCGTCCCTGCTGCTGGCGCTGCTGTTCAGCCCGGTGCTGTTGGCGGACGACCTGTTTGTCGACAGTGAGGCCTTGCCGCAGATCCTGACCGCCACGCGGCTGAAACAGTCGCCGGCGGAAGTCCCCGGTAGCATGACCGTGCTCGACAGCGAACTGATCAGCGCCAGCGGTGCCCGGGACATCAGTGAACTGCTGCGCCTGGTGCCGGGGATGATGGTCGGCAATATCAGCGGCAATCAGGCGGCGGTGAACTATCACGGGACCAACGCCAGCGAAGCCCGACGCATGCAGGTGTTGATCGACGGCCGCTCGGTGTACCGCGCCGGTCTGGCGACCGTGGACTGGAGCGATATCCCGGTGGCCATGGAAGACATCGAGCGCATCGAAGTCTTTCGCGGCCCGAACACCGTCAGCTACGGCGCCAATGCGCTGATGGCGGTGATCAACATCATCACCCGCAACCCGGCGGACAGCCACGGCACACGACTGAAGCTGACCCGCGGCCAACGCGGCATCAACGATTTCTATGCCAGCCAGAGCACCGGCTGGAATGGCGGCGACCTGCGTCTGTCGCTGTCCGGCCAGGAGGACGACGGCTTTGACAGCGACCGCACCGGCGCCGATTACCGCGACAACCGTCGCTTGAACCGCTTCAGCCTCGCGGTCAGCCAGACCCTGAGCGACAACCAGAGCCTGGACTGGCAGGTCAATGCCAAGGACGGGACCAATCAGCGGCCTTACACCTACCGCCCGGTGTTCTCCGGAATTACCGCTGCCGGGAACAATTCCGACGTGGTTGCCAAGGACTACGCCGGTTCGGTGCGCTGGAACCTGGACATCAACCCCGATCACAGCCTTTATGTACAAGGCTCGGCCCAACACTGGGATCGCCAGCAGACCTGGCGCGCCTGTGACGCCGAAGTGTCGTTCAGCCCGCAGTTGACGGAGCTGTGGCAGCTCAACCCGAACTACACCGAACGCCTGGCCCGCAACATGACGCTGTTCACCGGCCCCGGCGCACCCGCCGGCACGCCACAGGAAATGACCCTGGCCAATCAGGTGCTGGACCAGTGGCGCAACGGTGCGCGCCAGACCCTGTGTGGCGACATCGACCAGAGTGCCCGGGAATCGCGCTACGACCTGGAGTTGCAGGACACCCTCAGCCTGTCCGATAGCCTGCGTCTGGTCAGCGGCCTGAACTATCGTTACGACCGGGCCGATTCCGAGACCTATTTCAACGGCACGCTGGACGACACCACCTGGCGCGCCTTCGGCCAGCTGGAATGGCGCGCCAGCGAACACTGGCTGTTGCAGGGCGGCGCCATGTTCGAAGACACGCAATTGATCGGCAGTTCGCTGACGCCCCGGTTTGCGGTCAACTACCTGTTCAACCCGCGCCACAGCCTGCGCGCGGTGTATTCGGAAGCCATCCGTTCGCCGGACATGTTCGAGAACAACGTCAACTGGAGTTATCAGGTGACCAACCTGCGGCCTGCCGCCTATGGCCAGTCTTCGGCGCGCTACTTCGTCAAGACCCGGGGCCCCGGCGATCTCGACCAGGAACACATGCGCTCGCGGGAGCTGGGCTACAACGGCTATTTCCCGGAGTGGGGCTTGGCGCTGGACGTGAAGCTGTTCTACGACGAAATCACCGGGATGATCAGCGAGCCGCTGCGCAACAATCAGTACATCGCCAGCAACGCCAACGATTCGCGGTTTCGCGGCACCGAGACGCAACTGGACTGGCGCCTGAGTGCGGCTGACCGCTTGCGCCTGACATACGCCTTCGTCGACGCCGAGGCGAGCAATCCGCTGGATCAGCAATTCACCGCGCGCAACAGCGGTTCGGCGGGCTGGCTGCGCGATTGGGGCCACGGCTGGAACAGCGCCCTCTTCTATTACGGTGACAACGCGCTCAACGGTTACCGCTTCGAGCGGGTCGACACCCGGATCGCCAAACGCATCGCCCTGGGCAAAGCCCAGCTGCAACTGGCCGGCGTGCTGCAACAACGCCTCGACCATGAGCCGACCACCTTCGTCGACAACAATTACGACGAACGCCGCGTGGTGTATTTCAGCGCCGAGCTGGAGTTCTAGATGCGTTACGCCCTGTCACGGAAGATGCCAACGCTCGGCCAATGGCTGGCCGGGCTGTGTCTGTTCCTGACAGCGTGGCTGCATGGCGTGGCCGTGCAGGCGGCCGATATTCTGCTGACCGGCGCCGAGGAAAGCCCCGGTGTGCAGTCCTTCGTTCAGGCCCTGAGCGAACTGCGCCCCACCGACCGCGTGCATTTCCAGCCACTGGCCAGCCTGCCGGCGCCGGGCAAGTTGCCGTCGAGCCTGCGCCTGATTCTGCTGGATCTGCCGAGCCTCGACTGGCGCATGCAGGAATCCCAAGGGCCGGCGACGTTGGTCCTGCGCATCAGCCGTTTGCAGGCCCGGCAACGCTTCGGCGACGCGCAACCGCCCCACTTGAGCCTGCTGTGGGCCGATCCGCCGCTGAGTCGTCAGTTGCAACTGATCCGCCGGATTCTGCCCCAGGCCGGGCGCGTCGGCGTGCTGTTCGATCAGCACAGCGAGTTCCTGCTCAAGGAGCTGCAATCGGCCGCCCAGCCGCTGAATCTGCAAATCGTCCCGCAGCGCTGGGACAACACCCATGACAGCCGCCCCTTGCAGACCGTGCTGAAAAGCAGCGACGTGCTGCTGGGCCTCGACGACCCTGACCTGTACAACCCGAAAACCGCGAAGAACCTGTTGCTCAGCAGTTACTCTCGGCAACTGGCACTGGTCGGGCCGAATGTCTCGTTCGTTCGCGCCGGCAGCCTGGCCAGTACCTACAGCGATCAGAACGACTGGCTGGCCGTCCTCGACGAACTGCTGGACCGGCCACCGGCCACCTGGCCGCGCACGCTCTACCCCGGGCGTTTTAAAGTCTCAAGTAATGCGCAGGTGGCTCGTTCCTTAGGGATAGAACCGATGAATGAAGCGTCTGTTGCTGCAGAGCTGGCCGAAGGAGAGCGCCGCCCATGATATTCCGCCGTTGGGACATCAACACCCGCACCCAGTTGATCAGCCTGGGCCCTGCGCTGTTGCTGACCTTGCTGCTGATCAGCTTTTTCACCTTCGTGCGCATTCAGGATTTGCGTCAGGAGCTGAACCACACCGGCCAGTTGATCGCCAACCAACTCGCACCGGCCACCGAGTACGGGGTGATTTCCGGCAATAACGAAGTCCTGGAAAGCCTGCTCAAGGCCACGCTGGCCACGCCGAACGTGCGGTTTCTGGAAGTGCAGGACAGCGCCAACCGGATTCTGGCCTACGTCGAACAGCCGGCGGATGCGCACAATCGTCCGCATCAGGTCGAGGTGTTCCAGGCACCGGTGCGGCTGCAACGCATCGCCTTGCACAACGATTTCTTTCAGGACGGCAAAAGCAGCCCCGGGGTGGCCAGCGAGGATTATCTGGGGCGGGTGATCGTCGGTCTGTCCAACGATGCCTTCAGTCAGCGCCAACAGGAGATCCTGCTCAAGGCCGGGATTCTGGCGTTGTTCGCCCTGCTCTTCACCTTTGTGCTGGCGCGGCGACTGGCCGGCAGCCTGTCGCAGCCGATCCGCGACATCGGCAATGCGGTCAAGGCGATTCAGGAGGGCGACTACAAAACCCCGCTGCCGATCGTCGATGACACCGAGCTGGGCGCACTGTCCCAGCACATCAACAACCTGGCCCAGGCGCTGGAGCAGGCCAGCCGCGAACAGCATCAGGCGATGGCGCAACTGATCCAGACCCGCGAAGAGGCGGAAAAGGCCAACAACGCCAAATCGGATTTCCTGGCGATGATGAGCCATGAGCTGCGCACTCCGATGAACGGCGTGCTGGGCATGCTGCAATTGCTGGAAACCACCGACATGACCGAGGAGCAGGTCGAGTACGCGGCGCTGGCTTCCGAGTCCACCGAGCACTTGCTCAAGGTGATCAACGACATTCTGGATTTCTCGCGCATCGAACGTTCGGAGCTGGAGCTGGAGCACATTCCGTTCAACCTAGCCGACCTGATCGGCGCCTGCGCCCATTCCTTCCAGCACAGCGCGGCGCAACGCGGGTTGGCCCTGCAACTGCGGATCCCCGATGACATGCACGACTTGCAGGTACAGGGCGATCCGACGCGGATCCGGCAGATTCTGGTCAACCTGGTGGGCAATGCGCTGAAGTTCACCGAGCAGGGGCGCGTCAGCATCGAGGCGCAGTGGCAGTCGCTGGATCACGAGTTGTTGTGGTTCACCTGCGCGGTGCGTGACAGTGGCATCGGGATTTCGCCGCAGAGCCTGGAGCTGATGTTCAACGCGTTCCAGCAGGCCGACAGCTCGATTTCCCGTCGTTATGGCGGCACCGGCCTGGGCCTGCCGATTGCCCGCACCCTCGCCGAGCGGATGGGCGGCACCTTGCGTGCCCAGAGTGAAGAAGGTCGCGGCTCGGTGTTCACCCTGGAAATACCACTGGCCCTATATAAGCAGGCACTGCCCGCGCTGGCGGCACCGCGCGCATTGAACGGTAACCGTCACGGCGAAGGACGCCATGTGTTGCTGGTCGAGGACAACCCGGTCAACCAGACCGTGATCGAAGCGATGCTGCGCAGCCTGGGCTTTACCGTCAGCGTCGCCACCGATGGCGTGCAGGCGGTGCGCAGTGCCGGGGACAGCCGTTTCGAAGCGATCCTGATGGATTGCCGCTTGCCACTCATCGATGGATATGAGGCGACCCGACAGATTCGCCGCCTGCCCGGCTGCGGCCAGGTGCCGATCATCGCCCTGACCGCCAACGCGTTGCAGGGTGATCGCGAAAACTGCCTGTCGGCGGGGATGAACGATTACCTGGCCAAGCCATTCAAACGCAATGACCTGCAGCAGATTCTGCAGCGCTGGGTGCAGTAGAGAGGCCCTTTCGAGCATCTGCGACTGGCGTGAAAAGCGAAAGTGCGGCAGTCTTAGGCACCCGAACGGGCCTCAAAAGGGGCTTGATTAAAAATTTCAGTGCACAAGTGTACATTCATGTCCTTGGTGCTGTGACTTTCACCACAACGCAATAGTCTATGAGTAGGCTGCCGGTTCGAGGCATGAACGCGTCGATCGGCCGGGAAGATTTGCCCCACCTGCCGCATGGGATTATTGAGGAGCTCGCATGACCAAACAAAACGCCTTTACTCGGGAAGACCTGCTGCGCTGCAGTCGCGGTGAGCTGTTCGGCCCAGGTAACGCGCAACTGCCCGCCCCGAACATGCTGATGGTGGATCGCATCACCCTGATCAGCGAAGAAGGCGGCAAGTACGGCAAAGGTGAATTGGTCGCCGAGCTGGATATCAACCCTGACCTGTGGTTCTTCGCGTGCCACTTCGAAGGCGATCCGGTGATGCCGGGCTGCCTGGGTCTGGACGCCATGTGGCAATTGGTCGGCTTCTTCCTGGGCTGGCAAGGCCTGCCGGGCCGCGGCCGTGCGCTGGGTTCGGGCGAAGTGAAATTCTTCGGCCAGGTCCTGCCGACCGCCAAGAAAGTCACCTACAACATTCATATCAAGCGCGTCCTCAAGGGCAAACTGAACCTGGCCATCGCCGACGGTTCGGTGACTGTCGACGGTCGCGAAATCTACACCGCCGAAGGCCTTCGCGTCGGCGTGTTCACCTCCACTGACAACTTCTAAGGGTTATTCGCATGCGCCGCGTCGTTATCACTGGTCTGGGCATCGTTTCGTGCCTGGGCAATGACAAAGAGACCGTCTCCGCTAACCTGCGTGCAAGCCGCCCTGGCATCCGGTTCAACCCGGAATACGCCGAAATGGGTCTGCGTAGCCAGGTTTCCGGCTCCATCGACCTCAACCTTGAAGAGCTGATCGATCGCAAGATCTATCGCTTCGTCGGCCACGCAGCGGCTTACGCCTACCTGGCCATGAAAGACGCCATCGCCGACTCCGGTCTGACCGAAGAGCAGGTGTCCAACCCGCGTACCGGCCTGATCGCAGGTTCCGGCGGCGCATCGACCCTGAACCAGATGGAAGCGCTGGACATCCTGCGCGAGAAAGGCGTCAAGCGCGTCGGCCCATACCGTGTAACGCGGACCATGAGCAGCACCGTTTCGGCGTGCCTGGCCACACCGTTCAAGATCAAGGGCCTGAACTACTCCATCGCTTCTGCCTGCGCCACCAGTGCTCACTGCATCGGTACCGCCATGGAACAGATCCAGATGGGCAAGCAGGACATCGTTTTCGCCGGTGGCGGTGAAGAAGAGCACTGGAGCCAGTCGTTCCTGTTCGACGCGATGGGCGCACTGTCCAGCAAGCGTAACGACACCCCGGAACAAGCTTCCCGCGCCTACGACGCCGACCGTGACGGTTTCGTCATCGCCGGTGGTGGCGGCATGGTGGTGGTCGAGGAACTGGAACACGCTCTCGCCCGTGGCGCGAAGATCTACGCGGAAATCGTTGGCTACGGCGCGACTTCCGACGGCTACGACATGGTGGCTCCAAGCGGCGAAGGCGCGATCCGCTGCATGCAGCAGGCGCTGTCCACCGTCGACACCCCGATCGACTACCTGAACACCCACGGCACTTCGACTCCGGTCGGCGACGTCGCGGAAATGAAAGGTGTGCGCGAAGTGTTCGGCGACAAGGCCCCGGCCATCAGCTCCACCAAGAGCCTGTCGGGTCACTCCCTGGGCGCCGCCGGCGTTCACGAAGCGATCTACTGCATGCTGATGATGGAAGGCAACTTCATCGCCGGTTCGGCCAACATCGACGAACTGGACCCTGAAGTGGCCGACCTGCCGGTGCTGACCAAGACCCGCGAGAACGCCACCATCAACACCGTGATGAGCAACAGCTTCGGCTTCGGTGGCACCAACGCCACCCTCGTGCTGAAGCGCTGGGAAGGCAAGTAATTCCCTTCCGCTGAGCCGCACATGAAAACGCCCCGACTGGTTCGGGGCGTTTTTTTTGCCTGGAGAAAGGCATTTTCAGCGGCGCCAAGATGAAACGTTTGTCATGCAACTTACCGCCCTGCGACTGAATGTCGCGGTTTCTGCGGGCTCCAGCGCTGTTGCAGATTTCGCAAGAATACATTGCACAAATCGGGCGTTTACTTAGCAGGCTAACAAAATCTATAACAGAGTCCTGCACACGCCTTGCTGCAGATAACTTGAGATTTGGAGCTAGCAGATGACTGTAAAAGTAACTGAACGCGACGATTCACACATGTCCCATGAAGGCGTAGCCGCCGGCGTACGGATCTGGGATGTGCATCAACAAGACTTGCTGGTCGGCATGTTCCACAACGAGATCGACGCCCACAACTACAAGGCCGAACTGGAACTGCAGGAACAGCAGCGGGATCGGAAATCCGCCTGAAACAAAACCACAGCATTGAAAACGACAAACCCCGCCATGAGCGGGGTTTGTCGTTGTTGAGTGCTTCAGGGCCGCTTCGCAGCCCGGCGAGACCCGATTACCACATCAGATCATCAGGGATCACATAAGCCGCGTACGGATCGTCCTCGGCATTGACCTCTTCGACCTTCTCGTTGAGCTGTACGATGCGCTGTGGATCGCGCTCCTGAATCTTCAGGGCCGCCTCACGAGGAATCACTTCGTAGCCGCCAGCGTGGTGCACGATCGCCAGCGAGCCGCTGCTGAGCTTGTTGCGCATCAGCGTGTTGACGGAGATGCGCTTGACCTTCTTGTCGTCGACGAAGTTGTAATAGTCCTCGGTCGTCAGCTTCGGCAGACGCGAGACCTCGATCAACTGTTTGACCTGCGCGGCGCGGGCCTTGGCCTCGGCCTTCTCCTGCTGCTGACGGTTCAGCTCCTGGTCGCGCTTGACCTTCTCGGCCTGGGCTTCCTGGGCAGCACGCTGCTGGGAGTCGTCCAGTTCGATCTGGCCTTTGTGGGCCAGGCGCTGTTGTTTCTGTTTGTCTTTGCTGACCTGCTTGGCCTGCTTTTGGTTGACCAGTCCTGCCTTGAGCAACTGGTCGCGAAGGGAAAGGCTCATTGATGCTTACTCACTTGGGCAACGGCTCAGCCGCAGCTGGGCAAATTCTTTTCCTGACGTTTGGCTTCGCCCCACAGGGCGTCCAACTCTTCGAGGGTGCAATCTTCCATGGGTCGGTGGGTGTCGCGCAATGCCTGTTCGATAAAACGGAAACGTCGCTCGAACTTGGCGTTGGCGCCACGCAACGCAGTTTCCGGATCGACCTTCAGGTGCCGGGCCAGATTGACCACCGAAAACAGCAGATCACCGATCTCGTCGGCCACCGCTTGCGGGTCATTTTCGGACATGGCTTCGAGCACTTCATCGAGTTCTTCACGGACCTTGTCCAGCACCGGCAACGCATCCGGCCAGTCGAAACCGACCTGCCCTGCGCGCTTCTGCAACTTGGCCGAGCGGGACAACGCCGGCAACGCAGCCGGCACATCGTCGAGCAGTGACAGTTGCTGCGGCTCGGCGGATTTCTCGGCACGCTCTTCGGCCTTGATCTCCTCCCAGCGCTGCTTGACCTGCTCTTCGTTCAAACGCGGCACGTCCAGCGGCGCATACAGATCGCCAGTGGGGAACACGTGCGGATGGCGACGGATCAGCTTGCGAGTGATGCTGTCGACCACCCCGGCGAATTCGAACCGCCCCTCCTCCCGCGCCAGCTGGCTGTAATACACCACCTGAAACAGCAGATCGCCCAACTCGCCCTGCAAGTGGTCGAAGTCGCCGCGCTCGATGGCGTCGGCGACTTCGTAGGCCTCTTCAAGGGTGTGCGGGACGATGGTCGCGTAAGTCTGCTTGATGTCCCATGGGCAACCGTACTGCGGGTCGCGCAGACGGTTCATCAGATGCAGCAGGTCTTCAAGGCTGTAGATCGGTTTCATGGAGTCCGGTTACGCCGCGTTTCGATGATGTTCGGCAACTGGGAAATCCGCCCCAGCAACCGCCCCAGCGCGTCCAGCCCCGGAATCTCGATGGTCAGGGACATCAGCGCGGTGTTGTCCTCCTTGTTCGAGCGGGTGTTGACCGCCAGCACGTTGATCCGCTCGTTGAGCAGCACCTGCGAAACGTCACGCAGCAGACCGGAACGATCGTAGGCGCGGATGACGATATCCACCGGATAGGTGAGCACCGGCACCGGGCCCCAGCTGACCTGGATGATCCGCTCCGGCTCGCGCCCGGCCAGTTGCAGCACCGAGGCGCAGTCCTGACGGTGAATGCTCACGCCGCGGCCCTGGGTGATGTAGCCGACGATCGCATCGCCCGGCAACGGCTGGCAGCAGCCGGCCATCTGGGTCATCAGGTTGCCGACGCCCTGGATCTGAATATCGCCGCGCTTGCCCGGTTTGTAGCCGGTCGCCTTGCGCGGAATCAGTTCCAGCTGTTCGTTGCCGCGTTCCGGCTCGACCAGTTGTTGCGCGAGGTTGACCAGTTGCGCCAGACGCAGGTCGCCGGCGCCGAGGGCGGCGAACATGTCCTCGGCGGTTTTCATGTTGGCCTTGTCGGCCAGCTTGTCGAAGTCCACCGCCGGCAGGCCGAGGCGATTGAGCTCGCGCTCGAGCAGGGTCTTGCCCGCCGCGACGTTCTGATCGCGCGCCTGCAACTTGAACCAGTGCACGATCTTCGCCCGCGCCCGGGACGTGGTGACGTAGCCGAGGTTCGGGTTCAGCCAGTCGCGGCTCGGAGTGCCGTGCTTGCTGGTGATGATCTCGACCTGTTCACCGGTCTGCAGGCTGTAGTTGAGCGGAACGATGCGCCCGTTGATCTTCGCGCCACGGCAGTTGTGACCGATTTCGGTGTGCACGCGGTAGGCGAAGTCCAGCGGCGTCGCGCCCTTCGGCAAGTCGATGGCGTGACCGTCCGGGGTGAAGATGTAGACCCGGTCCGGCTCGATATCGACCCGCAGCTGTTCGGCCAGACCACCGATGTCGCCCAGCTCTTCGTGCCACTCGAGGACCTGACGCAGCCAGGAGATTTTCTCTTCGTAGTGATTGGAGCCGGACTTGACGTCGGTGCCCTTGTAGCGCCAGTGCGCGCAGACACCGAGTTCGGCCTCTTCGTGCATCGAATGGGTCCGGATCTGGACTTCCAGCACCTTGCCTTCCGGGCCGATTACCGCCGTGTGCAGCGAGCGGTAGCCGTTCTCTTTCGGGTTGGCGATGTAGTCGTCGAACTCTTTCGGGATATGCCGCCACAGGGTGTGGACGATACCGAGCGCGGTGTAGCAGTCGCGCATTTCCGGCACCAGCACGCGCACCGCACGCACGTCGTAGATCTGGCTGAACTCCAGACCCTTGCGCTGCATTTTGCGCCAGATCGAATAGATGTGTTTGGCCCGACCGCTGATGTCGGCTTCGACGCCGGTGGCCTGCAGTTCGTCCTTGAGCTGGGTCATCACGTCGGCGATGAAACGCTCACGATCCAGCCGCCGCTCATGCAGCAGCTTGGCAATCTGTTTGTATTGATCGGGTTCCAGGTAACGGAAGGACAGGTCCTCCAGTTCCCATTTGATATGACCGATGCCGAGTCGATGCGCGAGCGGCGCATAGATGTCGAACACTTCCCGGGCGACCCGGTTACGTTTTTCGTCGTCGGCGGTTTTCACTGCACGGATCGCGCAGGTGCGTTCGGCAAGTTTGATCAGCGCGACACGCACGTCGTCGACCATCGCCACCAGCATCTTGCGCAGGTTTTCCACCTGGCCCTGAGTGCCGAGCACCATCGACTGGCGCGGGCTGAGGCTGGCACTGATCGCCGCCATGCGCAGCACGCCGTCGATCAGCTTGGCGACCACCGGGCCGAAGCGCTGGCTGACCGCTGCGAGTTCAATCTGGCCTTCGCGTACGCCGCGATACAGAACCGCGGCAACCAGCGAATCCTGATCGAGCTTGAGGTCGGCGAGGATCTCGGCGATCTCAAGGCCCGTGCTGAAACTGCCGCTGCCTTCGGACCAGAGATTCTTCGCGGCATTGGATTGCTGCTCGGCCTGGCGAGCGTACTCGCAGGCCTCTTTCAAGGCTTCGCGATCCAGTGCCAGATCGACACTGACCGCGTGATCGAGCCAAGCCTCGAGATTGATACTGCCGTCAGTGTTGATCGGCTGGTGTGCTCTCACCTGTACCATCTTGCTTTACCTTCCCTACGACGCAGATTCAATGCGTCAAATCACTGACCGTCAATGCCCGTTCGCGCTCGCGGGGCCAAGGCGAGCGCTACGGACGACCAGTCGGATCAGACGAGCCATCCTGGCTCGCTTCAAATAACGCCATGGCCTCGACATGTGCCGTCTGAGGAAACATATCGAGAATCCCGGCACGTTTTAACCGGTAGCCCTGCTTGATCAATTCGACCGTATCGCGCGCCAGAGTTGCAGGGTTGCACGACACGTACACCAACCGTTTGGCGCCCAAGGCCGCCAGCTTGCGCACCACCTCGAAAGCACCGTCGCGCGGTGGGTCCAAGAGTACCGCAGAAAAGCCGTTTCCGATCCACTGGGCATCGGTCAAAGGCTGGGATAAATCGGCCTGAAAAAACTTTGTGTTATGCAAATTGTTGCTGGCGGCATTCGCTGCCGCGCGATCGACCATGGTCTGCACGCCTTCGACCGCCACCACTTCACGCGCAGCTTTCGCCAGCGGCAGGGCGAAGTTGCCGAGGCCGCAAAACAGGTCGAGCACGCGCTCATCGCTCGTCGGTTTCAACCAGTCCAGCGCCTGGGCGACCATGGCCTCGTTGACCCCGGCATTGACCTGGATGAAATCCCCCGGCCGGTAGGCCAGTTGCAGGTCCCATTGTTCCAGGCGGTAACCGAGCGACTGTGCATCATCCACCGGCTGCGGTTCGCCTTCGCCATGCAGCCAGAGCTGCGCTTCATGGAACGCGCAGAAATCCTTGAGGATCGTCAGGTCGGCCTCGGACAGCGGCGCCATGTGACGCAGCAGTACGGCGAGTGACGAGCCACTGAACAATTCGACATGCCCCAGCGCCTGAGGTTTGCTCAAGCGTCGCAGCATATCCGGCAAGCGGGTCATGATCGGCTGCAAGGGCTGTACCAGCACCGGGCATTCGCTGATCGCGACGATGTCCTGGCTGCCGGCGGCGCGGAAACCGACTTCGAGCTTCTTGGTCTTGCTGTCCCAGCGCACGGCGATCCGGGCGCGGCGACGGTAGCTGAATTCGGGGCCGGTCAACGGCGCCGCCCACTCTTCGGGCTCGGCACCGGCGACTCGCGACAACTGCTCGGCGAGCATGCGCTGTTTCAGGGCAAGCTGTTCGTTGTGGGGCAGATGCTGAACGCTGCAACCGCCGCAACGGCCGGCGTGCTGGCAAGGTGCGGGACGACGCAATTGACTGGCGCTGAACACGCGCTCGGTGCGCGCCTCGACCACTTTGCCGTGGGCGCCGAGCACTCGGGCTTCGACCTCTTCACCCGCGAGGGCGCCGAGGACGAACCAGGTTTTGCCTTCAAAAAACGCGATGCCGCGACCGTCATTGGCCAGGCGCTCGATGCTCAGGCGCTGCTTTTTGCCGGTCGGGATTTGCGCGGCCTTGCTGCCGCCGGTGGGCTGGAAGCGCAGGCCTCTCTCATGCTTGGCCATCAGTTGGGCGCGTCGAAAATGCCGGTCGACAGGTAACGGTCGCCACGGTCGCAGATGATCGCGACGATCACCGCGTTTTCAACTTCTTTGGACAGGCGCAGCATCGCTGCCACCGCACCGCCCGAGGACACGCCGCAGAAGATGCCTTCTTCGCGGGCCAGACGCCGGGTGACGTCCTCGGCTTCGCTTTGCGCCATGTCGACGATGCGGTCAACGCGGTCGGCCTGGTAGATCTTCGGCAGGTATTCCTGCGGCCAGCGGCGGATGCCGGGAATGGCCGAGCCTTCCATCGGTTGCAGGCCGATGATCTGCACGTTGTCGTTCTGTTCCTTGAGGTAACGCGACACGCCCATGATGGTGCCGGTGGTGCCCATGGAGCTGACGAAGTGGGTGATGGAGCCCTGGGTCTGACGCCAGATTTCCGGGCCGGTGGTGGTGTAGTGCGCTTCAGGGTTGTCGCCGTTGGCGAACTGATCCAGCACCTTGCCACGGCCTTCGGCTTCCATCCGCTGGGCGAGATCGCGAGCGCCTTCCATGCCCTCTTCCTGGCTGACCAGAATCAGCTGCGCGCCGTAAGCGGTCATCGCCGCCTTACGCTCGGCGCTGGAGTTGTCCGGCATGATCAGGATCATCTTGTAACCCTTGATCGCGGCGGCCATCGCCAGGGCGATCCCGGTGTTGCCCGAGGTCGCTTCGATCAGCGTATCGCCTTCGTGGATCTGCCCGCGCAACTCGGCACGGGTGATCATCGACAGCGCCGGACGATCCTTGACCGAACCCGCCGGGTTGTTCCCTTCGAGCTTGAGCAAAAGGGTGTTGCTGGTGACACCGGGCAGGCGCTGCAAACGCACCAGCGGCGTGTTGCCGACGCAATCGGCGATGGTTGGGTACTGCAAGGTCATGGCGTTTTTCGCAATCCGGACAGCGGGGGCGCCTATCATACCGGCAAACCTGCGCAGGCCATATCACGCAAAGTGTGGTGCTTATGGTTTATTGGAATAAGCAGAAAAGTCTGACCAGTGGTGAGACTTTCCTGTACCGCTCACACAATCTGCGGGCGGTTCAAGTCCACGGTGGGAGCTGGCTTGCCAGCGAAGACGTCGGGACTGACAGCACTGTCATCCGCCACCAACCGCAGATTCAGTCGCAATCCCGACGGGCCGTTCTCGGCCCACAGGGTTCCGCCCTGGCGTTGCACCGCGTTCCTCGCGATACTCAGCCCCAACCCAAATCCACCGTCTCCCGGCCGCGAGCCGTCGAGTCGGATGAAGGGCGAGAAGATCCGCTCCAGATCCGCCTCGGCCACGCCGCCACCCTCGTCCTCCAGCCACAGGTGCCAGTAATCGCTATCCCGTCGACCATCGAGGCGCACGATGCCGCCCGGTGGCGAATGTCGAATCGCATTGCGCAGAATGTTTTCCAGTGCCTGGGCCAGGGTATTGAGATTGCCGCGCACCCAGCATGAGGCCTCCACCCCGCACTGCAACTGCCCCATCGGACAGCAGCTTTCGTAGCAGGCGTTTTCCGTGAGCATTTCCCACAGTGCCTGAATCTGGATCGCTTCGTCCGGCAACGGCGCGCGTTCGGTGTCGAGCCAGGCCAGTTGCAGGGTGTCCTCCACCAGTCGCTGCATCACGTCGACTTCGCGACCGATGCGTTCGCGCAACGGTTGCAGCTGCTGCTCGCTTTCGCTGGCGACCCGCAACCGACTCAGGGGCGTGCGCAGTTCGTGGGACAGGTCGCGCAACAGTTGCTGTTGCAGGGCCACGGTGGATTGCAGGCGTTCGGACATCGAATCGAAGGCGCGGGCCAGTTCGCCGAGTTCATCGGGGCGCTGGGTGATGCCGCTCGACAACCGCACATTCAATTGATCGGCACGCCACGCATTGGCCTGCTCGCGCAGATTGTTCAGCGGCACCACCAACAGGCGATACAGGCCGACGCACAGCAGCAAGGTGAACAGACCGGGAATCACACCGTTGGTGATGACCCGCCAGAACACCCGGTATTTGCCCGGCAGAAATCGCTCGGGCAACTCGATCACCAGACTGCCGGCGGTCGGGTCATTGGGAAATGGGACCCGCAGCCACGGCCGGCCCTTTTTGTGAATCGGCCAGTCAAGGCCGCGCAGGAAGGTCAGGCGCTGGAGCTCCTGAACGTTCAACGGCTGGCTGCCCAGCGACTGCAGGTTGCCGCCGATCACGCCGACCCAGCCGGCCTCACGCAACTCCATGCTCTGCAACCAGCTATCGATGCCATCGCGCCCGCCCTGCTGCCAGGCGCGCTCGGCCTCGGAGGCATAACGGCTCAGCGTGCGACGGGCGTCGTCGGAGAGGAACTGGTTGCGCTGTTCCATGTACCGGCCCCAGGACCAGCTCAGCCAGATCATCAACAGACAGAACGCCACCAGCAGGCAGGCAAGTTTCCAGAACAGCGAGTGCCGGCCCGGCAGGTCAGACACTTTCATCGACGGCACTCAGGACGTAACCCTTGCCCCACACCGTGCGTACTTCCCGCTCGGTGTAACCGACCGACTTGAGTTTGCGGCGGATCTGGCTGATGTGCATGTCGAGGCTGCGGTCGTGGGCCGCATAGCCGCGTTGCAGAACGTGCTGATAAAGGAAGGCCTTGCTCAGCACTTCCTCGTCGTTGCGGTTGAGGGTTTCCAGCAGGCGGTATTCGCTGCGAGTCAGGCCGGCGGGCTGGTCGACGTAGAACACATCGCACTGCTCATCGTCGAAACGCAGTCCGCCGACCGGCACCGCCGGAGCGATAGCCGCCGGACGACGGTCGAGGGCGACCCGGCGCAGGATCGCTTCGATCCGCACATGCAGCTCGGCCATGCTGAAGGGTTTGGGCAGATAGTCGTCGGCGCCGAGGCGGAAACCGCTGATACGGTCGGCTTCGGCACCGAGGGCTGACATCAGCAGCACCGGCGTGGAATGGCTCTGACGCAGTTGAGTCAGGACGTTCAATCCATCCAGCCCCGGCAACAGAATGTCCATCAACACCACATCGAACGGCTGGCGCCGGGCAATGCTCAGGCCTTCGCTGCCGTTCTGGCACCAGGTGACCTGGAAGCCGCTGCGGCCCAGTTGTTCATGGACATAGGCACCGAGGACGGGATCGTCTTCGATGGAAAGAATGCGGGGTTGGCCAATAGAGACAGGAGTCATGACTATCTGCAAATAATTCTCAGTTGGGCGATTATTCAAGATTGCCCGGCGCCCGGCAACCCAAGCTTGACCTGTCGGACAGATGACCGGCCTGCAAGTGAACAAACACGACATCATTTTTCCCAAGATTGCCCGCAAGCAAATCGCTACACTGCGCCGATACCGCGTGCCGGACGCACGTGTGAGTCAACGATCAGCGGGATGCAGGAGAAAGGCGTGCTCAAGAAACTGGGAATCAAAGGTCGCGTATTGTTGCTGACCCTGTTGCCGACCAGCCTGATGGCACTGGTGCTGGGCGGGTATTTCACCTGGACGCAGCAGTCCGACCTGCAAACCCAACTGATGCAGCGCGGCGAAATGATCGCCGAGCAACTGGCTCCGCTGGTGGCACCGGCCATGGGCCGCGGCGATGCCGAACTGCTCGAGCGCATCGCCACCCAGTCCCTCGAACAACCAGACGTGCGCGCCGTCACCTTCCTCGCGCCCGATCGCTCTCCCCTCGCCCACGCCGGCCCGACCATGCTCAACCAGGCGCCGAGCGGCGACAGCGCGCACCTGCTGCGACGCAGCGGCAACGATGCCACCCGCTATCTGCTGCCGGTCTTCGGCAAACACCGCAACCTCGCCGGCGAGCTGATCCCGCAAGAGTCCGACCGCCTGCTCGGCTGGGTCGAGCTGGAGCTGTCGCACAACGGCATGCTGTTGCGCGGCTACCGAAGCCTGTTCGCCAGTCTGTTGCTGATTGGTGCGGGACTGGCCGGTGCCGCGCTGCTGGCCTTGCGCATGGGCCGCACGATCAACCGCCCGCTGAGCCAGATCAAACAGGCCGTCGCGCAGCTCAAGGACGGTCACCTGGAAACCCGCCTGCCACCGCTGGGCAGTCAGGAACTGGATGAACTGGCGTCCGGCATCAACCGCATGGCCGGCACCCTGCAGAACGCCCGGGAAGAATTGCAGCACAGCGTCGATCAGGCCACCGAAGACGTGCGCCAGAACCTGGAAACCATCGAGATCCAGAACATCGAGCTGGACCTGGCCCGCAAGGAAGCGCTGGAAGCGAGCCGGATCAAATCCGAATTCCTCGCCAACATGAGCCACGAGATCCGCACGCCGCTCAACGGCATTCTGGGTTTCACCCACCTGTTGCAGAAAAGCGAACTGACCCCGCGCCAGCTCGACTATCTGGGCACCATCGAAAAGTCCGCCGACAGCCTGCTGGGGATCATCAACGAGATCCTCGATTTCTCGAAGATCGAGGCCGGCAAACTGGTGCTCGACCATATTCCGTTCAACCTGCGCGACCTGTTGCAGGACACCCTGACCATCCTCGCCCCCGCCGCCCACGCCAAGCAGCTGGAACTGGTGAGTCTGGTGTACCGCGATACGCCGCTGTCGCTGGTCGGCGATCCGCTGCGGCTCAAGCAGATCCTGACGAATCTGGTGAGCAACGCAATCAAGTTCACCCGCGAGGGCACCATCGTCGCCCGCGCCATGCTCGAAGAAGAAAACGACGACAGCGTGCAGTTGCGCATCAGCATTCAGGACACCGGCATCGGCCTGTCGAACCAGGATGTGCGCGCGTTGTTCCAGGCTTTCAGCCAGGCCGACAATTCGCTGTCGCGCCAACCCGGTGGCACCGGCCTGGGGCTGGTGATTTCCAAGCGCCTGATCGAGCAGATGGGCGGCGAAATCGGCGTCGACAGCACGCCGGGCGAAGGTTCGGAATTCTGGATCAGCCTGAACCTGCCCAAGACCCGCGACGATGCCGAAGACCTGCCCGCCGCGCCGTTGCTCGGGCGCCGGGTGGCGGTGCTGGAAAATCACGAACTGGCGCGTCAGGCCCTGCAGCATCAACTGGAAGACTGCGGCCTCGACGTCACGCCGTTCAACACGTTGGAAAGCCTGACCAATGGCGTTACCGGCGCCCATCAGACCGATCAGGCCATCGATCTGGCGGTGCTCGGCATCACCAGCAACGACATGCCGCCGGAGCGCCTCAACCAGCACATCTGGGACCTTGAGCACCTCGGTTGCCGGGTGCTGGTGTTGTGCCCGACCACCGAGCTGACGCTCTATCACCTTTCGGTGCCCAACCCTCACAGTCAGCTGCAATCGAAACCGGCCTGCACCCGCAAACTGCGCCGGGCCTTGTCGGACATGGTCAACCCGCGCCAGCAGCGCAGCGAACCGGGCGAACCGTTGTCGAGCCGCGCGCCGAAAGTGCTGTGCGTCGACGACAACCCGGCCAACCTGTTGCTGGTGCAGACGCTGCTCGAAGACATGGGCGCCAAGGTGCTGGCCGTGGAAAGCGGTTATGCCGCGGTCAAGGCGGTGCAGAACGAAACCTTCGATCTGGTGCTGATGGACGTGCAGATGCCCGGCATGGACGGACGCCAGAGCACCGAGACGATTCGCCAGTGGGAAAGCGAGCGGCACTGCACGCCGCTGCCGATCGTTGCCCTCACCGCCCACGCCATGGCCAATGAAAAACGCGCGCTGCTGCAAAGCGGCATGGACGACTACCTGACCAAGCCGATCAGCGAGCGGCAACTGGCGCAGGTCGTGCTGAAGTGGACCGGCCTGGCATTGCGCAATCAGGCGCCGGACCGAGGCGGCGAAAGTCTGCTGGGCAATCAGGAACTGCCAATTCTCGATCACGAAGAAGGTTTGCGCCTGGCCGCCGGCAAGGCGGATCTGGCGGCAGACATGCTGGCGATGCTGCTGGCCTCGCTTGAGGCCGATCGCGAAGCCATTCGCACCGCCCGCGACAGTCAGGATCAGAACGGTCTGCTGGAACGGGTGCACCGCCTGCATGGTGCCACCCGTTACTGCGGCGTGCCGCAATTGCGCGCCGCCTGCCAGCGCAGCGAAACCCTGCTCAAGCAGCAGGATCCCAAGGCCTCGACCGCGCTGGACGAGCTGGAACGGGCGATCAATCGTCTGGCGGCCCAGGCGAAGATCAGCGCCTGATCCACGACAATGCCGGTCAACGCCGACGCGGCTAAAGTTGTCGCGGGTGATTTGCGCCCGCGTCGATGCTCCAGGAGGATTTCATGCGCACGATCGTTTTCAGCAGCCAGACCTACGACCGCGACAGTTTCCTCGCCGCCGACTGCCCGGACGGGATCGAACTGCACTTTCAGCCCGCCCGGCTCAGTCTCGATACCGCAGCGTTGGCCGAACATCACGAAGTAGTCTGCGCCTTCATCAACGATGACCTGAGCGCGCCGGTGCTGGAACGTCTGGCCGCCGGCGGCACTCGCCTGATCGCCTTGCGTTCGGCCGGCTACAACCATGTGGATCTGGCCGTCGCCAAACGCCTCGGGCTGGCCGTCGTGCGTGTACCGGCCTACTCGCCCCACGCGGTGGCCGAGCATGCGGTGGCGTTGATCCTCGCCCTCAACCGTTGCCTGCATCGCGCCTACAACCGCACCCGCGAAGGCGATTTCAGCCTGCACGGTCTTACCGGTTTCGATCTGGTGGGCAAGACGGTCGGCATCGTCGGCACCGGACAGATCGGCGCGACCTTCGCGAAAATCATGCACGGCTTCGGCTGCGAACTGCTGGCCTACGACCCTTATCCGAACCCTGCCGTCGAAGCGTTGGGCGCGCGCTACCTGAGCCTGCCGGACCTGCTGGCGCAAGCGCGGATCATCAGCCTGCACTGCCCGCTCAACGAACAGAGCAGACACCTGATCAACCGCAATTCGCTGGCGCACATGCAACCGGGGGCGATGCTGATCAACACCGGGCGCGGCGGTCTGGTGGACACGCCAGCGCTGGTCGACGCCTTGAAGGACGGCCAGCTCGGTTATCTGGGACTGGATGTGTATGAAGAGGAGGCGCAGCTGTTCTTCGAGGACCGTTCCGACCTGCCGCTACAGGACGACGTGCTGGCGCGGCTGCTGACGTTCCCCAATGTGATCGTCACCGCCCATCAGGCGTTTCTGACCCATGAGGCGCTGGGCGCGATTGCCGCGACCACCCTGCACAACATCGCGACCTGGGCGGCGGGTACGCCGCAGAACCAGGTCGAGGGCTGAACGGTCGGACTCAGACCGGAGGTGGCGTCGGGGTAATCGCTACGCACAGGATCAACAGCGCCAGCCAGCCGAACCCCAGTAAACGTTGCTTGAGGGAGTGCCCGCTGCGCAGCAGGAACCAGACAAACACCAGCGGCATCAGAAACGCCATGATCTTCAGCCAGCCTTCCACCGGACGCGAGCCGTCCGGGTTTGCCACGGGCTCGACAGGCTGCGAACGACGACGTCGCCCCGCCGCGGCCGGCATGATCTTCGGCCGCTCGGGGGCCGGTGGCGGAACGTGGGCCTCGGGCACTGCCTTGTTACGCGGAAGGCTGCCAAAGGAAATCGTCGACGCGCCCTTTTCGGCGTGAGACGCCTGCGCCTCTGCCAGCGGAGCCCCGCAATGAATGCACGCCGTGGCTTCGGAGCTGATGCTCCGCTTGCATTCATAACATTCGATCAGCGCCATGTTCCGTTCCTTGAAAATGAAGGCGGCAGTTTGCCACGACTGCGGTGTCGATTTGAACCTGATCGAAGGTCGCACGCGCGCATCATTCTGCAATCAAGCCCGTGCTAGCATGTCGCGCATATTTGGAGGACCCATGGTCGAACACGATTTCCGCTACACCCTGATGAACCCGCAACACACCCTCACCGAATGCCGCGCCCTGGTTCCGGGCCGTTATCAGGTCACCGGCAACGGTGGCTCGATCCGCATCGGCGACGTGCTGGTCGTGACCCTCAAAGGCAGCAAGGACTTGTCCATGCGCCTGACCGTCGACACCGTCCGCCACCTGATCAACCCGCCGGGTCAATGGACTGCCATGACCACCGGCCCGGTGTTCGGTGAACTGGCGATCCACACCTGGCAGGTCAACTGCGACAGCTGCGCCAAGGAGCTGAGCTTCGAATTCGCCGTGGACGCCAAACTGGGCAAGCCTGCGGAAAAACCGGCCGCCACGGCACGTATTGCGGAGCTGGGCTGGAAAGCCGTCGGCGACAAGCATCTGTGCCCGAAATGCCAGGAGCCGGCGTGATGAAACACCTGGCCCTGACCGCTGCTGTCGGCGCCGGCCTGATGGGTTGCGCCGCGGAGCCTGTGCAACTGCAACAGAACCGTAGCTACATTCTGGAATGGATCGGCGAGCGTCCGCTGATGGATTACAGCCACCTGACCGTGACCCTCGGCGATGACGGGCGGGCGTATGGCAATGGCGGCTGCAACCACTGGTTCGCGCCGTACACCCTGGAAGGCGACAAGCTGAGCTTCGGCAAGATCGGCAAGACCCGCAAACTCTGCGCACCGGCGCTCATGGAGCAGGAGCAACGCTTCCTCCAGGCCCTGGAACACGTGGAACGCTGGGATATCTCGCCGATCGAGCAGATGCGCTTCTGGCCGGCTGAAGGCAAGCCATTGCGCTGGTGGCTGGAAGAAGGCTGATCCTGCTGCCCTGAATGATCGTTCCCACGCTCTGCGTGGGAATGCATCCCGTGACGCTCTGCGTCACAGCGGACGCGGAGCGTCCGGGGCGGCGTTACCACGCGGAGCGTGGGAACGATCAGCGACGATCAGCCAAGGCAAATCAGTTGGTCGCCTGCAACGCCTCAAGCTTGGCCATCACCCCCGCCGCCGTCTGCTCACCCATCAACTGCTCCCGCACCTTGCCCTTGTTGTCGATGATGTAGGTCACCGGCAAGGCCTCACTGCGCGGCAGTTCGAACAGTTCCGCTGGGTCCTGCGCCAGTACGGTGAATTTGATGCCCAGTTTTTCGCTGGCGCTCTTCAGCTCTTCACCCTGCACGTTGTCGAAGTTGACCCCGAACACGCCGATTTTCTTGCCCTTGAGCTCTTCGGCCAGATGGTTGAGTTCCGGGATTTCCGTGCGGCACGGGCCGCACCATTCGGCCCAGTAGTTGAGCACGACCCATTGTTTGTCGAGGCGCTCGGACGCCACTTTCTGCCCGTTCTGGTCGATGCCGTAGTCGTTACCGCAGCCCCCCAGCATCAACGCCCCGATGATCGTCAATGCCGCTGCCAGTGCCCGTGTCATGTTGTGTTCCTTGTGAAAAATTGAATGCGCCTGCGACCCATCGCCTCCCAAGGTTCTGGATTGCGCGCTGCACAGTTAGAATAGCCGCCACTCTACGCAAGAAGCGACCCGCCCATGACCGATCTGACGCTTTATCACAACCCGCGCTGCTCGAAATCCCGCGGTGCGCTCGAACTCCTCGAAGCCCGCGGCCTGACGCCAAACGTGGTGCGCTACCTCGAAACTCCGCTGGACGCCGCGCAGATCAAGGCGCTGCTCGGCAAGCTGGGAATCAGCGCACGGCAACTGCTGCGCACCGGCGAAGACGAATACAAGACCCTGAACCTGGCCGACGCCAGTCTCACCGAAAAACAATTGATCGAAGCCATCGCGGCACATCCGAAGTTGATGGAGCGACCGATTCTCGAAGCCGGCGACAAAGCCATTATCGGCCGTCCACCGGAGCAGATCCTGGAGCTGCTGCCGTGAGTGCGCCGTACATTCTGGTTCTGTATTACAGCCGCAGCGGCTCGACCAACGAGATGGCCCGGCAGATTGCCCGTGGCGTCGAGCAGGCGGGCCTCGAAGCACGCCTGCGCACCGTGCCGGCGATCTCCACCGAGTGTGAAGCCGTGGCACCGGACATTCCGGATGAAGGCGCGCTGTACGCCACATTGGATGACCTGAAGAACTGCGCCGGCCTGGCCCTCGGCAGCCCGACCCGTTTCGGCAACATGGCCGCGCCGCTCAAGTACTTCCTCGATGGCACCAGCAACCTGTGGCTGACCGGCGCGCTGGTCGGCAAGCCGGCCGGGGTGTTTACCTCCACCGCCAGCCTGCATGGCGGCCAGGAAACTACCCTGTTGTCGATGATGCTGCCGCTGCTGCACCACGGCATGCTGATCACCGGCCTGCCCTACAGCGAATCGGCGCTGCTGGAAACCCAGGGCGGCGGCACGCCGTACGGCGCCAGCCATCACGCCGGGGCCGACGGTAAAAGTGGTCTCGATCAGCACGAAGTGGCGCTGTGCCGCGCACTCGGCGCACGTCTGGCCAAGACCGCCCAGAAACTGGGGAACTGAGATGGCCAGAAAGCCGAAAGTCCTGCCCGCCGTCGAATGGCTGGAGCCACGGGTGCGGGCCATGCGGGTGATCAGTCTGCTGTGCTTTTTCGGCCTGGCTGGATTGCTCGCCGCGTATTACCTGGTGTTCGCCGACCTGCACGGCGCGCGGCCGTGGGTGATTCTGCTGATCGAGCTGATCCCATGGGTCGTGCTCGCACCGGGCATGATCATGGGCAGCGCACGCGGGCATTCGTGGATGTGCTTTGTGGTGAACCTGTATTTCATCAAGGGCGCGCTGGCCGCATACGACCCGAGCCGGCAGCTGTTCGGCGTGCTGGAGATGATCGCCAGTCTGGCGGTGTTCTGCTCGGCGTTGCTGTATGTGCGGTGGCGGTATCAGCTGAACCGCAAACTGGCGGGCGAAGGCGAAATCTCCGTCGCCTGACAGACCGCTATCGCTGGCAAGCCAGCTCCCACAGGTTTCGGGATCGTTCCCACGCTCTGCGTGGGAATGCCGCCCGGGACGCTCTGCGTCCCTGAGACGCGGAGCGTCTCTTTATGCATTCCCACGCAGAGCGTGGGAACGATCACTCTGAGCTCAATGGTTGACGGTGTAAGCCAGCATCATCGAGATCTGGCTCATCGGCCGTCCGCCACTCTCTTCATGCCACTGGTTAAACGCGTTCTGCACTGTCGCCAGATCCCGCAGGCTGGTGGGTGCCTTGTCGACGATCTTCTGTGCATTCAACGCCGCGACCACGTCGTAGCTCGGCACAAAGGTGTCCTTGCCAACCATCCGCAAAAACCGTGGCGCCGACAGCCCGCCCAATTGATGGCCGTGCTTTTTCAGGTAGGTCCACAGGCCGACGATGTCGGTCACCGGCCAGTCGGCCAGCAACGCGCCGAAACTGCCCTTTTCTTTCTCGACGTCCAGAATGAACTGCGCATTGCGCGGCACACTCTTGAGCTTGCCCAGATGACGGATGATCCGCGCATCCTGCATCAGCCGCTCAAGGTGTTCGGCACTCATCAACACGACCTTTTCCGGGTCGAACTTGAAGAACACTTCCTCGAAGGCCGGCCACTTGGCGTCCACCAGACTGTGCTTGAGCCCGGCACGAAACACCCGCAGGGCCATGGTCGAGAGATAACGGTCGTCGCTGATCTTGCGCAGTTGCGCCGGGGTCTTGGGAACGGGCAGATGGGCTTCCAGTTCAGCCGCCGAACCGAAGCGGTTCAGACAGTATTCGTGCAGCCACTTGTAGTCGCGCATGCCCTCTCCTAAAAAATGAATTGAAAACGGCGCCCGCGAGCGCCGTTTCTTTCGAGCGATCAGATCACTTACAGGTTCACCACATTGACGAAACGCGAAGCCGCCGTCTCGTCGATCTTCAGGCTGGTGAAGTCAAACAGGTTACGGTCAGCCAGTTGCGACGGGATCACGTTCTGCAGGCTGCGGAAAATACTCTCGGTACGGCCCGGGGTCTTGCGTTCCCAGTCCTGGAGCATTTCCTTGACCACCTGACGCTGCAGGTTTTCCTGGGAGCCGCAAAGGTTGCACGGGATGATCGGGAATTGCTTGAAGTCCGAGTAGGCCTGGATGTCTTTCTCGTTGCAGTAGGCCAGCGGACGGATCACCACGTTGCGACCATCGTCGGCGCGCAGCTTCGGCGGCATGGCCTTGAGACTGCCGTTGAAGAACATGTTGAGGAAGAATGTCTCGACGATGTCGTCGCGATGATGACCGAGAGCCATTTTGGTCGCGCCGATTTCGTCGGCGAAGGTGTACAGCGTGCCGCGACGCAGGCGCGAGCACAGCGAGCAGGTGGTCTTGCCTTCCGGGATCAGTTCCTTGACCACCGAGTAGGTGTCCTTCTCGACAATGTGGTACTCGATGCCCAGCTCTTTCAGGTAGGCCGGCAGCACGTGCTCGGGGAAGCCCGGCTGCTTCTGGTCCATGTTCACGGCGACGATCTCGAACTTGATCGGTGCAACCTTCTGCAGGTGCATCAGCACGTCGAGCATGGTGTAGCTGTCCTTGCCCCCGGACAGGCAGACCATGACCTTGTCGCCGTCTTCGATCATGTTGAAGTCGGTGACGGCTTCGCCGGCCAGGCGGCGCAGGCGCTTTTGCAGTTTGTTCTGGTTGACCGTAAGAGTGCCCATGACGCGAAATCCGTGAGGTGTGACGAAAGGCGGGCATTTTACGCAAAAACACTGGGCTTGTGGCCACAGGTTGTCGCCGCTCGCAGCGCCCTTCTACACAGACCTCGACGCGATTACCCCGAGGTTTTACAGCGCGATTTGCTCTAAGCCCCTATCACCTGTGCGGTTAAGACCTTTCTATACTGCGACATAAGGTCGCACACAATCTGAAGACCTGTATTTGCTCGGCCGCATTGGCCCGTAGGCGCTCCGCTGGGGGGCGATGGCAATAACGAGAGGAGTGACTGGCATGATCCATCACGTAGTGGGACTTTTTACCCACCCCGATCAGGAATGGAAGGAAATCCGTGGCGACCAGGAAGAAAGCATCAGCCACATGTACCTGACGCACACGCTGATTCTGGCGGCGATCCCCGCTGTTTCGGCCTTTATCGGCACCACCCAGGTCGGCTGGGTGATCGGCAACCGCGCACCGGTGATGCTCACCGTCGAAAGCGCGTTGTGGATGACGATCATGTCTTATCTGGCAATGCTCGGCGGGGTCGCGGTCATGGGTGCCTTCGTGCACTGGATGGCCCGCACCTATGACGCCAACCCGAGCCTGGCCCGTTGCGTGGCATTTGCCACCTACACCGCGACACCGTTGTTCGTCGGCGGGCTGGCGGCGCTCTACCCGCACATGTGGCTGGGGATGATCGTCGGCACGGCGGCCATCTGCTACACGGTGTACCTGCTGTATGTGGGGCTGCCGACCTTCATGAACATTCCGTCCGACGAGGGTTTCCTGTTTTCCAGCTCGGTACTGGCGGTGGGTCTGGTGGTGCTGGTGGCCATCATGGCGTTCACCGTGATTGTCTGGGGACTGGGCGTGGGGCCCGTCTACACCAATTAGCAATCGGTTCATCCCGACAAAAACAAGATCCGCCAACACAGGCCGCCGCAAGGCGGCCTTCTCGTGCCGGTTGAAAAAGAGCGACGACCATTCGGCAGTTCGACGATTCGCAACGCCCCGGGGTTGCGGCATACTCGACGCCTCTGGAGATCCATCAAGCATGCCCGAGCAACTCAATACCCGCGTCGAAGACTGTTTCCAACTCGCTGAATCCTTTTTCAAACGTCCTTTCAAACGCCCCGTGGTGAGCCTCAAGCTGCGCGGGCAAAAAGCCGGGGTCGCGCATCTGCACGAGAACCTGCTGCGCTTCAATCCGCAGCTGTACCGGGAAAACACCGAACATTTCCTCAAGCAGACCGTGGCCCATGAAGTCGCGCACCTGATCGCCCATCAACTGTTCGGCGACCGCATCCAGCCCCACGGCGAGGAGTGGCAACTGATCATGCGCGGCGTTTACGAATTGCCGCCGGACCGCTGCCATACCTATGAAGTCAAACGCCGCAGCGTGACCCGCTACATCTATAAGTGCCCGTGTGCGGATAGCGATTTTCCGTTTTCGGCGCAGCGCCATAGTCTGGTCCGGCAGGGGCGGCGCTATCTGTGCCGGCGCTGTCGCAACACGCTGGTGTTCAGTGGCGAGATGCGGGTCGAGTAAGTCCCCACCTCGTTCCCACGCTCTGCGTGGGAATGTATCCCGTGATGCTCTGCGTCACAGTGGACGCAGAGCGTCCATGGCGGCATTCCCACGCAGAGCGTGGGAACGAGCTACAAAACCACTTTCGCGGCACGTAGTTCGGCAATCCGCTCAGCACTCAACCCCAACTCCGCCAACACCTGATCCGTATGCTGCCCCAGCGCCGCTCCCACATGCCGCGGCGCCGGCAATGCCTCGGAAAATTTCAGCGGACAAGCGATCTGCGCCTGCGCCGAGCCATCCCCACGCGGCACCTGCGTCACCAGTTCCCGCGCCTGCAATTGCGGATGCTGCACCGCCTCGCCCAGATTCAATACCGGTTCGACACAGGCATCGATCCCGGCGAACAGCTCGCACAGTTCGGCAAAGTCATGCTTCTCGAACTCGACCTTCAAGGCGTCCTTGAGCGCCCGTTGCTGTTCGGGTTTGGGTGACAAGCCCTGCGCCGCCAGTTCCGGCCGCCCCAGCGCCGCACACAGTTGCTGCATGAAGGCCGGTTCCAGACTGCCCACCGACATCCAGCGCCCGTCGCGAGAGCGGTAGTAATCGTAGAAGCTGCCGCCATTGAGCATCTGATCTTCCCAGCCCGGCTCCTCGCCGCAGGCCAGATAACCGGCACCCGCCATGGCGTTCAGGCTGAACGCGCAGTCGGTCATGCTCACGTCCAGATGGGTGCCCTGCCCGGTTTGCTGGCGGGAAATCACCGCTGCCAGCAGACCGATCACCCCGTGCAGCGAGCCGCCCGCGACGTCCGCCACCTGCATGCCCAGCGGCAAGGGCCCGCTGTCGGCGCGCCCGGTGTAACTGGAGAGCCCGGCCAGCGCCAAGTAGTTGATGTCGTGACCGGCGCGATCCCTGTACGGTCCGGTCTGGCCGTAACCGGTGATCGACACGTAAATCAGCTTCGGATTGATCGCCTTCAGCGTCTCGTAACCCAGCCCCAGCCGCTCCATCACTCCGGGTCGGAATTGCTCCAGCACGATGTCGTAATCCACCAGCAGCTGCTTCACCAGCTCCAGCGCCTCGGGCTGCTTGAGGTCCAGGGCCAGGCTGCGCTTGTTGCGATTGAGATAAGCGTGACTGGCCGAGACACCGTGATCGTGGGGCGGCAACACCCGCACCAGGTCGAGGCGGGTCGGCGATTCGATGCGCAGTACCTCGGCGCCCATGTCCGCCAGCAGCAGCGAGGCGAACGGCCCCGGCAGCAGGGTCGAGAAATCCAGAATCTTCAGTGAGGCCAGCGGTGCAGACATGGGCATTCTCCATCAACGATGCATGCAGCCTAGGCAGCCATCGGCGATGGGGCAATTACCGGATCCATCAGTTGCGCTGACCGTTGCGCTCAAACAGCAGACAAGAAAAAACCCGCCGAAGCGGGTTTTTCCATTCGAGCGATGCTTACTTCACATTGCTCGGGGTCGGGCCTTCGGCCACGCCCAGGTCGTCTTCTTGACGCTCGTCAGAGATACCGCGACCGCCCGAGGCCAGCTCGGATTGCAGCACGTCGGTGTCCAGCTCCTTGACCCACTTGGCCACGACGATAGTCGCTACGGCGTTGCCGACCAGGTTGGTCAGGGCGCGGGCTTCGGACATGAAGCGGTCGATACCGAGGATCAGCGCCAGACCGGCCACCGGCAGGTGACCTACGGCCGACAGGGTGGCCGCCAGTACGATGAAGCCCGAACCGGTCACACCGGCTGCGCCTTTGGAGGACAGCAGCAGCACCAGCAGCAGGGTGATCTGATGGGTGATGTCCATGTGGGTGTCGGTCGCCTGAGCGATGAACACGGCCGCCATGGTCAGGTAGATCGAGGTACCGTCGAGGTTGAACGAGTAGCCGGTCGGGATGACCAGACCTACCACCGATTTCTTCGCGCCCAGACGTTCCATCTTGATCAGCATGCGTGGCAGCGCCGATTCCGACGAGGACGTACCCAGTACGATCAACAGCTCTTCACGGATGTAGCGCACCAGTTTGAACACGCTGAAACCGTGAGCCCGGCAGATCGCACCCAGCACCAGCACGACGAACAGTACGCAGGTGATGTAGAAGCAGATCATCAGCTGACCCAGCTGCACCAGCGAGCCGACACCGTAGGCACCGATGGTGAACGCCATGGCGCCCAGCGCACCGAGTGGCGCCAGTTTCATGATCATGTTGATGATGTTGAACATCACGTGGGCGAAGCGATCGATCATGTCCAGCAGCGGACGACCGTATGAACCCAGGCGATGCAGCGCATAGCCGAAGATCACCGAGAACATCAACACTTGCAGGATGTCACCGGTGGCGAATGCGCCGACGATGGTGTTCGGGATCACGTTGAGGAGGAAGCCAACGATGCTCTGGTCTTTACTGGCCGTCACATAAGTGGCGATTTTCGAGGCGTCCAGGGTGGTGACGTCGATGTGCATGCCGGCGCCCGGTTGCACAACGTTGACCACGACCAGACCGATCAGCAGGGCAATGGTGGAAACGATTTCGAAGTACAGCAGCGCGTAGCCGCCGGTCTTGCCCACGGATTTCATGTTCTGCATGCCGGCGATGCCGCTGACAACGGTACAGAAGATGATCGGCGCAATGACCATTTTGATCAGTTTGATGAACCCGTCACCCAGTGGCTTGAGCGCCACACCGGTCTGTGGGTAGAAGTGACCGAGCAGGATGCCGATGGCGATGGCAACGATCACCTGGAAATACAGGGATTTGTACAGTGGCTGACGAGTCGTCATTGCAAAGTTCCTCAAGAGTCCCGCGTGGCAACATCCATCTGTTGAACGCGAAACCTGAATTGCGAACCCTCCTGCACTGGAGGGATTTGTTGTGTCGAACGGCGCTTTTCCGGACCGGCTCGGCGCACGCTTCTGTGGCTCTTATCGCAAACGTCGTGCCACTTTGGTGCAAATCGCTGCAAGCCTTTTGATATCAGGGGATACGGGTTTTTCTGTGTCACCGTTCGGTGACTCAAGTGTGGCGGATTTCCGCCAACTCGCCCGACCTCGTCCTACAATTTGGCGGAAATCCGCCTTGTTACCGATCAAAGGCAGCCGCTACCATCGGTCGCCAGAGGAAGGACCTGCCGCTCATGCGCGAACGCACCATCGCCAGTCACTTTGCCCGCGCCGCCCTCGGTGGCGCGCGGCGCTCGGGTTACGACTATTCGGACCTGCTGCAGCAACTGGGCATCAGCCCCGAACTGCTCGACGAGCCGCGCGCGCGGATCGCCCCGGAGCAATTCACCCAGCTGATCCAGAACCTGTGGCTGGCCCTGGACGACGAATACCTGGGCTTCGGCAACGCACCGAGCAAACCCGGCAGCTTCGCCATGATGTGCCACGCGATCATTCATTGCCGCAGCCTGGAAAAGGCTCTGCAACGCGGCTTATTGTTTTATAGCCTATTCCCCGAAGCCCCGCGCCTGACCCTGATCCATGAAGACGAATGGGTGCGCCTGAGTCTCGACGATGCGCAATTGTGGGACCCGGATCACTTTCTCAGCGAGAGCCTGTTGGTGATCTGGCATCGCCTCGGCAGCTGGCTGATCGGCCAGCGGATTCGCCTCGAACAGGCGAACTTCAGCTACCCGAAACCGGCGCACGGGGCGGAATACGATTTGCTGTTTTCCTGCCCGCTGGAATTTTCCGCAACGCAAAGCAGCCTGGTGTTTCACAGCCGCTATCTGCATATGCCGCTGTTGCAGGACGAACGCACCCTCAAGCATTTTCTCGAACGCTCCCCCGCCGATCTGCTGTCCCGCCCGGACGACGGCAACAGCCTGAGCAGCCGGCTGCGCCGCTTGCTCAGCCACGACAGCACGCGCTGGCCGGACTTGGAAGCCGTGGCCGCGCACCTGCACATCAGCCCGCAAACCCTGCGCCGGCATCTGCGCGAAGAAGGCACCAGTTTTCAGGAATTGAAGGACCAGTTACGGCGGGACATTGCGATTTATCACCTGGGGCGCGCGGATCTGTCGTTGCAACAGATCGCCGAACAGCTCGGGTTTTCCGAGCCGTCGGCGTTTCATCGGGCGTTCAAGAAGTGGACGGGGCTGACGCCGGGGGCTTATCGAGCGCAGGAGCAGTGAGCGGTCACACCGCCGGAAAATGAATCCTGAACGCCGCCCCGCCCATCGGCGAATCCCCCAGGGTCAGCTTGGCGCTGTAGCTCTCGATGATGTCCTTGACCACCGCCAGCCCGATGCCCTGCCCCGGATGCTGGCGGTCCAGACGTTCGCCGCGTTCGAGAATCCGTGCGCGCTGATCCGGTGGTACGCCGGGGCCGTCGTCTTCGATGCACAGTTCGATTCCGTCCAGACTTTCACGAACGCTGATGCGCACTTCGCCCAGGCACAGGCGATAGGCGTTTTCCAGCAGGTTGCCCATCATCTCCAGCAAGGCGCCCTGCTCGATCGGCACGTAACAGTGCTCCGGCAGATCGAAGGCCACGCGCACGTGTTTGTCGCGGTAGACCTTGTCCAGCGTGTCGCACAGGCTTTGCAGCACCGGACGCAGGCGCACCTGATGGCGCACCAGGCCACTTTTGCGCAGGCTGGCGCGTTGCAACTGGTAGCCGATCTGCTGGCTCATGCGTTCGATCTGGGTTTGCAGCACCCACGCCTGGTCGCGGTCTTCGGGACGCTGGGCCATGTCTTCGCTGACGCCTTGCAACACCGCCAGCGGGGTTTTCAGGCTGTGGGCCAGATCGTCGAGGGAGTCGCGGTAACGGCTGCGTTGCTGGCGTTCGCTGTGCAGCAGGCGGTTGAGCGAACCGGTCAGGCGCAGCAGTTCGCGCGGGTGTTGTTCGCTGAGGCTTTCGAGGGTTCCGCCTTCGATCTCGTCGAGTTCCTGACTGAGCCGGCGCAAGGCTTTCAGGCCCCAGGTCAGGCCGATCCACAGCAATGCGAGCAGCACCAGCAGCGCCGCACCAAAACCGAGGTAGAGATTTTCCCGCAGACCTTCGAGGGTGGTTTCGTATTCGCGCACCGGTTGCAGGGCCACGATACTGAAGGCTGCGCTCTTGCCGCCGAGCAGTTTGACTTCGACGTCGTAGACAAAGAATTCCTGACCGTTGGCTTCGCGGATCCGCGCGAACTCGTTGCCGAGGCCGTCGTAGCGCGGCGTGTAGTTGATCTTCTCTTCCTGGGTGCCTTTCGAACGCCAGACCAGATGCCCTTCGCGGTCATAGATGTAGCCAAGCAGGCGATTGTCCGTGAGGTTGAAGCGCTCGTCGGGCAACTGTGCCGGCATCATCAGGTGGTTGTTTTCAACCCGCGCGGCGGAGATCAGCGTGGTGACGTCGGACGCCAGCCGCTGCTCGATCGAGTCCTGCAGCGCCAGGCTGAATGCGCCCTGCATCGCCGGGAGCAACGCGAGCATGAACAACACCGCCAGGGTGGTGGCGGCGAGCATCAGCCGGACGCGAAGGGAACGGATCAAGTGCAGCGCTCATTGAACAGGTAACCGAGGCCGCGCACGGTGTCGATCGGCTTGAACCCGGCCGGGCCTTCGAGCTTGCGGCGCAGACGGCCGACCAGCACTTCGATCACGTTCGGATCGCGCTCGTCGTCATCCGGGTACAACTGCTCCATCAGCCGATCCTTGGGCACCACTTGCTGGTGATGGCGCATGAGGTATTCGAGGATCCGGTATTCGTAGGCGGTCAGCGCCAGCGGTTGCTCGTCGAGACTCGCCTGCTTGCGATTCAGATCCAGCAAAAGCGGGCCGGCGACGATGGTCGACTGGGTGAAACCGCTGGAGCGGCGCAGCAACGCATTGAGCCGCGCTTCGAGCTCTTCGAACTGGAACGGCTTGACCACGTAATCGTCGGCGCCGGCGGCCAGGCCTTCGACCTTGTCCTGCCAGTTGCCGCGCGCGGTGAGGATCAGGATCGGAAAGGTCTTGCCGCCCGAGCGCAACTGACGGATCAGGTCGAGCCCGCCCATGCCCGGCAGGCCGAGGTCGATCACCGCCAGGTCAAAGTTGAATTGCCCGGTCTGGTACAACGCCTCTTCGGCATTGGCCACGGACTCGACCACGTGACCGCTCTCCGTCAGGCGGGTTTGCAGGTGATGGCGCAACAGCGCTTCATCTTCGACGACCAACAGTTTCATGACGCTCTCCCGGGTAAATCGACAACTCCAAAGGCTTTCGCCTCACATGGCTGCGCCGGGTCGCCCCTCAAAGGACGACCCGGCGCGGGCCTGACGCCAATCGCTTAGAAAGCGTAGTTGGCCGACAGGTAAGTCTGGGCGCTGCTGGTCAAGTCCAGCGAGCCTTGCTTGCTGCCGCCGCTCTCTTTCATCTCGGTGCTGGCGTTGCTGCGCAGGTAACGGTAACCGAGTTCGACCGAGGTGTTCTGCGAGACTTGCTGCAGCACACCGAACTGACCGCCGACGGCGTAACCGATGTCACTGTCGCGGCTGTAGCCTGGCGAATCCTGGGTCAGCTTGGTCAGACCCGCCGTGGCACCGCCGAACAGCTTGGTGCTGCCGCCCACCGGGTAGAACAGATCGTAGCTGCCCAGCAGGTTTTCCTGGCGCAGTTTAATGCCATTGTGCGAGCCCGACACGTTGTCGTAGGTGGCGTAGTAGCGACCCTGGCTGTTTTGCTGACCCAGACGCAGGCCGTAGGTGTTGTTGCCGTCGATGGCCGCGGTGGCGTCCGGGTGGCCGAGGTTGTCGTTCAGGGCGTTGGATTTCTTGATCTTGTCGCTGGTCTGGCCAAAGGTCAGGCCGGCGAAGTTGCTGGTGGTGTCGGCGTGGGCCGCGATACTGGCGCTCATTACGGTAAAAGCCAGCAGCAGTTTATTTAAACGAGTCATGGAGTTTCCTCTTTCACAGTGCTGTTTGGGTATGGCGCAAGGTTACTGGCCCTCCCCTGTACCGCCCCTGAACACTCTCTGAACCTGGCCTGAATGAAATGAACTAGGCTGTTTTGACCCTTTATTGTCAGGAGACCCGATCATGCGCCTGCTTCTAACCCTCGCCCTGCTCGTCTTCAGCAGCCTCAGCCAGGCTGCGATCAAGACCGAGGAAATCCCCTACCAGAGCGCCGACGGCACGAAGCTGATCGGTTACTACGCCTACGACGACGCGATCAAGGGCCCGCGCCCCGGCGTGGTGGTGGTGCATGAATGGTGGGGACTGAACGACTACGCCAAGCGCCGCGCCCGGGATCTCGCCGGGCTCGGCTACAGCGCGCTGGCCATCGACATGTACGGTGAGGGCAAGAACACCGAGCACCCGAAAGACGCGATGGCGTTCATGCAAGCCGCCACGCAAAACGCCGATGCGGCCAGCAAGCGCTTTCAGGCCGGGCTGGATCTGTTGAAGAAACAGCCGCAGACCGACAAGGATAAAATCGCCGCCATCGGTTACTGCTTCGGCGGTGGCGTGGTGCTGAATGCGGCGCGTCAGGGTGTGCCGCTGGCCGGCGTGGTGAGTTTCCACGGTGCGCTGGCCACCAAGACCCCGGCTGCGCCTGGCAGCGTGAAGGCGAAAATTCTCGTCGAGCATGGCGCGCTGGACAGCATGGTCACCCCGGACAACGTCGCGGCGTTCAAGTCGGAAATGGACAAGGCCGGCGCCGACTATCAATTCGTCAATCTCGACGGCGCCAAGCACGGGTTCAGCAATCCCGACGCGGATCGCCTGAGCCACGGCGATCACGGTGGCCCGGATATCGGCTACAACAAGGCCGCCGATGAAAAATCCTGGGCGGACATGCAGGCGTTCTTCAAGAAAATCTTTGGCTGAACCCGGTCGCCCCCTCGCGCTGATCGTTCCCACGCTCCGCGTGGGAATGCAGCCCGGGACGCTCCGCGTCCCTTCGCGGTGTGACGCAGAGCGTCACTGTATGCATTCCCACGCAGAGCGTGGGAACGATCATGGCTCCAGGCTTCTGCGTGGGAACGATCACCTGCTCTGCACTATCCAGCCCGAAGACAACCCGGCAAAATGCCGACATGACTGCCAGCCCTTTCCTCCCCGCCTGCTGCACTCCGCTCGATGCCCATTGGCCGCTGCCGAAGGTATTGCCTGACACCGTGCTGTTGACCACCCATTTCGACCCGTCGCAACTGCTCGGCGATGACTTTCGCCGCAGCGCCATCGAGCCGCCGCCGAGCATTCAGCGTTCGGTGGCCAAGCGGCAGGCGGAATTTCTTGCCGGGCGGATTTGTGCACGGGCGGCGTTGCAGCAATTGGAAGGCTCAAGCACTGTTCCGCCGATCGGCGAAGATCGTGCTCCGGTGTGGCCGGCGCACATCTGCGGCTCGATCACCCACAGCACCGGCCGGGCGGCGGCGATTGTCGCCAACAAACAGCACTGGCGCGGACTGGGCATGGACCTGGAAAACCTGCTCAACGCCGAACGCGCCGAACGACTGGCCGGAGAGATCCTGACCCCGCCGGAAATGCAGCGCATGGCCGCCGGCTCCCGAGATCAGATTGCGTTGTGGGTGACCCTGACCTTCTCGGTGAAAGAAAGCCTGTTCAAGGCGCTGTACCCGATCGTGCAGCAGCGCTTCTACTTCGAACACGCCGAGGTGCTGGAGTGGAATGAACAAGGTCAGGTGCGGCTGCGGCTGCTGACGGACCTGTCCGGCGAATGGCGCAACGGCACTGAACTCGATGCGCAATTTGGCGTGCAGGACGGGCAGTTGCTGAGTCTGGTCAGCATTCCTGCCTGAAGTTTTTTAGCGCCGCTCCTGATTCCTCGGCCAGCTCAGGCTGAAGCACGCTCCGCCCAGACTCTTGCTCTTGCCGATCAGCGCCCGGCCGTCGTGCCAGTGAATGATCCGCCGCACGATCGACAGGCCCAGGCCGTGTCCGCCGGACGCCCGGGTGCGACTGTCGTCCAGGCGCAGGAACGGCGTGAAGATTTTCTCCCAGGCGGTTTCCGGCACACCGGGGCCGTCGTCCTCGACATCCACCCGGCAACGCATCTGCCCGACCTGATAACTGACCGTGACCTTCGAACGCGCATGGCGCATGGCGTTGCTCACCAGATTCTGCAAGGCGCGGTGCAGGTAACGCGGCTCGGCCTCGACCCAGGCGTCATCGCAATCCGCCGCCGACAGGCACAAGCCGCGTTGCACCGTGACTTCTGCACGCAGAGGCGCCAGCTCTTCGATCACCTGATTGACCAGCGCATCCAGGTCAATGCGCTGGAAGGTCAACGCCGGCGAGCCCTGTTCCAGCCGGGCGTACGTGAGCATTTCGTCGACCAGTTTGTCGAGATCTTCGATGTCGTGGTCCATGCCCTCGCGGTATTTTTCCAGCGCCTGCGGGGTGGTCGCCGAACCGATCATCTCCAGACCGAAACGCAGGCGCGCCACCGGCGTGCGCAATTCGTGGGACACCGCGCGCACCAGTTCACGCTGAATGGCGAGCAACTGCTGCAAGTGCTCGGCCATACCATTGAACGCAGCCGCCAGTTTGCCCACCGAGTCGGCACCCCGGGCCGGCACCCGGGTTTCCAGGCTGCCTTTGGCGATGCGCGTAGCGGCAGCTTCGAGTCCGCGCAAACGCCGTTCAAGCTGACGCACCAATAAATAGACGATCAGGCCGATCAGAGTCAGGCCAAGGGCGGCGATCAGCACCAGCCATTCCGGCGGGTACGGGTTCATCTGATACAGCGGCCCGATTTCCAGCACCCACGGCGTGCCGACCATACCGGCGAACACCCGGATCGAATCGCCCCCCTTGCCCAGCGCCATCACCGTATCGCCTTCGGACACCCGACGGCTCTGGTCTTCGTCCATGTCGGCATCGCTGACCGTGACCAACCGCAAATCGAAGCCGAAGCCTTTGTCTTCTTTCAGCTGCGCCAGTCGTTTGGGCTGCTCGCCCACCGGCACCCGCACCAGTTCATCGGCCAACAGATAAATGGTCGCCCGGGCCAGTTGCTCGCTGATCTGCTGCACCTCACCCACCAGCACCAGTTGCTCCTTGTCGCTGACCAGGCGATAGACCTTGGCCGCGTGTGGGCCGGTCTGTTCGACCAGCGCCTGCCCGCGCTGCACCCGGGTGCGCTGGGTCAGGTCGAGATCGGTCTGGGCAAAGGTTTTCACTGCCAGCGGAATCCCGAGCAGCCGCTCCCATACCAGCAAGGCGCGATGGCGCTCGGTTTCGTTCATCGGTTGCAGGTTGTCGGCCATCAGCGAAAACGTACCGTGGGCCAGACGCTCGCGGTATTGCTCGCTGCGCACCTGATTGAGCAGGTGCAGCGCCAGCACGCCGAGCACTGCCACCAGAATCAGCGCCGCGCACATGCCGCCATAGATGCGCAGGAAGATCGAATTCACAGCGGCAGGTCTGCGCAGGCTTCCGGCACGAACAGGTAGCCTTTGCTGCGAATGGTCTTGATCAGGCGCGGATGATCGGGGTCGTCGCCGATCTTCGGGCGGATGCGCGAGATGCGCACATCGATCGAGCGGTCCTGGCCGTCGTAGCCGATGCCGCGCAGCGCGGTGAAGATTTCTTCCCGGGACAGGATCCGTCCGGCGTTGGACACCAGCAGCCAGAGCAGATCGAATTCGGCGCTGGTCAGCTCGATGCCGCTGTCGCTGAGCCAGGCTTCGCGCAACGCGTTGTCCACCACCAGCGGACCGAATTGCAACCGACGCGGATTGCCTGCCGCCGGCTCCGGTGTGTCACTGCGGCGCAACAATGCCTGGATGCGCGCCAGCAACAGCCGCGGGCGCACCGGTTTGCAGACGTAGTCGTCGGCGCCGAGGTCGAGGCCTAGGATCTGGTCGGCGTCATCGGTACGCGCGGTTAGCATCAGGATCGGCCCGTCGTAGCGATCGCGCACCTTGCGGCAAATGCTCAGGCCGTCTTCACCGGGGAGCATCAGGTCGAGGATCACCAGGTCCGGCTGCTCCTTGATGATCCGTGCCGCCGCCAGCGCACCGTTGCCTTCGATCTCCACGCGCAATCCGTTGGCTTGCAGGTATTCACGGGTCAGTTCAGCCAGACGCTGGTCATCCTCGACGATCAATACCTGCCAGGCTTCTTGCTCCACGGGTGACCTCTGCTTGCCGAAACTGCTTATAAAGGAAGGATCCTCCCGTCTTTTTGTCATCTTTAAGGAGGATAAGAATGCGTGCGCATGGGCCGATTGTATAAACGGCGTACAGCCAGAACACAAGTCGGTAAATGCGTTCGGACAAGGCGGATTTTTGTGATAGGGTTCGCGCCCTCAAAATTCCGCCGCGGCATTTTTTTGCGGTGAAAAACAGTGACAGACGGTCTAGCTCAGCAGGTTCGCGGCCTACACGGGAATTCCTGGTTTCTTACACAATTTACGCACAGGTTTATCCACAGCTCGTACGTTGCAAGCCCCCTCGAAACGCATTATCTTGTAGCACGGCGCGAGGACAGACCCTACATATAGGGTTTTCCATTCCAGAGCCCAACCACATTTCGGACCTGAAACTCAAGTGCTTTATTGCCGGTTTCCGGTTGAACCAAGCAAGTTTTTCAAAGCCCAAACCGCACTCGCGGATGGCACCGTTTTTCAGGTTGGCAACGACCGGAACGGTACGGGTGTTGCAGTCATTACTGTCACCCTGGAAGTAATCCGGCTCGAGCCTTGGCTCGTGGCCGAAAACTTCGGCAAGGATGCGGCGTCATTAGCCTTTTTCCTACTGGTCCGAAGTTGTTATGCCCGACGCCCGTCGGTTGTAGTGCTTCGGACCAGAACGGTGAGCACCATGATGGTGCCCAAACAAACATAGAGAATGTGGAGATCACCCCCCATGCAAACCGACACAACTCGCGAGAACCCGCAGGGCACCTTGCCGCAGGCCGCCGATTCGAATTCGGATCTGGCTGCCACCGCGCCTGGCCAACTGCGCGTGATCAAGCGTAATGGCACCGTCGTTCCTTACACCGATGACAAGATCACCGTCGCTATCACCAAAGCGTTTCTCGCAGTTGAAGGCGGCACCGCTGCCGCTTCGTCGCGAATCCACGACACCGTTGCCCGCCTGACCGAACAGGTCACCGCGACCTTCAAGCGTCGCATGCCGTCGGGCGGCACCATCCACATCGAAGAAATCCAGGACCAGGTCGAACTGGCCCTGATGCGTGCCGGCGAGCAGAAAGTGGCTCGCGACTACGTGATCTACCGTGACGCCCGTTCCAAGGAACGCGCCACCCGCACCACCGCCGAAGCTCCGGTACAGGCGCATCCGTCGATCCGCATCACCCGCGCCGACGGCAGCCTTGCGCCGCTGGACATGGGCCGCCTGAACACCATCGTCACCGAAGCCTGCGAAGGCCTGGCCGAAGTCGACGGCGACCTGATCCAGCGCGAAACCCTGAAGAACCTGTACGACGGCGTGGCCCTGAACGACGTCAACACCGCGCTGGTGATGACCGCGCGTACCCTGGTCGAGCGCGAGCCGAACTACTCGTTCGTGACCGCCCGCCTGCTGATGGACACCCTGCGTGCCGAAGGCCTGGGCTTCCTGGGCGTGGCCGAGAGCGCCACTCACCACGAAATGGCCGACCTGTACGCCAAGGCCCTGCCGGCCTACGTTGCCAAAGGTATCGAGTTCGAACTGCTGAACCCTGTGCTGGCCTCCTTCGACCTGGAAAAACTGGGCAAGGCGATCAACCACGAGCGCGACCAGCAATTCACCTACCTGGGCCTGCAGACCCTGTACGACCGTTACTTCATCCACAAGGATGGCGTGCGTTTCGAACTGCCGCAGATCTTCTTCATGCGCGTGGCCATGGGCCTGGCGATCGAAGAGAAGCAGAAAGAAGACCGTGCGATCGAGTTCTACAACCTGCTGTCCTCGTTCGACTACATGGCTTCGACCCCGACCCTGTTCAACGCCGGTACCCTGCGTCCACAGCTGTCGAGCTGCTACCTGACCACCGTGCCGGATGACCTGTCGGGCATCTACCACGCGATCCACGACAACGCCATGCTGTCGAAATTCGCCGGCGGCCTGGGCAACGACTGGACCCCGGTTCGTGCACTGGGCTCGTACATCAAGGGCACCAACGGCAAGTCGCAAGGCGTGGTTCCGTTCCTGAAGGTGGTGAACGACACCGCCGTCGCCGTTAACCAGGGTGGCAAGCGCAAAGGCGCTGTCTGTGCCTACCTGGAAACCTGGCACATGGACATCGAAGAGTTCATCGAGCTGCGCAAGAACACCGGTGATGACCGTCGTCGTACCCACGACATGAACACCGCCAACTGGATCCCTGACCTGTTCATGAAGCGTGTCTTCGATGACGGCAAGTGGACCCTGTTCTCGCCGTCCGAAGTACCGGACCTGCACGACCTGACCGGCAAGGCCTTCGAAGAGCGCTACGAGTACTACGAAGCCCTGACCGAATACCCGGGCAAGATCAAGCTGTTCAAGACCATCCAGGCCAAAGACCTGTGGCGCAAGATGCTGTCGATGCTGTTCGAAACCGGCCACCCATGGCTGACTTTCAAGGACCCGTGCAACCTGCGCAGCCCGCAGCAGCACGTCGGCGTGGTTCACAGCTCGAACCTGTGCACCGAGATCACCCTGAACACCAACAAGGACGAGATCGCGGTCTGCAACCTGGGCTCGATCAACCTGCCGAACCACATCGTCGACGGCAAGCTGGACACCGCCAAGCTCAAGCGCACCATCGACGTCGCCGTGCGCATGCTCGACAACGTGATCGACATCAACTACTACTCGGTACCGCAGGCGAAGAACTCCAACTTCCGCCACCGTCCGGTCGGCCTGGGCATCATGGGCTTCCAGGACGCGCTGTACCTGCAGCACATCCCTTACGGTTCCGACGCTGCCGTCGAGTTCGCCGACAAGTCGATGGAAGCGGTCAGCTACTACGCGATCCAGGCTTCCTGTGACCTGGCCGACGAGCGCGGCTCGTACGAGACGTTCCAGGGTTCGCTGTGGTCCAAAGGCGTACTGCCGCTGGATTCGCAACAGATCCTGATCGAAGCACGTGGCCAGAAGTACATCGACGTCGACCTGACCGAGTCCCTGGACTGGGCACCGGTTCGCGCCCGTGTACAGAAAGGCATCCGTAACTCGAACATCATGGCCATCGCACCGACCGCGACCATCGCCAACATCACCGGCGTCTCGCAGTCGATCGAACCGACCTACCAGAACCTGTACGTGAAATCGAACCTCTCGGGCGAATTCACCGTGATCAACCCATACCTGGTTCGCGACCTGAAGGCTCGCGGTCTGTGGGACTCGGTCATGATCAACGACCTGAAGTACTACGACGGTTCGGTTCAGCAGATCGAGCGCATCCCGCAAGAACTCAAAGAGCTCTACGCAACCGCGTTCGAAGTGGACACCAAGTGGATCGTTGACGCCGCCAGCCGTCGTCAGAAGTGGATCGACCAGGCCCAGTCGCTGAACCTGTACATCGCCGGCGCATCGGGCAAGAAACTGGACGTGACCTACCGCATGGCCTGGTACCGTGGCCTGAAAACCACCTACTACCTCCGTGCCCTGGCCGCGACCAGCACCGAGAAGTCGACCATCAACACCGGCAAGCTGAACGCTGTTTCCAGCGGCGGCAACCACGGCGACGACTCGGTCCTGGCAGCCCCTGCCGGCCCTGCTCCAGTACCGAAGGCTTGCGCCATCGACGAGCCGGATTGCGAAGCTTGCCAATAAGCTGAGCTGAATCGGGCGTTGCAAAACGCCTGACCCGAGAACCCCCGACAGACTTCTGGTTTGTCGGGGGTTTTCTTTTGCCCGCGATAAAAGCAAAAGCGGCCCTCACCCTAGCCCTCTCCCGGAGGGAGAGGGGACTGACCGAGGTGTTTTATAGAGATACGCCGACGTGAAATACCGAGGTGAACTTGGGTTTTGAAACGCATACAACTCAACCCCTGCTTTCTCTGCCCCTGCTCCTGCTTCCACTTCTGCTGCTTCTGCTTCCGCTCTCCACCACTCAACACGATGAGCGTTAGCTCGAGTACCGCTTTTGACGTGCCGGCCCCATCGGAAGGCTGAGTGGAGGGATTTATCCGGGGGTGGGAGCGCAGCGACCGTGCGGCGCAGCCGCATGCATCGAGAGGAGGTGCAGCGAAGCAAACCGTAGGCGATGCCCCCGGATGAATCCCGTAACGAAGGAACACCGAGCCAAAGCGAGGTGCCGAACGCCGGGGCCCAGCGTTTTGGTTCCTTTTGGGCGTTTGCAAAAGGGACTCGCCGTAAGGGCGAAACCGCCAGCGGCAACACCCGCAGAAACGGATAAACACCCCAAACCGCAGCCAAAAAAAAGCCCCTCAAAAAGAGGGGCTCCTTAACCAGCCAAAACCCAGAAATCAGGTCATCTGAATAATGGTCTGCATGATAGTGCTCTGAGTCGAAATGGTCTTGGCGTTCGCCTGATAGTTGCTCTGGCCCTTGATCAGATCAACCAGCTCATTGGTCAGGTTAACGTTCGACTCCTCCAGCGAGTTCGAAACCACCGACCCCAGCGTACCGGTCTCCGGCGCATCGTAGCCCGGAATACCCGAAGCAAAAGTCTCTTTCCAGCTGGTACCACCGATCGGCTGCAGGCCCTGCTCGTTGGTGAAGCTCGCCAGCGCAACCTGGCCGATGGCCTTGCTCTGGTTGTTGCTGAAGTTGGCGAACAGCGTACCGGTACCGTCGATGGTCAGGTTGGTGATCTGGCCAGTGGCGTAACCATCCTGAGTCGGGATCGAACGCGCGGTGTCAGCGTTGTATTGAGTGGTCTTGGCCATCGAAATGGTAATGCCGGCCGGGTTAGCCGAAGCACCGTTGGCCGTCCACACACCGTTGGTGACAGTGCCCGGTACCCAGCCAGTGAGTTTCAGGTCGCTGCTGATCACGGCAGGCGGAGTGCTGACCTGAGTCAGCTTGCCAGTGGAGTCAAAGGTCATGGTCGATGCGACAGGCGCAGTGACTTTCGGATCGCTGCCGGTAGCATCCGGGTTGCGACCGTCCACCAGGGTGTAGACCTTCCAGGTGTTGGCGCCTGTCTTCACCATGTACTGATCCATGACATGGGAGTTGCCCTGGCTGTCATAGATCGGAGTGCTGAACGACTTGGTGTAGGTCGCGAGGTTGGTCGGGTCGAACTTGCCGGCCGCTACTGTGTCGTCGATCACCGGAGCCGTCGAGTTCAGGTTAATGGTCGAGGTCACCAGCGAGGTGGACTTCGGCGCCAGGTTCGAGGTGTCGATCTTCAGATCGGTCAACACGCCGTTGATGATCTTGCCGTTGGAGTCCACACCGTAGCCTTGCAGACGCGAGGTGTAGTCAGTGTTGGTGATGAAGCCGTCCTTGTCGACCTTGAACGTACCGGCACGGGTGTAAGAGATCGAACCGTTGTTGCTCAGGGTGAAGAAGCCCGAACCATTGATCCCCATATCCAGCACGTTGCCGGTGTTGTTGATGTCGCCTTGGGTGAACTGCTGGGAAACGTTGGCCAGACGCACACCGTTACCAATGACCTTGCTGCCGCTGCCCAGGCGAGTCGCCGAGTAGACGTCTTCGAATTCTGCGCGGGACGATTTGAAACCGGCGGTCGCGACGTTGGCGATGTTGTTGCCGGTCACGTCCAGTTGCTTGTTGGCTGCATAGAGACCGCTAAGGCCGATATTGAAAGACATATTCCACTCCTTTGTGCCGGTTAGTCGGCTCTATATACCAATGGTTTGTACTTTGGACAGAGCGACGGTGCCCTTGCCGGACAGGTTGAGCATCAGCTCGCCGCCAGTCTGGCTGATCGTCACGCTGGTGACCGTGGCTGGCAGATAGGTCGCCAGGTCGGTCGCGGTGCCGTTGATCGAGGCGTTGGCCTTGACGGTGTAGGTACCGGTTTTCACCAGGTTGCCGTCCTTGTCCTTGCCGTCCCAGGTGAAGCTCGCATCGCCTGCGGCGCGACTGCCCAGATCAATGGTGCGAACGGTGGCGCCGCTGCTGTCGGTGATAGTGACGGTACCGCCGGCAATCGACGACGGAACAGTGACCGAACCGGTCATGCCTTTGCTCGGATCGTCCAGCTGAACCGTATTGGTCTGCACAATCACATTGCGACCCACCAGCGACGAAGCCTGCAGGGCTTGCGACGAGTTGTAGTTGCCGGCCAGCGAACTGACGGTGCTGTTGAGGGTGGTGATCCCCTCGAGGCTGCTGAACTGCGCCAGCTGGGCAACGAATGCGCTGTTGTCCTGCGGGTCGAGCGGGTTCTGGTTCTTCAGCTGGGTCACCAGCAGTTGCAGGAACGCGTCCTTGCCCAGGGCCTGGCCGCCGGTCGAGCTGTTGGTGGCCGAAGCGATGCCGCCGGTGGTGGTGCTACTGGTCTTCTTCGAAGAGTTGGCCAGTATGTCGTTCATCGTCAGGCTGCTGGTGGTATCGGTAACACTCATGGCAGTCGCCCCTTATCACTGACCGAGGGTCAGTACCTTCTGCATCATGGTCTTGGCGGTGTTCATCATTTCGGCGTTGGTCTGGAATGACCGGCTCGCGGAAATCATGTCGGCCATTTCTTCCACCACGTTGACGTTCGGGTAGTAGACGTAGCCTTTGGCGTCGGCCGCCGGATGGTTCGGCTCGTAGCGCGCTTCGAGGTTGCTCTGGTCTTCGACCACGCCCATGACCTGCACGCCCTGGCCCGCAGCATCCTGGTTCTGGAACAGCGAATTGCTGCCGCCGCTCTGGCCGCCCTGGAACATGGTGGCGAACACCGGGTGACGGGCGCGATAAGTCTGGTCGATGCTCGACGAGACGGTCTCGGCGTTGGCGATGTTCGAAGCCACGGTATTGAGGCGGGTGGTCTGGGCACTCATGCCGCTGCCGGCAATGTTGAAAACGCTGGACAGGGACATGGATTACTCTCCGCGCAGGGCTGAGACCAGCCCTTTGAATTTGCTGTTGAGCAGGGTGAAGCTGGCCTGGAAGCCGACGGCGTTTTCCGCGTAGTTCGACTGTTCCAGTTGGGCGTCCACGGTGTTCTGGTCGATCGACGGCTGCATCGGCGTGCGATACATCAGCGACTCGTCGCCATTGCCCAGGCCTTCAGCTTCGATGTGACGGCTGTTGGTCATGTTCAGGGCGATGGTGCCGTTGGCGTTCTTCTGGCTCTGTGCTTCAAGCACTTTGGAGAACTCCAGATCCCGCGCCTTGTAGTTCGGGGTGTCGGCGTTGGCGATGTTGTTGGCCAGCACTTCGGCACGCTGGGCGCGGAAGCCCAGAGCCTTTTCGTGAATGCCGAGCGCTTTATCGAAGCTGATGCTCATGTCGGGAACCTTCAGGTGACCGGATTTTTCGTAACTGGGTTATAGCAAGCGGCGTGCCAGTTTGAGAAAGCCCCGGATTACGGGGCTTTGCACGCAATCGGCAAAGCGGCAATGCCAGAAAAGCGGCAACCGGTTTCCGCCGGATGCCGCTTTTCTGCCGCCTGCCACCGGCAAAACCTTCAGGCATAAAAAAACGGGAGCCCCTGAGGACTCCCGTTTCTTGTGTCGCCGGTGTTTCACTTCGCCTGGTAGATGATCCCCGGGCTGCACTGAACCATCTGGTAATGATCCGGCAGACCGTTCAGCGCCTCGGAAGCGCCAAGGAACAGATAACCGCCCGGCTTCAGCGTGCTGTGGATGCGCAACAGGATGTCCTTCTTCACCTCGGCGGAGAAATAGATCAGCACGTTGCGGCAGAACACGATGTCGAACTTGCCCAGGCTTGCGTAGCTGTCGAGCAGGTTGAACGAGCGGAATTCCACCCGGTTCTTGATCGGCGCCTTGATCACCCAGCGCCCCGGCCCTTTCGGGTCGAAGTAGCGCTGCAGACGATCAGCGGACAGACCGCGACCGATCGCCAGGCTGTCGTACTCGCCGGTCTTGCAGTTGGTCAGCATGCTGCCGGACAGATCAGTGGCGACGATCTGCACGCCCATCTTCAACTGGCCGATGTTGGTCCGCTCGAACTCGTCGATCGACATCGACAGCGAATAGGGTTCCTGACCCGACGAGCAGGCCGCCGACCAGATCCGCAGACGCTGGTTGGGAGCGGCCTTGATCGCCTCGGGCAGTACCTTGTTCTTCAAGACTTCAAACGGATAGGTGTCGCGAAACCACAGGGTTTCGTTGGTCGTCATGGCATCGACCACCTGCTCGCGCAAACCGCTGCGTGGCTGGGTCTGGATGCGCTGAACCAGCTCACCCAGGGACTTGATGCCTTGCTGCTCCATCAGTTTGTTGAGACGGCTCGAGACCAGATACTGCTTGTTTTCACCGAGCAAAATGCCACAGGCTTTTTCCAGGAAGACCCGGAACTGTTCGAAATCCAAATTACCCGTAGACAAATGATGCCGCCTCTTAAATCGTGTTGAACGCCAGGGGCAGAAGGCCCTTAGCTGATGTCTGCTGCTTTGATCCGGTCGACTACCCGGGATGCCAGGTCATCAGGACGGAATTTGGCCAGGAAGTCATCGGCACCGACTTTCTTGACCATCGCCTGATTGAACACACCCGACAACGAAGTATGCAGGATGATATGAAGCTTTTGCATGCGAGGGTCGCTCCGGATCTCGGCCGTCAGGGTGTACCCGTCCATCTCCGGCATTTCGATGTCGGAGATCATCATCAGGAACTCTTCTTCCGGCTTCTTGCCCTCGTCGACCAGCTTGCGCAGGTAATCCAGCGCCTGCCTGCCGTCGTTCAACGCCACCACTTCGACACCGACCGTCTGCAGGCAACGCGTCACCTGCTTGCGCGCCACCGACGAGTCATCGACCGTCAGCACCCGCAGCGACAACGCCTTGCTCTGGGTCTCGACATCCACCACGCCGACCGAAATCGCTTCCGGTGTCGGCGCAACTTCCGCCAGCACCTTCTCGACGTCGATGATTTCGACTAACTGATTGTCGACCCGAGTCACAGCGGTCAGGTAGTGATCGCGTCCGGTGCCCTTGGGCGGCGGATGAATCTCTTCCCAGTTCATGTTCACGATACGTTCCACCGAGCGCACCAGGAAACCCTGGGTCTTGGTGTTGTATTCCGTGATGATCACGAACGGACTGTTCTTGTCTTTCAAAGCACCGGAGCCGGTCGCCATCGCCAGATCAAGGATCGGAATGGTCGCCCCCCGGATATTCGCCACCCCGCACACGACAGGACTGGACTTGGGCATCAGCGTCAGTTGCGGGCACTGCAGCACTTCCCGAACCTTGAACACGTTGATCCCGTAGAGCTGCTGGCCGTCGAGACGGAACAACAACAGCTCCAGGCGATTCTGCCCCACCAGTTGCGTGCGCTGGTTCACCGAATCCATTACACCAGCCATGCCCAGACTCCTACACCAACGCCAAGTGTTGTTGCGACGCACATTCATTGCTAAACGGCACGGCGCTTGCTTTTTAACTCGTATGAACGCTCAAACGACATTTTTCCGACGCCTGACATCTCCCCTCCGCAGAGGGCTTTGCGCGATGTCCGCCGTTTGCCTGTCTTTCGCTGGCAGCCCTGCCGTTGCTGATGCGGTTACCATGCCTGACATGCTTATCGGCGTCACTCAGGGCTTTCTTGAATTCACCGTAGAAGACTATCTCGCCACCAGTCAAACGGAAGGCCGATATGAAATCGAGGTCAACCAGCTCGATCCACGCATGCGCATGCCTATGTGCGACAAGGAATTGACAGCGACACTGGAGAGTCCGGCACGCCCTCTGGGCCGTGTCACGGTCAAGGTCCGCTGCGAAGGCGCGTCCCCCTGGACGGTGTTCGTGCCCGCTCAAGTCCGCCTGTTTCGCGAGATTGTCACCACCACGCGGCCACTCAAGCGCGCCGGCATCATCGAGCCGCAGGACGTGACCTTGCGCGAGCGCGACGTCAGCACGATCAATCAGGGTTTCCTGACGTCGGTGGATGAAGCCATCGGCCAGAAATTGACCCGACCAACGGTAGCCGATCAAGTCATTACCCTGGTGCATCTGGAACAGGCGGAAGTGGTTCGCAAGGGCGATCAAGTGGTGATCACCGCCCGCAGCGGTACCCTCGCCGTCCGGATGCCGGGCGAAGCGCTGGCCAACGGCGGCCTGAAAGAACAGATTCGAGTGAAGAACCTCAACTCCCAACGGGTCATCAAGGCGCAGGTTGTAGCGCCCGGCCAGGTGGAAGTGGCCATGTAAGCGGCGATGTGAGCGGCGGCATGAACGGATATTTGAAAAGCCCCTGAGCATTTGGCAGAAAACTGGCGCTGGCCAGAGCTGTTCCCTAAACTGTGCCGCAGCAGGATCTGCAACGGCGCATGCAAGCTCATTGCTAAATGGGCCTAAAGTTTTCCAGGGGATGGCCGAGAACATGGCAAGCGTCCAAATTCCCAGAGGTTTTTAACATGGTCATCGATTTCAGCCGTTTGAACAGCTCCTCGTCACTTACGGGCAGTACACGTACCAGCAACGCCAAGGAAACCGCCGAAACCGGCACCTCCGCGCCGCTGAATACCCCGGCCGAACAGGCCAGTACCGCAAAAAGCGGGGAATCGGTACACCTCAGCAATGAGGCTCAACAGTTGCAGAAGGTCACTGACAAGCTGCGTGATCAGCCTGCCGTCGACAAGGCCCGCGTGGCCGAGTTGAAAGCAGCGATTGCCGATGGCAGCTACAAGGTCGACAGCAACCGTGTAGCCAGCAAACTGCTCAATTTCGAAGCCCAGCGCTAGGCCTCGGTCAGCGCCAGGCTTTTGGACGCTTAAAACCCAAGGCCAGCCATGCACGACACTAATTTATTGCAACTGATCATCGACGACTTTGCTCCAGCTCAACAATTGCTGGAGTTACTGCAAACCGAGTCCCTCGCCTTGCACGGTCGCGACATGCCTCTGCTGGAAGAAATTCTGGCGAACAAGCAGGCATTGATCATTCTGCTCGAACAGCATGGCCGCAAGCGCAGCGAAATCCTCGCCAGTCTCAATCTGTCGCTCGACCGCGCCGGCCTGGAACAACTGGCCAGCCAGTCGAGCATCGGCGACCAGTTGCTCAGCCAGAGCGATGTCCTGACCGATCTGATCGCCCAGTGCCAGGCAGCCAATGCCAGGAATGGCCAGTCGATCATCATGCAACAGGCCGCCACGGCCAATCAGCTGAAAATCCTCACCGGCGGCGAGCCACCCGCGCTCTACGATGCCAGTGGCACCTTCTCCAAACTGCAGAAACCGCGCGCGCTCAGCCAGGCGTGATGCTTTCTTCTATGCTTGCGCCCTATCAACGTGCGAAACATGCTGGCAAAATACTGGCCAGCCGTAGTCAAATTTTGTCTGGAGATTGATTTAACGTGTCCAACGTCCTCAGCGCGGATGATGCTCCGCAGCCCCCAAAGGTGCTCACTACACCTCTGGAAATCTCCAGCAACCTGCGCCAGCTGCAAGAAAGCCATGATCCTCTGATCATCACCTTCCACGAGCGCAGCCAGCGCTTCCAGAGCTACCTGATCAAGGTTGACCGGGAAACCGCCACGATTGCCCTGGACGAAATGATCCCGCGCGATGGCGAACGCTTCCTGCTCGCCGGTGAGCCGTTCAAGGTCGAAGGTTTTCATGACGGCGTGCGCATTGCCTGGGAATGCAACGGCACGCTGAACATCGAAGAATCCAGTGGCGATCGTTTCTACACTGGCGACCTGCCCACCGAAGTGGTCTATCACCAGCGCCGCAATGCGTTCCGCGCCGCTTTGAAGCTGACCGACCTGGTCAGCGTCGAACTGGGTGGCGAAAAGCTCAAGTCGCCTATCGGCGGCAAACTGCTGGATATCTCCGCCACCGGCTGCAAACTGCGCTTCGAAGGCGACATCACCGACCGCCTGCAACTGGGCCAGGTTTATGATCGCCTGATCGCCGCGCCGCTGTTCGGCAACCAGCCGACTTCGGTCGAGCTGCGTTACCTGCACTTCGAAGAAAAACTCAACATCACCTTCGCCGGCCTGCGCTTTCACAACATCAGCGGCCCGGCGGCGCGCAACGTCGAGCGCTTCGTTTATCAACTGCAACGCGAAGCGCGTCGGTTCGATAAAGACGACCTCTGATCGACAGGCATGAAAAAACGGGCAATCACTGCGGTGACTGCCCGTTTTTTTATGCCTGAATCACGGTCTGGCGGGGCTGATGTCCGGCCCCTCACCTTCGATTGTCGAGTCGGTTGGCGCGACAGGTTCTGGCTCGGGTTCAGGTTCAGGCTCCGGAGCGACCGTATTCTGCATCTGCTCCTGCACCACCTGCTCGTCAACCCGCGGGTCCAGCGCTGCCACCAACGGCGAACTGGACATGCTGTCCGGCATCGCCACGTGATGCAGCGGTGCATCGTCGACCTGGTGCAGATTGGTCACGGCTTTCGGCCGGATCCGCCACACCAGCACCAGCGCGAAAAAGGTGAAGAACGCGTACAGGCTCTGCGGCCCGAACAGCTTCATCAGCACCCCGGCCGCCAGCGGCCCGATACTGGCGCCCACGCCGTAGGTCACCAGCAGCATCGCCGTCAGCGACACCCGACGCTCGCCTTCGACGTGGTCGTTGGAGAACGCCACCGCCAACGGGTACAGGCAGAACTGCACCAGCGAACAGAGGAAGCCGACCACGAACAGCACCTCCAGCGGCACCTGCGGCAGGATCGCCAGTGGCAACGAAGCAACCGCGAGGAACAGCGCGAAACAGCGGATCAACAGCGCCCGGTCATAGCGGTCGGACAACCAGCCCAGCGGCCACTGCACCACCAGCCCGGCAAAAATGCAGCTACCCATGAACAGACCGACCTGTTCGGTGGACAGCCCCTGCTGCGAGGCATACAGCGGCGCCAGACCGTAGAACGAACCGATGATCAGCCCGGCCCCGAGCACCGTGCTCAGCGACTGCGGCACGCGCTTGATAAAGAAGCGCGGCTCCATCGGCGCCGGATGCAACGGCGCCGGGTGAATCCGCCGGGTCAGCGCCACCGGCACCAGACACAGGGCAAAACACAACGCGACCAGCATCAGCAGTTCCAGGCCAAGGCCCGGGTGCATGACCAGAATCAGTTGACCGAGTACCAGCCCCAGGTACGACGCGATCATGTAGCCGCTGAACACCAGACCGCGCTGATTGGCGTCGGCCTGCTCGTTCAGCCAGCTCTCGATGACCATGTACTGGCACATCATGCCGAGGCCGACGATGGTCCGCAGCACCAGCCACGCCGGCAACCAGTCCACCAGGCCATGACCGAGCACCGCCGCACCGACGATCCCGGCACACGCCGAGTAGGCGCGGATATGCCCGACCCGGGCAATCAGTCGGTGACCGATCTTGCCGCCCAGCACCAGACCGAAATAGTTGGCCGCCATCAACGCACCGACCCACAACCCGTCGACATGGTCGGCAGCCAGACGCAAAGCCAGATAAGTAGAAAGAAGGCCCGAGCCGATCAACATCATCAGCGAGGCGAAATACAGCGCTCGAAAGGATTTCCAGATTTGGCGCATCGGCGTTCCGAGCGGCTCCTTGCAGTAAGTATCGGGCTATCAAACGATAGCCCGACGGCGACATTTCGTCAGGCCTGGGCTGCTAGAACACGGCGTTCCCAGGGAGTGATTTCATCAAAGAAACTGGTCAACTCCATGGTCTTCGAAGCGATGTAGCCTTCGATGAACTCCGTGCCGAACAGTTCCTTTGCAAGCTGGCTGCGTTTCAGACGTTCGAGCGCCGCGTGCAAGGTACACGGCAGCGAAAGATTGTCCGGCACTTCGAACTCGCCCTGAATCGCTTCGCTTGGTTCGAGTTCATGCTCGATGCCGTACAAGCCGGCGGCCAGGCTTGCGGCAATCGCCAGATACGGGTTGGCATCGGCCCCCGGCAAGCGGTTCTCGACCCGACGGGCAACCGGCGAACTGGCCGGGATGCGCAGGCCGGCGGCACGGTTGTCGTGGGACCAGCAGGCGTTGTTCGGCGATGCAAACGGATGGCACAGGCGCTGGTAGGAATTGACGTTCGGCGCAAACAGCGCGGTGAAATCAGCCATGCCCGCCTGCTGCCCGCCGATGAAGTGGCGGAACATTGCAGTCGGCTGACCGTCCGCATCGCTGAACACATTTTTGCCGCTGCCGATCTCGACGATGCTCTGATGAATGTGCATCGAACTGCCCGGCGTGTGCGCCAGTGGCTTGGCCATGCACACCACGGTCAGGCCGTGCTTGAGCGCGACTTCCTTGAGCAGATGCTTGAACAGGAAGGTCTGGTCGGCCAGCAGCAGCGGATCGCCGTGCAACAGGTTGATCTCGAACTGGCTGACGCCCATTTCGTGCATGAAGGTATCGCGCGGCAGACCGAGGGCGGCCATGCATTTATAGACTTCACTGAAGAACGGCCGCAGACCGTTGTTGGAACTGACGCTGAACGCCGAGTGACCGTCCTCGCGACGACCGTCGAGACCGACGGGCGGCTGGAACGGCTGGGTCGGGTCGGTGTTAGGAGCGAACACAAAGAATTCGAGTTCGGTCGCCACCACCGGCGCCAGACCGAGGGCCGCGTAGCGGGCAATGACTTTTTTGAGCTGGCCACGGGTCGACAGGTTGGAGCTTTCGCCGGTCAGTTCGTCGGCATCACAGATTGCCAAGGCCCGTGGCTCTTCGCTCCATGGCAACGGATGGATCTGCGCAGGATCGGCCACCAGCGCCAGATCGCCGTCATCGCTGCCATAGAATTTCGCGGCAGGATAACCGCCCATGATGCATTGCAGCAGCACCCCCCGGGCCAACTGCAGACGCCGCCCTTCGAGGAAGCCCTCGGCGGTCATTACCTTGCCCCGTGGCACGCCGTTCAAATCCGGCGTGACACATTCAATCTCATCAATGCCCGTCAATCGCTGCGCGAGTGAACGCTGGCCATCGGTTGTCATGACGCAATCCTTGTTATTGTGCGAGCCGCGAACGGCGACCCGGACAAAATAGGCTTCGGCTGTTCGGAATATCAAGCAGCAGCCAACAAAAAGAATTCCGGTCGATGAATCGGTGATTCAGGGCAGGTAAATACTGAACACGCCGCCGCCCAACGGGCCGCCATTACGGATCTCGGTCCGGCCGCCAACACCGTTGCGCTGATGCAGCGCGGCGATGCGTCCGGCGAAGTACAGACCGAGGCCGGTGCTGCCACTGCTGTGGTTGATGCCCTGCACGTAATCGGACTGGCGCTCGAGCATTTCGGCCGGGTAACCGTCGCCGTCATCGTTGATGCTCAGCACCAATTGCCCGGCTTCGTCGCTGACGGTGATCAGCAGCGATTCACGGGCGTAACGGATCGCATTGTTGATGCAGTTGCCCAGAACCGAGGCGATCAGTTCGCGATCAAAGAAACCCAGCGGACTGAGCGGATCGACTTCGTAAGTGGCAATGATTCCACGACTGGCGAACACTTCCTGATGCGCCGCCAGTTGCGCCTCGATGAAGTCGTCCAGCTCGTGATAAGCCGGCTGCAACGGCATCTGATTGACCCCGAGCTTGTACAGCCCGAGCAACTGCACCAGCATGCCGTTGAGGTGGGCGAACTCGAAGTCGATCACGCCCTGCTCCGGCCCCTGGCGCTGCGCTTCAGGCAAGCGTGCCAGCCATTGGCTGTGGGCCTGCATCAGCATCGCCAGAGAGTTCTTCATGTCGTGCACGGTGGAGGCGATCACCGTGGAAAAATCCAGTGCCTGCTCGTCTTGGTTCATTCGCCAAACGCCTTGCTTTTCAGCTTCTGATAACGCGGATAACGCGCGTCGGTATCGGGCATCATGCCCACCAGTTTCAGGCAGGCCCGACATTCTTCCAGCTCCGCCGACGGCACATTGGTGTCGGTGCCGTGCAGCAGCGACTGGGCCATGTTCAGCGCAATACTGATGTTCTTCGGTTGCATCTTCAGCGCCTTGCGGAACACCTCGCGGGCCTCCACCAGGTTCCCGGTCTTGTACACGCGCACGCCCTGCCGGTTGAGGTCGGCGGCAGCGTTGCTGGAGCTGAGAATAGTCGGGTCGTCGGTGAGCTTGGCGATGTCTTTCATCACCGTCGGGTCATCGCCGTAGATTTCCGCACAGCTCTTGAGCATCGACGTACCCGCCTCGGCCTGGCCGAGCATCTGCAACTGCTTGGCCACCAGCAACGCGGCCTCGGGGCTCATGAATTGCTCCATGCCGTCGAGGCGCATCAGCGCTTGTTCGGTGAGTTTCTCGGCGGTCTCGGCGTCATTGAGCAACAGGCTCGTGGCCTTCATCAGACGCGCGCGAATCTGCAGGCCCGGATCGGTCGGGTTTTCTTTCGCCACCGCACTCAGCGTGGTGTTGATCTCCAGACGCGTGCGGGTGTCGAGCCCGCGTTCGCTGCCCTTGCTGATCAGCGCGTGAGCCAAGCCGAGATTGCTTTCCGGATCCTTGAAGCGCGATTGCGCGCCCTGATTCACCGCTTGGCGATAAGCCCGGGAGGCGGTGTCGAAATCTTCGTTGGCCATCGCCAGCTTGCCCAGCAATGCCTGACGGCGCACTGCCAGCGGCGACAGGCGAATCGCTTCCTCCAGCACTTGCTGCGCGCCTTTGGTATCGCCTTCGGCGACCAGCACGTCAGCCATGCCGTCATACAGCGCCGGCATCATCGGGAAGACCTTCAGGGCTTTTTCGTAAACGCCCTTGGCCTGACTGACCTGCCCACGCTTGAACAGCAACTTGCCCAACCCGGCAAACGCCCACGGCAACGGCCGGTCAGCGATGATGCTGTCGTAAAGGCGCTCGAGCGCTTCGTTCTGGTTCATGTCGCGCAACGCATCGGCGCGATAACGCAGGCACAGCGGCGAATAGCGGATGTCCTGTTTGCACAGGGCGATGCAGGCGTTGAGCACTTCCATCGGTTTGCCACGGTCGAGGGCTTGCAGAATCGGCTTGAGCAGGGTCTTGCGCTGCTCCAGACGCTCCAGGCGCTGAGCCAGGCCGGAACGGTTGAACGGCTTGGTCAGGTACGCGTCCGGCTCGTGCTCCAGGGCACTGAGCACCATCGCCTGACTGGTCTCGGCCGTGACCATCACGAACACCGCTTCGTGGCTGATCAGCTTCTCCATCATCAGGTCTTCCAGCACCTGCTGGCCGTTCTTCTTGCCGTCACCGAGGTGGAAGTCCTGAAGGATGAAATCGTAGGACTTCTGCGCGCACATTTTCAGCGCCTGCTCACCCGTGTCGGCGGTGTCCACATCCTTGACACCCAACTCGCGCAACATCGAACGCACGGAACTGCGGAAATCCGAGAAATCATCGACGATCAGAAAACTCTTTTGGTGATACGACAGCATCGAGGATTTCCAGGCAATTGAAGAAGATGGACCATTTCCAGGCGCGCAGATGATAGCTGCCGGCCAAATGCTATCAAGCGATTTCGCGCGACTCTGTAGTCACCGAACGGGTTATCGGCCGGATCAGCGATTCTCTTGAAGCGGGGGTTCAAGATTCGTTGCGCAAGGATTACCCTGCGCGGCGGTTCTCACCTTCCAATGGCAAAGGATTCATCGTGTACATCAAGGGACGCTACATCGTATCGGCCTGTGCGCTGCTGTTTTTTCAGCAGGCACTGGCGAGCGGAATGGACTGCACAAAGGCGGCGAGTGTTGTGGAGAAAGCGATTTGCGCGGACAAGCCGTTGTATGAGCTGGATGCGCAGATGGGGGCGGCTTATCGGAAGTTGATGAAAGCTGCCCCGGAGCAGGCCGAAGTGAAAAAGGCTCAGCGCCAGTGGCTGAGGGAGCGTGATGGATGTGGCGAGGAGGTCAGTTGCCTGAGCCAGCGTTATCAGGATCGTTTGCAGGTCTTGCACGCGCAGTGGATCGACGCGGTGGCCTACAAGCCGGACGAGATCGATAAACAGGTCATGGAGGATCTGCAGCAGAGGGTTCGGGAGATGAGCAAGGAGAGTCCGGAGTTTGCGCTGGAGCGGGCGCTGAATTCTCTGACCCTTGGCTCCATCGGCAGCTCGTTTTCAGCCGAGCTGGATGAGGATGAGCAACCGCTCTTCCCCACGACCATCCCCAAAGATGTCACGCAAGACGAGTGGAAAGCACTGCAAGCATCCGACATCAAGGGAGCCGCAGAGTCCGGCCAAACCTCTTACACCCTGATGGATCTGGATGGGGACGGTCAGCGCGATCTCATCGTGGAAACCTACTCCGGCGGCACCGGGATGTTTCATTACACGGAAACCTGGCGTCGGAGTGACGGCAGATTTATCAGGAGAACTGCTGAGTTCGTCCCTCAGAACAGTAACGACAGCGTCCTTTTCTATACCAATGACCGCGGTGCCAATCAGGCCGTGTACCTGATCGGTGCTCGCGGAAAAATCTATTTCGCCTACCAGAACGGCAGCTACGGCGAAGATCAGGTCTATCTGCTCAATCCTCTGAAGGTCAACAGGCAAGTGCCGACAGTCAGCGTGCGCTATGACTACCAACTGAAGGTTCCACACACTCAGTACATCGAGGACAGCGATAAAGCCTACGAACTGGAACCGTCCCTGCAGAAGGTGCTCACCAAAGCTGTGACCGGTCTGGACGCAAATGCGGGGATGACGGGACAGCAGAAAAAACCGCTCTGTCCCATCCCCAAAACCGCCAAGGACAGTGAGGAGTACTACGGCTACGGTGCGAGCTACTACGCGATCGAACCTGTCGCCGACTTCCCCGTGATCATTGGTGATGATTGTTATGTCGCACGACTGATCAACTGGTTCGGTACCTACGACGAAAAAAACGGTCTTCCTGCGGTACTGTTGATGCGCAAGCCGGAGTCCGAAGATCCGCAGCGCAGTTATTCAGTGAACGGGCGCCGACATATCACCCAGGTCAGCACGTCAGTCGGCAAAACCGAAGGCGGAGCTGATAATTTCTAAAGCTTCGCGCCTTTCGAAATACAAAAAAGCCCCACCAGATTTCTCTGCGTGGGGCTTTTCACTTCAGGGCGCTTCTCAGACCTCCGCCACCAACACATCGGCAATCCGGATACTCAATGCCGCACCTGTCAGCGTCGGGTTCACGCAGGAGGACGATGGCATGACGCTCGTGCCTGCGATGAACAGGTTGGAATGGTCGTGACTGCGGCAATCGCGGTCTACCACCGAGTCTTTCGGATCATCGCCCATGATGGTGGTGCCCATGATGTGCTGACGGTTCTGGAAGCCCGTGTCGGTGCTGAGGATGTCGGCGTCGAGCAGTTTCGCAAACTGTTTGAAGTCCTCCAGAGCCTTCTCTTTACCGGCGTGCCAGTAGTCGGGAACGCTGTAGTAGATCTCGGGAACCGGCAGACCGATGGCGTCGAACTTGGTCTTGCTCGGGGTGACCCGGTTTTCCGGCAGTGGCAGGGTTTCGAAATCGACGGCCCAGTTCAGGGAGCGCGCCGATTGCAGGCGGATCTGCTCATCGAGCTTCGAGCCCAGCACGCCTTTGGCGATCAGGTTCGAGGTGATCTGCGACGTCGGCACGGTGTTGCGCACCTTGATCTTGTAGCTCGGGTAATCGTTGCGGAACGCGCCATCGCGGCTGTTCAGATAGACCAGCAATTGCGTCGGCCCTTCGCCCGGCCACATGTCTTCCTTGGTCATGACGTTCATGCTGATGCCGGTGTGGTCCATCAGGTTGCGCCCGACCTGATCCGAGGAGTTGGCAATCCCGTTCGGGTACTTTTCCGAGGTCGACATCAACAGCAGCTTCGGCGACTCGATACCGTACGCCGCCAGTACAAAGGCACGGGCGGTCAGTTTGTGTTTGGTCTTGTCGGGGCGCATGTACCAGATCGCGGTGATCTTGCCGTCGTCGCCCGCCTCGATCTTGTAGACGACAGAGTTGTCCAGCACCTTGGCGCCATGGCGCTCGGCTTCATCGATATGCATCGAACCGTCGTACTTGGCCGCGATCGGGCACACCGGGTTGCAGTTGTTGTTGCCGGCACAGGGAGGCCGCTTGCCATAGGGGCGGGTCGCCCGGCCATTCGGCTCGAGGATCGGGTTATACCCACCCTTGCTGAGCAATTCGGAAAGGCGCTTGAACATGTAGCTCGGTTTAAGGCCCTCCATCGGATAGGGAATCGAGCGCGGCGGATAGGCGTCCCCGCCCTGCCCGCTTTCGTCCTGGCCGTCGACACCGGAAACGCCCAGTTCGATTTCAGCCCGAGCGTAATACGGTTCCAGTTCGTCATAACTGATAGGCCAGTCACGACCACGGCCATACAGCGACTTGAGACGAAAATCGTTGGGCAGCATGCGCCACAGCGAGGAACCGAAGTGCCAGGTGGTGCCGCCCACCACACGCAAGTAAGAAGTGTTGTATTTCACTGGCCCTACCTGCTGCAAATAGTCGCCGTAGGTCGACGGCGCGTGAGGCAGGCTCGGATAGGGCGACCCCGCGCCCTGCAGCTTGGCATTGGCCAGCGAGAGTTTCACCGGGGCATTGCGGAATGTTTCCACCACATCACGGCGATTCACCCGGGGACCGGCCTCGAGCACGATCACCGACTTGTTCGCTTTGGCCAGGCCCGTGGCGATCAGACCGCCCATGACACCGGAACCGATGATCACCACATCGGCGTCGAATTGATCGCTGCTCATACTGTCGAGTCCTGAATGACTGCTGGTTTGGGACCCCATGAATCCGGGCCGCCACCGTAGGTTGGAATGATGAGAATGCCGTGAGTGGGCTGATACATCATGGCGAGGGAATAGCTGATCAACTCGGCATCCGCCGGCTCACCGACGATGCCCAGATACCAGGCGGAAATGATGCTGGTGGCCGTGGCCCGCAGCGACGGATCCGGATTCGGCTGCGCCAGGTATTCATCGACATGCTTGTAACCCTGTGCGCCGATCAATTGCTTCAAGGCAATCACGTTGGTCGAGAAATTCGGCGCGCGCTTGTCCAGCGCAGCGTAATAACGACCGGCCAGAACCGGATTGACCGCACGGCTGACCAGAAACTGCGACAGCGCAATGAAATCGTCACTCGAAACCTGCGCTGCCAGCAACGATTGCCAAGGCAGCGCACTGCCGATCATCGCGGCCAGCCCCAATGTCACGGAACCGCGCAACAGATTGCGGCGAGTGAGCCCGGCCGAGCTTTCGGTTTGAGTTTTTTCGTGTTTGTGCGTCATTGAAGTGTCCATTGCTCAGGCCTCCTTGCGCCGACGTGCAATCAAGGCCCATGCGCCCAGGCCGATCAACAAGCACACGAGAATGATGACCGGGGTCGTAAACTTCGCCATTACTGCCAGTGGCGCCTGGGGCCCACCGTTGCGTAGCTGTGCCACATCGGCGGCGGTGACAACCGTGTCGGCATTGCCGTAGCGCGACAGCACGTAGTTGCTGACGTCGGCAATCTGCTGGTCGTTCAGGCGATCGGTGAACAACGCGTCCGGGCCGAAGCCCGGCATGTCGATGGCCACACCGTCGACTTCACGATGCACGCCATACACGATGGTCGCGATCAGGTTGTCGCTGCGACTGGTGGCGGTGTTGTGAAACAGCGATGGGTATTCCCGCGTGCCTTGACCGTTCGGCTGATGGCAGTTGGCGCAAGTGCCACTGAATATGTGCCAACCCGGGTTATCCCCCGGTTTGCCTCCGCGCAGCGTCAATTCATCGACCGAGGCCTGACCGTACTCGTGGCGGGCTTTGGTTTCCCCGTTGTTGATCGGCGCCGTCTGCAGCAGATAGGCCGCGATGGCCTTGAGATCCACATCGCTCAGATGCTGCAGACTGTTCTCCACCGCTTCGGCCATTGGGCCTGCCGCCTGGGCCTTGCCCTCGACGTGACCGGTACGCAGATAGGCCACGATCTCGTCGCTCGACCAGGCACCGATGCCGCTGACTTTGTCGGAAGTGATATTGGGGGCATACCAACTGCCCAGTGATCCGCCGGCCAACGGTTTTGCGCTGTCGGCAGCCATCAGGACATTGCGCGGTGTATGGCAGGTATCGCAGTGAGCCAGGCCGTTGACCAGATAGTCGCCACGGTTGACCTCGGCAGACTTGGCCGGATCCGGCGTGAAGCGTGTTTTGCTGTGGAACAGCGCGTTCCAGCCAATCATCGATGCGCGGATATTGAACGGGAAATCCAGAGCGGTTTTCTGGTTCAGCGTATCGACCGGCGCCACTTCATGCATGAAGTAGTCGTAGAGCGCAGCAATGTCGCTGTCGGTCATCTTCGAATAAGAGGTATAGGGCATCGCCGGGTACAGCCGAGTGCCATCGGCCGCCACCCCGTCACGGACCGCACGGGCGAATTGCTCAGACGTGTAATTGCCGATACCCGCCGTTTTCGAAGGCGTGATGTTGGTCGAGTAGATCGTGCCCATCGGTGAGCTGAGCGGATAGCCACCCGCAAAAGCCTTGCCGCCTGGCGCCGTATGGCAAGCCACACAGTCAGCCGCTACCGCCAGACGCTTGCCCGCCGAGGCCGTGCTGTCGAGCGTCTCGCCGTACGCGGTGCCAGCTATGGCGATCAGCAGCGTAACCAATCCGGCAGAGGCGTACCCCCTGCGTTTCCCTTTATCAATGCGACGCGACATGAGTCCTACCCTAGGCTGCTTCGTTCTTTTTTTTCACGGTTCTGGAAATCACGAACACAGCGTCCTCGTCATCTTGAGCGACAAGGACGAAGAGGTACGATGTCGTACGTATTTATTGGAATATTCCACATAATGTAACACTTGGCAACAAATAGAAAAGGCCAAGTGCCATCTTTTGTATGTATGTGCTGAATGCTCTAGAACGCTGGTTACAAGGGGGTTTAATGCGGAATATATTTAGATAAGAAACAACTGGTAACCCTACAGTTGTGGACTCCGCAGCCGAAAGATGTACGACGACAAGCCATTTTCGTACGAGCTGCGCTCGATATTGCTCCGCCCCCACATGTCAGCAGGATGCCCCTTATGAGTTGGTTGAATGACGCAAGACTTTCCACGAAATTGATCACGGCCTTCGCGGCGTGCGCCTTCATCACCCTGGGGGTGGGCCTGCTGGGAAGCCGGGGAGTGACCGAACTCTCGACAAGCCTCAGATCGGTGTTCGGTAACAACCTCGTCGCCGTCGCCAACATTGCGCAGACCAAAATCAAGGCTGTCGGACAGACCCGTGACATGTATCGGCTTTACGTCGCCACTGCCGCCAACCTGCCCCAGAGCACCAAAGACGAATTTCTCGCCTCGATGAGCGCCAACCAGTTGGCGAGCGAAAAAGCCTTTGCCGAATACCGGAAAACCGAGCTTGCCGACGACGAACGTGCGGCGGGCGACCGGATGGAGAAAGCCTGGCCCGTTTACCAGGCGATCGTGCAAAGGTATCTGACCCTGATGAAGGCCGGCGACCTGGAAAATGGTCGCGAACTGCTGCTCGGCGACCTGCAGAAAAACTATCGCGTCGTCATGGATGAATTGACCATCATGACCAACTCCAACGACATGCAGGTCAGCGAAGCCGCAAAACGATCGGTTCTGACGGAGTCCTCCGCCAAGACCTCGCTGTACATCGGCATCGTGCTGGCCTTTGTTGCCGCGATTTTGCTCGGCCTGTTCATCAGCCGACTGATCAGCCGCCCCATCTCCAAAGCCGTTGAAAGCGCCCGAAGCATCGCTGGGGGCGACTTGACTCAAAACATCGTCAGCACCGGCCGCGACGAGGCCGGCCAGTTGCTCACGGCCCTGGCCGAGATGCAGGGCAGTCTGAAAAGCACCATTCAGCAGATTGCCAGCGCGGCGGATCAACTGGCTTCCGCTGCCGAAGAACTCACCGCCGTCACTGACAATGGAAGCCGCGGACTGATTCGTCAGAACGACGAGATCCAGCAGGCAGCGACGGCTGTCACGGAAATGACCTCCGCCGTGGAGGAAGTTGCGCGCAATGCGGTATCCACCTCCGAGGCCTCCCAGACCACCAGCCGGGAAGCCAGTAACGGACGCGATCAAGCGCGAAACGCCGTTGCCGCGATCAACCATGCAACCACGGAAATCGCCACCTCCACCACCATGGTCAAGGATCTGGCAGAGAAAGTACGGGACATCGGCAAGGTTCTGGATGTCATCCGGGGGATTGCCGAGCAAACCAATCTGCTGGCGCTTAACGCCGCCATCGAGGCGGCACGCGCGGGTGAGCAAGGTCGAGGTTTTGCCGTGGTCGCCGACGAGGTACGAGCCCTGGCGGCAAGAACCCAGGCTTCGACGGGGGAAATCGAAGGCATGATCAACGACGTTCGCAACAGTGCAGACGAAGCCGTCGGCGCCATGGGGAAAAGCCAGGCGCTGGTCAGCGAAACCCAGTCACTGGCGCAAGCGACCGGCCAGGCATTGGAGCTGATTGCCGACGGCATCTCGCAGATCAATGATCGCAACCTCGTCATCGCCACAGCCTCGGAAGAACAGGCACACGTAGCTCGGGAAGTGGACCGAAATCTGGTCAACATCCAGGATCTCTCCACCCAGACGGCGGCAGGCGCGCATCAGACCAGCGCCTCGACCCAGGAACTGTCCAACCTGGCGGCGTCGTTCAACACCCTGGTCAGTCGCTTCCGCTTGTAAACTCGCGACAAAAAAAGCCCCGCCAGATCACTCTGCGCGGGGCTTTTTCAATAGATGGTGTCCCAGGGCAGGTTCGAACTGCCAACCTTCCCCTTAGGAGGGGGATGCTCTATCCAATTGAGCTACTGGGACACAAATCTGTCGGTGCGACAGACGGCGTGCATGTTAACGGCCGGGCCCTGTTTTGTCATGTCGTCCGCAGGGCTTTTTAAGTGTAGGCAGGCGCCTTGCAAGGGTGCCGGACGTTTTACCGTGCAATTTGCATCGCCGCAAAAAGCCACCATTGCAAAATGCAATGCGGCACATCCGAAAAACCCTGCTAAATGCTTGTTTTTAAAGGACTTAACAGCGGTTAGACTATTGGCACGACGGCTGCTTTACCGGTTCTTATACAAGAACAATCGGAGACTCGTCTCATGAACAGCGCCCTCGTGTTCGCAAATGCAATCGCATTGGCCGTCCTGGTCGGCTTTCACTTCGCCCCCACGGATAACGAAAAAGTGGCCGGACGCATGCCGCACTACCTGCAAGTGCAGAAGGCGCCGCAATGGGCGGTGTTGAGCGATAAGAGCTTTGCCCCGCAAGCAGTCAGCGAGTCTGAACAGGCGTTGCCGACGCATTCGACTGAACGTCTGGTTTTTTGAAATATCTTCAGGAGTACAGCATGTCCAAGTCAGCTGCAGGATTTCTGATCCTCGCCTTATTGAGTGGCCTCGGGCATTTTTCGCTGTTCGAGGAAACCGAAATATCCCTGGCCCTGATCGGTTGCGGCGTCTTTTCGGCGCTGTTCGTATTGGCACTGGTGGCCGGGCGCAAGATCAAGTTTGACCCGGTATTGCGCTGAACCTGACCAGCTCCAGCAGATGATTGACTGCATCGGCCAGAGCGCCCGAGTTGTCGATCAGGTGCACAGGACTATCAGTTGAACGCCTGTCCTTGAACAGCGTATTGCGCGCCAGCCTCGCATCGATCTGGTCAAGCGTCTCCCGGCCACGCCGGAGCAGGCGCTCACGCAGAACATCCTCCCGAACTGTCAGCAACACCGGCACCAAAGTCGGGTAACTTTCCAGCGCTTGTCGAAGGTTTGCCCGAGAGCCGTTTACCAGGACGTGTTTGCCGGTTTTCAGCCATTGATCCATTTCCACCGGAATGCCGTAGGCGAGACCGTTAGCCTGCCACGCCAGTGAAAACTCGCCGGCACGCTGACGTCGCTCGAACTCCTGCGGCGCCACACCGATTGCATCCTCACCCACGGATTCGGCCGAACGGGTGATCACTCGCCTGATGATTTCGCAGTTCAACGCCCTTAAAGGCTCACGCGCTGCCTCGATCAGACTGTCCTTGCCGGAGCCGGAAGGTCCCATGAGGTAAATCAGCCTGCCATCCATCCTGAAAACGCCCTCCGGCGGACATTTGCCCCTAGTAAATCGGCCATTTGCCACTATCCTGTACAAGGTAAGGAACAACGATTCAACCTGCATAGCATGCACGTTCTGACGTCTTCGGGCATCAGACGACGTGTTTCAGGACGCGGTCAGCAATACGGGCAGATGCTTTCTTTTCAAACCAGTCCGCATTTCTGATAATTGGTGCTGGCATTACGCCTTTACCCGGATCAATATTTGTCACAGAATTGACGCCAATGATCTGGCAATTTTGAGGCATGATGCGCGCCTCTTAACAATTCAGGTTGAACCATTTGGCGCGGATGCTTGTCCTAGAACACATCCTGCGGCCAATCCCGAGAACCGCTCCCCTGAACTAACCGGTTAAATATATGCGCCCATTGAAACAGGCAATTTATTCCAGCCGTACGGCTGACAAGTTCGTCGTACGTCTGCCAGACGGAATGCGTGAACGCATTGCCGAGGTGGCTCGCAATCATCATCGCAGCATGAACTCCGAGATCATTGCGCGCCTTGAGCAGAGTCTTATTCAGGAAGGTGCACTGGGCGAAGAGCTGAGCATGCGCCTGGACAGCCCGGAGCTGTCGCTGCACGAACGCGAGTTGCTGCAACGCTTCCGCCAACTCTCCCATCGCCAGCAGAACGCACTGGTTTCTCTGATCGCCCACGACGCCGAAATGGCCGCAGACGCATCCTGAGCCACACCGAACACCTCAAGCCAGCATGAATGCTGGCTTTTTTTTGCCCGCAATTCGGCTTTTCATGGACGAAAAAAAGCCCGCCAATCGGCGGGCTGTTTCAATACTGTCGGTCAGAGCAGGAAGATCGTCGCCAACCCCAGGAAGATGAAGAAGCCACCACTGTCGGTCATGGCCGTGATCATCACGCTGGCGCCCATCGCCGGATCGCGCCCCATCTTGGCCAGGGTCATCGGGATCAACACCCCCATCAACGCTGCCAGCAGCAGGTTCAATGTCATGGCGGCCGTCATGACCACACCCAGCGACCAACTGCCATAGAGCAAGTAAGCGACCACACCGATCACCCCGCCCCAGACCAAACCGTTGATCAACGCAACGGCCAGCTCTTTGCGCATCAGGCGCGAGGTATTGCCAGTGCTGACCTGATCGAGGGCCATAGCGCGAACGATCATGGTAATCGTCTGGTTGCCGGAGTTCCCGCCAATGCCCGCCACGATCGGCATCAGCGCCGCCAGGGCTACCAGCTTCTCGATCGAACCTTCGAACAGGCCGATCACCCGCGAGGCGACGAACGCCGTGATCAGGTTGATCGCCAGCCACGCCCAACGGTTGCGCAGGGACTTCCAGACGGAGGCGAAGATATCTTCCTCTTCACGCAGACCCGCCATGTTGAGGACTTCGCTTTCGCTCTCTTCACGAATCAGGTCGACCATTTCGTCGATGGTCAGACGGCCGATCAGCTTGCCGTTCTTGTCGACCACCGGGGCCGAGATCAAGTCGTAACGTTCGAACGCCTGAGCGGCGTCGTAGGCGTCTTCGTCCGGGTGGAAACTCACCGGGTCACTCGCCATGACTTCGGAAACCTGTTTCTCCGGATCATTGACCAGCAAACGCTTGATCGGCAGCACGCCCTTGAGCACACCGTCGTAATCGACCACGAACAGTTTGTCGGTATGGCCCGGCAGCTCTTTCAGACGACGCAGGTAACGCAGAACCACTTCAAGACTGACATCCTCACGGATGGTCACCATCTCGAAGTCCATCAGCGCACCGACCTGCTCCTCGTCATAGGAGAGAGCCGAACGCACACGTTCGCGTTGCTGCTGGTCCAGAGTCTCCATCAGCTCATGGACGACGTCTCGCGGCAGCTCGGAGGCCAGGTCAGCAAGTTCGTCGGCATCCATGTCCTTGGCGGCAGCCAGGAGCTCGTGATCGTCCATGTCGGCGATCAGCGTTTCACGGACGGAATCGGATACTTCGAGAAGAATGTCGCCGTCGCGATCGGCCTTGACCAGTTGCCAGAGCGTCAGACGATCGTCCAGCGGCAGGGCTTCAAGAATGTAGGCGACGTCGGCGGAGTGCAGATCATCGAGCTTGCGTTGCAGCTCGACGAGGTTTTGCCGGTGGACCAGGTTCTCGACCCGATCATGATGCGGGCCTTCCTGGCGATGAGTCAGGTCTTCGACGACCCGCTGGCGCTGCAGCAGCTCGACGACCTGAGCCAGGCGATCCTGCAGGCTTTCCTGTGTTTTCTTTACTTCGATTTCGGACATAGGCGAACTCCACTCCCAGCAGCGGGGCACGCCGGAAGGATCAATCAGTCAATTCATGATTGGTAAAACGGGTTACTGAATAACTACTGGGTAAGTCCATGGAGGTTTTCCATAAGCCCCGGCGGGGCTGACGGGCGCAATGATACACCGCCTGACGGTTTTAAACGTTAAAAAATCGTGGCTGAAACAAGCGCTTGCGAGACAAAGCTAAGCACTGTCCTGATCCTTCACACTGCGACGACTCATTCTGAAAAGAAAACACACCGGCGCTGAAAAAACTGCCAGCTACGCTTGAGAAGGATCGTCATGGAGGACGCCGAATGCCATCGAAAACATCCCGATTCATGCTGACCGCCCTGCTCTGCCTGCCCACCATCGGGAGCGCAACGACACTTCATCGCTGCGAAGCTTCCGATGGCAGCGTCACGTTCACCACATTGAGCTGCGCGAACGATGAGCACCTTTCATTGCAGGAAGTTCACCCCTACTCCCCTGGCTCGACAGTCACCCTGATACCCGAAGCCCGGCATGAAGAAATATCCGGTATGAATATCAGAAAACGAGAAATGGCCGTCGTCGGGCGCACCCAGGACAAATGCGGAGATCTGATCGACGCACGACAGAAGCGCGAGGCGATCATTAATCAAAGAATCATCGCCGGCATGAGCCAACAGGATGTTGAAAGCGCTTTGGGCAAACCCGACAAGGTGAGCATCCGCAATTCGGCAACGAGTTATCGTTACGACCTCAAGCGAGGACGCAGTGCTCAAATCGATTTTGATGAAAAAGGATGCGTGACAGGAAAAGCCAAATCCAGGACAGCAAAAAGCCCGCGTTAAACGCGGGCTTTTCGGTATATGGTGCACTCGACAGGATTCGAACCTGTGACCGCTCGGTTCGTAGCCGAGTACTCTATCCAGCTGAGCTACGAGTGCAATTTGTGTTTTTAGACCAGACCACAACTGGCTGTAACCAAGTTATCTGCATTGCTGCAATTAACTCTTAAATGGTGCACTCGACAGGATTCGAACCTGTGACCGCTCGGTTCGTAGCCGAGTACTCTATCCAGCTGAGCTACGAGTGCATTTTGTGTTTTTAGACCAGATCACAACTGGTTGAAGCCGAGTCATTTACATCGCTGTAATTGACTCTTAAATGGTGCACTCGACAGGATTCGAACCTGTGACCGCTCGGTTCGTAGCCGAGTACTCTATCCAGCTGAGCTACGAGTGCATTTGTTGCGCCGCATTATAGCCCGTCTAATCTCTATTCCAACCACTTTTTCTAATAAATTCAACAACTTACAGAAAAAGCCAGATTACAACGTACTAAGCAAATAATGGCGGAGAACGGGGGATTCGAACCCCCGACACCCTTTTGAGGTGTACTCCCTTAGCAGGGGAGCGCCTTCGGCCACTCGGCCAGCTCTCCGCAACACGGGGCGTATATTAACCACCTTCTTCCCCGTTTGCAAACATAAAAATCGATAAAAATTAATGGCTTGGTTCTTCGTCCTTCTCTTTCTTTATACGCAGATAGATTTCTTCACGGTGCACGGCCACCTCTTTCGGGGCATTGACGCCGATACGCACTTGATTTCCTTTGACGCCGAGCACGGTCACGGTGATTTCGCCATCACCGATAATCAGGCTTTCTGCGCACCGACGAGTCAGAATCAGCATACCTTTCTCCTCACGCGAATCATTTCAGGGACAACAGTCTGCAAAAAAAAGGCACCCGACCTACAACCGGAGCGATCGTAGCCCTACATGCCTGAGTATTGACCAGCGCGAGCAAAAGAACAGTTCGGGGGCTCGCGCCATTCAAAAAATAAAGGGCGCGGTCAGACCGCGCCCTTCAGACAACGCATCACTCGCCCTGACGGGCCGGAGCGTCGAGCTCGAAAGCCGTGTGCAGGGCGCGCACGGCCAGTTCCAAGTACTTCTCTTCGATCACCACGGAAACCTTGATTTCCGAGGTCGAGATCATCTGGATGTTGATACTTTCCTTTGCCAGGGATTCAAACATGCGGCTGGCCACGCCTGCGTGGGAACGCATGCCGACGCCGACGATCGAGACTTTGGCAATCTTGGTGTCACCCACCACTTCACGGGCACCGATCTCGCGAGCGGTGTTTTCCAGCACGGTTTGCGCGGACTGGTAGTCGTTGCGGTGCACGGTGAAGGTGAAGTCGGTGGTGTTATCGTGCGCGACGTTCTGCACGATCATGTCGACTTCGATGTTCGCGGCACTGATCGGGCCGAGAATCTTGAACGCCACGCCCGGGGTGTCTGGCACGCCACGGATGGTCAGCTTGGCTTCATCGCGGTTGAAAGCGATGCCGGAAATGATCGGCTGTTCCATGGTTTCCTCTTCATCAATAGTAATGAGGGTGCCCGGACCCTCCTTGAAGCTGTGCAGTACGCGCAGCGGAACGTTGTACTTGCCGGCGAATTCCACCGCGCGGATCTGCAACACCTTGGAACCGAGGCTGGCCATTTCCAGCATCTCTTCGAAGGTGATCTTGTCCAGACGCTGAGCAACCGATACCACGCGCGGGTCAGTGGTGTAGACACCATCGACGTCGGTGTAGATCTGGCACTCATCAGCCTTCAGCGCAGCGGCCAGCGCCACGCCGGTGGTGTCGGAACCGCCACGACCCAGGGTCGTGATGTTGCCGTGCTCGTCGACGCCCTGGAAACCGGCGACCACCACCACGCGACCTGCTTTCAGGTCACCGCGAATCTTCTGGTCATCGATCTGCAAGATACGCGCTTTATTGTGCGCGCTGTCCGTCAGGATCCGCACCTGGTTGCCGGTGTACGACACCGCCGGCACACCGCGCTTGATCAGCGCCATGGCCAACAGGGCGATCGTCACCTGCTCACCGGTGGAAACGATCACGTCCAGTTCACGCGGAACCGGTTGATCTTCGCCACTGATTTGCTTGGCCAGATCGATCAGACGGTTGGTCTCGCCGCTCATTGCAGACAGCACAACCACCAGGTCATCGCCGGCATCGCGGAATTTCTTAACCTTGTCGGCGACCTGCTCGATTCTCTCGACAGTGCCGACCGAGGTGCCTCCAAATTTCTGTACGATCAAAGCCATTTCAAAGCCGCCTCTGCCCATGAAGGGCGCCCAATAATCACTCGAACAGCCGCCGGGCCCGCCACTAGACTGCGGGCCCGACGGGCCGTCTTATAAACCCTGCTCGACGAATGGAACGGTCAGCGCCAGTGCGCCATCCAGTGCGCCGGCGTCGACACCGCCGCCCTGCGCCATGTCCGGACGACCACCGCCCTTCCCGCCCACTGCCGCAGCAGCCTGTTTCATCAAATCACCGGCTTTGAGTTGGCCAGTCAGGTCCTTGGTTACACCTGCAACCAGTACGACCTTTTCCTCATGGACACTGCCGAGCAGGATCACTGCGCGGCCGAGTTTGTTTTTCAGCTGATCGACCAGCGCCAGCAGCGCCTTGCCGTCCTGACCATCCAGACGCACGGCCAGCACTTTCACGCCCTTGACGTCCACAGCCGAAGCCGACAGATCGTCGCCGGCAGCGGCGGCCGCTTTGGCCTGCAACTGCTCGAGCTGCTTTTCAAGCGCACGGTTGCGCTCCAGCACCGCCGACAGCTTGTCGATCAGGTTGTCGCGGCTGCCCTTGACCAGGCTGGCCGCTTCCTTGAGTTGTTCTTCAGCAGCGTTCAAGTAAGCCAGCGCCGCAGCGCCAGTGACCGCTTCGATACGACGCACGCCCGATGCCACACCGCCTTCGCTGATGATTTTCAGCAGGCCGATGTCGCCGGTACGGTTGGCGTGGATACCGCCGCACAGCTCGACGGAGAAATCACCGCCCATGCTCAGCACGCGCACGTTGTCGCCGTACTTCTCGCCGAACAGTGCCATCGCGCCTTTCTGCTTGGCGGTTTCGATGTCGGTTTCTTCGGTTTCAACGGCGGAGTTCTTGCGGATCTCGGCGTTGACGATGTCTTCCAGCGCCTTGATCTGCTCAGGCTTGATCGCTTCGAAGTGACTGAAGTCGAAACGCAGGCGCTGACTGTCGACCAGCGAGCCCTTCTGTTGAACGTGGTCGCCCAGCACTTTGCGCAGCGCAGCGTGCAGCAAGTGAGTGGCCGAGTGGTTCAACGAAGTGGCGTGACGCACGTCGGCCTCGACGTGGGTTTCCACCGGTGCGCCAACGATCAGGCTGCCCGACGCCAGTACACCGTGGTGCAGGAACGCGCCGCCGGTCTTGGTGGTGTCGCGCACGTCGAAACGGCTGTTGCCGGCCTGCAGGTAACCGCAATCGCCGACCTGGCCGCCGGATTCGGCGTAGAACGGCGTTTGGTTCAGCACCACAACGCCTTCCTGCCCTTCACTCAAGACGTCCACGGACTGGCCATCTTTATAGAGAGCAACGACTTTCGCCGAACCGCTGGTGGCGTGATAACCGGTGAACTCGGTGTCGACGTCAACCTTGACCAGGCTGTTGTAGTCCAGACCGAACGAGCTGGCGGAACGTGCACGGACGCGCTGGGCTTCCATTTCACGCTCGAAGCCGGCTTCGTCGATGGTCAGGCTGCGCTCGCGGGCGATGTCTGCGGTCAGGTCCATCGGGAAACCGTAGGTGTCGTAGAGTTTGAACACCACGTCGCCCGGCACCACGTCGCCTTTGAGCTCGGCCAGATCCTGCTCGAGGATTTTCAGGCCCTGCTCCAGGGTCTTGGCGAATTGCTCTTCTTCGGCTTTCAGTACGCGTTCGATGTGCGCCTGCTGGGATTTCAGTTCCGGGAACGCTTCGCCCATCTCGGCCACGAGAGCGGCAACGATCTGGTAGAAGAAGCTGCCCTTGGCGCCCAGCTTGTTACCGTGACGGCAGGCGCGACGGATGATCCGGCGCAGCACATAACCGCGACCTTCGTTGGACGGCAGTACGCCGTCGGCAATCAGGAAGCCGCAGGAACGGATGTGGTCCGCCACGACTTTCAGGGACGCCTGGTTGTCGTTGCTGCAGCCGATGGCCTTGGCCGATGCGGCCAGCAGGCTCTGGAACAGGTCGATTTCATAGTTCGAGTGAACGTGCTGCAACACGGCACTGATCCGCTCAAGACCCATGCCGGTGTCCACCGACGGGGCTGGCAGCGGGTGCAACACGCCGTCGGCGGTGCGGTTGAACTGCATGAACACGTTGTTCCAGATTTCGATGTAACGGTCGCCGTCTTCTTCCGGCGAGCCCGGCGGGCCACCCCAGATGTCGGCGCCGTGATCGTAGAAAATCTCGGTGCAAGGACCGCACGGGCCGGTATCGCCCATGGTCCAGAAGTTGTCGGAGGCGTAAGGCGCGCCCTTGTTGTCGCCGATGCGCACCATGCGCTCGGCCGGCACACCGACTTCCTTGGTCCAGATGTCGTAGGCCTCGTCATCGCTGGCGTAGACGGTGACCCACAGTTTTTCCTTCGGCAGGTTCAGCCACTTCTCGGAGGTCAGGAAGTTCCAGGCGTAGGTGATGGCATCACGCTTGAAGTAGTCGCCGAAGCTGAAGTTACCCAGCATTTCGAAGAAGGTGTGGTGACGGGCGGTGTAACCGACGTTTTCCAGGTCATTGTGCTTGCCGCCGGCGCGCACGCATTTCTGGCTGGAGACGGCGCGGGTGTACGCGCGCTTTTCCTGGCCCAGGAAGCAGTCCTTGAACTGGTTCATCCCCGCGTTGGTGAACAGCAGGGTGGGGTCGTTGCCCGGAATCAAAGAGCTGGAGGCTACACGGGTGTGGCCTTGCTCTTCGAAGAAGCGAAGGAAGGCTTCACGGATTTCTGCGCTTTTCATTAGGTTCTTCCACGGAGGCTGCGGCCAAAGGCCTGTACGAAACGTCAACAGACGAAACGACGGCAAAGGGCCGCATTATATCGGCCCTGCGCGCGGGGTACAGCGTGTTTATACGATAGAAACGGTCAATTGGGCCGCTAACGCTGTCACTTGCGCGAAAACTCGACGAATGTCGCGATCACTTGCTCGATTTGCGAGCGATTGACGTCCATGTGCGTGACCATCCGCAGACGGGCGGCAGCGCTCAATTTGATCCCGCGCTCGGCGGCAAAGGCCTTGATCGCCTCGGCGCGGTCGCCCATCTGCACGTAAACCATGTTGGTCTGCACCGGCTCGACACTGAAACCGGCCTCGCGCAGGCCTTCGGCCAGCAACTGCGCGTTGGCATGGTCGTCGGCCAGACGCTCCACATTGTGATCCAGCGCATACAGCCCCGCCGCCGCCAGCAGTCCGGCCTGACGCATGCCGCCACCGACCATTTTGCGCAGGCGCCGGGCCTTTGCAATCAACGCCGACGAACCGCACAGCACTGAACCGACCGGCGCGCCGAGGCCTTTGGACAGGCACACCGAGACCGAATCGAAATACTGGGTGATTTCCCGGGCATCGACTCCGAGCTTGACCGCCGCGTTATACAGCCGCGCGCCGTCCAGATGCAGTTGCAGGCCATTGTCCTGAGTGAACTGACGGGCCCTGGCCAGATATTCCAGCGGCAGCACTTTGCCCTGCATGGTGTTTTCCAGCGCCAGCAGGCGGGTGCGGGCGAAGTGGAAGTCATCAGGCTTGATCGCCGCTGCCGCCTGATCCAGGTCCAGCGAGCCATCGGCCTGCACTTCCAGCGGCTGCGGCTGGATCGAACCGAGCACCGCTGCGCCGCCGCCTTCGTACTTATAGGTGTGCGCCTGTTGACCGACGATGTATTCGTCACCGCGCTCGCAGTGCGCCATCAAGCCCAGCAGATTGCTCATGGTGCCGGTCGGGACGAACAGCGCGGCGGCGAAACCCAGTCGTTTTGCCAGTTCCGCTTCCAGACGATTGACCGTCGGATCTTCGCCATACACGTCATCGCCGGTGTCGGCGCGGGTCATCGCGTCGAGCATGGCGGGGGTCGGTTGAGTGACGGTGTCGCTGCGAAGATCGATAACGCTCATGAACCTGGCCTCAAGTCAGCAGGGAAAATCCCTTTTCGAAGACGAATTACTGCGGGCATGGCGCGGATTAATCAACCCTTGCGCAAGGAAAAGTCGTTTTCACGCTTCGAATAATCAGATGGCAATCATCACAAAGGCGCAATGCACGGCCTGGCAATCTGTGTTAAAAACGCTGCGCCGCCCGATAAAGGGCGGCGAAACGTTCTCAGGGCGGGGTGCAATTCCCCACCGGCGGTAATTGCGCGCAATGCGCATAGCCCGCGAGCGCTTGGTGACGGGCACGGCAAAAGCCGTGAGCGGCGGCAAGGTCAGCAGACCCGGTGTGATTCCGGGGCCGACGGTCACAGTCCGGATGAAGAGAGAACGGGATTGACGCCAAAGGGCCGTCCGCCGTGTATGCGCGAGCGTGCGTACCCTTGAATCCCTTTCGATTCATAACGCCCTGTTTTTCACACAAACAGGAGTCAGAACATGCAACCCACCGCTATCGACAGCAAAAGCAAACACCCTCACGGCGAGCGCGTCGCGTTCATCCAGGCCTGCTGGCACAAGGAAATTGTCGACCAGAGCCGTAAAGGCTTCCTCGCCGAAATGATCGCTCAGGGCTATCAGGAATCGGACATCGATTTCTTTGAAGTCGGCGGCGCCTTTGAAATGCCCCTGCACGCCAAGCTGCTGGCCAAGACCGGTCGTTATGCCGGTATCGTCGCGGCGGCCCTGGTGGTGGACGGCGGGATCTACCGTCACGAGTTCGTCGCCCAGTCGGTGGTCAGCGGCCTGATGCAGGTGCAGCTGGAAACCGAAGTGCCGGTGTTCTCGGTGTCGCTGACCCCGCACCACTTCCATGCCGGCGAAGAGCACCAGAAGTTCTTCTTCGAGCATTTCGTGCACAAGGGTCAGGAAGCGGCGAAGACCTGCGCCGATACGCTGCAGAAGGTGCGAGCGTTGCGCCGCACCGAGCCGCGTGCTGTAGCGGTCTGACCCCACAATGATCGTTCCCACGTCGAAGCGTCGAACCGTCTGCGTGGGAACGCCTCAATGGACGCTCTGCGTCCCGGGCTGCATTCCCACGCGCAGCGTGGGAACGATCATCAGGCAAGATTTTCGTCAGTGGTCGGCACGATCAGAATGCCCGCTCGCAGGCCGTTCTTGACCTTGGGATTGGGGAAGATGATCCGTGCGCCCTGCTCTTCGATGATCCAGCGGGTATTGGCCAGATCTTCGGCCAGCACATAACCCACATCCAGTTCCGAAAAGTTTTCGATGTCCGCCGGCAGGTTCAGCCGGAACGCATCGCTGTGCTTGATGATTTCCCGGGCCACGCTGAACAGTTGCAGACCGTCCAGGCCCTGCTCGGCCATCTCCGGTTCGGTGCCTTCGATGATCTGCTTCAGGCGGGTTTCCAGCAGCGACACATTGACCCCGGCGTTCTGCCCGAATGGCCGCGCCTTGCCCAGTTCCAGGGTGAAGGACTCGGCCCCGAGCTTGTCGTAGGTGTAGGAACTGAACACGATCGACGGTTTGTTCTGCAGCAGCACCGCTTCCATGCCGGCGGCGCGCAGGCGTGCCAGTTCGAGGCGGGAATGCTGGCGACCTTCCTTCCACGGATACAAAGCGAACTGCTCGATCTTCGAACCTCGAATCGCGGTGTGCAGGTCGTAGTGCAGGCGCTGACGATCAGGAAGGCTGAAGAAACTTGCCGCCAGCCGTTCCAGCTCGCAGGCACGCAGGGCTTCGGAACCGCTGCTTTGTTCGTGACGGCCATTGAACAGCCGATTGACGTCCTGCTCGACGAAACGCTCGCCCTTGCGAATCGCTTCCGGGTTGCCGAACAGGAACAGAATACGTGCGCGCGGCTTCAGATCGCCGCGAGCGATGTCATGCAGCAGCCGGTCGAGCAGTTCGATCGGTGCCGTTTCATTGCCGTGGATGCCTGCCGACAGCAGCAGGTCCAGGCCATTGTCGCGCGCTTCGGGTGGCCGGACTTCCAGCGCCCCCTCGCTCAACCAGCGCATGCGCACGCCTTCGACAGTCAGTTGAGTCTTCTCCGCCGGTTCGCGGCCGGCGAGGGTCAGTTCAAGCAGTTTGCCGAGGGCGAGCATAGAGCGTTTCCTTAGTGGTCGTGATTGCAATCCGGGCCGTGCACGTGGCCGTCATCGTCACCGAGGTCAGCCGGTTCCATCTCCAGTTGCAGACTTACCAGATTAGTCGCCAATGGGCGCAACAGCAGGTTGGCGTACTCTTCGTCGCCCTCTTCGACGTCCACGCCGATCAACAGTTGGCCGCGGCCGTCCTGCTGGATCCACAGCTCTTTGCCTTGCCACATGACCGCGACGCGGGTGCAGGAAGTTTGCAGTTGCGTGCCGTCAGTGTCTTCAAGGATCAGCTGCAGGGAATCGCTCATGTTTTACGCTCTCTTGGGGAGATGGAACCGTTCGCCGCGACGAGGCGGCGTATCGGTCATCAATTGATCTGGAATGGATAAACCGCGCCCAGTTTAAGGATTTGCGTCAGTTCATCCAGTGCCGTCCGGCATTCAAGCAGCAATTGCGGATCCGCCAGATCAGTTTCGGTCAGGCGATCGCGGTAGTGCTTTTCAACCCATGCGGTCAACGAACCGTACAACGGGGCGGTCATGATAACCCCCGGGTTGACGGCCGCCAGCTCGGTTTCGTTGAGCGCGACGCGCAGACGCAGGCACGCCGGGCCACCGCCGTTCTGCATGCTTTGCTTGAGGTCGAAGACTTTCACTTCACGGATCAGGCCGCCGGAGCTGGTCAGGCCTTGCAGGTAATTCCATACGCGCTCGTTGCCACGGCACTCTTCCGGCACGATCAGCAGCATCGAACCGTCAGGGCGCGACAGCAACTGACTGTTGAACAGGTAGGAACGCACCGCGTCATCCACGGTGACCGCCGAACGCGGCACGCAGACCGACTGGAACTTGCCGCCGACCTTGGCCAGTTTGGCTTGCAGTTCGGCCAGCATCTGATCGGTGTCGAGGAACGCGTCCTCGTGATAGAACAGCACCTCGCCGTTGCCCACCGCGATCACGTCGTTGTGGAACACGCCCTGATCGATCACCGCCGGGTTCTGCTGCGCGTAGACCACGCCGTCGTCACGCAGGCCGTGCAAACGAGCGACTGCTTGCGACGCTTCGAGGGTCTGGCGCGCCGGATACTTTTGCGGTGCCGGATAGCGGGTGTCGAACGCACTGCGACCGAACACGAAGAACTCAACGCCAGCCTCGCCGTACTCACGGCAGAACCGCGTGTGGTTCGCTGCGCCTTCGTCGCCGAACTGCGCCACCGCCGGCAATGCGGCGTGGTGTGCGAAGTGCTGCTGGTTGGCGAACATCGCGCCCAGCACACGACTGGTGGTCGGGTGCTCGATGCTGCGGTGGTATTTGCAGTTCAGGTTGGCGGCGGTGAAATGCACGCGACCGTCAGCGGTATCGGCACTCGGGCTGACCGTGGCGGCGTTGGCCACCCACATGCTCGACGCCGAGCAACTGGCGACCAGCAGCGGCATCGCTTCTTTGGCGGCGCGCTCGATCACCTGAGCGTCGGTGCCGCTGAAACCCAGGCGGCGCAGAGCAGCCACATCCGGGCGCTCCTGCGGTGCGAGCACGCCCTGCTGAAAGCCCATTTCCATCAGCGCTTTCATTTTCGCCAGACCTTGCAGCGCCGCTTCCTTCGGGTTCGAGGATTGCTGGCTGTTGCTCTGGGACGCAACGTTGCCGTAGGACAGACCACCGTAGTTATGGGTCGGCCCCACTAGACCGTCAAAATTGACTTCATAGGATTTCATCAGCGAGGCTCCACGAGAATCTGTTTTTATAGGCATCAAATAACAATCGAGTGCAATCGAGGCGCGACGCGCCTCACACCATCTTCACGCCAAGCGTCAGGGCCGCCGGCATCACCAGGCTCGGGGTTTCCAGCGAGGCCACCGGGTACGCGCAGTAATCCGCCGCGTAGTAGGCGCTGGCGCGATGGTTGCCCGAAGCGCCGACACCGCCGAACGGTGCGCTGCTCGCGGCACCCGTCAGTTGCTTGTTCCAGTTGACGATCCCGGCACGGCTTTCCAGCCAGAACTGCTGGTAGCGCTGTTCGGAATCCGACAGCAAGCCAGCGGCCAGGCCAAACGCGGTGTTGTTGGCTTCGGCAATCGCGGCTTCGAAATCGGTGTAGCGAATCACTTGCAGCAGCGGACCGAACAGTTCTTCGTCGGAACGATCGGCAACCGCCGTCACATCCACGATGCCCGGGGTCAGCAGCGCCGACTGCGCCTGCGGCTGAGTCATCGCCAGCAACGACACCGCACCATTGGCCAGCAGATGCGCCTGGGCATCCATCAAGGCTTTTGCCGCGCCAAGGGAAACCACCGAGCCCATGAACGGCGCCGGCTGCTGGTCGAACGCGCCGACCTCGATGGTCGAGCTGACTTCCACCAGACGCTTGAGCAGGCTGTCGCCCCACGCGCCTTCCGGCACCAGCAGACGCCGGGCGCAAGTGCAACGCTGGCCGGCGGAAATGAATGCCGACTGAATGATCGTGTACACCGCTGCGTCGAGGTCGGCGACCTGATCGACCACCAGCGGATTGTTGCCGCCCATTTCCAGCGCGAGGATCTTGTCCGGACGACCTGCGAACTGCTGGTGCAGGTGATTGCCGGTACGGCTCGAACCGGTAAAGAACAGACCGTCGATGCCCGGGTTCGCTGCCAGAGCGATCCCGGTTTCGCGGGCGCCTTGCAGCAGGTTCAGGACACCGGCCGGCAGACCGGCTTCGATCCAGCACTTGACCGTCAGCTCGGCGACTTTCGGGGTCAGTTCGCTTGGCTTGAACAGCACGCTGTTACCGGCCAGCAGCGCCGGCACGATGTGGCCGTTCGGCAAATGGCCAGGGAAGTTGTAAGGGCCGAACACCGCGACCACGCCGTGGGGCTTGTGGCGCAATACGGCGGTGGCGTCGCCCAACGGGCCGCTCTTCTCGCCGGTACGTTCGCGGTAGCTCTGCACCGAGATCGCGATCTTGTTGACCATGCTGGTGACTTCGGTCGCGGCTTCCCACAGCGGCTTGCCGGTTTCCTCACCGATGGTGCGGGCCAGTTCGTCAGCGTGATTTTTCAGTGCAGCGGCGAACGCTTCGAGCACGCTGATGCGATCTTCCAGGGTACGACGGGCCCAGCTTGGGAATGCCTGACGCGCAGCCTGCACGGCCGACTCGACCTGAGCGGCGGTGGCGCCCTCCCCCGACCACAGCACTTGCTGGGTTACCGGGTTCAGCGATTGAAAGGCCTCGCCCTGACCGGCCAGCCACTCACCTGCGATGTATAGCGAATTCATTATTTCGACTCCCGGGCAGCGGACAACGCCACGGCGCGTACCTGATCGCCAGCGTTGAGTTGAAGACGTTTGGCGGTCAGCGGATCGACCACCAGGGTGCCGGCGGCCAGACGGGCCGGCGCAGCCGTGATGCGGCAATCTTCGCGTTTGCGGTTATGGATGATGAACGGCGTGGCGTCGTCGCCCGGCGTGCCGATGGCCAGCACCAGCGCCTCGCTGTCACGCACCGCGCGGATCTTGCTGGTCTCGCACTCGATGGCCGGGCCGGCGTCGAAGATGTCGACGTAACCCTGATAGCTGAAGCCTTCGCTCTTGAGCATTGCCAGCGCAGGCTCAGTATCCGGGTGCACCTGGCCGATGACGTTGCGCGCGTCCGGCGACAAGAAGCAGGTGTACAGCGGGAATTTCGGCATCAGTTCGGCGATGAACGCCTTGTTGCCGACGCCGGTCAGGTAATCGGCCTGACTGAATTCCATCTTGAAGAAGTGACGACCCAGGCTTTCCCAGAACGGCGAGCGGCCGGCGTCATCCGACACGCCGCGCATCTCGGCGATGATCTTGTTGCCGAACAGTTGCGGGAATTCGGCGATGAACAGCATCCGCGCCTTGGACAGCATGCGACCGTTGAGGCCGGTGCGGTAGTCAGCGTGCAGGAACAGCGAGCACAGCTCGGAGTTGCCGGTCAGGTCGTTGGCCAGGAACAGCGTCGGGATCTCGCGATAGATGTTCAGTTCCTGCGAGGCGCTGACGGTCAGGCCGACACGGAAGTTGTACCAAGGCTCGCGCAGACCGACGGCGCCGGCGATGGCGGAAATCCCCACCACGCGACCGTTGTCGTCTTCGAGCACGAACAGGTAGTCCGCGTCGCCACGGCCGGCTTCACCGCGAAAGGTCTTCTCGGCCCAGCCGACCCGGTGGGTCAGGCGCTCTTCGTTGGCCGGCAAGGTGGTCAGGCCGGTGCCGGTGCTGCGGGCCAGGTCGATCAGAGCGGACAAATCGCTGCTGCGTACGGGACGAACAATCATGCTATCTCCTCAAACGGGCCGCCGTGGCCACCCGTGAAACTCGCTAAGGCGTTAAACCGCCACCAGGCGCACGCTGGCACCTTCACCGACGCCCAGGGCTTCGGCCGCTTCCAGATCCAGAGTCACCGGTTTGCCCGGCGCGTAATCCAGCTCAAGCAATACCGCGCGGTAATCCTGCAACTGGGCGTTGGCCACCAGATACTGGCGCCCGGCACCTTTGACCGGCTCGCCGAGTTTCACCGGCACCACGCGGCTCTGGGCGATCGAACGGATCCCCGAGACACGCGCATGCAGAGTCGGGCCACCGTCGAAGATGTCAATGTAGTGATCGGTCTCGAAGCCTTCGCGCATCAGGATGTCGAAGGTGATCTGCGCACGCGGGTGCACCTGGCCCATCGCCTCCTGAGCGGAGTCCGGCAGCAGCGGCACGTAGATCGGGTAATGCGGCATCAGCTCGGCGAGGAACGTGCGGCTTTTCAGGCCACACAGGCGCTCGGCCTCGGCGTAGTTCAGGTCGAAGAAGTTGCGACCGATGGCATCCCAGAATGGCGAGTCGCCGTTCTCGTCGCTGTAACCGACGATCTCGGTCACCACCGAATCGGCGAACCGCTCAGGGTGGCTGGCGACGAACAGCAGACGGCCACGGGAGTTGAGCTCGGCCCAAGGCGAACCCACCAGCTCGCGCTGCACGTAGAAACTGGTCAGCAAGCTGTTACCGGTCAGGTCGTGGCACTGCGAAAGCACGTGGATCTTGTTGTGGATCTTCAGCTCGCGGGAAGCATGCACGAAGGTCTCGTTGCGAAAGCTGTAGAACGGCTCGGAATAACCGGCCGAAGCAACGATTGCCGAGCAGCCCACCAGTTTGCCGGTGGCAGTGTCTTCGAGGACGAAGAAGTAACTCTCTTCGCCGTTGAAGCTCACTTCGGCGGCAAACGAGGCTTCGCTCGCAGCGATCTTGTCGCTCAGGCGTTCAACGTCATCCGGCAAGGAAGTGACACCAATCGGGCTGTCCGCAGCCAGACGCTGTACCTCGCCCAGATCAGCCATTTGCGCGGGGCGCATCACCAGCATGGTGTCACTCCTTTCTCTACTTCAGGTCGGCGAAAGCGCCGACTCGGGAAAAAAATGCCGGGCAGGCCCGGCACAGGAAAATGTTCCCGGCGCCTGTCGATCACGACGGGCGCCGGGCGGTCTTGCATGAATCAGGCTTGGGTCAGTTTCGCCGCAGCACGTTCGAAGCGATCCAGACCGGCGTCGATGTCCGCGTCTTCAACCACCAGGCTCGGGGCGAAACGGATCACGTCAGGGCCGGCCTGCAGAATCATCAGGCCTTCTTGTTCAGCGGCGTTGAAGATGTCCTTGGCCTTACCTTTCCAGGCATCGCTCAGTACGCAACCGATCAGCAGACCGAGACCGCGCACCTGGGTGAACAGACCGTACTTCTCGCCGATCTGTTGCAGGCGGGTCTTGAACTTGTCGTGCTTGGCGTTGACGCCGTTCAGCACCTCAGGGGTGTTGATCACGTCGATCACCGCTTCAGCCACGGCGCACGCCAGTGGGTTGCCGCCGTAAGTGGTGCCGTGAGTGCCGACGACCAGATGCTTGGCCAGCGCTTCGGTGGTCAGCATCGCGGCGATCGGGAAACCGCCGCCCAGGCTCTTGGCGCTGGTCAGGATGTCCGGAACCACACCGAAATGTTGGTAGGCGAACAGGTTGCCGGTGCGGCCCATGCCGGTCTGCACTTCGTCGAACACCAGCAGCGCGTTGTTCGCGTCGCACAGTTCACGGGCGCCTTGCAGGTAAGCCAGCTCGGCCGGCAGCACGCCGCCCTCGCCCTGGATCGGCTCCAGAACGACCGCGCAGGTCTTGTCCGAAACAGCGGCTTTCAGCGCCGCCAGATCGTTGTACGGCACGTGGGTGATGCCGGTGATTTTCGGGCCGAAACCGTCGGAGTACTTCGACTGGCCACCGACGTTCACGGTGAACAGGGTGCGGCCGTGGAAGCTGTTGAGCGCGGCGATGATTTCGTATTTTTCGGTGCCGAAACGGTCGAACGCGACGCGACGGGCCAGCTTGAAGGCCGCCTCGTTGGCTTCGGCGCCGGAGTTGCAGAAGAACACGCGCTCGGCAAAGGTGGCGTCGATCAGCTTGTGCGCCAGGCGCAGGGCCGGCTCGTTGGTGAACACGTTGGACACGTGCCACAGCTTGTTCGCTTGCTCGGTCAAGGCACCGACCAGCGCCGGATGCGCGTGACCCAATACGTTGACGGCGATACCGCCGGCGAAGTCGATCAGCTCGCGGCCGGCCTGATCCCAGACGCGGGAACCGGCGCCACGCACCGGAATGAAAGCGGCAGGCGCGTAGTTGGGAACCATAACCTGGTCGAAATCGGCGCGTTGTACCGCAGCGTGCTCAACGGACATCGGAGTCTCCTGATGAGGGCCACCCGCCTGAAACTGGCGAGCGATGGGGGGATTGTAAGGACAGTTTTGTGCCCGGCCTTGTCGCCAAGCGACAACTTCTTATAGCGCAAACCCCGGATTTTCCCGGGTTTACGGCAATGCGACATATACCGTCGCAAAGGCGCAGTTTAAACCGTCGACGACAATTGCAGCAGGCCCGAGAAGATATCAATTGCAGGCCACAGCGAGGTCATATCTATATACCGCACCCCACTCGGGACTTTTTGATTTGCTTGGCTCATTTCCAGACGCCAAGGCGCAATCCCATGCAATCACCGACCGAACCACAACCGGGCGTCATACCCGGCAATCCCCCCTCACACTATCAACTTCTGGTGGATGCGATCCCCGAATGGCTGAGCCAGGCCTCTTCCAGCCGGCGCGCGGCATTGAAGAACAACCGGCGCGCCGTCACCGACAGCATCAGGAAAGCCCCCCAGGCACAGCACGATCAATTGCGCGCCGCGATTGCCGGGCATATGCAGGTGCAAAACGGCATCGACCAGAGACTTGAGCAAGTGCAGGACGCCAGCGCTTATGCCGAGCCCCTGCTCAAGGCGGCACTCAAGTCACGATTCGGCCTGGAGCTGGATGTGAAGGAGACCTTCCTGCGCCTCTATCTGCCTGCCACCACGCCCATTTTCGGCATCAGGACAGGTGTGCGCAGCTGGACGGTTTCCCTGATCGATGCCGCACTGCACAACTTCCAGAAGGACGAGACCCGGGACGAGGCCTACGACCCGGACTCCGGTTTCATCACTCGCCCGTCCCAGACCGGCCAGTTCGAAACCTTGCCGCAGATCCGCGCGAAGATCAGCATTCCCGCCTTCATCAGCCTCTGCCGGGAGCTGGATATCGGCGCCAGCTATAAGGCCTATCTTGAAGACTGTCTGGGCATCTCCAACCCGGTCGTTGCCGCCATCCTGCCCGACAGGCTGAGGGAGAGTCAGAAAACCGCCCTGAAAGCGGCCCTGCAACTGGCACGCATCAACGGAGACATCGGCGAGAACTGGTTGCGGCTGATCAACGGGATGCTCGACGGCATACAGGGCATGCGCATCAACGGTCACACCTTGCGCTGCCAGGATTTGACGATGATGTCGGCCCCCCTCACCGGCATCGTGGTTTTCGCGGCGGATCTGGAACAGGCGAGGGTCGCACTCGGAGTAGTGGCCTACATACCGGGCGACCCGGAACACCCGATCAAGGAGTACGCCTCGAGTGCGGACATGGAAAAGGAACTGGCCCGCCAGTTGCGTTCGCCGGAGTACCAACGCTTTTTTGTCCAGTTCGTCGGCCACGAACAACGAGGGCATTTCCTTGCCGATCTGAACCGGCGCCTGAGCCAGGTGAAATGGCATAAACCGGAGTCAGGCAGCCAACTGCCCCCCTGGCGAGACACACCGATCGAAAAGCCCAAGCTGCAACTGGCTGTATCGCCCATCACCGGCGACCTCTGGGAACACCTCTACCAACGCAAACTGAATAAAATACTCAACGACGCGGCCACCCTTGCCGTCCCGACTGCCTACGCCGACCGAAAAGCGCGCTGGGCGCTTTGGGATTCCCTCGTCGACATAGCCTCCTCGATCCTGCAGATCGCCTCGTTTGTCGTGCTGCCCTTCGTGCCGTTCCTGGGCGAAATGATGATGGCTTACATGGCCTGGCAATTTCTCGACGAGGTCTTCGAAGGCATTGTCGACTGGGCCGAGGGGGCCGTCACCGAGGCCGGTGAACAATTGTTCAGCGCCCTCGAATCGCTGGTTCAACTGGGAGCCTTCGCCATCGGCGGCGGCATCGCCATGACGGAGCTGCCCAAGGTACTGCCACCGAGCGTCGTCTCATTCGCTGACCGGTTCCAGCCCGTCAAATTGCGCAACGGCAAGACCCTGTACTGGAAACCGGACCTCAAACCCTACGAAAGCCCGATCGTGCCCCCAGAAGGTGCCGCACCCGACCAGCAAGGGTTGCACTGGCATCAGGGCAAAAAACTGATGCCGGTCGATCAGAAGCATTACGCGGTCAGCGATCACGCCCATCCCGACAAGTTGCAGATCGAACACCCGACCCGACCGGATGCTTACCGCCCGGTCGTCTTTCATAATGGCGAAGGCGCCTTTCATACCGAACTCGATCGACCGCTGGAATGGGATAAGGCGGTTGCATTGCAGCGTCTGGGTCCGAACATCGAGCCGTTCTCCCCCACCCGTCGCGAACAGATCCTCAAGGTCAGCGGTTGCCACGAAGATGCCTTGCGCAGGATGCACGTCGATCACGAGCGCGTCCCCCCGCTGCTGGCCGACACGATCCAGCGCTTTCGGATCGATCAGGATCTGCAGGATTTCATCAGCAGGATGGCCAGCGACCAGGCCGAGGACTACCTTCGTGCCGATCCGCTGCTGCAGCTCCAGCTGCTCAATGATCAAAAGCTGCTGCCTGGCACCCGACGCCTGCGCCTGATCGATGGGCAAGGAGAAGTTCTCTGGCAATCCTCCGCCGATGAACATCTGCCGATCATTGACCTTCCCCAGGATCGACTGGTCGACGGCGACCTGCTCAAGACCTTGCTGCAGTCGCTCGGCGAACAGGACATCAACGCCCTGCTGGCGGAAGAGTTCGGCCAGATGATCGCCCTGGATGCCCGCACTCGCCAACTGAGAAGCCGGATCGCGCAGATCGCGACATCGCGCCGTACGGCATTGTTCGAGGCACGCTATCAGGCGCTTCAACATCGCGAAGATGCGCTGGTGAAAAAGGTTGCAGTGAAGGAGCCGCACCTGCCCGCCAGGCTCACCGAAGAATTGCTGCACACGGCCACGGGTACCGAACTGCTGGCCATCGACGCCGGAGAATGGCCGGAGCGCCAACAACATCTTGCCACCGCCGCGACCCACGAACTGCGCATCGCCCGTGCCTATGAAGGCCTGGAGCTGGACTCGGTGCACAACCCGGATACCGATACGCTGGCGTTGCACAGTCTCAAAAGGCTGTCGGGATGGTCGAAGGATGTCCGACTCGAAGTCCGGGCCGGATCCCCCGAGGGAGCATTGCTGGACAGCACCGGTCCGCAATCGGCCGCTGTCCGGAAAGTGCTGGTGCGCAGAACCGATGGCCACTGGCAACCGTTTGATGATCAAGGGCTGGAATTGCACGCGCCCACCGATTTCTACACCTGCGTGTTGCAGGCATTGCCGGATGCGCAACGACAGGCCCTGAACCTGCAGATCGGCGAAGGCACAAAACTCAGGCAAGCCATTCGTGACAATCCAGTGGATCGGAACGACCTGCGCCTGACGATTTCCGATATCCCCCAGCAGCCAGAGGTCGTCGACACATTGCGACTGGTCGGTACACAAGGCTATGCCCGGGAAAACCCGCAAAGTCCGCGCACCCTGGAAAACCGCATCAGGCAGGTTTATCCAGGCATGGCGGACGACGATATGCCTGCCATGGTGCAGCACCTTCGAAATCACCCTGACGGCCCGCTCGCGGAACTGTCGCGCCTTCAGCTCGAGTACGCACAACTGGACAGCGACCTGACCCACTGGACGATCAATACTCCGCGGGTCGATCCGGACACAAGACAGGCCCTTTCACCGATCCGACACGCAGCCGCCCAGCGCGACCGCCAACAATTCGCCCATGCAGTGCGTCGCTGCTGGCGCAGGGAAACGTCGGAGCCGGGCGGTTTCCGATTGCAGTTTGCAGAGCCTCTGACGGGCGAACTGCCGGTCCTGAGCGCGAATTTCGATCATGTCACCAGCCTTGAGCTGACAGGCTCCGACAGCAATGGCCAGATCGTCCGATTCCTGCAAGGTTTCACACGCCTGCGACGACTGGCATTGAATCACTTCGACCTGGATGACCTGCCGCACCCGATCACCACCATGACCTCGCTGCGACAACTGAGGCTGCGCCATTGCGGCATTACTCTCACTCCGCAAAACCAGTTGCTGCTGTCATCGCTCAATGAGCTGACCGCCCTTGACCTGCAAGGCAATCCCCTGGGCATCACGATGGACGTCAATGCCCTGTCGGCACTGCATCACCTCAACCTGACCGATACCGGAATTTCCGAATTGCCCCACGGCTTGCTGGCTCACCCACGGATCAAAAGTGTCTGGCTTGCCAACAACCGGCTCACCGCTCTTCCCGAGGTCATGTTCGAGTTCTCCCCCGGCACCACCGCTGGATACGATTTTTCCGGCAACCCGTTTTCCAGCGTCACGCGGGAACGGATAAAGGTCTACTTCAACCGGACAGGCAACCACATGGGCGTGCGGGCCGCACAATCGGAGATCGACCGGACCAAGGCCCTGTTCACCGATCTCAATGATCGTCAGGCCAGTGAGCTGGTCTATCGATTGCCGGGGTCGCTCATTCAAGGGCAGATCCAGCTGACTCGCTGGGAAACCGAGATTGCACAGATGACCGCCGACCTGGCCGCCTGGGTCAGGGACATACCCGACCGCAACCCGCTCACGGGCGAACTGTTCAGCTTCGATGAGCGACTCGCCGAGCACTCGGCGCGAGACGTGTTCGCCGGGCGGCTGGAACGGCTCTGGCGTCATCGCTCGACAGCGCATTCACTGATGAGGGCGGAAGTGTTCACCGCTCAAGCGACGTTCAAGGGGGAGATGCCCGAGCTCACGGCCGATTTCAGCCACATCACCACGCTGTCCATGACCGGCAACAAGGGCATCAGCAGCATCGGCGCCTTTCTGCGCACCTTCCCACGCCTGACCAGTCTGATTCTTCAGGACTTCACACTCGAAGGTGCGTCCCAGTCCCTGGCGCAGCAAAGCGCTCTGACAACGCTGACGTTGAACAACTGCGACTTGAAATTCACCGCCGAAATCCAGGCGGCACTGGCAGCGATGCCCGAACTGGAACTGCTGGAACTGCCTGACAACCCGCTTGGCAGCGCACCCGATCTGAGTGAACTGGGCGAACTGACTTACCTTGATCTGTCCAACACCGGCATCGTGGAAGTGCCCCCCGGCCTGGCGGGCCATCCAAAACTGAAAACCGCCATCATCAGCGAAAACCGCATAACAGAAATTCCCGACGCCTTTTTCTCGCTCCCGGCCCGCGCCAGCGAAGGGCTCGATTTTTCCGGCAACCCGTTGACCGCCGAGACGCGGGAAAGAATCAAGACCTATTCCCGCGAGCACGGCCCGGACTTCGGCGTCCTCGCCGACCCGACGGATATTGGCATCACCAAATCGTTGTTCCCCGGTCTGGACGATGAAGAAGCCAGTGAAGTGTTCTATGGCTTGCCTGGCGATATCGAGCATGGCCGCTCCCGGCTCAGGCACTGGCAGGCGGAGATTGAACAGCTCTCGTCGGACCTCGCGCACTGGATCAATGCGACGCCGACCAGACACCCGATTACCGGGGAGACGATGAGTCCGACGCAAATGTTCGCGGAGCATACGCAAAGAACGACATTCGCCCGGCAACTGGAACAGTTCTGGCGTGCGAGAACACCGGACACCCCCAGGCAAAGGAACGACACACTGATCCTGAACGTTGCGCTCATCGGTGACCTGCCTGCCCTGTCGGCGGACTTCAGTCACGTTTCCGACCTCTCGTTCAGAGGCAACAATGCACTGAACGCAATGGACACCTTCCTCGACTCGTTCAGCGGACTGCGACATCTGGAACTGCATGACTTCTCCTTCAATCAACTTCCCCCGGCCTGTGAACGCATGCCGTCGTTGCAGCGCCTGATCATCGAAAACTGTGCGTTGACATTGACCCCGCAGACACAGGCCAGCCTTTCCTCCCTGAGCCGGCTGCAATACCTGAACCTGAGCCGCAACCCATTGGGCGCCCCGCCCTCGCTGTCGGGCATGACGGCACTGGTGCATTTGCGACTGACAGACACGGCAATCACCCGCCTGCCGGACGGCATGTTCGATCACCCACGACTGAGTGCCGCCATCCTGGACAACAACCTGATCAGCGAGCTGCCCGATGGCGTGTTCAATATCCCGTCACCACACCCCGCGCAACTGAGCTTGACCGGTAATCCGCTGAGTGCGGCCAGCCTCGAACGCATCAAGGTCTACTTCCAGGAGAAACGGCAGAATTTTGGAGTCTTCATGCCTCAAGAGGATCTGGACCGGACCCTGTCGCTCTTTCCAGACCTGGATCGCGAGGATGCCAATCGCGTGCTGTATCTGTTGCCGGGAACGCTTGAGGACGGCCGGATGCAGATTGCGAACTTGGAAACGCAGTGGCAACAACTTGACGAAGATCTCACCGCCTGGGTTGTCGATGTACCCGAGCGCTTCCCGGCCACCGGTGAGTTGCTGAGTAACGATCTGCGACTGGCAGAACAGACGGATCGCGAAACATTCCGCCGGGAACTCGAAGCGTTCTGGCGTGAACGGTCGCAAGAACAGCCCGAGATCAGGTCACAGACGCTGAACCTCAATATTGCGTTTGTCGGCGACCTGCCTCCATTGCGCACAGACTTCAGCCATGTGTTGAGCCTGTCGCTCATCGGCAACACGCAACTGCGGGTCAACGACCGTTTTCTTCAGTGTTTCAGCGGGCTCAAGGCTTTGGAGTTACGCGACCTGGGACTGGGACAGTTTCCGCGAGCGATCACCGGGATGCCTGCACTTGAAGAGCTGGTGTTAAGCAATTGCGACCTGGTACTGGACAACGAGGGCCAGACGGCTCTTTCGGCGCTGACCCGACTCACCAGCCTGGATCTCTACCGCAATCCGCTGGGCCGGGCGCCCGATTTGCGACGCATGACAGCCCTCGAGTATCTGGATCTGGCCAGCACCGGCATCCGCGAACTGCCCGAGGGGCTGCTGGATCTGCCGAACATCGAGACCGTGGTACTCAACAACAATCAAATCACTGACATTCCCGTGGGCGTCTTCGAACTGCCAGCCACTGCAGGCGCCGGCTACGACTTTGGGGACAACCCGCTGAGCGCCGGCACTCGTGAGCGCATCAAGGATTACTTTCGTCGCAACGGCGAGGATCTGGGCGTGCTGGCCGAGCCGGCGGATATCGCCCGCGCCCGCACACTGTATCCGGCGCTGGACGATGAGCACGCCAGCACTTTCGTCTATCGTCTGGACGGCACGCTGGCGGACGGCCGAAACGAGTTGACGCGCCTGGAAGCAGAGCTCGAAACGCTGCGGGGAAATCTCGCTGCATGGGAAGCCGACATTCCCGACCATCCGCTGACCGGACTGCCGCTGAGCACGCAGGAGCGCCTGCAAGAGGAATACAACAGGGCGCTCCTCGCGGAAGGGTTGTTGATGTGCTGGCGCAAGATTCCGGTGGAGGGTGGGAGCGTTGCCGAGCATCGATTCACCTCGACCGTTTCGGTTCGGGGTGAACTGCCGACATTGCAGGTCGAGCTCAGCCATGTGTCGGACTTTTACCTGGTCAATACCGCCGACCACTGGCCACGCCTCGGCCGGTTCCTGGACGCGTTTCCCAACCTTGAACATGTCGATATCCGTGGCTACGACCTCGGCACGGTGCCCGAGGCCATCTTCAGGATGAACCGGCTCACCACCCTGAGTCTGCCCGCCTGCCGTATCACCCTGACCTCGCATGAAGTCAACGGGCTGGCCGGGCTGCATTCGCTTGAGCTCCTGCATCTGCAGGACAACCCCCTGACACTGACGCCCGACCTGAGCAATCTGCAGCGCCTGAGCGATCTCGACCTGAGCACCACCGGCATCCGCGAAATCCCCAGGGGCGTGCTCGAAAATCACAACTGGATGGAAATCGACCTGTCAGGCAATGAAATCACCGAAGTTCCGGACGAACTTCTGGAAGTACCGGCCTACATCGGTGATCGTTACGACCTGCGCGGCAACCCCTTCTCCGCCGAGGCCATGAACCGCATTCGTATGTATTACCAGGAAACGGGTCATACGCTGAATGTCGACAACGTGGTCGGACAGCAGGCTCCTGTAACTCGTCCCGGTGTCGCCATGGAAGATTGAAAGCCCTGAAAACGACAACGCCATGGAATCGGAATCCATGGCGTTGGTCTTGCGGGTCATCCGCGCTCGGGTGGCACCGAGGACAATTCGAAAGGGCTGCTGCTGCGCCTCTGGTTGCGATCCTCCCGCGGGGTGGCGCCGAAGAAGTTGCGGTAGGCGCTGGAGAAATGCGGCCCCGAGGAGAACCCGCACGACAGGCCGATCTGGATGATCGACTTGCTGGTCTGCATCAACATCTGCCGGGCCTTGTTCAGGCGCAGTTCCAGGTAGTACTGGCTCGGCACGCGGTTGAGGTATTGCTTGAAGATCCGCTCCAGCTGGCGACGGGACACGCACACATGCTGGGCGATTTCGTCGGTGGTCAGTGGCTCTTCGATGTTGGCTTCCATCAGCAGCACCGCCTGGGTGAGCTTCGGATGGCTGGAGCCGAGACGGTTCTGCAATGGAATGCGCTGACGCTCGCCGCCTTCGCGGATGCGCTCGACCACCAGTTCTTCGGAGACCGCACCGGCCAGTTCCGCGCCGTGATCACGGGCCAAAACAGCGAGCAGCAAATCGAGCACCGACATGCCGCCGCACGCCGTCAGACGATCGCGATCCCAGTCGAACAGATGGCTGGTGGCGATGACTTTCGGGAATCGCTCGGCGAAATCGTCCTGCCAGCGCCAGTGCACCGCCGCGCGGTAACCGTCGAGCAGACCGAGTTGCGCCAGCGGATACACACCGGCCGACAGACCGCCGATTACACAACCGGCACGCACCAGCTGCTTGAGCGCGCTGCTGAGCGCCGGCGCCAAAGTGGTCGGTGGCTCATCAGCGAGCAGGAACAGTTTCTGGAAGTTTTCGAGCTTGCCCGCCCAAGGTTCGCCGGGCAGTTGCCATTCACCTTCGGCCGGTGCTTCGGCCTGCAGGAACGACAACTCGTAAACCACGTCCGGATGCACACGCTGGGCAACACGCAAGGCCTCCTCTGCCAGCGCCAAAGTCAGAGCTTTAGTGCTGGGCCAAATCAGGAAACCAATTCGATGGGCAGTCATGGCGGGCGATCCGAAACGTAAACAGAGGGAAAAACCGAAATCGGCTGCAACCAAATTAGACCATCTGGCGCGCTGCGCAGCATGACCTAATCTGGTGCATAACGGGAGCGATTACTTGAGGCTGCCCGAGAGGAATTGTTGCAAACGTTCCGATTGCGGATTGACCAGCACTTCACGCGGGTTGCCGCTTTCTTCCACGACGCCTTTGTGCAGGAACACCAGCTGGTTCGACACTTCACGGGCGAAGCCCATTTCGTGGGTCACCACCACCATGGTCCGGCCTTCCTGAGCGAGGGCCTGCATGACTTTCAGCACGTCGCCGACCAGTTCCGGGTCGAGGGCCGAAGTCGGTTCGTCGAACAGCATCACTTCCGGTTCCATCGCCAGCGCACGGGCGATTGCCACACGCTGCTGTTCGCCACCGGACATGTGCCCCGGGAACGCATCCTTACGATGAGCCACGCCGACCTTGTTCAGGTAGTGTTCGGCTTTCTCGCGGGCTTCGGCCTTGGACACGCCCAGCACGTGAACCGGCGCTTCCATGATGTTTTCCAGCGCGGTCATGTGCGACCACAGGTTGAAGTGCTGGAACACCATCGACAGGCGCGAACGCATGCGTTGCAGCTGTTTCGGATCAGCGGCTTTCAGCGCGCCGTCCTTGTTCGCCACCAGCTTCAGCTCTTCGTTGTTGAGCAGGATCTTGCCCGCGTGCGGCTGCTCGAGCAGGTTGATGCAACGCAGGAAAGTACTTTTGCCGGAGCCACTGGAGCCGATGATGCTGATCACATCGCCGGCGGCCGCTTTCAGGGAAACGCCCTTGAGCACTTCGTGACTGCCATAGCGTTTATGCAGGTCTTGGACTTCAAGTTTGTACATGCGGTCGGTTCTCACAAAAACAGTCAGTCGTTGAGCAAAGGGCCGTCGCGCAGCGCATCGCGCCCCGCCACTTTGGCCAGCCAGAAACCGGGTTGGGCGTAACGCAGCCGCTCAATGGCAAACAGCACCCCGGACGTACCAGCACACACCGTGCTGACCCGATCCGACAGCGGATCGATCACTTCGAAAATCTTGTCACCGGCTTCAACCCACTCGCCGGGCTTGCGCAGAAAACTCACCACGCCGGGATGCGGCGGCAGGAGCAATTCAGTGCCCTCGAACGGCATGCCTTCGCACGGCTCGTGCGCCGCGCTCGGCCACTCGCCACGGATCAGGCCCTGCTCGGCGAGGAACGCCAGAATGCCTTCTGCCCAAGCCTCGGCCTGCGTCGGCGTGGTGTCAGCCTGACCGCCGAGTTCAACGGTGGTCGCCAGGCACGCCAGTGGAATCTGCGCGTCCGGAAACAGCCGCGACAGGCGCAGCCACGGCAGCGAGCAAGCCTCGTCGAACGAGCTGCCGCCGGAGTCTTCCGCCAGCAGGCCGACTTTCACATCCAGGTGTGCGGCGAGCGAACGCCACTGCGGCCAGTGCTGCGGCAAGGCGTACATGTGCAGCGCGGCTTCGCAGTCGCAATGCAGATCCAGCACCACATCGGCGGTGGCGGCGTGTTGCAGCAGGATGCGCTGCATGCCTTGCAACTGGCTGCTGGCCTCGGGCAATGCGGCCAGATGATCGGCCATTGCCTGACGGATCAGACGGATGTTGGCGTGCGGATCATCACCGAGCTGTCCTTCCAGCCTGGCGGCCACTGGTGCGCTGAGCTCGACGAAATCACGGTTGAAATTCTTGCCGCTGCCGGCCTCGAAACGGCCCTGATGATTGCCTTGCAGCAACTGGCCGAGACCCAGCGGGTTGGCCACCGGCACCAGTTCGATGATGCCGTTGAGCAGGCCCTTGGCTTCGAGTTCGCCGAGGCGTTTTTTCAGTTCCCAGGCGGTGCGCATGCCGGGCAGTTCGTCAGCGTGGAGGCTGGCCTGGATGTAGGCCTTGCGCTCGCCGCTGCCGAAGCGAAAAACCGAAATCCGGCGCTCGCTGCCCAGGTGGCTCCACGGCAGAACGTGGTCGATGCGTTCCATATCAGTGCTTCCTCGGGGCCAGGTAGCTCAGCCAGCGACGCTCGGCCAGCTTGAACAGGCGCACCAGAATGAAGGTCAGGCACAGGTAGAACACGCCGGCGGTGATGTACGCCTCGAACGGCAGGTAGAACTGCGCGTTGACGGTACGGGCCGCGCCGGTGATGTCGATCAGGGTCACGATGGACGCCAGACTGGTGGTCTGCAGCATCATGATCACTTCGTTGCTGTACTGCGGCAGCGCCCGGCGCAGGGCCGATGGCAGCAGGATGCGCTTGTACATCTTGAAGCGCGACATGCCCATGGCCTTGGCCGCTTCGATCTCGCCATTCGGCGTGGCCTTCAGGCTGCCGGCGATGATTTCGGCGGTGTAGGCGCTGGTGTTGATCGCGAACGCCAGGCACGCACAGAACGTTGCGCTGGACAGCCACGGCCAGAGAAAGCTTTCACGCACCGCTTCGAACTGAGCCAGACCGTAGTAGATCAGGAACAGTTGAACCAGCATCGGCGTGCCGCGAATCACGTAGGTGTAGAGCCAGGCTGCGCCATTGACCACAGCGTTCTTGGATACGCGCATCAGGCCCAGCGGCAGGGCCGCGAGCAGACCGAAGAACAGCGACAGCGCGAGCAACTTGAGGGTGGTGACCAGACCGCCGAAGTACAGCGGCAGAGCCTCCCAAATGACGTTGTAGTCGAAGATCATAGATCAGCCGCCCTTACGCCTACCGAGTAGCGCTTCTCAAGGTGACGCAGCGCCAGCAACGAGACGCTGGTGATCACCAGGTACATCGCCGCCACTGCGAGGAAGAAGGTGAAAGGCTCGCGGGTGGCGTCGGCCGCCTGCTTGGCCTTGAACATCATGTCCTGCAGACCGACCACGGAAATCAGCGCGGTGGCCTTGGTCAATACCAGCCAGTTGTTGGTGAAGCCCGGAATCGCCAGACGAATCATCTGCGGCACCAGCACCCGGAAGAACACCTGGAAGCTGCTCATGCCGTACGCCATGCCGGCTTCGGCCTGACCTTTGGGGATCGCCATGAATGCGCCGCGGAAAGTTTCCGACAGGTACGCACCGAAGATGAAACCAAGGGTGCCGATACCGGCGGCCAGCGGGTTCAGGTCGATGTAGTCGTCATAGCCGAGCATCGGTGCGACGCGGTTGAGCAGGTCCTGACCGCCGTAGAAGATCAGCAGGATCAGCACCAGGTCGGGAATCCCGCGAATCACCGTGGAATACAGATCGCCCAGCCACGCCAGCCAGCGCACCGGCGACAGGCGCAACGCGACGCCGATCAGCCCGAGAACGATGGCCAGGGCCATGGACGACAAGGCGAGCTGAAGCGTCAGCCAAGCGCCATCGAGGATGACAGCCCCGTAGCCTTTCAACATGATTCAGGTCCTCGAAAGTTGGGATGAAAAAATGGCGCAAACCGCAGAGATCCTGTTGCTTGCGCCATTTCGGACGGGTCGAGCGACGTCTTTACTTGCCGTAAATGTCGAAGTCGAAGTACTTGTCCTGGATTGCCTTGTACTTGCCGTTCTCGCGGATGGCCGCGATGGCGGTGTTGATCCTGTCTTTCAGGGCGTCGCCCTTGCGTACCGCGATACCAACGCCGTCGCCGAAGTATTTGACGTCGGTGAACGCCGGGCCGACGAACGCGAAGCCTTTGCCGGCGTCGGTTTTCAGGAAGCCGTCATTCAACAGCGTAGCGTCCGCCACGGTGCCGTCGAGGCGGCCGGCGGCCACGTCGAGGTAGATTTCGTTCTGCGAGCCGTACGGCTTGATCTCGGCACCCAGCGGGGCCAGGACTTCGCGGGCGAAACGCTCGTGGATCGAACCACGCTGCACGCCAATGTTCTTGCCTTTCAACTCTGCCAGACCTTCGCTGACCTGAGTGCCTTCCTTCATCACGAGGCGGGCCGGGGTGTTGTAGTACTTGTTGGTGAAGTCCACGGACTTCTTGCGATCGTCAGTGATCGACATGGACGACAGGATCGCGTCGATCTTGCGCACTTTCAGTGCCGGGATCAGACCGTCGAACTCTTGCTCGACCCACTGGCACTTGACCTTCATTTCTTCGCACAGCGCGTTGCCGATGTCGTAGTCGAAACCGACGATGCTGCCGTCCGGCGCTTTGGATGCGAATGGAGGGTAAGCCGCTTCGATACCGATTTTCAGAGGCTTTTCATCGGCGAATGTCGGCAGGGACAGCACGGACAGTGCCAGGGCGCCAAGCAGCACAAGTTTCTTCATCTTGGGACTCCATCGGTAAAGGGCAAAAACGGCAGAGTGAGCGACAGCCCAATATGCGAATGGGTGTAACGAAATCGGTTGCTGCGTGCGTGGGACAGTTCCAGTCAAAACCGCGACGGCTTCAACGCAAGCCACGACGAGCGAGTGATCGGCATTCTAACGACAGGCCCGAAGCCGATATTTCTTCAATGCGACAACTAATTACAGATGCACCGAGAAACCCGCTTGAGCACATTGACAGCCCTGCAATTTCATGCAAGAGCGAAAGACAGTGAACCGATCTATGCTGCAAATTGCGGGCCTATTATTCGCAAACCCTTCTAATCCGGCAAGCGCGGGGTTATGTCTTATTTTTCACCGGGTGTTTTGAGGCTCTAAAACGGGGCGATGCGTTTCCGGATGCCCCGTTGCGGAGCGGGCGGTTACACATTCAGTTACTTGAAGGCGGACGGGTAACAGTGGGAAGTGTCTGACGGATGAAACCGATAATTATTGGAAAACAAAAAGCCCCGCCCGGCGCGATGCCGGACGGGGCTTTTTCAGCCTTCAGACCCGCCGCTACGCGACGTTCATGGTCTTGTGCGTATCGATCAGATGCTGCACCACACCCGGATCCGCCAGGGTGGAGATGTCGCCCAACCCTTCGTATTCGGCGGTAGCGATCTTGCGCAGGATGCGGCGCATGATCTTGCCCGAACGGGTCTTCGGCAGCCCCGGCGCCCACTGGATCACGTCCGGCGAAGCAATCGGCCCGATCTCTTTGCGCACCCAGTTCTTCAGCTCCAGGCGCAGTTGCTCGCTCGGTTCTTCGCCATTCTTCAGAGTGACGTAGACATAAATGCCCTGCCCCTTGATGTCGTGCGGCACACCGACCACCGCCGCTTCGGCGACTTTCGGATGAGCAACCATCGCGCTTTCGATCTCGGCAGTGCCCATGCGGTGGCCGGACACGTTGAGCACGTCGTCCACGCGACCGGTGATCCAGTAGTAACCGTCGGCATCGCGACGGGCGCCGTCACCGGTGAAGTACATGCCACGGAAGGTCTTGAAGTAGGTGTCAACGAAACGGTCGTGGTCGCCGTACAGAGTGCGCGCCTGACCCGGCCACGAATCGAGAATCACCAGATTGCCTTCGGCCTCGCCCTCGATGATGTTGCCGAGGTTGTCCACCAGCGCCGGCACCACGCCGAAGAACGGACGTGCCGCCGAACCCGGCTTCAGCGCGTGAGCGCCCGGCAGCGGGCTCATCATGTTGCCGCCGGTTTCGGTCTGCCACCAGGTATCGACGATCGGGCAGCGGGACTTGCCGACGTTCTTGTAATACCAGTCCCAGGCTTCCGGGTTGATCGGCTCGCCCACCGAACCCAGCAGACGCAGGCTGCTGCCGTCCGCGCCTTCAACGGCGGCGGTGCCGGAGGCCATCATCGCGCGGATCGCGGTCGGCGCGGTGTAGAGGATGTTGACCTTGTGCTTGTCGACGATCTTCGCCACCCGGGTGATGTCCGGGTAGTTCGGCACGCCTTCGAACAGCAGCGTGGTCGCGCCGTTGGCCAGCGGGCCGTAAACGATGTAGCTGTGACCGGTGACCCAGCCGACGTCGGCGGTGCACCAGTAGATTTCGCCCGGACGGTAGTCGAACACGCGCTCGTGAGTCATGGCCGCGTACAGCAGATAACCGCCGGTGGTGTGCTGCACGCCCTTCGGCTTGCCGGTGGAGCCGGAGGTATAAAGAATGAACAGCGCTTCTTCGGCGCCCATCTCTTTCGGCGCGCAGACAGTGCCCGCCACTTTCATCAGGTCTTCGTACCAGATGTCGCGATGCTGGTTCCACTTGATGTCGCCGCCGGTGCGCTTGCACACGATGACTTTCTGGATGCTGCTGGTTTCCGGGTTGGTCAGGGCGTCGTCGACATTGGCCTTGAGGGAAATCTTCTTGCCGGCACGGATGCCCTCGTCAGCGGTGATCACCACTTTCGAGCGGCAGTCGATGATGCGACCGGCCAGGGCTTCCGGCGAGAAACCGCCGAACACCACCGAGTGAATCGCGCCGATCCGGGTGCAGGCCAGCATGGCGACCACGGCTTCGGGGATCATTGGCATATAAATGGTCACCACGTCGCCGCGGTGCACGTCCTGGCCACGCAGGGCGTTGGCGAGTTTGCACACTTGTTCGTGCAGTTCGCGGTAGGTGATGTTGCGGCTTTCGGAAGGATCGTCGCCTTCCCAGATGATGGCGACCTGATCGCCGCGCTCGGCCAGATGACGGTCGAGGCAGTTGTAGGAAACGTTCAGGGTGCCGTCGGCAAACCACTTGATGTCGACATGGTGATCGTCGAAGGAAGTCTGTTTCACCGTGGTGAAAGGCTTGATCCAGTCGAGGCGCTTGGCTTGTTCGCGCCAGAAGCCGTCAGGGTTGACGACCGACTGTTGGTACATGGCTTTGTAGGTCGCCTCGTCGGTCAGCGTATTGGCCAGAACCTCGGGACGAACGGGATACAGGGAAGCCGCACTCATCTTTCCTACCTCGGTGTAATAGTTGTTTTTGTATGACCCTGTTGTAGCCGGGGCGCCCGTATAGAACCATTCGACGATGGTAGTAACAAGCCCCTACAAAACATCCAGAAATGCCCGAACCACCTCTGAAGCAACGCACGCAACCCTTGTGGGAGCTGGCCTGCCAGCGATTCGGACGACCCGGTTTCCCGAGAAAACCGCAGCGCTGGTAACACCATCTCCAAGGATTGTTACCAAATCTGCCAAAGGTGTTTATCAAAACCGGGTCTGTTTACCCCTGCCCCGCCTCCCTAAAATTCACCTCGCCGACAAGGCAAAGCGATTAACAAGGTTACAGCCCCCACGAAGGCCGTTAATCCAGTTCTGAAGTAACAAAGCAAAACGATGAAGTTCCACACGCAACCCCAAAAAGGTTGCGTGACCCCACTCGACCTCAAGAAGGTAAATTTCAAATGAAAGCTTTATTGGTTCTGGCCCTCAGCAGTCTGTGCGCAACCGCCATGGCAGACGAGGTTCCGACTGATGTCGCACAGCAACAACCAGCCATCGAGGAATACACTTACTCCACTCACCTGGACATCGCCAAAGTTGTTTCCATGAGCGAAGTTCCGAATGTCTGCGAAGTTGTTCCGGCAAAAATGGAGTACGACGACTCTAAGGGTCAGCGTCACATCCTGCGTTACAGCATCATGGGCAACGGCTGCACCAATTGATGCGTTGAGACTGCACCGAATCGGATCACTCAGCGCAACATCGAGGGTCGATTCCAGCCCGGCTTCGGTCGGGCTCAGTTGTGTTTGAAGCGGCGCAAAAGGGTTGCAAAACACAAGATATAGTGAAAAACGCGGTTTTTTGCTCGTTTTTTGAGCAATCAATCACACGCCAAAAAATTAATGAAAAAATTTTCTCCGGGGCCAATCCCGGCGAAAGCCCTGTAAACCCTCGCTCCGATCGAAATCACCCACGCGCTCGACCGCCCTGCGCTGTTTCGCCCTCCCCCACGCCCGTGTTTTTTTCCCTATAATGCCGCCCTAATCGGGTCAGCAATATTCCCTTACAGGGATCAAAGCCATTCTGAAGCCCCGCAGCAGCGACAACGCTGACCTGCGCCCGTCAGAGGCTCTCGGAAACCCGTAAAAATTTTCTGTTTATTGCCTGCGTAGCACCGCTGCAAAAAACGACATCCAACGCGGCCTGTACGGCCGTGTGAAAAACCAACCAATCAGTTTTCACACGGGCACAGGCCCTCACGCAGGAGACGACACGTCATGCTGAGCTGGGACGAATTCGACAAAGAAGACAGTGAAGTAGCAGCAGTGAAAGGCGCCAACGCCGGCCACGCTAGCGAAGCCAACATGGACCGCCTCGACACCGCCGGCGGTGCCGCCGCCCTCGAAGCCCGCGCCGTGACCGCCGAAGACTCGGCCGCCGTGGCCCGCGCCAAGGCTGCACTGGATTCCCTCGACGTTGCCGAAGGCCTCGCCGAACTCGAAGGCTCCGCCGCCCGTGTCGCCGTTGACGAAAAGCGCATGATCAACTGCCGCGCCGACCTCAACCAGCTCGTGCCATTCAAGTACGACTGGGCCTGGCAGAAGTATCTCGACGGCTGCGCAAACCACTGGATGCCGCAAGAAGTCAACATGACCGCCGACATCGCCCTCTGGAAAAACCCGGAAGGCCTGACCGACGACGAGCGCCGCATCGTGATGCGCAACCTCGGCTTCTTCTCCACCGCCGACTCCCTGGTGGCCAACAACCTGGCCCTGGCCGTGTACCGCCTGATCACCAACCCGGAATGCCGCCAATACATCCTGCGCCAGGCCTTCGAAGAGGCGATCCACACCCACGCCTACCAGTACTGCATCGAATCGCTGGGCATGGATGAAGGCGAGATCTTCAACATGTACCACGAGATCCCGTCGGTCGCGAAAAAAGCCGCCTGGGGCCTGAAATACACCCGCGCCATCTCCGACCCGGAATTCAACACCGGCACCGTCGAAACCGACAAAGAGTTGCTGCGCAACCTGATCGCCTACTACTGCGTTCTGGAAGGCATCTTCTTCTACTGCGGCTTCACCCAGATCCTCTCCATGGGCCGCCGCAACAAAATGACCGGCGTCGCCGAGCAGTTCCAGTACATCCTGCGCGACGAATCCATGCACCTGAACTTCGGCATCGACGTGATCAACCAGATCAAAATCGAAAACCCACACCTGTGGGACGCCGAAATGAAGGAAGAAGCTTCGCAGATGATCCTGCAAGGCACCCAGCTGGAAATCGAATACGCGCGTGACACCATGCCTCGCGGCGTACTGGGCATGAACGCAGCGATGATGGAGGACTACCTGAAGTTCATCGCCAACCGTCGCCTGTCGCAGATCGGTTTGAAGGAAGAGTATCCAGGGACGACTAACCCGTTCCCTTGGATGAGCGAGATTATGGACTTGAAGAAAGAGAAGAATTTCTTTGAGACTCGTGTGATCGAATACCAAACTGGTGGTGCTCTGAGCTGGGACTAATCGTCTCGCGCGTCACGATTTGACGATTGCTGCTTGAGTCGTCGAATTGAGAAAGCAAAAAGCCCCGATTTGATCGGGGCTTTTTTATGGGCGACTGGTTGCCCTTTTCCGTCCCTACGTTGCAGAGTTCAATCTCCTACAGCACTTACAGCCGCTTCGCATTGAAGCCAACTGCAAGCACCTCTAAGCTCAATTGCAGGTGCCTAAGAAACACCCAACGTAGAAAGCTTGGCCAGTTACACAGACGTACATGTCGTCGGTGGAGCTGCCCCGCTCGTTGGGATTTCTTAAGTCCACTCTACGTTGGGGTCAGGCCCTCCAAAAATCTAACGTAGAGGTAATGGATATGCCCGATCCTTTTTCTGTAACAGTCTTCTCTCGTCACAACCTCGCACTACACGCCCTTCTGCTCGAAAACCAAACGTGGTTCTGCGCTCGCGATGTCGGCCGCTTGATGGGTGTCCATCTGTGCGAACGCATGGTCAACAAGCTAGATAAGGATCAACGTCGCGTTTTGTGGATTGAGTATTTTCGAAAACCCGAAAAGCAACTGATGCTCAGCGAGTCCGGGGTTTATGCGTTGCTGGTGTATCACTACGTTCCAGGCAATCGTTTGTTGCGTGAGTGGTTAACTCTTCAGGTGGTGCCGGCCTTGCGCGATGCTGAGTACTCAGGACATTCAGAACGGCCGATGTTGAGTTTGTTGGATTGGCCGGAGATGTCATTGAGTCTGCTGCATTGGCAGGATGAAGGCTGGATTCGGCTGCGGGATATGCCTTACCTGCTGAATGATCAGACGCAACGGCGGACAACGGGGAAGCCTTGGTGGCGAAAGGTTGCGCAGGTGTTTCAGTCTTCGAGGCATTCCATGGGCTAGTGATGGTGGTTATAGGACTTCGCGAGATCCGTCGTTATTTTCTGTAGGAATTTTCGTAGACATCTGTAATGGCCACTCAGTATCGTCCGAGGGTTTTCAACCCTCGGCGATTTTATGAGCGACAAGAAAAAAGACACTGACTGGACTGTTTCTGAGATTGAGGCAGCGGTTGACGCCTATCTGAAGATGTTTGAGCTTGAGCGAATCGGCCAAAAATTTAACAAAGCACATGAGAATCGCGTGCTGCGTGCATCTGCGTTGCACAACCGCACTGAAGGCTCAGTTGAATTCCGCATGCAGAACATCTCTGCCGTTTTATTGAGAATGCACAGGGAATACATCAAAGGTTACAAGCCAGCTAGAAACGTTGGGTCCAACGTTGAACCAGCCATACGAGCAGTATTGATTGCAAAAGGGGTCACGCTTGGGGATCCAACGATTGCGACTGCGGATGAAGAAGCACTAGAACAGAGAGCTCTGGCTCTAGAAAAACTGCCTCTTGAAGACGAACCTGAGGGGATTGTGAAACCGAAGCGCGCTCCCGCCCAAAGCACTGCATTTATACGTGATCCGAAAGTTAGAGCCTGGGTCCGTCAAAAAGCCAAAGGGATATGTGAAGGGTGCGGTGAACCGGCTCCGTTCACAAAAAATGACTCGCCCTACCTTGAGGTTCATCACGTGAGGCATTTGGCGAATAAGGGTTCTGATCGAATCAGCAACGCTGTAGCACTTTGTCCGAACTGCCATCGACGCTGCCATCACTCGAATGACAGCAAAGAGTTCACCGAGTCCCTTTATGACAGGGTTAAACGGTTGAAGCGTGAGTACCCGAACCGCAAAACTATGTAATGAGTGAGCTTGCTCCCTCGCAAAGGTGATGAGTGGCCGGCAGTGGCGGTGCGAGGATTGAGCCTGGGATCGCCAACAAGCCGGCGCCCACTGATTCCGCATCATCCCGAAAACAATCAGTGCAACCCACCCCACCACCCGCTATTAATACCCCCTCCCCCACTCAAGGACCCGAGCCCCACCATGAAATTCGACCTCGCCTACTGCCTCAGCCTCGACGACAAACTGTCGATCTATGACGTTCGCGATCTCAATTTCGATGAGACGGTGGCGTTCGACTCCGCGAAGGAGCATTTCCAGTGCCCCAACGACGCCTGTCGTTCGGCGTTCGAAGCTTCCAACGAGTTGGGTACGTTCAACGCCAAGAACGTGAATTACGTGCGCACACCGCACTTCAAGAATCTGCCCGGTACGCAGCATGTGGCGGGTTGTCCGTATGTGAGTTTGAAGACGTCGGCGTCGGGGGTTGAGGCGGCGGATGGGGAATCGGATGACGGGCGGGAGGAGCATTTCCCGTCGGAGTTGTTGCTGACACGCCGTGAGTATGTGCGCAAGCCTGCCGCGCCTGCGGGGGCGGCGGATGTGTTGCGGGATGATCCGGTGCGGGTGGCGACTACCGCCTCAAAAGAATCGCCGAGTCGTGAGACGGCGCCGGACAAGACCAGTGTTTTCGCTCACCCCGTGGAGTGTTTTGTGTCGAACTTCGCGGACAAGGATTTGCTCAAGCGCATGCCGTTGAAGATTGGCGAGCATACGGCGCCGTACAGTTCGTTCTTCAAGAAGATCGAGTATTTGATGGACAACAAGGGGCTGATTTACTGGGGCCGGATCAAGAAGATCGAGGACTTTCACAGCGCCAGTTTCCGGATCGATTTCGAGGACAAGGTCTGGTTCAAGAAACCGGATGACAGCAAGAAGAAGCCTTATCCGGTCAGTGTCTATCTCAATAAAAAGCTGATCGACAACTACCGCAAGCGCAAGGCGTTTCTGGAAGAGATCAAGCACGCGATCGACAGTGACAAGGAGTTGTTCTGCTTCTTCTATGGTGTGACGCCGGAGTTGAAGCAGGTGCCGGGCAAGAAGAACCCCGAAAAGCCTTTCGAGGTCTTCAATGCCAATATCGAGAACCTGGATCACTTCATCATTCGTGAAGCGCCGGGTCTGGCGTGATGGTTAGTTTTGGGGCAGTTGCAGTTGGACGGCGCCGGGGTGTTGTTTGATCAGGGAGTACGGCAGGACTGACCAGTCCGGCGCATCGCAGGCGCGGGCGACGCGGGCGAAGTAGGCGCCCAGGTACAGGCCTTTCGGAGTGAAGTGCCAGGACGGATAACCCCAGATGCTTTCATCGGTGTAGTCGCAACTGTCCTCATCGCCCTCCGCCGGTTTCTTCATTTCATCTGGGTAGAGCGCGGTGAGTTGTTTGATCAGCCACGGCACCAGCACTTCGCGCTGGTAAGTCGAGCGCGCTGCACTTTCTTTTTCGTTCAGCGGCTGATCGCCCAAGCTGTCGCGCTCGGCGTGCAGCAAAGGTTTGCCCTCACCTACCCACAACACATCTTCCAGCGACAACGGATGGCCGGTGTTCACGTCGATGTTGAGCGGCGAATCGCCAAAGTCCGGATGCGCGCCGCCGCAGTAATAGCTGGTCGAGATGTTCAGGCTGACCACGGCTGGCGAGATCAGTTGCGGTTGGGCTTGCTGCATGAACTCGACGTTTTCCCCGCCCTGCAACTGGCAGCCGTGATAGCTGATGACTTCGCTCCACAAGCGCCCGAGCAACTGCTGGTTGACCCGCTGCAGGTCATCTTTCGGCAGGCCGGATTCCACGGTAAACAACGCGATCTTCGACTCGGGCTCCGTCCACCATTGCAAGGTGTAGCCCATGAAGTCTTCTTTCTTCGTGGCTTTGAGCTTGAGCCCCTGCAGCCGCAGATATTCGTACGGTTCGCTGGCGGGCAGCGTGGCGATGAAGGGCAAAGTTGTGGAGACCGGCGCCGCAAGTTTGGCCTCGGAGAGTTGCACCGTAAGCTTTTTGCCCTGAGGACTTTGCCATTCGCCGTGCCAGCCGTCGGCAGTTTCTTCCAGCTTGAGGGTCGGCAAAGGCTTGTCATCGCCATAGCGATTGTTGCCCTCGACCAACGTCAGCGTACTGTCCTGCAACGCACCGCTCAGAGGCAGATCGCGATGGTATTTCTCATAGAAGTAGCGGCCGGTCACTTCATCTTGCTGCTGGGTATTGAGCTCAACCACAATCGGCGTCTTGCCCAGCGTGCCGGTGAACACACGTCTGCCGTCGTCAGCCTGAGCGGTGGAAAGCAGTGAAAACAGCACGGCGGTGTATGGCGCCAGGCGCAACAGTCCCTTGAGCATGGATCGATCCCTGAGTGAGTCGGAGGTCGCGCCGGGACATTGATGCCGGCGCTAGTGAATGCGGGGCGGATTATGGCGAGGGTTGCTTAAGTAATCGAGTTTCGTCGGTTGTATTCTTCCAGCCAGGCTGCGCGCTCGACTGCTGCGATCTCCCGATACACTTGCTTGCGCCGGTCCTTGGCCGCTTGAACTTCGCCCTCATCCAGAGCGCAATAACGACGAAGCCAATGAACGGTCATCTCCTCATCCGGGTAGTAGTAACCCTTGGCGCCCTTGCTGTTTCTTGGGGTGTCGTTCATCTGCGCGTCGAACACCATGGCTGCGACTTCATGAGGCGGTAAACAACCGGCCCCTGCGGCCCTGTCCTGGAAGACCCAGGCAATTTCATCGATGTGTTTTTGTGCGCTGCGATGGCTGCGGCGATAGAACTGCTGCGGTCGACACATCCATCGGAATCGCTCAATCAACGGTTCGATATCAATCCACTCGGAGAGCCCGTGATGGGTTGCATGAAGCATTACACCGTTGAACCAGCGATCAGCGAATTGCCCCACAAATGCATCCAGATCAGCCTTTTTCATGTCGGCGAAAACCATGCAATAGCGAGTCTTGATATGCATGGCGAACAGCACATGCTTTCGTTGCACGGTGATCGCATGCACCAGCCACTGTTCGACACCACTGTCCATCTCATCATCTTCGATGGTTGATGATGGCGGGGCGAAATCCACCGGGGTGATTTTTTTACCCTGATGGACGCGACTGAAGAACTTGCTGGCAGCTTCGGTGCAGTTGAAGATCAGCATCCTTGATCTCTGATAAATACTGGGGACGATGGATTATGGGTCTGTCGGTAGACGATTACTTCATCGACATTCCCAACATCACAATAACCAACAATCCAATATAAACCCAAGCATGCACCCGATCCGGTATCCGCCCGATCCACGGCGTGGCCAGTCGAATCCCCAGCATCGAGCCCAACGTCAGCACCGCGAACGCCAGCAGATCCACATACCCGATAAACCATGGTCCAAGTTTTGTCTCGCTGAGTCCCGCCATCGCCATGTACGTCAGGGTTCCCGCCAATGCCACCGGCACACTCAGTGGGTTGGCCATCGACGTCGCCTGCGACATGCTCAACCCGCAACGCCGCAACAACGGCACGGTCATGACGCTTCCTCCTACGCCGAGAAAGGTTGCGATGGTGCCAATGCCTACACCGCCGCCAGACGTTTCCAGTGTTCCCAATCGCCGTGGGATGGCGCCTTCGGACTGCGTAAGAAATCCGCGTCGCAGCAGGCAATCGACAATCGTCACGCCGAGGTAGGCGATGAAGGCATAGCGAATGACTTCGCCGCTGACCCACACCGCTGCGATTGCGCCGACGACCGCGCCCAATCCGATGAACCCGCCCAAGGGCCACAGGTAATCACGGATGAGGTTGCCGGCACGGCGATGTTTGCCGGTGGCGACCAGGGCGTTGACGATCATCACGCAGGTCGAGGTGGCGACGGCGATGTGCATGGCGGATTGGTTGATCGGGTCGTCGGCGCCGTGGCTCGCGGTGAGCATGCGGTACAGCAGCGGCACGACGACGAAGCCGCCGCCGAAGCCGAAGAGCACGGCGGTGACGCCGGTCAGGCAGCCGAAAAGTGTCAGCAAGAGGTAGAACATGGCGCGTCGTCCGTGGTTGGGGAGCGGTCGACGATAGAGCGTCGGTGCTTGGCCTGCTTCAGCAAGTCAGCCAATAATGTTCGCGTTTACGCCAACTGCCGGGTGCCGCTCGATGCGCAATGTTTCGATCAATCTGCTGGATGACACGCCACGCCCGGTGGTGGCGATCGGTACGGATTATTCCCACGGCTATCTGTTGCCACGTCATACGCATCGACGGGCGCAATTGTTGTACGGCGCGACGGGGGTGATGCAGGTCAGCACGCATGATGGCAACTGGGTGGTGCCGCCGCAGCGAGCGGTGTGGATTCCGCCGGGTGTGGCGCATGAGGTGTTGATGCTGGGGGTCAGCACGCGCAGTTTGTATATAGAGCCGGGGGCGGTGGATCTGGGTGAGCGTTGTCAGGTGATCAGCGTGTCGTCGCTGATGCGGCACTTGCTGATGGAAGCAGTGGAGCTGCCGTTGGCCTATGACCTGACCGGGCGTGACGGCGTGCTGATCGACTTGTTGCTGCATGAATTGGTGCGCAGTGCACCGCTTCCGTTGCATATCCCGCTGCCGTCTGACGGAAGACTGCTCGAATTGTGTCAGACCTTTCTGCATCAGCCGAATACTCACCAATCACCCCAGCATTGGGCCGATCAGCTGCACGTAAGCTTACGCACCTTCAACAGACTGTTTCGTCAGCAGACCGGCCTGAGTTTCAGTCAATGGCGCCAGCGCGCCTGCGTGGTATTGGCGCTGGCACGCCTGGCGGCGGGTGAAGCAGTGACGCGGATTGCCCTGGATTTCGGCTATGACAGCCCGGCGGCGTTCTCGACGATGTTCCGCCGGATCCTCGGTCAGGCACCGTCCGTCTGGTTGGAGACGGCGAACTAGGGCAAATCAAAAAATGCATTTGATCCCGGCCGAAAACAACTGTACAAAAACACAGTACATTTTCCATCAGCACTCTCGAGCCCGGAGCACACCATGGCCTCTTCAGCGATGAACCTCATCCTCGAACGTATCGCCCTTTTCCAGTTCACCCCGACCCATTGCGCCCAGGCCCGAGGGATGTTGGGCTGGAGCATTGAACAGTTGTCGCGGGAGGCCAAGGTTTCAACAGACGACATTCAGCGGTTCGAAGCGCAGCAGGACGTGGCGGATGAGGTGCGGCTGGCGTTGACCTATCGGTTTGAGGCGCAGGGGTTGGTGTTCTTTCCGGGGTTTGCGCCGGGGCGTGGGGGAAATGTCAGAAGTGCGATGCCGGAATCAGCGAGTCATGGAGATTATGCGATGGCTGACTGAACCAATTGATTGAGATTATCCCAATATAGGTATATTTTTCGCATGAGTACAAGGAAGCCACTCCTGTGGGTTAGCAGTAGCAAGAAAGATCTCAAGCAGATGCCCACTGATGTACAGGATGTTTTTGGTTACGCACTGGATTTGGCCCAAAGCGGTCTCAGACATCCAGATGCAAAACCTCTGAAGGGGTTTGGAGGCGCGGGTGTCCTCGAGTTGATTGAGGACTTTGATACGAATACCTACCGCGCCGTTTACACGGTCCGTTTTGGCAATGCAATTTACGTCCTGCATTGTTTTCAGAAAAAGTCGACCACCGGTATAAAAACCGCGCAGTGCGATGTCGATCTGATCCGAAAGAGACTTCAAGCCGCTCAGGACCACGCGAAAGGAACTTAGAAATGATTGAAATCGAAGAAGGCAGCGGCAACGTCTATCAAGACCTCGGCTTGCCCGACGCCAGTGAAATGCAGGTCAAGTCTCAACTCGCCGCAAAGATCGGTGAAATCATCAAAGCGCGTCATCTCACTCAATCTCAAGCTTCTGAAATCTTGGGGTTATCACAACCCAAGCTATCCGAAATGCTGAGAGGAAAATTCCGCGGCATCAGTGAGGCCAAGATGATGGAATGCCTTTCCCACCTCGGCCGAGATGTGCAGATTGTGGTCAAACCGGCCCCCCGCTCTCGCAAAGAGGGCCGAATTGAGGTGGTGTTCGCTTGATACGGCAGTGCTCCAAATAGTCGAAGACAACGCACTGCCAACAAGGTGTTTACTCCTTGAACCGCGGATACCGCAGTTCCATCGAAGCCTGTTCGTAGCTGTATGCCATGGCAAACAACTGTGGCTCGCTCCACGGCTGGCCGTAAAAGAACACGGAGGTCGGCGTGTCGTCATCGCTCATGCCCGAGGGCAAGGTGATTGCCGGGTAGCCTGCGGTCGCAGCGGAGAACTGGGAAAAGCCGTCCGATTCGGCGAACAGGGCATCCAGTTTGTGCTCACGCACCTGCTCATCGATAGCGTCTTTGAAGTTCTGGCTGATGGTGGTAATCAGTACGCTCGCCTCCTGGTGGGAAAGCGCCGACGCGTTGATGGCCTCCAGCATCTGCTGGCCGTGTTGCTCCTCACCGGGGTTGGCCTGGTTGAAATCGATCAATGCCTGCAATGAATTGATCGGCATCCCCTGGCGGCTGGCGAGATATTCGGGCAGTTCATGCTTCATCCCGCCCATCAGGCCATCGATGTAGTCATCGATATCCGGAAGACGCACAGTCAGCGGGACCAGCGTGGCGCCCTGCTCCTCCAGAGTTGCCATAGCCACCAGCATCTCCAGACTCGGGCTCAGCTTCGTATCGTGGGACCCTGTGTACGCGATCGGATAACCGATCCGTTTACCTCGCAAGGCGTTCCTGGAAAGCAGTGCGGTGTAGTCGACGCCAGTGGGCGCGTCGGCAGTGGCGCTGTCCGAAACGTCAATGCCTTGCATGACGTTGAACAGCAGCGCGGCATCGCGCACGGTACGGGTCAGCGTGCCCGGCGTGTCCTGCAGGCGGGTGATCGGCACGATGCCGGAGCGACTGAACAAACCCAGCGTCGGTTTGACGCCAACCACACCGTTGGCCGACGCCGGGCAACTGATCGAACCATTGGTTTCAGTCCCCAACGCCAGTGGTGTGAAACCGGCGGCTACCGCAGCCGCCGGTCCGGAACTGGAACCACAGGTGCTTTCACTCAGCACATGAGGATTTTTCCCCTGACCGCCACGCCCGCTCCACCCCAGGGGCAAAGACATATCACGCATGCCCGACCACTCGCTCATATTGGCCTTGCCCAGCAGGATGGCGCCGGCATCGCGCAGTTGTTTAACCGTGAAAGCATCCTGAGCCGCCGGTTGTCCGACCATGGCCAACGAGCCGGCACTGGTTTGCATGCCGTCAGCGGTATCGAAGTTGTCCTTCAACAGCACCGGGATACCGTGCAACGGGCCACGACTCTTGCCTTGCGCACGCTCATCGTCCATCGCGGCTGCGATGTCGAGAGCCTGGGAATTCATTTCGATAACGGCATTGAGGGACGGGCCTTGCTTGTCCAGATCCGCAATGCGTGTGATGAGGTGTTGAACCAATGCGACCGAGGTCAATTCGTTGTTGACCATCATTGCACTCAGCTCGCTGGCGCTTGCGTATTCAAGTGCTGCACTGGAAGGCGCTGCGAGGGCGACGCTGCTGGTCAGCGAAAGCAGGATGGTTCGCGCCAGCGTATTCATGCTGCGTTTAAAGCGGAATTTCATTTTTCTAATCCTTGTTTAAGCCAATCACGAGTGAGTCATTTCACTCGCGACCAAGCCTACCGAAGCCGCAGGAAACGGCTGTCAGCAACAAGAACCAGTGCTGGTAGGAAAACTCACCCAGCCTTGTAGCCGCTACAAGCAACGCGCCCCTTTTCTGACACCTCTTGTTCCATTTCCAACCACCACGCGTCCCCACGTTGCGGTTGCATCAGGTTAAACGCCTCGCCCATTTGCGGCGTGGTAATGGAAACACTGCGTTCCCAGGCCAGCGCAAGAATGCGGTCGAACGGCTCATGCCAGGCATGCATCGCCAGGTCGAACGTGCCGTTGTGGATCGGGAACAGCCAGCGGCCCTTGAGGTCGATGTGGGCCTGCAGGGTCTCTTCCGGCTGCATGTGCACGTGGGGCCATTCGACGTTGTAGGCGCCGGTTTCCATCAGGGTCAGGTCGAACGGGCCGTACTGTTCCCCAATGCGTTTAAAGCCGTCGAAATAACCGCTGTCACCACTGAAGAAAATCCGCGTGTCGCCATCGATGATCACCCACGAAGCCCACAGGGTCTGGTTGCCATCGAACAGGCCACGACCGGAGAAGTGCTGCGACGGGGTGGCGATGAAGCGGATGCCGGCGACTTCGGTGCCCTGCCACCAGTCGAACTGGCGGATCTTGCTGGCATCGATGCCCCATTTGACCAGCGTGTCGCCGACGCCTAGCGGGGTCAGGAACACGTTGACCTTGTCGGCCAGTTTCAACACCGCTTCGTAGTCCAGGTGGTCGTAGTGGTTGTGCGACAGGATCACCGCTTCGATCGGCGGCAATTCATCGATGCTGATTGGTGGCTGGTGAAAACGTTTCGGCCCGGCCCATTGCACAGGCGAAGCGCGCTCGGCAAACACCGGGTCGGTGATCCAGAACTTGTCTTGCAGCTTCAACAGCAAGGTCGAGTGGCCGAGGCGGTAGACACTCTGGTTGGGAGCGGCGATCAGGTCGGCGCGGGTTAGTGGCTGCACCGGGATGGCTGCCGCCGGCCGAGTGTTACGTGGTTTGTGGAAGATCATGTTCCACATGATCCGCAGCATTTTGCGCAAGCCTTCACGCTGCACCGGCGCGTGGTTGCGGAACACACCATCGGCCTGACGCGAAGGTTCAGGTGATTGACTGCCCGCAGAAGCAATGGATTTGGCCATGACTGAATGACTCCGGAAACACCGCGCAATTCACGGCTTTCCACGGTGGGACGATAAATGGCCAAGGCACGCACGCATCAGCCGGACATCTGGTTTTAGGGTGCACCGATTAAGGCAACATTACACTGATCGGTGTAGTTTCTAGGTTGCATCAAACCGGATGCCAAGTAAACTGCCGAGTGTAATTCTCTCCTTTTTCCTGCCGAATCCAATTTATGACAGCTCCAACGCGCCTCACCGACCGTAAACGAGAAGCCATCATCCAGGCCGCGATCGCCGAATTCCGTACCAACGGGTTTGAGGTCACCAGCATGGACAAGATCGCGGCCACGGCCGGGGTATCAAAGCGTACGGTGTACAACCATTTCCCCAGCAAGGAAGAGCTTTTCGCCGAAATTCTCAACCAGTTGTGGGCACGGATCAGCACCGAGCAGGCCGTGTCGTATCAGGCCGATCAGCCCTTGCGGGATCAGTTGCGAACGATGCTGTTGGCCAAGTTGCAAATGATGGCGGACGACAACTTCATGAATCTGGCCCGTGTCGCCATCGCGGCTGCGATCCACTCGCCGGAACGCGCGCAGAACATGGTGGCGCGCATGGGCGAACGTGAGGAAAGCGTGACCGTGTGGATTCGTGCTGCCCAGGCGGATGGTCGATTGAAACCGGTCGATCCAGAGTTCGCCGCCCATCAAGTGCAGGGGCTGCTGAAAACCTTTGCCTTCTGGCCGCAGATCTCCCTGGGCCAGCCCTCGCTCGAGAGCACGATGCAAAATGCCGTGGTCGATTCTGCAATCGACATGTTCCTGGCCTGCTATCAGCTCTAGATCAGGCCTGCGCCACAGTAAATGGCTCACAAGGACACTGAATTTTCCCGCTGGAATAAATGACAATGCCTGCCATTGGCCGATGAACGGTCACGCTGAAGAATTACACTGCAAAGTGTTTCAGAATGAATCTGGCGCAGAACACCATGGAAAACCAACGCGGCAAAGGCTTGTCATTCGCCAGACGCATTTACCTGCCGCGAGCCATCGGGCTGGGCATCGGCTTCTTCAGCGTGGGCGCCGCGGTGTATCCATTGAACATGCCGTCCTGGCTCTGGACCTTGTTGCTGTTTAACGGCTTTCTCTGGCCGCATGTGGCCTATCAATGGTCGACCCGCTCGGCCTTTCCCTATCGCGCCGAACGCCGCAACCTGCTCTATGACTCGGTGTTCGGCGGTTTCTGGACCGCCTGTTTCCAGTTCAACCCACTGACCACCGTGACCATTCTGTCGATGATGACCATGAACAACGTGGCCGCCGGTGGCGTGCGCCTGTTCTGGCTCGGCGCGCTCGCCCAGGTGATCGGCGTGCTGCTGGGCTGGTCAATGTTCGGGGTCAAGTTCACTCTGACGGCCACGCAGACTCAAGTCTGGGCCTGCCTGCCGATGCTGACGCTTTATCCGCTGGCTTTGGGAATGGTTTGCTACCGGTTGGCGATCAAACTCGCCGAACACAAACGCACTCTGAGCGCCCTGAGCCGCACCGACAGCCTGACCGGCCTGCTCAACCACGGCGCCTGGAAAGACCTGCTGCATCTCAAGTTCCAGCAGTGCCGCCAGCACAATTCCCAAGCGATTCTGGCGCTGATCGACATCGATCATTTCAAGTCGATCAACGACAGTTACGGACACATCGTCGGCGATGCGGTGCTGCGGCAATTGAGTCACGAGCTGAAGTTCGTGCTCGACGGAAGCGAGCTGGCCGGACGCTACGGCGGCGACGAATTCTGCGTGATCCTGCCCAACCTGCCCCTGAGCAAGGCCGAAGCGCTGATGAAGCACCTGCGTCAGGGAATGGATCAATACCGCCATCCCGACGTCCCCGAGCTGCGAGTCAGCCTGAGTATCGGGCTTGCTCGCTATCAAACCTCGTACGCCGATGCCCTTGAGTGGTTCGAAGATTCCGACAAGGCGCTGTACACGGCCAAGCACACGGGACGTAACACAATCAGCGTAGCGTTGAGCCGATCACCCGCCTGAAAAAACTTGTACAAAATTGAGAAAAATCGATTTCTTGTACAAGTTTATAAAGTTTTGTATAAGTTAATCCGCCAGCCGGGATGCTGGCACACTGCTTCCAGCCATCGATATATCTGGCTGGCTGACGCGGAAACAGGGACCCCACCTTCAGTCCTATTTCCAGAGTGCCATGAACATGATTTTCAACCGCCACAAGACTGCCCTCGTCGATCTCCAAAACACCATCAACCAACAAGCCGGCCTGCTGGAGGCGATCAACCGCTCCATGGCAGTGATCGAATTCGATGTCGACGGTGTCGTTCTGCGCGCCAACGACAACTTCCTGAAAACCATGGGTTACACCCGTGAACAGGTAGTCGGCCAGCCCCATCGCCATTTCTGTTCTCCAGAGTTTGCCCGTGGCAATCAGTACACCGAGTTGTGGTCGCGATTGAAAAGCGGCCAGTTCCAGTCCGGCACCTTTGAACGTATTGACAGCCAGGGCCGACCAATCTGGCTCGAAGCCAGCTATAACCCGATCAAGGATGACTCGGGTCGCGTGGTGAAAGTGGTCAAGTACGCCATGGATGTCACCGCCAAAGTGCAGCAGGAAAGCGAAGCCAATGCGAAATTGCAGGCGATCGACCGCGCCATGGCGGTGATCGAATTCGATCTCGACGGCAATATCCTCACCGCCAATCAGAATTTTCTGACGCGCATGGGCTACACCCTCGCCGAACTCAAAGGCAAACATCACCGTTTGTTCTGCCCCGCGCAACTGGTCAACAGCAGCGCCTACCAGGATTTCTGGCGCCGATTGAATCAGGGCGAACTGTTTCAGGGCCAGTTCGAACGCGTCGACAAACGCGGGCAGACCGTGTGGCTTGAAGCCAACTACAACCCGGTCTACGACGCTGCCGGCCGCTTGTGCAAAGTGGTGAAGTTCGCGTCGGACGTGACCGCTCGGGTCGAGCAGCACGAGCAGGATGCGCGCAGTGCCAGCGCCGCCTATCACATCTCGGTGGCCACCCGAAAAGTCGCCGAGCAAGGTACGCAAGTGATTCAGCAAGCGGCCAGTGAAATGCGCGAAATTGCCGACGACATCGCCGAGTCTTCAACCTTGATCGCGCAGCTCGGCGAACGCTCGGAGCAAATCACCGCCATCGTCAACACCATCCGCGCGATTGCCGATCAGACCAATCTGCTGGCCCTGAACGCCGCCATCGAAGCCGCCCGTGCCGGCGAGCAGGGTCGCGGCTTTGCCGTGGTGGCCGATGAAGTGCGGCAACTGGCGGCGCGCACCAGCGGCTCGACAGCGGAAATTTCCAACATGATCGGCCTGATCCAGACCGAAACCCGTCAGGCGATCAAAAGCATGGATGGAACCCGAGGGCGAGCAGCGCAAGGTGTCGAACTGGCGGATCAGGCCGGTACGGTGATTTTGCAGATTCGTGACGGCGCCAGCGAAGCGGTGGAAGCCGTGAGCATGTTCGCCAATGACCGGGCGCCGGGTTAAACGCGATCACGGCAAACGCAGCGCCCGCCCCAGTTCGTCGAACAGCGTGACCACCGAGCGCAACGCGCGGCAGTCCGGGCGGGTCAGCAGCCACAGCGCGGTGTCGTAACCGTGCAAGGGTTCGCTCAGGGCTTGCAGCCCTTCGTTGATGAGAAAGTCCGGCAACGCCGCCACGCCCAGTCCCGCGCAGACCAACTCCGTCACCGACAGCATGCTGTTGCAGCGATAGCTCGGCGTCACACCGGGCAATTGCTGGCGGCGCCAGGCGACGGTCGGGTGATCGGGCAGAAAGTCGTCCGGGGCGATCCAGGTCAGTGCCGCCAGATCGGTCGCTTCAACATTGTGTAGATAACGCTCGCTGGCGCAGACACGGTAGGAAATCTTCGCCAGCTCTCGTCCGACCAGATGCTCCGGCGGTGTACGCGTCAGGCGCAGGGCGATGTCGGCATCGCGGCGGCTGAGGTTGGCGAAATCGTTGGAGGTGCTCAGCTCGATGGTGAGCGCCGGATAGTTCGGCATGAACTGCGCCAGCGCCGGCAGCAGCAGACCTTGCAACACCGAATCAGTACAGGTCAGGCGCACCGTGCCGCTGACCACTTCACCGCCCTGCTCCACGCCGATTCGCGCCGCTTCCAAAGCTTGCTCGGCGCGTTCGGCCTGCTCGGCCAGGGTCTGCGCGAGGCTGGTGGGCAGGTAACCGGCGCGGCTTTTTTCGAACAGTTGCTGGCCGAGTGATGCTTCCAGTCGGCGCACGGCGCGAAACACCGTCGACACATCGACCTTCAACAACTGCGCGGCCCGGGCCAGAGAGCCGCCGCGCACTAAGGCGAGAATCAGGGCCAGATCCGGGAAATCCAGTTGGTATTGCGCGGCTGCATTGATCACTTGGGCAAACGCCAATTTAGAGTGCATGAACGCCAATCTATAGTGAGCGTCATCCCTCAACAAGCACAGCGAGTCCTCATGGAATCCAGAGCCCTGCGCATCGCCCTGATTGGTGATTACGATCCGCAAGTCATTGCCCACCAGGCCATCCCGGTCGCCCTTGGACTGGCGGCGGAACACCTTCGCCGTCCGGTCGATTTCCAATGGTTGGCCACCGACCGAATCCTGCCGGAGACACCGCTGGAACATTTCGACGGCTTCTGGTGTGTGCCGGCCAGTCCCTATAAAAGTGAAGACGGCGCCCTGCGGGCCATCCGCTTTGCCCGCGAGCAGCACCGCCCTTTCCTCGGCACCTGCGGCGGTTTTCAGCATGCGGTGCTGGAGTTTTCCCGCAACGTGCTGGGCTGGGCCGACGCCGAGCATGGCGAAACTTCGCCTGACTCGAGCCGCGCAGTGCTCACACCGCTGACCTGCTCGCTGGTGGAAGCAGTGGACAGCATTCATCTGGTGCCCGGTTCGTTGATCGCTAGGGCGTACGAAACGTCGGTAATTCGCGAAGGTTATCGCTGCCGCTACGGTGTGAATCCGCAGTTCGAACGGGAGTTGCTGACCCATGAACTACACGCCGTGGGTCACGATTCGGCAGGCGATCTGCGCGCCATCGAACTGAAAAACCATGTGTTCTTTGTCGCCACGCTGTTCCAGCCGGAACGTGCGGCGCTCAAGGCGAACTTGCCACCGCTGGTGCGGGCGTTTGTCGAAGCCTGCTCGGAGCACTGTCGATGAAACCGGACACTGCGTGTTTCGCCGTGATCTTCACTTCGACCCGCACCGAGGGCGACAACGGCTATGCCGAGGCCTCCGAGCGCATGATGCAACTGGTGGCGGAGCAACCGGGTTTTCTCGGCATCGATTCGATTCGGGGGGCAGACGGGGTGGGGATTACGGTTTCGTACTGGGAGAGCGAAGCAGCGATTCTGGCCTGGCGTGAGCATCCGGAGCACCGGGTGATTCAGGCACGTGGGCGGGCGGAGTGGTATTCGGCGTTTCATACGCGGGTGTGTCGGGTGGAGCGGGAGTATCGGTTCGGGAAATGAATATTGCGCCATCGTCAGCAGGCTGGCGATGGCGGCAAATGATTCACCGAAGCATCTCAGCCCTTCACCAGACTACGCACCGCCTCAATCTCCGGCACTTCGCGTTTACTCATATAAACGCGCAACGGCTCAGTGATGTTGATCCGGTCATCGATGTTCTGATCCAGCAGCAACTGGATCAGTTCGCGCTTGAGGGTCATGGTCTGTTCGGTGGTGGGTGCCCAGACGAATTCGCTGCACGGAATGATGCCGTCATCGGCCACGTCCATGCCGAACGAGTCCTCACTGAAGCGCACGATGTACTGGCCGGTCTTGCGGTTGAGGCCGACGAAGCCTTTGAGGTCGTCGGCGGCCTGGCAGATGAGTTGCGATGTGATGCGCATGGTAAACCTCACGAAAAGAATCGATGGTCTACACGCAGGGCAATGGGTGGCGCGCCCTCTGCCGGGGCGGTTGCCGTGGCCAAGCGTACTGCAAACGAACGCACAAAAGTGCGCAAATTTTCGCTTTCAGTACGTTTATGTCGGTCTCGCGATAGCACGTTTTCGTTTGAGTTGCTAAAAGGTACATCTTCGAAAATACCTGCGAAAGGACCTCGACATGCCCGCCACGTTCACCAAAAGCGCACTGCTGCTGAGCCTGATGCTCGGCCTCGGTCAGGCCCACGCCGCCGGCCAGCCAACCCCGGTTGCGCTCGCTGCCTCCGAGGGCATTCCGCACCCGGCGGTGATCGCCCACCGTGGCGCGTCCTTCGATGCCCCGGAATCCACCGCTGCGTCCTACAAACTGGCCCGCGACCTGGGCGCCGATTACCTGGAAATGGACTTGCAGCGCAGCAAGGACGGCGTGCTGTTCGCCCTGCACGACGACAACCTGCAGCGCACCACCGACGTCGCGACCAAGTTCCCGGAGCGCAAGGACAGCCCGGCCAATGCCTTCACCATGGCCGAACTGAAAACCCTCGACGCCGGCAGTTGGTACAACGCCAAGTACCCGGATCGCGCCCGCCCGTCCTACGTCGGCCTGAAGATTCTGACCCTCGATGAAATCATCGACATCGCCCAGGCCAACCCGAAGCACAAGCCGGGTCTGTACATCGAAACCAAGGAGCCGAAGCTGTTCCCGGGGATCGAACATGACCTGAAGGAAAAACTCCAGGCCCGCGGCTGGCTGATACCGGCCGGCGCCAAACAGGCTAAAAACGTCGCCAGCGTCGGCGAGAGCAACGGCAAGGTGATCCTGCAAACGTTCGAGAAGAGCAGCCTGGAAATGCTGCAGAAGGAAATGCCGCAGGTGCCGAAAATCCTGTTGCTGTGGGTCGGCGAAGGCAGCATCGAGCCGAAATCCAAAGTGACCTTTGCCGAATCCGGCGAGAAGGACAAGAACGCGTTCTACGGCAAGCAGGAGCCGAAATCCGAAGCCGAATTCAAGCAATGGATCGACTACGCCAAGGCTCAGGGTGCAATCGGCACCGGCCCTTCGGCGAAGCTGACCCACGGCGGCGATCAGAGCTATTCGGATCTGGTGCAGCCATGGATGAACAAATACACCCACGATCAGGGCCTGCTGGTGCACGTCTACACCGTGGATGAGCCGGTGGACTTCGAAAAAGTCATGGCCGCCGGCGTCGACGGCATTTTCACCAACCGCGCCAGCGAACTGCTGAAATTCTTCAAACGCCCGGCCGCCGCCAGTGTGGATCAGGTGTTGAAGAACAACGGTTTCTGATCTGTAAATCCGCGCGTCAGTCAGTGTTGCGAGCAGGCTCGCTCCCTCGGGGAGTCCGGCCTGCTCGCTGCGTTTTAAGGGTGAATTAAGTTGCGGTGATTAACCTGAACTCACTTAAACGAATCACCCAAAGGAATAACCGATGAAAACCCTGACTGCCCTGTTTACCGCTGCCGCCCTGACCCTCACCGCTGGCCTGGCCCAGGCTGACGTTCGCGTTGACCAGATCCCGCAACTGGTCAAGGAAGGCAAGATCAAGTCGCTGGAGTCGATGAACGCAGAAGCGCTGAAACTGCATCCGGGTGCGACCATTACCGACACGGATCTGGATAACCACTTCAATGGTTATGAGTATGAAGTTGAACTGCGTGCTGCTGATGGCAAGGAGTTCGATGTGGACTTCGATGCGACCACCGGCAAGGTGCTGAGCAACAAGCAAGACACTTGATTGGCTGATAAGACAAAGCCGCACGACTTTTGGGTTGTGCGGCTTTTTTGTGTCTGGCGTTTGACGAAACTCCGGTTTCGCCTGTGAGAACCATCCCCTCACCCCAGCCCTCCCGAAACGTCGGACCGCCCCCAAGGGGGCGAGGGGGAAAGGGAGCCGATCTTCATGCTGTTCAAACCTGAGTTCGACTCAGAACTGTCAGGTCGGTGTAACTCGAACATTCAACTCCGTCAGTCCCCTCTCCCTTTGGGAGAGGGCTAGGCGGGCGGCGTTCCGATGAGGGGAAAAGGCTTCACGCGGTCGTACTGACCAACGAACCGGAAGTACCGCTGTCCGAATCCTGCAAAGCCGCCAACAACGCCGCCGTCGCCGTCTGCAACGAAGCCGACGTCGTCGCGATCTGCGATTGCGCCGCCGCGACATCCGCAGCCTTGGCGTCCTCACTTTCCTGCTTGGCCTGAGCCGCTTGCAACGCCTGCTGCTCTTCCTGCAACTGCTTCTGCAACTCGGCGATCTGCTTGCGCAGTTCCTTCACCGTATCCGATTCATCGCTGCTGGAACTGCTGTCGCCCGCCGGCGCCGCACCACCGCCCGCCGCGACTTTGCTGGTGTCGGCTTTCACGCCGGTGCTGGCCGCCGCGGTGGTCGAGGTGTCGTCACCGGTGTCGGCAATCGAGGTTTTGCTGGTGGGCGTGGTGACGGTCTGATTGATCGAAACAGACGTGATGCTGACCATGGGGAATCTCCAATGCCGGTGATAGATAACCGGGCATCGGCGGCGGTCTGCACGAATTGAGATCGACTGTGTACCGACTCGGTATCCGAACCGGTACACAGTCCCTGGCCGGTCAGACGCTCAGGCGAGCGGTGACGTCGTTCAGTTGGCCGGACAGGCCGTGCAGGTTCTGGCTGGCGCTTTCGGTGCGCTGCACGTTGTCGAGGTTGGTGCTGGCAATCGAGGTGATCTCGGTCAGGTTGCGCGAGATGTCTTCGGCCACCGAGGTCTGCTCTTCAGCCGCCGTGGCGATCTGACGGTTCATGTCGCGAATCGCTTCCACCGCGTGAGTGATGCGCTCGAGCATGGCGCCGGCCTGGGTCACTTGCTCGACACTTTCATCGCTGCGGGTCTGGCCGCTGTCGATGGCGTGGGCCGCGTCCACCGCACCGGTCTGCACGCTGTGGATGATCTGGTTGATCTCGATGATCGACTCCGCCGTACGCTGCGCGAGGTTGCGAACCTCGTCGGCGACCACCGCAAAACCACGCCCGGCTTCACCGGCCCGGGCCGCTTCGATGGCAGCGTTGAGCGCCAGCAGGTTGGTCTGCTCAGCGATCCCGCGAATCACTTCCAGCACCTTGCCGATGCGGCCGCTGTCGGCTTCCAGACGACGGATGACCGTGGCGGTGTTGGCGATTTCGCCGCGCATCTGGGTGATGCTGTGGATGGTGCTCTGCATGACCTTCTCGCCCTGTTGCGCGGACTGGTCGGCATCGTCGGCAGCACGAGCGGCGTCGGCCGCATGACGGGCGACTTCCTGGGCAGTGGCGGACATTTCGTTCATCGCGGTGGCCACCTGATCGGTGCGGTTGAACTGTTCGTTGGTGCCGCCGGCCATCAGCGTGGCGATGGCATTCAACTCGCCGCTGGCGTTGTCCAGATCCTTGGCGCTGCGTTGCAGATGATTGAAGGTTTCGGCGAGGAAATCGCGCAGGGTGTTGGCGGCTGCCGCCAGGTTGCCCAGCTCGTCCTGACGGTCACTGACCACGCGCTCGACCAGACGGCCCCTGCTCAACTGGGTGACGTAGTCGATGAGCTTGCGGATCGGCTCGACCAGGTTGCGGTTGACCAGCCACAGGCTCAGCAAACCAATCAGCAAACCCGACGCGAGCATCACCAGCAGCCCCAGCCACACAGTGCGATCAGCACTGGCGCTGATCTGCGCCGATTGCTCGGTGCCCTGCTTGCGCAACTCAGCGACCAGTTCGCTCATCTGATCGCTGGCGGCACGGTCAACGCCTTTGACGGCGGCATCGCCAGCAGTCGGATCGGCACCGGCGGCGACGTAGGCATCACGACCCTTCTGGTACGCAGCGCCGAGCAGACGATGTTCTTCGCGCAGGCGTTCGATGCGGGTTTTCAGCGCAGGCTCGAGGCCTTTCTGGTTGGCCAGCTCACCGAGGATGCCCTGCACATCGCGCTGACGGTCTTCGAACTGGCCCCAGTATTTGGCCAGATCCGCCGGTTGCTTGCCGCGCAGCAGGACGTTTTTCCACTCCTGGACCTGCACCTTGAATTGCAGGTTGGCTTCGTCGATCAGTTGCGAAGTGTGCAAGGGGCCGGCGATCAACTGGCTGTAACTCTGCACGCCATTGGACAGGAAGTGAAAGCAGGCCAGCGCGATCAACAGCATCGCCAGCAGGCTGCCGCTCAGCAGGGCGAGAATTTGCGCTCTCAGGGATTTTTGCAGCATTGCAGGTACTCGGGACAGGGATGAGGCACGTCCGGTAAGACGTGATTTTTTAGCCGGACATCCGTGTCGGCGGACCTTGGCTCTTGGCCGAAGGCGCGCAACCTAACTCATGCGTGATCGGCGTGCCAGAGGCCTTCTTGAGTCATTTCCGACGGCCGGTAACGCGTTGATTTGACGTCATTTTGCTGTCACACAAGCGTCATGTGACATTGCGATGATGCGGCTCAGGTGAATCTGTAAATCCCGCGACAGACGCCTCCTCGCAGCGAGCCTTCATGAACCACAGCCTCGATATCAGTCATCGTGACCCTGACCTGTTCGGCCTGCTTTACGGCTTTCGGTTTCGCCCCGGCGAACGCGGGCGCGAGGTGGATTCGGCCACCGCCCTGCGCTGCCTGCAAGACGATAGCGAGAGCGATGAGTTTCTCTGGCTGCACCTGAACCTGGCCCACGCCGCGTGCGAGCGCTGGATGAAAAGCCATCTGCAATTGCCCGAAGAATTTTTCGAAGCGCTGCACGAAGGTTCACGTTCGACCCGCATCGAGCATGTCGATTCGGCGTTGCTGGCGGTGGTCAACGATGTGGTGTTCAACCTCAGCAGCATGGTGTCGTCGGACGTTTCGACGCTTTGGGTCTGCGTGCGCAGCAAACTGATCGTCAGTGCGCGCCTGCAACCGCTGCACTCGGTGGACAAGCTGCGTTCTTCGGTGAAGGCCGGCGAGTGCTTTCGTTCGCCGTCGGAACTGTTGGTGCACCTGCTGCGCGACCAGGGCGAAGTGCTGACGCAGATCGTGCGCAAGACCAGCATGAGTGTCGATCAGGTCGAAGACGAATTGCTGTCCTCGCGACTGTCGACCAACCGCGCCGAACTCGGCGCCAACCGGCGAGTGCTGGTGCGCCTGCAACGGCTGCTGGCGCTGGAACCGGGTTCGCTGCTGCGCCTGCTCAACCGACCGCCGCCCTGGTTGCAGAAGGAAGACGTGAAGGAGCTGCGCAAATCCACCGAGGAGTTCGCGCTGATCATCAACGACCTCACGGCTCTGGGCGAGCGAATCAAGCTGTTACAGGAAGAGATCGCCGCCAACCTCAACGAACAGAGCAACCGCACGCTGTTCACCCTGACAGTGGTCACGGTGCTGGCGCTGCCGATCAACATCATCGCCGGTTTCTTCGGCATGAACGTCGGCGGTGTGCCGCTGGCCACCGATCCGGAAGGGTTCTGGATTCTGGTGGCGCTGGTGGCGACGTTCACCGTGATTGCCGGGCGCTGGGCGTTTCGCAAGCGGCGGGATTACTAAGAGCCGACTGCCCCTGCCGCTCGTTCCCACGTCGAGGCGTCGAACCGTCCGCGTGGGAATGCCGCCCGGGACGCTCCGCGTCCCTGTGACGCAGAGCGTCACCTTATGCATTCCCACGCGGAGCGTGGGAACGATCACCGCCTTCAGATCAGCGGTGAAGCTAAAAACCCAAACACTGATCTGTCGCAGCCTCTCTGTAATATTTAGCAACGATCATGGGCAACACTCCTTCCCCCGCTCAGGATTGTCCGCCCATGGCTACTCCCTCCCTGACCGTCAGCCCGGCCTCCGCTGCCAGTGGCAGACCGGCGCTCGACAAAAAAACCGGCCCCTTCACTTACGTGGTGTTCTTCGCCGTGCTGGCCATGGGAATGCTGTTCACCGCCTACAGCCTGATGCACGACATGCACGAACTCGGCACGGTGGTCACCACCTGGACCCCATTCCTGCTGCTCGGCGTAGCGCTGTTGATTGCACTGGGCTTCGAGTTCGTCAACGGCTTCCACGACACCGCCAACGCCGTGGCCACGGTGATCTACACCCACTCTCTGCCGCCGAATGTGGCCGTGGTGTGGTCGGGATTCTTCAACTTCCTCGGCGTGCTGCTGTCCAGCGGTGCAGTCGCGTTCGGCATCATTGCGCTGCTGCCAGTAGAGTTAATTCTGCAAGTCGGCTCGTCCGCCGGTTTCGCGATGATCTTCGCCCTGCTGATCGCGGCGATCCTGTGGAACCTCGGCACCTGGTGGCTGGGCCTGCCGGCCTCGTCATCGCACACGCTGATCGGTTCGATCATCGGCGTCGGCGTGGCCAACGCGTTGATGCATGGTCGCGACGGCACCAGCGGTGTGGACTGGGCCCAGGCGACCAAGATCGGTTACGCACTGTTGCTGTCGCCGCTGGTGGGTTTCGGTTGCGCGGCGCTGTTGCTGCTGGCGCTGCGCGCGTTCGTGAAGAACCGTTCGCTGTACAAGGCACCGGAAGGCAACACCCCGCCGCCGTGGTGGATTCGTGGTCTGCTGATCCTGACCTGCACTGGCGTGTCCTTCGCTCACGGCTCCAACGACGGCCAGAAAGGCATGGGCCTGATCATGCTGATTCTGGTCGGCACCCTGCCGATGGCTTATGCACTGAACCGCACCATGCCGGAAGAACAATCGCTGCAATTCGCCGCTGTCGCTCAAGTGACCCAGCAAGCGCTGGTGAAAAGTGCGCCACTGCCGGCACCGGCCGATCCACGCGCCGTGCTCTCCGACTACGTGCGAAGCAAGGAAGCCACGCCGCAACTGATCCCCGCCCTCGCCGTCCTGACCGGGCACATCGGTGAAGAAGTCAAAGGCTACGGCTCGCTGGCGAAAGTCCCGGCCGAGGCCATGGGCAACGTGCGCAACGACATGTACCTGGCCAGCGAAACCATTCGCCTGATGGGCAAGAACAATGTCGGCAGCTTCGACGCCGACACCAGCGGCAAGCTGCAACTGTTCAAACAGCAGATCGACAACGCCACGCGGTTCATTCCGCTGTGGGTGAAGATCGCCGTGGCGATTGCCTTGGGGCTGGGCACCATGGTCGGCTGGAAGCGGATCGTGGTCACGGTCGGCGAGAAGATCGGCAAGACCCATCTGACCTACGCCCAGGGCGCCTCGGCGGAAACCGTGGCGATGCTGACCATCGGCGCTGCCGACATGTTCGGTCTGCCGGTGTCGACCACTCATGTGCTTTCGTCCGGTGTGGCCGGGACCATGGTCGCCAACGGTGGCGGTTTGCAGATGAAGACCATCCGCAATCTGCTGATGGCGTGGGTACTGACGTTGCCGGCGGCGATTCTGTTGTCGGGCAGCCTGTATTGGCTGTTTACCCAGATTTTCTGATCCACCCCAAATCCCTGTGAGAGCCCTTGCTCCCACAGGGATTTGCGGCAGGAATCAGAGCGTCGAACGAATCAAATCCCCCAGCCAGTCCATGAACACCCGCACCCGCAACGGCAGCTGCCGCTGCCTCGCGTACAACAGTGAAATGCCCATCGCCGGCGCGGTGTATTGCGGCAGCACGGTGACGATCTCGCCGCTGTCCAGATAGGTGTTCATCCCGGTGCGCGGCACCTGGATCAGACCAAACCCGCCCAGGCACGCCGACTCGTAGGCATCGGTGCTGTTGACCGTCACGCTGCCGGCCATCGGTACGCGGTGCACTTGCCCGTCCTGCTCGTAGACAAACCCTTCCGAACGCGAACCCAGCACACCGACGTAGTGCACCAGTCGATGCTGCGCCAGATCTTCAAGGGTCTGCGGCACGCCGTAGCGCTCCAGGTACGCGGGGCTGGCGCAGTTGATCATGCTGAAATCCCCCAGGTGCCGCGCCACCACCGATTGATCGGGCTGCGCGCCGATGCGCAGCACGCAATCGAAACCTTCGGCGAGCAGGTCGACCCGACGATCGGTGCTGCTGATTTCCAGTTCCAGGTTCGGATGACGGGCCATGAATTCCGGCAACTTCGGCATGATCAGCCGCCGCGCCAGAATGTTCGGCATGTCAATCCGGATCCGCCCGGTCAGCGACGCTTCGTCCTGACGGAACAGGTTTTCGATTTCGTCCATGTGCGACAGCAGATCCTTGCTGCGTTCATACAGCGCGAGGCCGTCCTGAGTCGCCTGGACCTTGCGCGTGGTGCGTTGCAGCAGGCGCGTGCCGAGCAGGGTTTCCAGCGCCTGCACCTGCTCGGATACCGTTGAGCGCGGCAGCCCCAGACTCTCCCCCGCCATCGTGAAACTCGACAATTCGCTGACCCGGACGAAGGTGCGCAGCAGTTCCAGTTTGTTCATGGGCCACCCATTGATTGTTCGGACAATCCGACCAGTGATTCCGGTTTCAGTCTGTTTATCACCTCATGGCGGATAAATAAACTGTGCCCCATCAACCGTCACCGCCATCGAGGAAAACCCATGAACCGCAAAATCGCATTGATCACCGGTGCCAGCCGTGGCCTCGGCAAGAACGCCGCCCTGCACCTCGCCGCGCAAGGCGTGGAGATCATCGGCACCTACAACAGCCGCGCCGATGAAGCCCAGGCGCTGGTGCAGGAACTGGAATCGCTAGGCGCCAAAGCCGTGATGCTGCAACTGGATGTCGGCCGCAGCGAAGGCTTTGCCGATTTCGCTGTGCGAGTCGAGCAGGCGCTGCAACAGCTGGAGCGTCCGCGCTTCGATTTCCTGATCAACAACGCCGGGATTGGTGTGCATGCGTCGTTCGCCGACACCACGCCGGAGCAGTTCGACCTGCTGATGAACGTGCAGTTGAAAGGGCCGTTCTTCCTGACTCAGCAACTGCTGCCGCTGATCAACGATGGCGGGCGGATCATCAACATCTCCAGCGGTCTGGCGCGTTTCACCCTGCCGGGTTATGCCGCTTACGCTGCGATGAAAGGCGCGATGGAAGTGCTGACCCGTTATCAGGCCAAGGAGCTGGGGGCGCGGCAGATCGCGGTGAATATCCTGGCACCGGGCGCCATCGAAACCGACTTCGGCGGCGGCGCGGTGCGCGACAATTCGGCGCTGAACGCGATGGTCGCCAGTAACACCGCACTGGGCCGTGCCGGGCAGCCGGATGACATTGGCGGTGCGCTGGCGCTGCTGCTGTCGCCGGGGGCGCAGTGGATCAACGGTCAGCGGATTGAAGCGTCGGGCGGGATGTTTCTTTAAACCCTGCAAAAATCCCGGACAAAAAAATCGCAGCCCTCACAGGCGGCGATTTTTTGTTTTCAGCTCTGGCAAGCGCTGCGCATCACCAGCCGCTCGCGCACCACGTCATAACCCCAGTGGTAAACGTAGGTGTACGGCAGGAAAAACAGCAGCACGCCGATGTCGAGCAGGAACGCCTGCCACAGGCTGACCGACAGCCACCAGGCAATCAGCGGCACGCCCATCACGATCAACCCGCCCTCGAACAGCAGCGCGTGCGCCACCCGCACCCAGGCGTTGTGGGCGATGTTCCAGCGTTTGAGCATCCGGTCGAAGAAGCCGTTGAACACCACGTTCCAGCCCAGAGCCAGCATCGCGATTGCGATGGTGACGGCGCCCATTTCGACCAGCGGTTTGCCCATGATCCACGCCAGCAAAGGGGTACAGATCAGGATCGCCAGCAGTTCGAAACCGATGGCCTGGAAGATACGCTCAGTGATGGATTTGTTGGCAGTCATGGCCGAAGTCCTCTGTGAAGATGGTTGCCATGATCCAGCACCGCACCGATACTTCATAACCAATAACCATCGATCAAGGCGATAGTTCATGGCTTCTCAGGAAGTGTTGCTGGCGTTTGTCCAGGCGGCGACTCAAGGTTCGTTTTCGGCGGCGGCGCGCAAACTCGGGCGCAGTCAGTCGACGGTGAGTGCGGCGGTGGCCAGTCTTGAGATCGATCTGGACCTGGTGCTGTTCGACCGCAGCAGCCGCAAGCCGACGCTGACCCCGGCCGGGCACGTGATGCTGCAACGGGCCGAGGCGATTCTGGCGGCCACCAGCCGCCTGGAAATGACCGCCCGGCAATTGGCCCAGGGCGTCGAGCCGAAACTGACGGTGGCGATTTCCGACACTTATCAGTCCGACCGTTTCGAAGCCGCATTGGTGGGTTTCGAGCAGCGTTATCCGGATCTGGAGCTGGAATGCCTGATCGCCGAATGCGATGACCTGGTCGAACTGGTGCAGCGCGGTCGGGCGCATCTCGCGTTCGCCGAGATGCAGGACAACTACCCGCCGGATCTGGCGAGCGCGACCGTCGCCGAGCGCACTGAAATCGCCTTGTTTGTGGGGTGTGGGCATCCGTTGGCGACTCACGACTCCATCGATCAAACAGTCCTTGAGCAGCATCGCGAACTGCGCCTGGCCACCATCGTCAATCCCTATGACAGTCGCGGCAAAGGCCGGGTGTGGTCGGCACCGAGTTACCTGATGTTGCTGGAAATGGCCGAGAAAGGTTTTGGCTGGGCCCCGCTGCCGCGCTGGCTGGTGGAGCGTTTCGGCAATGACTTGCTGGTGGAACTGAAGGTGCGCGGCTGGCCGAAACCGGTGTTCGTCGATGCCCTGTGGTCGCGGCTGTACCCGCCGGGGCCGGCGGGGAGCTGGTTGCTGAGCAAGATGCTGGAATAGCTCAGGCCGCCTCGATCGCTGCCGGGCGGTTCACCTGAAAATACTCGTGCAACCCACGCATCGTCGACAACTCCAGCGCCTGCGCCGCGTAACACAATCCCACCCGCCGGGTCGGCGCCGGCAGGTGCAGCGCGCGCACGACGATGCGCTCATGCCCGCTGACCAGTGACTGCGGCAACATCGCCACACCGACACCCGCCGCCACCATATGCAACGCCTGTTGCAGTGAACCGGCATGTCCCGCCACCGCTTCCGGCGAGCGTCCGTACAGCGCCATCAACCGCTGATGTGAAGGATGCTGTGGGCAGGTGATCCAGTCCTCGATCGGCGCCCAGCCTGCTTGCGCGTTTGCCATCGGATGATCGAGAGGCAGCGCCATCACATAGGACTCTTCCCACAGCGGCAGGAACAGTTCGTCCTCGCAGCACATTTCCTCGACCGCCAACCGACCGTCGCCATGACAGCCCTCCTCCAGGGTCAGCAGCAGATTGGGCATCGCCTGATGAGCCATCCGCACGAAGGCTTCGATGTGACTGGCGGCGATGTCGCCCTCGATGCCGAGGGTCAGCGGTGCGCGATTTTCGCGGCCGCGAAACATCCGGCTCAGTGCCTCTGATTCGGCCACCATCCGGCGTGCCTGTGGGTATAGCAGTCGCGCTTCGTCGCTGACGTCCACACCACGAGGCTGACGCACAAACAGCGTTGCGCCGAGCTCCTCTTCCAGCTGTTTGATGGTCACCGACAACGTGGGCTGACTGATGAACAGCCGTTGCGCGGCAGCGGTGATGTTGCGTTCTTCGAACACCGCGAGGAAGGCTTTGAGATGGCGGATATCCATAGGAAATTCCGATAGCAGACAGAGGAATAAGGCATTTTTCAGCCTCCAACGGGCTAAATATACTGCGTCACGAATCTGGTTATTTGTTTTTCTTATCTCAGGAGTTCAACCATGAGCAAGCCCTTGATCATCATCACCGGCGCCAGCTCGGGCATCGGCGAAGCCACCGCCCGCCGCTTGAGCGCGGCCGGCCATCCGCTGCTGTTGCTGGCCCGGCGCATCGAACGCCTTGAAGCACTGGCCCTGCCGAACACCCTCAGCCGCCGCGTCGACATCACCGACCGCGCCGCATTGCTGGCCGCTGTGGCCGAAGCGGAAGCGCAGTTCGGTCCGGCCGATGCGCTGATCAACAACGCCGGGGTGATGCTGCTGGGCGAGATGAGCAAGCAGGACCCGGCACAGTGGGACCAGATGCTCGACGTCAACGTGAGAGGTCTGCTCAACGGCGTGCACGCGGTGGTGGCCGGGATGATCGAGCGCAAGCACGGCACGATCATCAACGTCAGCTCGGTGGCCGGACGCAAGACCTTCCCGAACCATGTGGCGTATGTCGGCACCAAGTTTGCGGTGCATGGATTGTCGGAAAACCTGCGTGAAGAATTGTCGCCGCATAACGTGCGGGTGACCACGATTGCGCCGGGCGCGGTAGAGACCGAGTTGCTGAGCCACACCACGGATGAGGCGATCAAGACCGGGTATCAGGCCTGGAAGCAGGACATGGGTGGCACGGTGTTGAGTGCTGAGGATGTGGCGACGGCGATTGCTTATGCGTATGGGCAGCCGCAGGGGGTTTGTATTCGCGAGATTGTGATGGCTGCTACTCGGCAGCAGGCCTAAAAGCGAAAGGCAAAATCAAAAGCGCCCTCCCCCTAACCCTCTCCCGGAGGGAGAGGGGACTGACCGAGGTGTCTTACGTCATACATCGACCTGAAAAATCGAGTCGATTATGGATTCACGGCGAATTAGTTCACGTCGGCGTCGAGGTGACTTACGTGAGAGTAAAACCTGAAAGATCTGGTCGATTATGGATTCAAAAAAACACTTTCAGGTCGGCGCATATCTCCAATATTCCCGGATCGGTCCCCTCTCCCCCCGGGAGAGGGCTAGGGTGAGGGCAAGCGTTCCAAAGCCGAAAGCCGCCCTTCAATAAACCGCCGCTCCGGCTCCTGCCGAGTCAATTCCAAGGCTCGCCGGTAAGCCGCCCGCGCCTCCTCAACCCGCCCCAACTGCCGACAAAACTCCGCCCGCGCCGAATGCGCCAAGTGGTAATCCTGCAATTCCCCACGGTCCAGAATCCCTTCAACCAGGGTCAACCCCGCCAGCGCCCCGTCACGTTTGGCCACCGCCACCGCCCGGTTCAACTCGATCACCGGCGACGGCACCGCCCGCAGCAACACGTCATACAGCCCGACGATCTGTTCCCAGTCGGTCTCCCCCGCCGTCGGCGCCTCGGCATGCACCGCCGCAATCGCTGCCTGCAGGCAGTACGGCCCGAAGCGTCCCGTGGTCAGCGCCTTTTCCACCAGATCACAGCCTTCGGCGATCAACTCGGCATTCCACAATCCGCGATCCTGATCATCCAGCAGAATCAGTTCACCATCAGGCGAAGAGCGCGCCGAACGCCGCGATTCATGCAGCAGCATCAACGCCAGCAGCCCCATCACTTCCGGGTCCGGCAACAACTCCAGCAGCAACCGCCCGAGACGGATCGCCTCGCGGGTCAGGTCTTCGCGGGTCACCTGGGCGCCGCCGGATGCCGAATAGCCTTCGTTGAACACCAGATAAATCACCCGCAACACACTGTCGAGGCGTTCGGGCAATTCGCTCAGGCTCGGTACTTGATAAGGGATTTTCGCGTCGCGGATCTTGGCCTTGGCCCGCACGATGCGTTGGGCAATCGCCGCCGGGGCCGAGAGAAATGCGCGGGCGATTTCCTCGGTGGTGAGGTCGCAGACTTCACGCAAGGTCAGCGGCACTTGCGCGTCCGCCGCCAGCGCCGGGTGGCAGCAGGTGAAGATCAGGCGCAGGCGATCGTCTTCCACGTCTTCAGCGTCCCATTCGGACTGCTCCAGTTCTTCCAGTTGCGCCAGCAATAACGGCTGCGAGGCCTTGAACCGCGCGCGACGGCGCAACACGTCAATGGCCTTGAAGCGCCCGGTAGAGACCAGCCAGGTCCGCGGATTGTCCGGCACGCCGTCACGCTGCCAGCGTTCGACCGCGACGAAGAACGCCTCGTGCAAGGCTTCTTCGGCGAGGTCGAAATCGCCGAGCAGGCGGATCAGGGTCGCGAGGATCCGCCGCGAGTCTTCGCGATAGACCTGCTCGACCCGCGCCCTGACTTCAGACATTCAACTGGCGCACGGGACGCACTTCGACGCTGCCGACCCGGGCCGCCGGAATGTTGCCGGCGACCTGAATCGCTTCGTTGAGGTCCCGCGCGTCGATCAGGTAGAAACCGGCCAGCTGTTCCTTGGTCTCGGCGAACGGGCCGTCGGTGATCGACAGCTTGCCGTTGCGCATGCGCACCGTGGTGGCGGTCTGCACCGACTCCAGCGCTTCGGCGGCGACCATCCGGCCGCTGCCCTGGATCGACTCGGCGTAGGCCCAGCACTCGGCATCTTCCGGGCTGTCGGGCGACGAATGCAGCAGGCGCTCATCGCTGTAGACCAGGCATAAATACTTCATGGCGTTCTCCTGAATCGGACGGATCAACTATGGCTGAAGATCAGGGTTTCGCATCGAACAGGGTCGCGCCGGTCATCGGATCGAACGGTGCCGACCAGTGTTCGTGGGCGATCTTCCACGCCCCGCCGACCTGCCGGTAACAGGCGGTGACGCGCATCCAGCAACTCTGGGTTTCGCCCTTTTCATTGGTCCCGCCGCAATTGGCGACCCAGTGGGCGAAGGCGATGTTGTCGGCGGTCTCGATGGCGATTTCGTGGAACTCGAAAATGTGCGGGCCGGGGCACATTTCCATGCAATCCACCCAGTGCGCGCGGTAGGCCGGCTTGCCCTTGAATTGCAGGGCCTTGATCGCATCGAAGGAAACGATGTCGTCGGCGTACAGGGCCATGACTTTTTCCACGTCCTTGGTCATCACCGCCTCGCGGTAGGTATCGATCAGGCTTTGAATCTGCGCTTGCGTACTCATGGTGTTTCTCCCTGGTTTTTGTTGTGAAGACACCCTTAGTCGTTCGGCGATTTGCCGGATCGACAGTTGAAACAAAAAAATTCCGGAGAAGACAAACTCGCTAGAATCCGAGGCTCATCTTTGTAGGAAAAAGGAAATTCCCGTGTCAGCCCGACTCGTGCCTTACGAAAGCCTGAACGCCACCCAACGCCAACAGGTCGAGGCCATTGAAATCCACGCCGAGCAGATCAAGTTCTCCGGCGACATCCACGGTGCGTTGCACACCCTGCTGTCGAAGCCCGGCCCCGGCGTGAAGGGTTTTGCGCTGCTGGCCGAAGACGTGCCAGTGGCCTTCCTGCTGCTCAAACGCCCGCCGGTGTTGCCGGAATGGGCCGATGAACACAGCGCCACCCTGCATGCGTTGCAGGTCGATCACCGCGCCCAGGGCAACGGTTACGGCAAGGCCTGTCTGCTGGCGCTGCCGGAAGTTGCGCGCCAGACCTGGCCGGAAATCAAAGGGCTGGAGCTGTCAGTGGACGCCGACAACGACGCTGCGATTGCGCTGTACGCCAAGTACGGCTTCGTCGACAGCGGCGAAGCGTACAAGGGGCGCATCGGTTACGAGCGGCGCATGGGCCTGTTTTTCTAATCGTCGGGGGAGCAACGATGATCGATTCAATCGAAGCGCTGGAAGCCATCTACGGCTTGCCCCACGAACGGGCGGTGCGCAAGCAGATCGGCTTTCTCAACGAGGACTATCAGGCGATGGTCCGGGTCTCGCCGCTGGTGATTGTCAGCTCGGTGGGTGCCGACGGCATCGACGGTTCCCCGCGCGGTGATGCGCCGGGGTTTGTGCGGATCATTGACGAGCGCACCCTGGCCCTGCCGGATCGTCCGGGCAACAACCGCATCGATACCTTGCGCAACGTGTTGCACGATCCACGGGTGTCGCTGCTGTTCATCATTCCGGGAATTGGTGAGACGTTGCGGGTCAATGGCACGGCGACCATCAGCGCTGATCCGCAGTTACTGGATAGCTTCGCGGTCAACGGCAAACCGGCGCGCACGGTGTTGCTGGTGACGGTGGAGGCGGCGTTCTTTCATTGCTCCAAGGCATTCGTGCGTTCGGATGCGTGGAATCCGCAAACCCACTTGCCGCGCTCGGCGCTGCCGACGGCGGGTGCGTTTCACAAGCGTCTGAATGATGGGCAGTTTGATGCCGAGGCTTATGATCGGGAGGCCCCGGCCAGAGTACGTGACACCCTTTACTGACCCCACCCACCGATCGTTCCCACGTCGAGGCGTCGAACCGTCTGCGTGGGAATGCAGACTTTGACGCTCTGCGTCACGACGGTGCCAGGCGTTGCATCAGTGGTGCGGCAGGAACGCGGAGCGTCTCGGGCTGCATTCCCACGCAGAGCGTGGGAACGATCAGGTCAGGGGTTCTTCTTCAGAGGGTGAGGATCATCTCGTGCCACGCCATCCCGCCGTGGTCGGATTCGGACGGTTTGATGTAGGCAAAACCGAATCCGGCGTACAGCGGGATATGCCGTTCCTTGCACATCAGGTGAATCGTCGCCTTGCCCTGCTCGCGCATGCGTTCGATAAATTCGCCCAGCAGACGCTTGGCCAGGCCCAGCCCCTGATAATCCGGATGCACCACCACCGACATGATCACTACGTTCGGCCCCGCCGGGTCGTGGCCGATCAGTTCCTTGAACGCCTCGTCGGACATCTGCACGTCAAATGCCGCGCCGGAGTTGATGAAGCCGGCTACCTGCCCGTCCACTTCGGCGACGATGAAACCGTCCGGCCAGGTGGCGATGCGCGTGGCGATCTTTTCGCGGGTCGCGGCTTCGTCGCCTTCATAGGCGAGGGTTTCGATGGCGTAGCAGCGGTCCAGGTCGGCGGCGGTGACGTGGCGGATGACGGTGTTCATGGCGACTCGAAATCAGAGGAAACAAGGCCGCCAAGGATAAAGGAATAAGGTGTTCATATCGATCCGCACGGGCGGCGTAAAGCCTGCGTATAAGCGCTTTTCTTCGGATTCGGGACGGTCTATTTCTGGTGCATGTCTCTGATCAACCGAGGGGGGAACCGTTTATGAGCAGCGTGGAAATCGGTTTGTTGATGGTGTTGGGCATCAGCTTCTTCGGCTTTATTACTCTGGGCATCGACCTGTTGCGGGCACGACGGATCAAGGGCAAATAAAGCCTGATCGGCAGCGCGAAGCGGGTTCGCGCTGCCGGTTATTCGTCAGGTTTTCTTTTCCACCGGGACGCAGATTTCCAGCTTGCCGGTATTGGTTTTTGGATTGAAATCGGCGCTGTAGCGTTCCAGCTCCGGGGCGTTGAGCCCTTTGTATTCGGAATTCGGCAGCCAGGTGTTGTAGATGTAGTCAATGGTCTGCGGCAGCTGATCCAGCGAACCCTTGTGTTCGAACACCGCGTACTGGCGTGGCAGGATTTCGATCCACGGATACTTTTCCTGTGGAAACTCATCGAGCTTGCTGATCTCGACCCCGGCCATGTAGTCAAAACCGCCATTACCGTCGAAATTGCTGCAGACACCGTAAGTCACTTCGCTCTTCTGCCCCGGAATATGCCCGATGTGCGGGATGAGTTTTTCCCACAGTGCAGAGATGTCCCGAACGGTCTCTTTGGTGAAGCGATCGCGAAATCCTGCAATCAGCAGGAAGTGTCCATGTTCGAAGCGAGGTTCAGCCACTTCGACGCGTTTTTGCTCATCCATGACTCGACTCCTTGAACGAAAAAAGTGGGTTCGGCTGGGAGTATAGAAGCCAAACCCGATTCGCACATTTACAGCGTATGCAGGGCCTCGGCGGCGCCGGAACCGACGAACTCGTTATAACCGGATACGATCACGTAGACCGCGAAATAGCAGAAGATCGCTGCCGATGCCATGTAGGAATAGCGCAGCAGTTTGTCGCCCAGCAACTTGCCGCCATGGCTCGCGGCAAAACACAGTCCCGCCGACCACAGCAGCCCGGCGCACAGGAAACCACCGAGAAACAGCGCCGAGCTCAAAGGACCGCCGCCACCGGAACGGGCGATCAACGTGCCGCCCACGGCCGCGAACCAGAGGATGGCGCTCGGCGATGACATGGCGAGAAAGATCCCACGGAAGAATTCCTTGCGATGGGAGTTCTGGCCGACTTCGGCGGTCGCCGCCAATTGCGCCTCGTGGTGGATCGCCGAATAGATCATCTTCGCCGCGAAGTAGATCAACAGCGCTGAACCACCGATCCACAGCACCCAGCGCACGGTTTCGTATTGCAGCAGAACGGTCATTCCGGCCAGCGCCAGCACCGCGTAGATCAGGTCGCCGACGCAGGTGCCGAGACCCAGCGCGAAGCCCTGAAAATAGCCGCGCTGCATCGCCAGGGTGATCATCGCGATGTTGGCCACGCCGATATCCAGGCACAGCGAAAGGCTCAGCAAGAAGCCGCTGGTGAATTCCATTAACCGATTTCCTTGGGAAAAATTTGTTTACAAAGGCGCTGGACAGTCTGCCATCGCTGCCCTTATCGTCCGCCACAGGTCACCGCAGTGACCAGCGTCGCTCGGACGGTTCCGGGCGCTTACGTTATCCGAGGCAACAATGGCTGAACAAGGTTCGCCGCGCCGCTTTGCGCGCATAGATCGACTCCCCCCTTACGTTTTCAACATCACCGCCGAGCTGAAGATGGCTGCCCGACGTCGCGGCGAAGACATCATCGACTTGAGCATGGGCAACCCCGACGGCGCCACGCCGCCGCACATCGTTGAAAAACTGGTGCAGGTTGCACAACGCGAAGACACCCACGGTTACTCCACGTCCAAGGGCATTCCGCGCCTGCGCCGGGCGATTTCCAACTGGTACAAGGAACGCTACGAGGTCGAGATCGACCCGGAAAGCGAAGCCATCGTCACCATCGGTTCCAAGGAAGGCCTGGCGCACCTGATGCTGGCGACCCTGGATCAGGGCGACACCGTACTGGTGCCGAACCCGAGCTACCCGATTCACATCTACGGTGCCGTGATTGCCGGCGCCCAGGTGCGGTCGGTGCCGCTGGTGCCGGGCGTGGATTTCTTCGCCGAGCTGGAACGGGCGATTCGCGGCTCGATCCCGAAACCGAAGATGATGATCCTCGGCTTCCCGTCGAACCCGACCGCGCAGTGCGTGGAGCTGGATTTCTTCGAGCGGGTGATTGCTCTCGCCAAACAGTACGACGTGCTGGTGGTGCACGACCTGGCTTACGCCGACATCGTCTACGACGGCTGGAAAGCCCCGTCGATCATGCAGGTGCCGGGCGCCAAGGACATTGCGGTGGAGTTTTTCACCCTGTCCAAGAGCTACAACATGGCGGGCTGGCGCATCGGCTTCATGGTCGGCAATCCGGAGCTGGTCAGCGCCCTGGCACGGATCAAGAGCTACCACGACTACGGCACCTTCACCCCGCTGCAGGTGGCCGCGATTGCTGCGCTGGAAGGCGATCAGCAATGCGTGCGCGACATCGCCGAGCAATATCGCCAGCGCCGCAATGTGCTGGTCAAAGGCCTGCATGAGCTGGGCTGGATGGTCGAAAACCCTAAAGCCTCGATGTACGTCTGGGCGAAGATTCCCGACGCCTACGCGCACCTCGGTTCGCTGGAGTTCGCCAAGAAGCTGCTGGCCGAGGCCAAGGTCTGCGTCTCGCCGGGTGTCGGTTTTGGTGAGTACGGCGACGATCACGTGCGCTTTGCGCTGATCGAAAACCAGGATCGGATTCGTCAGGCCGTACGCGGGATTCGCGGGATGTTTCGGGCTGATGGCCTGGGCACTAAGTAACTGCCTCCTCCCCACCTGATCGTTCCCACGCTCCGCGTGGGAATGCAGCCCGGGACGCTCCGCGTCCCTGCCGAAAGCGGACGCAGAGCGTCCATTGAGGCATTCCCACGCGGAGCGTGGGAACGATCACTCGCGAATTGCACCCACAAAAAAACCGCATCGCTGCGGTTTTTTTGTGTCTTGCGTTCGACGTTAAACGAACAGCGACAACAACAGAATAAAGCCCAGACCCACCACCGACAGGATGGTTTCCATCGCCGTCCAGGTCTTGAAGGTCTCGGCCACGGTCATGTTGAAGTACTGCTTCACCAGCCAGAAACCGGCGTCGTTGACGTGGGACAGGATCAGCGAGCCGGCACCGGTGGCCAGCACCAGCAGCTCACGGTTCACGCCCGGAATCATCCCTACCACCGGCACCACAATGCCCGCGCCAGTAATGGTCGCCACGGTGGCCGAACCGGTCGCGATGCGGATCACCGCCGCCACCAGCCACGCCAGCAGGATCGGCGAGATCTGCGCACTGACCGCCATGTGGCCGATCACGTCGCCCACGCCGCTGGTCACCAGCATCTGCTTGAATCCGCCGCCGGCACCGATGATCAGGATGATCGCGGCAGTCGGCGCCAGGCTCGCGTCGAGCCATTTGAGCATCTGCTGAGAACCGATGCCCTGCTTGTGACCGAAGGTGTACAGCGACAGCAGCAATGCCAGCAACAGTGCCGAAATCGGGTGACCGATCATGTCCATCCAGGTGCGGAAGAAATGACCGTCCGGCAGTGCCACGTCGGCGAAGGTTTTCAACAGCATCAGGAACACCGGCAGCAGCACGGTGACCAGGGTGATGCTGAAGCTCGGCAGATTGGCCGAATCGTTTTCACGGGCCAGTTGATCGACCAGTTCCTGATTTGGCGTACCGGGAATGTGCTTGGCGATGAACGTACCGAAGATCGGACCGGCAATGATGGCGGTCGGCAGCGCGACGATCAGACCGTACAGAATGGTCTTGCCGATGTCGGCACCGAACACGCCGATGGCCAGCAGCGGGCCCGGGTGCGGCGGCACCAGACCGTGCACGGCGGACAGGCCGGCGAGCAGCGGGATGCCGATCTTGATGATCGACACACCGGTGCGGCGAGCCACAATGAACACCAGCGGAATCAGCAACACGAAGCCGATTTCGAAGAACAGCGGAATGCCCACCAGGAACGCGGCGAACATCATCGCCCACTGAACCTTGTCCTTGCCGAAGGCGCGGATCAGGGTCTGGGCGATCTGATCGGCACCGCCGGATTCGGCCATCATCTTGCCGAGCATCGTACCCAGCGCGAGGATGATGCCGACGAAACCGAGCACGCCACCGAAGCCGTCCTGGAACGCCTTGATGATGGTGCCGATCGGCATGCCGGAGGTCAGGCCGAGGAACGCGGCGGCGATGGTCAGGGCAATGAAGGGGTGAATCTTGAATTTGGTGATCAGGACGATGAGTCCGATCACCGTGACCACTGCATCGAGCAGCAGATAGGCGTCATGGGACATGCCAAACATTGGGGGTGTCTCCTGGTTTGTTGTTGTTATTAAAGCGGGTTAATCAGAAGTCGAAAGGACAGCGCTATCTTCGCAATCACACTCATACCGCCTGTTTCAGGCCATGGGCCTGCCACCAGACGTGGGCTTGCGCCGCCAGTTCTTCAACGCTGTGAATCGAAGCATTCAGGGCCAGGGTCAATGGCTCGCCCTTGGGCGATTCGAGGGTGGCGAATTGGCTTTCGATCAAGGTGGCCGGCATGAAATGGCCCGGACGGTGGGACACACGTTCGGCGGCGACTTCAGGCGTCAATTCGAGGAACACGAAACCCAGGCCCGGCAAGGCGCTGCGCAGCACTTCGCGATAACTGTGTTTGAGGGCCGAGCAAGTCAGCACCGGGCGTTCGCCCAGGGCATCGACACGACGCAGTTCATCGCACAGGCTGTCGAGCCAGCCGGCACGGTCTTCGTCGTTCAGGGGGATCCCCGCGCTCATCTTTTCGATGTTCGCGGCCGGATGGAAAGTATCGCCTTCAATGGCAGTGGCGCCGCTCAATTGGCACAGGGCCTCGCTGACGCACGTCTTGCCGCAACCGGCAACGCCCATGATGACCAGGGCGGTGATGGGATGATTCATGTAACACCTCAGCGCGCAGACAGCGCTACCTTTGCTAGCTATGACTCTAGTGCACAGGCAGAAGTTGCCGACGCCTTCTTGTCGTTTTTTTGGGTTGCAGCAGGTTTTGTCGATACGCCAAAAAGCGAGGATCAGGCAGGACCTCGCTTACGCATTTGCAGCTGCATAAGGACAGCGCTACCTTAGTGCCTTGATTTTTGTTTGGCAAGCCGCCCGATGACCACCCCTAAAAACGATAAAAACACCCGCACCACCGGCCGTCCCACCCTTAATGAAGTCGCCCGTCTGGCCGGCGTCAGCCCGATTACCGCCTCCCGCGCCCTGCGTGGGGTCAGCACGGTCGCCACCGAATTGGTGGAAAAAGTGCAGAAAGCCGCGCTGGAACTCAACTATGTGGTCAACCCCGCCGCCCGCGCTCTGGCCTCGGCCCAGAGCCATTCGGTGGTGGTTCTGGTGCCTTCGCTGTCCAACCTGCTGTTCATCGACACCCTGGAAGCCATTCATCGGGTGCTCACGCCGAAGGGCTTCGAAGTGCTGATCGGCAACTTCCACTATTCCCGCGATGAAGAAGAAAACCTGCTGCGCAACTACATGGCCTATCAGCCACGCGGTTTGCTGCTGACCGGTTTCGACCGCACCGAAAGTTCGCGGCGGATGATCGAGGCCAGCAACATTCCCTGCGTCTACATGATGGAACTGGACAGCGCCGCCGGGGTGAACTGCGTCGGCTTCTCGCAGCTCAGCGCCGGCGAAACGGCTGCCGAACATTTGCTGTCCCGTGGCCGCAAGCGCTTGGCATACATCGGTGCGCAACTCGATCAGCGCACCCTGCTGCGCGGTGAAGGCTTTCGCAAGGCGTTGCAGAAGGCCGGGCGCTACGACCCGGATCTGGAAGTGCTGACCCCGCGTTCATCGTCCGTAGGTCTGGGTGGCGAGTTGTTCCTGCAATTGCTGGCGGCGCATCCGGATGTCGATGCGATCTTCTTCGGCAATGACGACCTGGCTCAGGGCGCCTTGCTCGAAGCGCTGCGCAACGGGATCAAGATTCCAGAGCAGGTGGCGATTCTCGGTTTCAACGACTTGCCGATGTCCGAGCACATGGTGCCGCGCCTGAGCAGCATCAACACGCCCCGCGAGGCGATCGGCAAGCGTGCAGCGGAACAGATGCTGACATTGATGGCGGGCAACAGCGTGGCGCGGCCGGTCGAAGACATGGGCTTCGAACTCAAAATCCGCGAGAGCACCTGACCTCTGAGCCTTCTGTTTGATCGTTCCCACGCTCCGCGTGGGAATGCAGCCCGGGACGCTCCGCGTCCCTTCCAGAGCCGGACGCAGAGCGTCCATTGAGGCATTCCCACGCGGAGCGTGGGAACGATCACCGTCCGAGTATTTCAACCAATGCCGCCGCACCCTTCTGTAGCGGCTGGCTCTTGAGCCATACCGCATGCACCGGCAGCACCAGGCCGTTTTCGATGTTGCGGAAATTCAGGCGTTTGAGCCGTCCGCTATCAAACCAGGGCTGCACCACCGACAGCGGAAAATTGCCCCAGCCCAACCCTGCCTCGACCATCTCCAGCGCCGTTTCCAGGTTGTCGGTGCGCCAGTGGGATTCGGCCACCAGCGGCCGGGTTTCGCTGATCGGCAAATCACGACTGCCGACGACGATCTGCCGCACATGCACCAAGTCCTCGAGAAACAGATCCTGCCCCTGCAACAACGGGCTGTCCGCCGCCAGCGTGGCGATCATCCGTTCACTGCCGACGAACTGAAAACGCTCCAGCACATTCACGCTCAACCCGGCGAACGCCAGACACACGCTGATTCGACCACTGTGAAGCATCGCCAGCACGTCATCTTGCGGTGCAGTCAGCACTTCAATGTCGAGCAGCGGATGACGCTCGCTGATGTCCTTGATCGCTGTCAGCAAACGTCGGCGGTCGATATCCGCCGCCACACCTATCGACAACTTGCTCTCCAGCCCCAGCGACAACTGCACCGCATGCACCTGCAATTGCTTGAGCTGATCGGCGATCAGCCGCGCATGGGGCACCAGCGACAGCGCCATTGCCGTCGGTTGTGGTTCGCGGTGGCTGCGGTCGAACAACGAGTAACCGAGTTCGGCCTCCAGATTGCCGATGGCCATGCTCACCGCCGACGGGACTTTGCCCAATGCCCTGGCCGCTGCGGAAAACGAGCCGCGCTCAATCACGGCGAGAAACAGTTCGATGCTTTCACTGTTGAAATTCACTTCACACACCTATCAATAAAACTGAAAGCTACTGACTTTTTCTGTCACCTGCATTGAAGCTATCTTTCGTCGCCTTCGCCAGCCCCACTGGCCACAAGTCGCAAGAAAGAGGCAATTCCCCATGCAAGGCGTCAAACGCAAACTGGTCTATGTGTCGCTCTATGAAGTGATCGGCATGACCTTCTCGGCCCTGGGCCTCGCCCTGTTGTCCGGCACTTCGCCCGGCAGCACCGGCCCGCTGGCGGTGATCATCACCAGCATCGCCGTGACCTGGAATTTCATTTACACCTCGCTGTTCGAGCGCTGGGAAAGCCGCCAGGTGTCGCGCACCCGCACGGTGAAACGGCGCATCGCCCACGCCGTCGGTTTCCAGCTGACGCTGATCGTGTTCCTGATTCCGCTGATCGCGTGGTGGATGAACATCAGTCTGGTGCAGGCCTTTTTGCTGGATCTGGCACTGATCGTGTTCATCCCTTGCTACACCTTCGCGTTCAACTGGCTGTTCGATAAGGTGTTCGGCCTTCCGGCATCGGCACTACCGGATGCGCAGCCCGCGACATAAATCGTTAATTGGTAAGCGGATATTGCAAGAAATCGGCGGTTTTCCCTCACCAACCGCCGATATAAACAATCCTTGATTTCCGATAGCAGGCTAAGCTTTTCCATCAATAAAAAATGGATCAGCCCATGACTGCACACGCCCCCGCCGCGCAACGCGACGGCATCGACCCGATACGCGCCGCCGAGATTTCCGCCCGCATCGACCGCCTCCCCGCAGTCGCCACCCTCTGGCGGCTGGTGGCGCTGCTGTCGATCGGTGGTTTTTTCGAACTCTACGACCTGTTCCAGACCGCCTACATCAGCCCCGGCCTGATCCGCGATGGCATCTTCGCCACCGGCAATCAGGGCGTGTTCGGTTTCTCCGATCAGGCTGCGTTCGCCTCAGCGACGTTCCTCGGTTTGTTTCTCGGCGCCAGTCTGCTGAGCCCGATGGCCGATCGGTTCGGTCGGCGGGCGATCTTCACCTTCGCGCTGGTCTGGTACACCGTGGCCACGGTACTGATGGGCGTGCAGAGTTCGGCGCTGGGGATCATCTGCATGCGTTTTCTGGTGGGCATCGGCCTCGGCATCGAGCTGGTGACCATCGACGCTTACCTCTCGGAACTGGTGCCCAAACGCATGCGCAGTTCGGCGTTTGCCTTCGCATTTTTCGTGCAGTTCCTGTCGGTGCCGGCAGTGGCGCTGATGTCCTGGTGGCTGGTGCCCCAGGCGCCGTTTGGGGTGTCCGGCTGGCGTTGGGTGGTGTTGGCGAGCGCGGTGTTTGCACTGTTCATCTGGTGGCTGCGCAAACGTCTGCCGGAGTCGCCGCGCTGGCTGGCCCAGCATGGCCGCTTCGATGAGGCGAACCGGATTCTTGACGGTATCGAGGCGCGTTGTGAGAAGGATCACCGTCAGCCACTGGATGCGCCGGAAGCGGTAGCCGTCGATGTCGAAGGCAAGGGCCGTTTCGCCGATATCTGGCAGCCACCGTACCGGCGCCGGGCACTGATGCTGATCGTCTTTCACATCTTCCAAGCGATCGGTTTCTTCGGCTTCGGCAACTGGCTGCCAGCATTGCTCTCCGGCCAGGGTGTCAGCGTCACCCACAGTCTGATGTACGCGTTCATCATCACCCTCGCCTACCCGCTCGGGCCGTTGCTGTTCGTCAAATTCGCCAACCGCTTCGAGAACAAGTGGCAGATCGTCGGCTCGGCCCTCGGCGCCATGACTTTCGGCACCCTGTTCGCGTTGCAGACCAGCGCCTTCGGCCTGATCTTCTGCGGGGTGATGATCACCTTCTGCAACGCCTGGCTGAGCTTCAGTTATCACTCCTATCAGAGCGAACTGTTCCCCACCAACATCCGCGCCCGGGCGGTGGGCTTCTGCTATTCGTTCAGTCGTTTGTCGACGGTGTTCAGCAGCCTGTTGATCGGTCTGTTCCTCGATCATTTCGGCACGCCGGGCGTATTGGCGTTCATCGTCGCCAGCATGCTGATCGTGATGCTGACCATCGGCTACTTCGGCCCCCGCACCCGCAATCTGGCGCTGGAAAACATCGCCCATCGCTGACGGACAACGGTCATCCTCTGCCGCCCACCGGCAAGGGATGACCGCTTTGCCGGTTCACCAAAAACCACAAGCATTTGAAATAAAAAGACTTATTTGATGGGCACGGTATTTGCTGCCAAGGACTGACAGTCATTACCTACAGGTTCTCTCATCATGTTGGTCAGTGCAAAACAACAACAAATCATTCATCTGCCCAAGCAGTTGAATGATGACGCCACCTCCACCGCCGCAGCCGGACTGCAAGGCGGACTGCACGGGGCGATGCTGCAAACCCTGCAAAACCAGGCCCAGGCGCAAACCGCCGAAGCCAACGCCAAAGTGCAGGAATCAGCCACCCAACTGGCGACCCAGCAAGTCAGCGAAGCCACGCGTATCAGCGACAACGTCGACGAAGCGTTCGCCAAGACCCGTGTCGCCCTGCAAACCTCCGATACTTCGCCGAGCAAATCCACGGGCTCATCGGCTATGGATGAGTTCAAGGACTACATGAGCAAAACGCCGGAACAGCGTCTGCGCGACAGTATCCTCCAGGAAATGGGCCTGACCGAGGACGACATCAAAGCCATGCCGCCGGAGAAACAACTGGCCATCGGCAAAGAAATCGCCGAGCGACTGCAGGACAAGATGAAGCTGGCCGAAGCCGAGAAGCAGAACAAGCAAGACGCCAACTCGGCGAAGATCAGCGACGAGTCGGCGGACAAGTTCCTCGCTTCGCTCTAAGAAGATCCCTTCCCTCAGCAGAGTCTCACTCGAGACTCTGACCTCACCGTCCGGTTACCGCTAGTCGATTTCTTACTCCCGAGAGTCGATACCTGTAAGTTCTGACAGTTGTCCTCCCCATCAAAGCTGAAACAACATCAACCGTGAAGGAGCAATGCCGCTCCGCCAGCAGCTCAGCCAAGAAAAGGAATTAAAAATGAACGTGGAAAACAACGCAGTTGGGCTATTTGGTTTAAAAGTGAGCGAAAACGGTGGCCCGGAAGAAACCATCACCACTACTGAGCTCTTTTTCATCGTCACCTCAAAAAAGCTACGTGTCGGCGGTTTCCAAGTAGGTCCCAACGGGTTACGAGGTGCCCAAGTGGACATCAATGGTGAGATCAAAACTGGCACATATCCCTTCACAAAGGACCTTAGCGTCACTGGTTTTTATAATCAAAGCGGATTGGTCAGCTCTTGGCCTGCAGTTACAGAGGGCGGGGAAATAACAATTCTGGAAGTAGACGTTACGAAAAGGTTTGCAAGAGGAACCTTCAAGTTCAGGGCAGAAGAGCGTGACAACGCGTCCAATTATGCAAATGCCATTGGTAGCTTTTCCTTGACCGAAAAAGAGTGATCGAGAAAATTTTGCCCCTCTATACAGAGGGGCAATTCCCAAGTCGCTACTCTAATCTCAACGTCTCATTGAACTGACTGATCGCATCCACCACATGCCGCGAGCCCTGCTGAATCTCCCGAATCGCATCCCCCGCCTCGTTCGCCAGTTCCACCCCGAGCCCGGTGCGGCTCAGGCTCGACTGCATGCTCGACACTGCGCTCAGTGACAGCTCATGGTTCTTGCGCACCACGTCGACGATCTCCACGGTCGCCTGGCTGGTTCGCGCCGCGAGGCTGCGCACTTCATCCGCCACCACCGCAAAACCACGCCCGTGTTCACCCGCGCGCGCCGCTTCGATGGCGGCGTTGAGCGCCAGCAGGTTGGTCTGGTCGGCAATCCCGCGAATGGTCTGGACGATGGTGCCGATGATGTCCGACTGCTTGCTGACTGCATCGATGCTCAGCGCCGCTTCGTTGAGGTCGCGGGAAATGTCCTGAATGATCTGCACCGTTTGCTGCACGACCTGTGAGCCTTTTTGCGCGCAGGCGTCGTTTTGTACCGAAGTGCTGTGGGCCGATTCCGCAGCGGTCTGCAAGGTAGTCATCTGGTGAGTGATGTCGCTGGCGAACTTCACCACTTTGTACAAGCGGCCCTTGGCGTCGAACAGCGGGTTGTACGACGCTTCCAGGTAAACGGTTTGCCCGGACTTGTTCTTGCGCTCGAAGCGGTGCGAGTGATATTCGCCGCGATTGAGCGATGCCCAGAACGCCTTGTATTGCGCGGATTCGGCTTCGACCCGATGACAGAACAGGCTGTGGTGATGGCCGACGATTTCGTTGAGCGAGTACTGCATGGTCTTGAGGAAGTTGTCGTTGGCCGTGATCACATTGCCTTCCGGGGTGAACTCGATCACCGCCATAGAGCGACCGATCGCCGCCAGCATGCTCTCTTCTTCTTTTTCCTTGTTCACGCGCGCGGTGATGTCCGCCGCCACTTTGATCACACTGCGGACTTGTTTGTCCGGGCCATACACCGGCATGTAACTGGCTTCGAGCCAGATCTCCCGCCCACTCTTGTTCAAGCGCAGGAAAGTGCCGCTGATGGGTTCGCCACGGGCCAGGTCACGCCACAACCTGGCGTATTCCTCGCTGCGATAGAACGCTTCTTCACAAAAGATCCGGTGATGTTTGCCACGCACTTCATCGGCGCTGTAGCCCATGGTCTTGCAGAAGTTGTCATTGGCATCCAGAACGATGCCCTCGGGGGTGAATTCGATCATTGCCATCGAACGGCTGATCGCCGCCAGCTTGGCGTTGGCTTCGGTCAGGGCACAGCTGAAACGTTCGATTTCCTGCAGATCAGCCTTGTGATGTAGGTTGAACATGTCTCTATCACCTTCCGCGCGTTCTTTTGATTTGATGAAAGTTCAGGTCTTTCAGAATCCACCACTACGTTCCACAGAACAGGCACACGCCTTCCTCCACGGGAGGAAGTTGTCAGGTGATAAGCGATGATTAATCAAAGAGTCCATGCAGCGACGCTCTAATCAAGACATCCTTTTCTTGATAGCCCGCGGGCGGGCCATTCCTAACATGCAGAAGAACTTCCATTTAAAAAACAGCTCCTTGTCGGTCAAGTGTCGGTGCCTTGGATTGCGCACTCTGGCAGCTTTGTTCACGGCTAACCGATTGCCGTCGGAGCGCTTTGAATGGCGGTCGACATAGTTAGTTATGAATGAGCATAGACAGCGCAAGGCCTTGCGCAAGGCCACTAGTCGGCCAGTAATGCGGGAGTTCGGACAGGAAGCGGACGAGAAACGGTTCAGCGCAAAAACGTTTTTGCCGGTCGGACGCCATCGCGGGCAAGCCGCGCTCCCACAGGTACCACGCTGGCTTTAACATTGCGCACAACCCTGTGGGAGCGGGCCTGCCCGCGATGGTGTCGGTGCAGCACTACAAAAACATCGGAAAGAACTACAAACTGCCGCTCACCTTGTTTGCCACATCACCCGGAACCCAAGGCTTCCACACTTGCGGTTGATCGCGCAGGAACGCCTCGGCCACCTGGCGTGGCTGCTGGCGCTTCTCGCTCATCCCGGCCAGGGTCTGGTTCAGCAGATCGATCGGCAAGTCGACCTTTTCAAAGAACGTCACCAGTTCCGGGTACTGCGCCTTGAACGGCGCCGACACGCCAATCGCCAGGCTCGCCGGCATCGAGCGGGTGCCTCTCGGATTGGGGTTGGTGGCATCGGCCAGGGTTTTCCAGGCTTCGGCGTCGAACGGTGGCTCTTCCAGCTTCACCAGTTTGAAGCGACCGAGCAGCGGCGTCGGCGACCAGTAGTAGAACAGCACCGGTTTGCCCCGCTTGATCGACGACGCCACCTCGGCATCCAGCGCCGCGCCGGAGCCGGTGCGGAAGTTGACGTAACTGTCGTTCAACGCATACGCCTTGAGCTTCTGGCTGTTGACGATTTCCGAGGTCCAGCCGGTCGGGCTGTTGAGGAAGCGCCCGCGGCTCGGGTCTTCCGGGTCCTTGAACACATCCTTGTAGCGCGGCAGATCGGCCACGGATTTCAGTTCCGGCGCCAGCGGTTTGATCCCGCGCTCCGGGTCGCCCTTGATCACGTATTCCGGCACCCACCAGCCTTCGGTGGCGCCCTTCACCGTGTCGCCCAGGCCGAACACCTTGCCCTCGGCGGCGGCCTTGACCCACGCCGGACTGCGCCCGGCCCACTCTTCGCCGATCACCTGAATGTCGTTTTTCGCCAGCGCCGCTTCCAGGCTGACGGTGCTGCCCGGCAGCGTGTCGGTCGGGTAGCCGTAGCCTTTCTCGACGATCAGGCGCAGCACTTCGGTGATGAAACTGCCACTTTCCCAGGTGATGTCACCGAAGTGAATCGGCGCGGTTTTTTCCGCTGCCACGGCGTGGCCGGCAGTCAGGGTCAGGGCCAGCAGCGAACTGCCGAGCAGGGTTTTGAGCGATCTCATGCGGACCTCTTGTTCTGGGAGGAAGTCAGGGTTTGGTTGGCGCTGTGGCGGTTGCACAGGGCCTGGGAACGGGTCATGTACAGGCTCACCGAACGCTGGGAGATGCCCAGTTCGGCAGCGATTTGCGGGTAGGTCAGGCCGTCAATGCGCGCCAGCAGAAAGGTCGAGCGGACTTTGCCCGGCAGGCGCTGGAGCGTGCGGTCCAAATGCTTGAGGCTTTGCGACAGGTCGGCGAGTTCTTCGGGAGACGGCGGGTGATCGAGGTCGCCCTGTTGCAGTTGGTGCAGATGTCGACGCTCCAGATCGCCCCGCCGCCAGCGCTCGTACAGCAGGCGTTGGGCGATGGTGGTGAGCAAGGCGCGGGGTTCACGGATGGCGGTCAGGCCCGGGGCTTCGAGCAGTTGCGCGAAGGTTTCGGCGGCGATGTCTTCGGCGGTGGCCGCATCATTCGATTGCCGACGCAGACGTGTGCACAACCACTGGTAATGGTCGCCAAACAACGTGTGCACATGATTGCGATGGGATGAGTCGGCGCCGGACATGGGGGCTCCTTGGTCAAGGGTCGCTGAATGTCCGGTCGTCCGGTGGCGCGATCCTAGCAAGGCGCCTTATGCGTTAAAAATACTTAAAAAGAATTTTTATATTCCATTAGTGAATTACAAGAGACTGCTAGCGCAAGCGGCCATAACCCAGTTCTTCGGCCTCGCGCTGATAATCCAGCAGGACGAGGTAATCGCTTTCACTGGCGGGCAGGACTTCGGGCAAACCGAGGATGCGGGCCACATCGGGCAGGTCTTGAAGGCTGCGATTCATCGCCCGGCGCAGGTGTTCAATCTGTTCGTCCGTCGTGCTGGCAGCGGTGATGAAGGGCAAGGTCGGGCTGAACGCACTGCGTGCCACCACCCGCAAGCCGCTGACCTCTGCGGCGGCGTACTGCGCCAGGTACGCGAAGGTCACGCTGTCGATGGCTGCCAGATCGGCGCGGTCTTCGCGCAACCAGCGCAGGCTTTCGCGATGCCCGCCACTGATGCCCACAGAGGCGTAAAACTGACCGTCCCGATGCAGCGGCGCCAAACGCTGACGCAACAGGTTCATGCCGCTGTTGGAATCGTCGCTGTTGATCACCCCGCGACTGTCGAAGAACTCCGCCAGATTGCGACGCGGATCATCGGCGCGGGCGAGGATCAGGCTGCAATGGTTGCCGGCAGTGGCGTCAGGCAATTCGTAACGCGGACGACCGACAATCCTGACCTGCCCACGCAGCGCGGTCATCAACGGATAGCCGCAGGTCTGGGTCAGCAGCAACTCAGGCGAACGCCAGAGTTCAAGCAGCGACAGGCCTTCGGCATCGAGCCGCGAACGGCCCAGGTGTTCGAGAATCCGCGCCAGCCACTGCTCGTTCGCCGCGCGAATCGGCTCGGGTGCGATGTACATCAACAGTTCTGCGTAACCTGACGTCATGCTGGCCTCAAATAAAAGGATGCTGCGGGCTGTCGATCGGCTTGATGCCGTGCCGGCGCCACAGTTGCCCATAACCTTGCACCAGAAACCCGCCGCTGCGCGCCACCCACTGTTCCCGGCGCATGCGGTAGGCCTCGGGCAAGTCGTACCACGCCAGCTTCGGCAAGTCGTGGTGTACCAGATGGAAATTCAGGTTCAGGAACAGCCAGCGCCATGGCCATCCGGCTTCGTTGAGTACCGTGCGCTGTTCCGGCCTCTCGTGCGGTCGGTGTTCATAGTAGGAGCGGACCATCGCGATCGACAGCGCCGGCACACTGATCAAAAACAGGTAATGCCACACCGGCAACACGCTGTAGCGCGCGATGAAGAACAGCATCAGCACGGTCAAGGCGCCGTGGGTCAACCACATCAGCCAAGCCTGGCGCTCGCCGCTTTTCAGACGTTGCAGTTCTTCACCGGCCAGCGCCAGCAACGCCAGCGGCGCACCAAGAATGAAGCGGCCCAATACGGTCTTGTTCAGCCAGTGCAGACTGCGTTCGAACAACGAACGGCCCTGCCAGCGCTCGGCGCTCAGGTAACGGCTTTCGGGATCGACGCCGGGAATCGTCAGGTCTTCGTCGCGATGGTGCTGCAAATGGCTGTCGCGATAGAGCGTGTAGGGATACCACACCGCAAATGGCGCATAGCCGAGGATTTTGTTGACGAAGGTCCAGCGCGTCGGATGACCGTGGAGCAATTCGTGCTGCACCGACAGCCACAGCACCAGTAACGGAATCAGCAGCAGCGTGCTCCACCCGAGGCCGAGCCATTCACTGCCCAGCACAATCGCGAACCAGCCGCCGTACACGCCGATCAGCAGCAGCCAGGTCGGCCACTCGGTGCGGGCGGTGAAGCGCTGGCGCAGGGTTTCGATCTGTTGGCGATGGGCATCGTCGAAATAGTGGGGCATGGCGTGGCTCGGAACGAGGGTCTGATCGTTCTGTGCAACACCAACGGGAAATCTTGCAGATTATTTTTGCGGTTTTTTTAAGGACGCTGATTTCAAGGACAAGACAGGAGCCCGGATCCGGGCTCCCGTACGGCGTGATCAATGGCCAAAAATGTCGACTTTTTTCGCCCTCTTCTCGTGGCGTTTTTCGATGGCGGTCTTGGCCGGTTTCTTCTTCGCGGCTTTTTTCGAATCCATACCTTTGGACATGATGCGTACTCCACTCAGAGGGGATGTGAGATCAGGTATACACCTATCCCGGCGGGCACGTTGTTTTATAATCCGCAGCTTTTGCACCGGCAGTCCGATTCATGACCGACATCCGTTACAGCCAGCTCGACGACCTGTCCTGGCCCTTGATGAACAAGTTCTACCGCCAGCATCACTCGTCGATGAAAGCGGTGCGCGAGGCGCAATTATGGGTGGCGCGGCGAGAGGAAATCGTGGCGGCGTTGTGTCTGCGGCCGGTGTTCGGCGGACATTGGTTGACCGGGTTGTTCGTCGATCCGGCCTGCCGTGAGCAAGGCATTGCCGCACAGCTGATTGCCGAAGCGGTGAAGGGTGTGGATATGCCGGTGTGGTTGTTCTGCCACCCGGACTTGCGCGAATTCTACGAGCGGCGCGGCTTCACTTTCGATCCTGCCCTGCCCCAGGCCATGGCCGAGCGCTTGAGTCGTTATGCGCGGAGCAAGCCGATGATTGCCATGGAACTGGCACCGCGCGCGGGCTAGTCAGTCGTCAGCGTTGGGATCGAGATCCGGAAACATCACTTCGGTAAAACCGAACTTGCTGAAATCGGTAATGCGCGAAGGGTACAAACGCCCGATCAGGTGATCGCATTCATGCTGTACCACCCGCGCATGGAACCCTGAGGCCTCCCGCGAGATCGGCTCACCCTTGGGGTCGACGCCTTCGTAACGGATCCGCTGGTATCGATCCACCGCGCCCCGCAGGCCCGGCACCGACAGGCAGCCTTCGAAGCCCTCCTCCATCAGCGGACTGAGCGGCGTGATCAGCGGGTTGATCAGGATCGTCTGCGGCACTGCTTCGGCGTCCGGGTAACGCTCGCTGTGCTCGAAACCGAAGATCACCAGTTGCAGATCGACACCGATCTGCGGCGCGGCCAGGCCAACGCCGCCGACGCTTTCCATGGTCTGGAACATGTCGTCGATCAATTGCCACAGCTCGGGACTGTCGAGCATTTCAGCGGGCACCGGCGGCGCGATGCGCAGCAGGCGTTCGTCGCCCATCTTCAGGATTTCACGGATCATGATCAGGCTTCGTCAGTGTTCGGCTTGAGCGAATGATCGCGCCCGAGGCCGGAAACGTGTTGTTTGGGATGTTCATCGAGTTCGCCGGGGACTTTCTCGCCCGAATCCTTGCCCTCGCTGGACATGTGTTCGATCACCGCATTCATCTCCGCACCGAGCAACAACACGGCGGCGGAAATGTAGAAATACAGCAACAGCACGATGATTGCACCGATGCTGCCATACATGGCGTTGTAGTTGGCGAACGTCTTGACGTAGAACGCGAAGCCCAGGGACGCGATGATCCACACCACCACCGCCAGCACCGAGCCGGGGGTGATGAAACGAAATTCCTGTTTGACGTCGGGCATCACGTAATAGATCAGCGCCACGGCCACCATCATCAGAATCACGATCACCGGCCAGCGGGCGATGGTCCACAGGGTAACGATGACTTCTTCGAGCCCGACCTGCGCGGCGATCCAGCCCATCACCTGCGGGCCGAGCACCATCAGCGCTGCGGCCACCAGCAACATGCCGGCAATGCCGACGGTGTAGATGATCGACAGCGGAAACCGCTTCCACAGGGGCCGGCCCTCGACCACGTCGTAGGCGGCGTTCATCGCGCTCATCATCAGGCGCACACCGGCAGACGCGGTGTACAGGGCGATGACGATACCCACCGAAAGCAGGCCGCCCTTGGATTGCTGCAGTTGATCGATCACCGGGTTGACCTGCTCCAGCGCCTGGGGCGGCAACACCAGCTCCGATTGCAGGCGCAGCCAGGAGAAGAAGTCCGGCAGGTGCAGGAAACCGATCAGGGCAATCAGAAACAGAATGAACGGGAACAGCGAGAACAGCATCTGGTAGGCCAGTGCCGAGGCATAGGTCGACATCTCGTCGTCGACGAATTCGGTGACCGTGCGCACCATCACCCGGTGCAGGGGCAGACCTTTCATGTCGGGGAAAATCATTCGCGTCTCCTTTCGCCGCAAAACAGGTTGAAGTCGTGGCGACTCAGGGGCCGTTTTTCTCTCATCAAAGTAGCTTACTTGGCGACTTTGAAACACTGTGTTCCTTGACCGCATGTGAGCGGGATACGAAAACGGCCATCCTTGGATGGCCGCTTCGCTGTTTCGTTCAAGGCCTGATCAGGCCTTGTCGACGCCTTTCTTGACCGCATCCTTGGCTTTGCCCACCGCTTGCTGGGCCTCGCCTTTCTTCTCTTGCACTTTGCCTTCGGCCTGCAGTTTGGTGTTATCGGTGGCTTTACCGACACCTTGCTTGACGTTGCCGACCGCTTCGTTGGCCATGCCTTTCACTTTATCGCTCGTGCTACCCATGGTGATTCTCCTTGGAACATTAACGGGGAAAGTCAGTACGTAATGATTGACTGACCCGGTTTGCGCCAAGTTTCATTTATTTTCAGGGCTTCATTTCGTCGCGGTGTGCAGGTTGGGCTTTATGTTTACGAGCGTACCCCCGAGAATGCCCATCAAAAGGGCGCCAGGCGCCACAGAACCGACCCCGCAGGAATGTTATGAAACTCGATAAAAAGCAGGCCATCGCCCGTCGCAACCAGGAATTGGGCGGTGCCGTGCTCGGCACCAACAACTGCCACTTCGCCGAACTGAACCGTAACCGCAACATCTGGTGGTTCGACCTGCCGGTGTCGCGCCTGGCGATCGGTCAGTACGAGTGGATCCACCTGTTGATGCACACCCCGGCCACCGACGAACTGCTGCATCTGAAAGTGCCGACCGTGTTCCTGCGCGAGAAACTCGAAGGCCTGGTGATCCGCAACGAAGGCAAGCGCAAGGCAGCCCTGAGCCTGGAACTGAGCGCCGACAAGGACTCGTACCTGCAGGACATGCGCCCGGCGGGCACCAATGTGAACTTCGCGCCGTTCCGCCAATAAGACACTCAAGCTGATCGTTCCCACGCTCTGCGTGGGAATGCCGCCCCGGACGCTCCGCGTCCCGCACGGCAGGGACGCAGAGCGTCCCGGGATGCGTTACCACGCGGAGCGTGGGAACGATCAAGCGGTAAACCAACAAAAAGCCCCGCATCTGCGGGGCTTCCTGTTTACGCGGCGTTCTTCGCCTTGATCTTCTTCAGCTCTTCGTCACGCAGTTCGCGACGCAGGATCTTGCCGACGTTGGTGGTCGGCAACGCATCGCGGAACTCCACGGAGCGCGGCACCTTGTAGCCGGTGACGTTGGCGCGCATGTGCTCCATCACCTGTTCCTTGGTCAGGGTGACACCCGGTCTGGCAACGATGAAGATCTTGATCGCCTCGCCGGATTTTTCGTCCGGAACGCCGATGGCCGCACACTGCAACACGCCCGGCAGGGCCGCCAGCACGTCTTCCAGTTCGTTCGGATACACGTTGAAACCGGAAACCAGAATCATGTCTTTCTTGCGATCGACGATGCGCATGTAGCCGTCCGGCTGGATCAGCGCGATGTCGCCGGTCTTCAGCCAGCCTTCGCTGTCGAGCATTTCATCGGTGGCTTCCTGACGCTGCCAGTAACCCTTCATCACTTGCGGGCCCTTGACGCACAGCTCGCCGATTTCGCCCAGCGGCTGCTCGACACCGGCGTCGTCAATGACTTTGCACAGGGTCGACGGCACCGGAATGCCGATGGTGCCGATCTGAATGTTCTGAATCGGGTTGACCGTGGCCACCGGGCTGGTTTCGGTCATGCCGTAACCTTCACAGATCGGGCAACCGGTGACCGCTTTCCAGCGCTCGGCTGCGGCCAGTTGCAGGGCCATGCCGCCGGACAGGGTGACTTTCAGCGCCGAGAAATCCAGCTTGCGGAAACCTTCGTTGTTGCACAGGGCCACGAACAGCGTGTTGAGGCCGACGAAGCCGCTGAACTTCCACTTCGACAGTTCCTTGACCATCGCCGGCAGGTCGCGCGGGTTGCTGATCAGGATGTTGTGGTTGCCGATCAGCATCATCGCCATGCAATGAAAGGTGAACGCATAGATGTGGTACAGCGGCAGTGGCGTGATCAGGATCTCGCAACCTTCATTGAGGTTGGAGCCCATCAGCGCCTTGCACTGCAGCATGTTGGCGACGAGGTTGCGATGGGTGAGCATCGCGCCCTTGGCCACGCCGGTGGTGCCGCCGGTGTATTGCAGCACCGCGACGTCGCCGCTGTCCGGGTTGGCTTCAGCCACCGGCTGGCCCTGGCCCTTGCTCAGCACGTCGTTGAACTTGACGGCTTTGGGCAGGTGGTAGGCCGGAACCATTTTCTTCACGTACTTGATGACGCTGTTGATCAGCAGGCGCTTGATCGGCGGCAGCAGGTCGGCGACTTCGGTGACGATGACGTGTTTGACGCCGGTTTTCGGCACCACGGCTTCGGCCAGGTGCGCCATGTTCGCCAGGCACACCAGCGCCTTGGCACCGGAGTCGTTGAATTGGTGCTCCATTTCCCGCGCGGTGTACAGCGGGTTGGTGTTGACCACGATCAGCCCGGCGCGGATGGCGCCGAAGACGGCGACCGGGTACTGCAGCACGTTGGGCAGTTGCACGGCGATTCGATCACCGGGCTGCAAATCGGTATGCTGTTGCAGATAAGCGGCAAACGCACCGGACAATTCGTACAGTTCACCGTAGGTGATGGTTTTGCCCAGGTTGCTGAACGCCGGTTTGTCGGCGAAGCGTTGGCAGGATTGCTTCAACACTGCCTGAATATTCGGGTACTCGTCTGGATTGATGTCGGCAGCAATTCCAGCGGGGTACTTATCCTTCCAAAAGTCTTCGATCATGGAAGCCCACTCCTCAGCAACGCGAATTCAGCACCGCATTTGATGCGATTATTATTGGTGTTTGTTTATTGGTGAGTCTGGCTTTTTACAAGGCCGAGAAGTCACAAAGCGCGCCGAGAGTAGCAGCTTTGCCAAGGGTCGACTAGAGCCAAAAGCGGCCCCTACAGTCATTTTAATGACTCAAGAACTACTGGCAGTCATTTTAGAGCAAAAATCCTATAACACCTTGAAAGTCCCGGTTTTCGGGGGCTTGAAACAAAAATCGCGAGCAGGCCCGCTCCCGCAGGCTCATCGATAACCCGTGGGAGCGAGCTTGCTCGCGATTGCGCGAAGCGCAGTTCTTTTAAGCGATATCGCGCAACTCTCTGCGCAGAATTTTCCCGACAGGCGTCATCGGCAATGACTCACGCAGCACGATGTGTTTCGGCACCTTGTACGCCGTGAAATTCTCTTTGCAGTAGGCCTTAAGCTCTTCCAGGCTCACCCCGGTTTCCCGCGCCACCACAAACAGCTTCACCGCCTCGCCGGAACGCTCGTCCGGCACGCCGATCACTGCGCAGTTGGCAACTTTCGGGTGGGCCATCACCACGTCTTCGATTTCGTTCGGGTACACGTTGAAACCGGAGACGATGATCATGTCTTTCTTGCGGTCGACGATGCGCACGAAACCGTCCGGGTCGATCACAGCAATGTCGCCGGACTTGAACCAGCCCTCGGCATCCAGCACTTCGGCGGTGGCCTCGGGTTTGTTCCAGTAGCCCTTCATGATCTGCGGGCCCTTGATGCACAGCTCGCCGCGCTCGCCCAGCGGCTGCTCGACGCCGTCGTCGTTGATGACTTTCAACAAGGTGCCCGGCACCGGCAGGCCGACCGTGCCGATTCGTGACAGCTCGCCGTAAGGGTTGGTGCAGGCCACCGGCGAGGTTTCGGTCAGGCCGTAACCTTCGGTAATCCGGCAACCGGTGATCTGTTCCCAGCGTTCGGCCGTGGCCTTGACCAGCGCGGTACCGCCGGAGTTGGTGAGCTTGAGGGTGGAGAAATCCAGGGTCTTGAAGTCCGGATGATCCATCAGCGCGACAAACAGCGTGTTGAGCCCCAGCAGCGCCGAGAACTTCCAGTTCTTCAGCTCCTTGATGAAGCCGCCGATGTCACGCGGGTTGGTGATCAGTACGTTGTGGTTGCCCGACACCATCATGCACATGCAATTCGCGGTGAAGGCATAGATGTGGTAGAGCGGCAGCGGCGCGATCATCACCTCCTGCCCTTCGCGCAACAACGGCTGGCCGTCGCTGCCGAACTGGCCGAGACAGGCGCGCACCTGCTGCATGTTCGCCACCAGATTGCCGTGGGTCAGCATCGCGCCCTTGGCCAGGCCGGTGGTGCCGCCGGTGTATTGCAGGACGGCAATGTCGTCCAGGCCGACCTTCAGCGGCTTGATGCCCAGGCCCCGACCCATGCGCAGAGCGCTCTTGAAGGAAATCGCCTGGGGCAGCGAATACGCCGGCACCATCTTCTTCACTTTGCTGACCACGGTGTTGACCAGCCAGCCCTTGGCGGCAGGCATCAGGTCGCCCATCTTCGCTTCGATCAGATACTGAATGTCGGTGTCCGCCAGCACTTCCTGGACTTTCTGGCCGAACATGTTCAGGTACACCAGCGCCCGGGCACCGGAATCCTTGAACTGGTGGCGCATTTCCCGCGCGGTGTACAGCGGGTTGGTGTTGACCACGATCAGCCCGGCACGCAAGGCGCCGAACACGGCAATCGGATAATGCAGGACGTTGGGCATCTGCACCGCGATGCGATCCCCCGGCGCCAGATCGGTGTGGGCTTGCAGATAACCGGCGAACGCGGCGCTCTGGCGCTCCAGCTCGGCGTAGGTCAGGGTCACGCCCATGTTGCTGAACGCCGGGCGATCAGCGAATTTCTTGCAGGAACGCTCGAACACCTCGATCACCGACTTGAATTCACCCGCGTCGATGTCCAGGGGTACGCCCGCCGGGCGTTTGTCATTCCAGAAATCAGGTTGCATTGTTCTTGTCCTCTTTACCTGAGCCGATCCGGGGCCGCTTCGCTGTCATTTCTTTCCGTCCGTGAAAAAGCCGAGAGCAAAAAGCGGGGCTTCACGGACACTAGCAGCTATGGTCAATCAGGCAAATATGGGCAAGGTCGTCATTGATCGTGTGAATCTTCCTGCCGTGGCGTGAGCTGATCGGACGCGCTATACAATGCAACCTCTGCAAGACGCTTGAGCAAAAACAGGCCGCAAAAGGAATCGCCATGATCCACGACACCTTCTGGCTGGACGCGAGTGACCGCAGCCGCCTCTTCGTCAACCAGTGGCTGCCGAACGCGCCGCTGAAGGCGGTGATTCTGCTGGCCCACGGCATGGCAGAACACAGCGCCCGCTACGCTCGGCTGGCAGAGGCGTTCTGCGCCGAAGGTTACGGTGTGTACGCGCCCGATCAGCGCGGGCATGGCAAAACCGCCGTTCATGGGACGCTGGGGCATTTCGCCGACGACGATGGCTGGTGCAAGGTGGTTGGAGATCTCGCGAGTCTCAACCAGTTCCTCGGCCAGCGTCATCCGGGAGTACCGATCGTGCTGCTCGGGCACAGCATGGGCAGCTACATTGCCCAGGCTTATCTGCTGCATCACAGCGCCAGCCTGCACGGCGCGATTCTCAGCGGCTCGAATTTCCAGCCGGTTTCGCTGTACCGCGCGGCCCGGCAGATCGCCCGGTTCGAAAAACTGCGCCAGGGCGCCAAGGGCCGCAGCGCGCTGATCGAATGGCTGTCGTTCGGCTCGTTCAACAATAAATTCAAACCTGCGCGCACCGCATTTGACTGGCTGAGTCGCGACCCGGCCGAGGTCGACAAGTACGCCACCGACCCGCTGTGCGGCTTTCGCTGCACCAATCAGTTGTGGATCGACCTGCTCGGCGGGTTGCAGCAAATCAGCAAAGCGTCCAATCTCGCCCAGATTGATCCGGGCCTGCCGCTGCTGGTGATCGGCGGCGAATGTGATCCGGTGAGCGAAGGCAAGCGTCTGACTGATCTGGCCAACGCCTTGCGCGCGGCCGGCAGCCAGAACCTGCAACTGAAGATCTACCCGCAGGCGCGGCACGAATTGTTCAACGAGAGCAACCGCGACGAAGTGACCGCCGATGTGCTGGCCTGGATCGAACAGGCCCTGAGCCATCGCCGGCCGCACCGCAGCGAATAATTTTTTGTGGATTCATTTCATCCGTCACAGGAATTCAGACCCATGACCCAGGTTACCAACATCCCTTACGAAGCCCTCGAAGTGGGCCAGACCGCGAGCTACAGCAAGACTGTCGAAGAACGCGACATTCAGCTGTTCGCCGCGATGTCCGGCGACCACAATCCGGTGCACCTGGACGCCGAGTTCGCCGCCGCCAGCATGTTCAAGGAACGTATCGCCCACGGCATGTTCAGCGGCGCGCTGATCAGTGCGGCCGTGGCTTGCGAGCTGCCTGGGCCGGGCACCATTTATATCGGCCAGCAGATGAGCTTCCAGAAACCGGTGAAGATCGGCGACACCCTGACCGTACGCCTGGAAATCCTCGAGAAACTGCCGAAATTCCGTGTGCGCATCGCCACGCGCGTATTCAACCAGCGCGATGAGCTGGTGGTGGACGGCGAGGCCGAGATCCTGGCGCCGCGCAAGCAACAGACCGTTACCCTCCCGACGTTGCCGGCCATCAGCATCGGCTGATCGTCCTCGGTTAAATCCGGGCACAAAAAAACGCCAGACCAGCTGGCGTTTTTGTTGGCCTCGAACGCTTACGAGCGTGCGCGAGCCTGGTTACGCAGCGCCTTCACCTGATCGTGATTGCGTTGCACGCCGTGGTATTGGCGTTCGACCAGATCACGGATGCCGACCAGGTTGTGCTTGTTGATCTTCTCGATTGCTTCACGATAAGCCTTCAGGGCGTGGTCTTCACCGCGCTCGGCTTCGTTGAGCACCGCTTCTTCGTCCTTGCCGGTGAACATTGCTTTGACGTCGACCCAGCGACGGTGCAGATCACCGCTGACACTGGTCGAGGTTTCCGGATCGCCGCCCATCGAACGCACGGCGGCTTGCAGCTCGGCCGCAGCCGTTGCGCAATCGGCGGAGCGCTGTGTGAACAGGGTTTTCAGTTCAGGGTGCTTGATGTCTTCAGCGCAGGTCTTGAAGCCTTCCTGACCGTCCTTGCTGGTTTCGATCAGGTCGTTGAGGACGGAGATGGCTTCTTTATTCATGTCAGTCATTTTTCAATTCCTTGCGTGGGTGAAAGATGCAAGGAGTGTTGCAGTGGTCGTGCCAGCTTTCGCTAAAGAATTTAATCGTTATTTTTCAAGAGCTTACAAATAAAGCGCAAATCTGTATGCCTGTTATTTGCATGATCTGTCATTTGGCCTGCATGCAGAATGCCTGTATTTTCCAACGTGTTTTCCAACCCAGACGATTCCAACGATGAACCCCGAAAAGCTCGAACTGTTGATCACCCGCGAAATGCCCTTCGGCAAGTACAAGGGCCGGATCATTGCCGACCTGCCGGGCCCGTACCTGAACTGGTTTGCCCGGGAAGGATTTCCCCATGGCGAACTGGGCGGGCTGCTGGCCCTGATGCAGGAAATCGATCACAACGGCCTGTCGGAACTGCTCGAACCGCTGCGCGCCAAACATGGCAAACCTGCCCCGCGCCACTGAGGCGTCACCCTGATCCGAGTCGACCATGCCCGATAACACCCGCCGCGCCCGAGACGAAGCCTTCTGGCAAACCTTCGCCGACCGTTACGATCGCCACCCCGGCCCCGTGAACCTGGAGAACGGCTACTTCGGACGGATGTCGCGCACCGTGATCGAGGAGTATCAGCGCAACATCGAGCTGATCAACAACAGCAACTCGATCTACGTTCGCCAGCGTTTCGAACAGCACGACAGCCTCGATATCCGCGCGCAACTGGCCGAGCTGATCGGCGTCCGCGCGCAAAGCGTGGCGTTCACCCACAACGCCACTGCCGGCCTGCAATCTCTGATCCGCAACTACAACCGCCTGCAGCCGGGCGACCAGGTGCTGATCTGCGACCTGGAGTACGACACGGTCAAGGGCGCCATGCGCTGGCTGGCGCAGCATCGCGGGGTCGAAGTGATCGAGATCGAGCACGCCCACCCGGCCAGCTTCGACAGCCTGCTGGCGACTTACCGCGAAGCCTTTACCCGCTATCCGAAGCTCAAGCTGATGGCGCTGACTCACGTTACCCACCGCACCGGGCTGGTAATGCCGGTGCAGGCCATTGCCTCGCTGGCCAGGGAGCATGGCGTCGATATCATCCTTGATGGCGCCCATGCGCTCGGGCAGATTGAGTTCGACCTCGAAGCGTTGGGCATCGCCTTCGCCGGGTACAACCTGCACAAGTGGATCGGCTCGCCGCTGACCCTCGGCTTTATCTACATCGCCCCGCAGCGCCTGGCCGACATCGACCCGGACATGGGCGAGATGCATTTTTCGGCTGACGACATCCGTTCGCGCACGCCTTACAGCACGCCGAACATTCCGGCGTTGATGACCTTGCCACTGGTGTTCGAGGAACACCGCGCACTGGGTGGCGCGGCCGCCAAAGGCGCGCGGATGAATTACTTGCGCAACCTGTGGGTGAGCGCCGTGCGCAATCTGCCGGGCATCGAAGTCACGACCCCGGACGATCCGCGTCTCTATTGCGGCATCACCTCGCTACGCTTTACCCGGCATGCCGACCAGCAGGTGATGGTCGAACGCCTGCTCAACGACTACAACCTGTTCACCGTGGTGCGCAATGGCTCGGCCTGTGGGCCATGCATCCGTATCACGCCGTCGCTGACCACCACGGCGGCGGAAATCCAGCTCCTGGTTCAGGCGCTGAACGAACTGCGTTAAACCGTGTACTTGTCGAAGTCCTCGGGCTTGATCTGCGACGATACCGCAAAGGTGTCGATGCCGATCGTGAGGTGGCCGAAGTAGCCGTCCTCGTGCGAGTCGCGGCCGATCGGCCAGACGGTCAGGGTCGATGCTTCTCCGCCCATAGTGGTGTAGTAGGCATCGTCGGCGTTACACACCGGCGCCGAGCCTCGCCCGCGATAGGCCTTGTTGTTGAGCACGCCGCGGGAGACCACCTCCGGGAAATACAGTTGGCCGACCCAGGCCACATTGCGCTCATCCAGATACTCATTACCGCAGACGATACGCACCGCCACGTGAATGTGCAGGGCTCGCCCGGCGTAGAAACCCGGATAGATCGTGGTGAAGCGCACCCTGCCCTTGTGGTCGCTGAACTGACCGCCGCGCAGATAGGTGTCGTCGTCGGTTCGCGGGATCGAGCCGATGTCCTCGACGTCGACTTCCAGATCCGGGTTCACCCGACTCCAGCCGGAATAAGCGCCGCGGGCGTTGCAGTGCCAGATATCCACCAGCGCACCGCTGACCGGCTCGGCGGTCATGGCGTCGACGATGGTCAGGCGCAGCAGCAACGGCAGGCCCTCGGCGCCTTCGCTGATGTTGCGGCGCAGCAGTTTGGGATTGCGAAAATAGGGCCCCGCGACTTGCTCGGGGGCCAGTTGATAAACCGATGGAGCTGAAGGCTGGTTGTCCATGACGCGTTCTCTCTTCCATAAGATGAACGCAGGTTAACGCCACATTCGAAGCTTGGTGCGGTAACTATGTATCTCGAAATAACGTTTCTCGAAATAACAAAAGCTTTTTGCGGGCAAAAAAAACGGCGCACCGACCAAGCGCACCGTTAAAGCCGTAGAACACACAACGAAGTGTAGGGTTGCAACTAATTGAAAAGTATCAGTCCAGCAGCGCCAGCGCCTCGGCGGTGCATTCCTGAATGCGGGCCCAGTCGCCGTTCTTGATCCACTCAGGATCGAGCATCCAGCTACCGCCCACGCACATGACGTTTTTCAGCGCCATGTAGCTCTTGATGTTGGCCGGGCCGACGCCGCCGGTCGGGCAGAATTTCACTTCGCCGAACGGGCCGCCGAGTGCCTTGATTGCAGCCACGCCGCCGCTGACTTCCGCCGGGAACAGCTTGAAGCGGCGATAACCCAGGCCATAACCTTCCATGATGCCGGAGGCATTGCTGATGCCCGGCAGCAGCGGGATCGGGCTTTCGACACTGGCTTCCAGCAGATCACGGGTGATGCCCGGGGTGACGATGAATTGCGAACCGGCAGCTTCGGCCGCGGCCAGCATATTGCGGTCGAGCACGGTGCCGGCACCGGTCACCAGTTCCGGACGCTGTTCGCGCAGGATCTGGATCGCCTTGAGGCCGAACTGCGAACGCAGGGTCACTTCCAGCGCGGTCAGACCACCGGCGGCCAAGGCGTCGGCCAATGGCAGCACGTCCTGTTCGCGGGCGATGGTGATCACCGGCAGGATCCGCGCCTTGGCGCAGAGGCTGTCGATCAGGGCAACTTTGTCCGCCATGGAAACGGTCGGGGATGGAATTTTCATAGCGGCTGTTCCTTGGCTCATGGGCACCAGTAAATCTCTAACGTAGGTTGCAGAAACGCGCGAACCGGCATGGCGGCGACGTCGTTGGATGCCAGTGCGGCATTCAGGGTGGTCAGTTTCGACTGACCGGAAATCGACAGAATCTTGTGCCGCGCCGACGCCAGCAGCGCCCGGCTCATGGTCAGGCGCTGGCGTGGCACGCTTGGTGCGAGCATCGGCCAGCAGCGACGGGTGCCGTCGGCTTGCAGGGCTTCGGCCAGGTTCGGGCTGTCCGGGAACAGTGATGCGGTGTGACCGTCATCACCCATGCCCAGCACCAGCACGTCAATGGGCGGCAATTCGGCGAGCAAACGATCAGCCTGCTCCGCAGCCTGCTCGACGTTGGCCGCCGCGCTGTAGAGGCTGAGGAACTGAGCCTTGGCCGCCGGGCCCCTGAGCAGATATTGCTTGAGCAGACCGGCGTTGCTGTCGGCATGTTCGACCGGCACCCAGCGCTCGTCGGCGAGGGTCACGACGACCTTCGACCAGTCCAGTTCCTGCTTGGCCAGGTGCTGGAAAAACGCCACCGGGCTACGACCGCCGGACAGCACCAGCACCGCATTGCCACGTGCCGCCAGCGCTTCGCTCAATTGCTTGGCGACATTCAGCGCCAGGCCTTCGGCGAGCAGCACCGGGCTCTTGAATTCGCGGGCATTCACGCCCTCGGGCAGTTTCACATCAGATATCGCCATACCACGACCTCCCGTCCCGCGTGATCAATGCAATGGAGCTCATCGGCCCCCACGACCCGGCCGCATACGGCTTGGGCGCGTCGCCGGATTTTTTCCACCCGGCGATCAGCTGGTCACACCATTTCCACGCGGCTTCGATTTCATCTTTACGGACAAACAGGTTCTGATTGCCGTTCATCACTTCCAGCAACAACCGCTCGTAGGCATCGGGGATCCGAGCGCTGCGCCAGGTGTCGGAAAAATTCAGTTGCAGCGGGCCGCTGCGCAGTTGCATGCCCTTGTCCAGGCCTTGCTCCTTGGTCATCACGCGCAGGGAAATGCCTTCGTCCGGTTGCAGGCGGATGATCAGTTTGTTGCTGATCTGCAGGCGCTGCTCGGGGGCGAAGATGTAGTGCGACGGTTCCTTGAAGTGGATGACGATCTGCGACAGTTTCTGCGGCATGCGCTTGCCGGTACGCAGGTAGAACGGCACGCCGGCCCAGCGCCAGTTGCGAATGTCGGCACGCAGGGCAACGAAGGTTTCGGTGTCGCTCTGGGCGTTGGAATTCGGCTCTTCGAGGTAGCCCGGCACGGACTTGCCTTCGCTGTGCCCGGCGATGTACTGGCCGCGCACCACTTGCGTGGTCAGGCCTTCCGGACTGATCGGCGCCAGGGCCTTGAGTACCTTGACCTTCTCGTCGCGGATGCTGTCGGCGGACAGGTCGGCCGGCGGGTCCATGGCGATCAGGCAGAGCAGTTGCAGCAGGTGGTTCTGGATCATGTCCCGCAGCTGGCCGGCCTTGTCGAAGTAACCCCAGCGGCCTTCGATACCGACTTTCTCGGCCACGGTGATTTCCACGTGGGAGATGTAGTTCTGGTTCCACTGGGTTTCGAACAGGCTGTTGGCGAAACGCAGGGCGATGAGGTTCTGAACAGTCTCTTTGCCCAGGTAGTGGTCGATGCGGTAGGTGCGGTTCTCCGGGAAGAACTGCGCCACGGCGTCGTTGACCTTGCGCGAGGATTCGAGGTCGGAGCCGATCGGTTTTTCCAGCACCACGCGGGTGTTTTCCGCCAGACCGACGTTCGCCAGATTCTCGCAAATCGCGCCGTACACCGCCGCCGGAGTGGCGAAGTAGGCAATCATGCGTTGCGTGCTGCCGGCCAGTTCGGCCAGCGCCACGTAATCTTCAGCCTTGAGGAAGTCGACGTGCAGGTAGGTCAGGCGCGCCAGAAAGCGCTCGGCCACGGCCTCGTCCAGCTCCTTGCCCACATAACGACGCAGCTCGGCGGCGATGAACGCCAGGTGCTGCTGCTCGGTGCCCGTCTCACGGGCCAGTGCGATAACGCGCGTGTCCTCGTGCAACAGGCCGGCGCCATCAAGGTGATAAAGGGCAGGAAACAGCTTGCGCAGGGCCAGATCGCCCAAGGCGCCGAACAAGGCGAAGGTGCACGGTTCAACCGTAATCGAAGGCATGATGTTTGTTCTTTTATCAAGTTAAGCTACAAATACCTTTTTTCAAGGCATCACTCAAGGGAAAATGTAGTAATAACCACAACATTTTCGCAAAATACAGATTCCGAGTGGTGGTCGGTCGGAGCCATCAGTAGGATAGGCCACCGTCACGGGCCACATCAAAGGCCCAATTTGCATAGCCGCGCGCTTATCGGCGCCGGTGAATCTAGGAATTCTTATGGACCGCGTGCGAAATTTACTGGAACAGATCCAGAGTCGCCTTGAAGAGCTGAACAAGGCCGAACGCAAAGTCGCCGAAGTGATCCTGCTCAACCCACAGCAGGCCACCCGCTTCAGCATCGCCGCCCTCGCCCAGGCGGCGTCGGTCAGTGAACCGACGGTCAACCGTTTCTGCCGTTCGTTCGGCGTCAGCGGCTACCCCGAACTCAAGTTGCAACTGGCGCAGAGCCTGGCCAGCGGCGCGGCCTATGTCAGCCGCGCAGTGGAAGCTGACGACAATCCCGAGGCCTATACGCAGAAGATTTTCGGCAGTGCGATCGCCTCCCTGGACAGCGCGTGCCAGGCACTGGACCCGAACCTGATCAGCCGCGCCGTCGACCTGTTGATCCAGGCCCGGCAGATCCACTTCTTCGGCCTGGGTGCTTCGGCGCCGGTGGCGCTGGATGCGCAGCACAAGTTCTTCCGCTTTAACCTGGCAGTCACCGCCCACGCCGATGTGCTGATGCAACGGATGATTGCCTCGGTGGCGCACACCGGCGAGCTGTTCGTGATCATTTCCTACACCGGCCGCACGCGCGAACTGGTGGAAGTGGCGCGCATCGCCCGGGAGAACGGCGCTTCGGTGCTGGGCCTGACCGCCGAGAACTCGCCGCTGGCCAAGGCCAGTACGCTTAGCCTGAATATTCCGCTGCCGGAAGACACCGACATCTACATGCCGATGACTTCGCGGATCATTCAGTTGACCGTGCTGGATGTGCTGGCGACGGGGATGACGCTGCGTCGCGGGGTGGATTTCCAGCCGCATCTGCGCAAGATCAAAGAGAGCTTGAATGCGAGCCGGTATCCGGTGGGTGACGAGTTCAACTAGTTCGCGCTGATCGTTCCCACGCTCTGCGTGGGAATGCCTCAAGGGACGCTCTGCGTCCAGTGACGCGGAGCGTCACGGGCTGCATTCCCACGCGGAGCGTGGGAACGATCATCGCTCTGCATGGGAGCGATCATTACGCAGCAGCCCACGCCTGCAAACTCAAATGCGCCTTCTCCCCCGGCGCCAGATGCAGACTGTCGGTGCCACCCGCCGCCGCTTCAACACAGACAAACTCCGAGATCTCATCCCAGGTCACGCCGAGCAACGGCCGCGTCCCCGGATGCCACACCACGGTGTCCGCGCTGTCGCCGGTATCGATGCACAACTCGCGCTGCCAGGCGTGATCCTTGAGCTGCAATTCGCCGTCATGCTGGAACACCCGCTGACAGCCGCCATCGACCCGCAACTCGCCTTCCTGCTGACAAATCTCACGGTTCAACTGGTCGTAACCCTGCGCCCCTTCGAGCCCAGACAGCGCTATCTCACTCACATCGCCAATACGCCAGTAAGCATGCAAAGCCTGGCTCAACTGGCACGGCATGTCGTCCTGATGCTCGGTGCTCAGGCGCAATTCCATGCGTTCGCCCAGGTGCGCGTGCAGGTCCACCTGCCAGTCGCACAGCTGCAATTGCCAATGCAGGCGCACGCCGTCCTCGGCGCTGCTGCTGTCGAGCAGTTTCCAGTCCAGCAATCGCGCCCAGCCATGGGACGGCCACGCGTTTTCGCTCGGGTGACGGCCATACCATGGCCAGCACACCGGCACGCCGCCACGAATCGCGCCGACATGCGGCCATTTCGCCGCGCACCACAGCCACGGTTTTTGCCCGCGCGGCTGAAAATGCAGCAATTGCGCGCCTTGGCGACTGAACACCGCCTGACACAGCGGATGATCGATCACCAGCACATCGCGCATCTGATAGCGCTCCCAGGCGAACACCGGTCGTTCACGCAAGGATTTGAAGAAGCGTTGCAGCGGATGCTCATGCATGGGCCACGGTTCCAGATTCAACTTTCATGGGCTGCGACACCCCTGTCCAAAAAAAAGCGGACAGCCTTGGCTGTCCGCAAATATGCGCACATAGAGAGGAGCTTATCGCAGACGCGTCAGAACGTAGACTGAATTTTCAGGCCAGCGACCAAAGCGTTATCCACTTCATCCACACCGCCCGGATGAGTGATGTATTGCAGGTTCGGGCGTACGGTCAGCCAGTTGGTCACGTGGAAGCCGTAGTTGATCTCGTAGTTGTATTCGGTTTCGCGAATCGGCGAGAACACCGGATTGTCGTAATCCGAAACGCCATTGGAGACGTTAAGCAGTTCGGCGTTTTTCTTCACGTCATCGTTGACGTGAATACGCGCAGCACCGATACCGAAGTCATCCTTCGGACGCGCATCGAACAGACCTTTGTACACAAACATCACGGACTGATAGTTGTCGATGAAGTTGGTGTCCTTGTCGTGGAACGTGGCGTTGGCAGCGATGCTCAGACCACGGCTCTTGTCACCGTTATGGCTGGTGAGTTGCTGTTGCGCAACGAACCAGTAACCGTGCTTGCTGCTGTGGGTGCGGTAGGCATCACCGGTGGTCGCCGCGTCGAAACCGTTGACGTCTTCGCGAACGTCGTCGGCATCGGCCGTGCTCTTGTAGTAACCGACACGGTATTCGCCCGGCAGGCTGTTCGGGTTAGGCAACCAGACCAGTTCCACTGGCAATACGGTGCCTTTGGTGCCACTGCCGCTCAACTTGAAGCCGTTGCCGTGTTCCAGCTGCGACGGGTTCTGGTTGTACGCACCGATCTGTGCGTAGAGTTCGTCGTTGATGTTGTATTTGACGCGAATGGCCGCCTGGCTGACCGGCCAGTTGTACCAGATGTTGGTCGCCCAGTTACCCACTTGCGAACCGCAGAACGCCAGGTTCTGGAACTCGCACGGGAAGGTGTTGAAGTCTTCGCCTTCGCCGAAGTAACCGGCCTTGATGTCGAGTTTGTTGTCGAAGAACTGGTGTTTGATCCACAACTGGGTCAGACGCACCATGTGGCCACGACCGTAGACTTCCTGCGAGGAGCTGAGTGTGCCGGCACGCGGATCGCCAACACGGTCGTTGGAAATGTTTTCGCCATTACGGTTGGTCAGCTGGATCTTGGCCTGGGTGTTGTCCCAGCCCCACAGTTTTTGCAGGTCCAGCGCCACGCCCAGACCGAACTGGTCGGAGTAACGCGCCGTCTTGTCGTTGTTGTAGCCGCCGTGAAGGTTGCCGCCCACCTCACCGACGTAGTCCATCTTGATGTCGATGCCTTGCTCGATCAGCTTGGTCCGCTCGCCACCCCAGTCCCCGGTCATCCACTCCGAATCGGAGCTGAACGCGTCAGCCGCGTGGACGCTGCCGGCCAGCATCATTGCCGCAACTGCTGACAACTGGCCGATTCGCTGAGCGTTGTTGTTCTTCTTCATCCCTACATCCTCGTTTTATTGTTATTAACTGTTCTTCTTATTTAACGCGGTTTACATCGGATGCGGCGCGCGACAGGCCACGCACCGCGTGCTCCCTGCGGGAACGGGCCTGCCCGCTCCCGCCTGTGTTCATCAGCGACCCTTGAACTGGGCCACGTTGGCGCTGTGCGGTTCGGCTTTCGGCAGGCCCGCAATCCCCAGACGTTCGCCGGACTGGGCGTCGAACAGCAGCACTTTCGACGGATCGAACTGCAGGGTCAGGGTCTCACCCACCTGCGGTGCCACATCCGGCGCCAGACGGCAGCAGACCTTGGTGTCGTTGAGGTTGACGAACACCAGGGTGTCCGGACCGGTCGGCTCGGTGACCTGCACTTCAGCCTTGATGCTCGGCAGGCCATTGCCCTCGCCGTTCGCCAGCGCGATCTGCTCCGGGCGCAGGCCGAGGATCACTTCACGGTCTTCGAGACCGGCGTCCTGCATCGCCATCGGCAATTCGCAACGGGCCTGGCCGCTGTCGAGCAGCGCCACCAGACGGCCGTCCTTGCGTTGCAGGCGCAGCGGAATGAAGTTCATCGGCGGCGAGCCGATGAAGCTCGCCACGAACAGGTTGGCCGGGTCGTTGTAGATCTCTTTCGGCGTACCGAACTGCTGAATGATCCCGTCCTTCATCACCGCCACTTTGTCGCCCAGGGTCATCGCTTCGATCTGGTCGTGGGTCACGTAGACCGTGGTGGTTTTCAGGCGCTGGTGCATCAGTTTCATTTCGGTGCGCATCTCGACGCGCAGCTTGGCGTCGAGGTTGGACAGCGGTTCGTCGAACAGGTAGATCTTCGGCCGACGCGCCAGCGCACGGCCCATCGCCACGCGCTGCTGCTGACCGCCGGAGAGCTGGCCCGGCTTGCGATTGAGCAGGTGCTCGATCTGCAACAGCTTGGCCACGCGGGCGACTTCTTCGTCGATCGCCGACTGGCTCATCTTGCGGATCTTCAGACCGAACTCGATGTTCTCGCGCACGCTCATGGTCGGGTACAGCGCGTAGGACTGAAACACCATGGCGATGTCACGATCCTTGGGGCTCATGCCGCTGACGTCCTGGTCGCCGATCATGATTGCGCCGCCGGTGATGGTTTCCAGGCCGGCGATGCAGTTCATCAGGGTCGACTTGCCGCAGCCCGAAGGCCCGACGAGGATCAGGAACTCACCGTCCTTGATCGACAGTTCGATGTTCTTCAGGGTGTCCGGCAGGCCGGCACCGTAGGTCTTGTTTACATTGCGAAGTTCGAGCGTAGCCATGATTACCCCTTGACTGCGCCGGCCGTCAGCCCGCGCACGAAATACTTGCCTGCGACCACATAGACCAGCAGGGTCGGCAGCCCGGCGATCATCGCCGCCGCCATGTCCACGTTGTATTCCTTGGCCCCGGTGCTGGTGTTGACCAGGTTGTTCAGCGCCACCGTGATCGGTTGCGAATCACCGCTGGAGAACACCACGCCGAACAGGAAGTCGTTCCAGATCTGGGTGAACTGCCAGATCAGGCAGACCATGATGATCGGCGTCGACATCGGCAGGATGATCTGGCGGAAGATTGTGAAGAAGCCCGCGCCATCGAGGCGCGCCGCCTTGATCAGCGCATCCGGAATGCTCACGTAGTAGTTACGGAAGAACAGCGTGGTGAACGCCAGACCGTAGACCACATGGATGAACACAAGGCCCGTGGTGGTGCTCGCCAGGCCCATCTTGCCGAGGGTGAACGAGGCCGGCAGCAGCACGGTCTGGAACGGCAGGAAGCAGCCGAACAGCAACAGGCCGAAAAACAGCTGCGAACCACGGAAGCGCCAGAACGACAGTACATAACCGTTCAACGCACCGATGGCGGTGGAGATGATCACGGCCGGAACGGTGATCTTGATCGAGTTCCAGAAGTAGCCGTCAACGGTCGCCCAGGCTTTCACCCAGCCGATGCCGCTGACCACGGTCGGCCAGCTCAGCAGGTTGCCGGTGGAAATGTCTTCCGGGGTCTTGAAGCTGGTCAGCAGCATGACCACCAGCGGTACCAGATACAGCAGGACCGCGAGGATCAGCACCGCGTAGATCGCGATGCGACTCAGGCTGATGGCCGGTTTGGAGGCGAGACTAGTCATGACGCTTGGTCCTCAGCTCGGAGTACAGGTAAGGCACGATGATCGCGAGGATCGCACCGAGCATCAGGATTGCACTGGCCGAGCCCATGCCCATCTGTCCACGGCTGAAGGTGAACGAGTACATGAACATCGCCGGCAAATCGGAGGAATAACCCGGGCCGCCGGCCGTCATGGCCGCCACCAGGTCGAAGCTCTTGATCGCGATGTGCGCCAGAATCATCACTGCACTGAAGAACACCGGACGCAGACTTGGCAGCACCACTTTCCAGTAGATGCGCGGCATGCTCGCGCCGTCGATCTGGGCAGCACGGATGATCGACTGATCAACGCCACGCAGACCGGCGAGGAACATCGCCATGATGAAGCCCGAGGCTTGCCAGACCGCCGCGATCACCAGGCAGTACACCACGCGATCCGGGTCGATCAGCCAGTCGAGACGGAAGCCTTCCCAGCCCCAGTCCCGCAGCAATTTGTCCAGGCCCATGCCCGGGTTGAGCAGCCATTTCCACGCAGTACCGGTCACGATCATCGAGAGCGCCATCGGGTACAGGTAAATGGTGCGGATAAAGCCTTCGCGACGGATTTTCTGGTCGAGGAAAATCGCCAGTGTCACGCCGATTACCAGGGTGATGCCGATGAACATGCCGCCAAACACGGCCAGGTTCTTGCTCGCCACCCACCAGCGGTCGTTGTCGAACAGACGCTCGTATTGCGCCAGGCCTGCCCACTTGTAGTTCGGCAGGAACGTCGACGTGGTGAACGACAGGACAAACGTCCAGAGGATATAGCCATAGAAGCCCACCAGAACGATGAACATGCTCGGCGCCAGCACCAGTTTCGGTAGCCAGCGCTGCAATGCGTCGAACGGCGAGGCCTTGCTGAACACAGCAACAGAACTCATGGGAAGATCCAATAAAAAAAGAGAAGAGCAGCTACGAGTTGAGAGCTGCAAGACCAGCAGAGCAGCGCTCTTGTCTCGCAGCTTGTAGCTCGCAGCTCGTCGCTACCGCTTACTTGGCAGCCTTGATGGCAGTGCCGAGTTTCTTGGCAGCGTCGGCCGGGTCGGCTTTCGGGTCGTTGATGTAGTTGGTCACGACATCAAAGAACGCACCCTGCACGGCCAGCGTGGTCGCCATGTTGTGCGCCATGCTCGGTTGCAGGCCGCCGCTCTTGGCGTCTGCCAGGAAGTCCTTGGCAGCGGTCTGGGCGCAGGAGTCGAAACCGTACTTGCCCATGTCGGCGAGCATGTCGTTACGCACCGGGATCGAGCCCTTGTTGATGCTGAAGACTTTCTGGAAGTTTTCACCCAGCACGACTTTGGCGATGTCCTGCTGACCGGCCGCGGTGCCCGCGTCCTTCTGCTTGAACACGGCCAGCGAGTCGATGTTGTAGGTGAACGCCTTGTCGGTGCCCGGGAACGCTACGCACTCGTAGTCCTTGCCGGCGACTTTCTTGGCGGCGGTCCATTCGGACTTGGCCCAGTCACCCATGATCTGCATGCCGGCCTTGCCGTTGATGACCTTGGCCGCTTCCAGGTTCCAGTCCTGGCCTTTGCCGTCCGGGTCCATGTAGGTCGCAACTTTCTTCAGCTCGGTCAGGGCCTTGACCATTTCCGGGCCGGTCAGGGCAGCGTTGTCCAGGTCGACCAGGGCTTTCTTGTAACCGTCAACGCCCATCACCGACAGCACGACCGCTTCGAACACGGTGCTGTCCTGCCATGGCTGACCGCCGTGGGCCAGCGGGATGAAGCCCGCCGCTTTCAGCTTGTCGCCGGCGGCGTAGAATTCTTCGAGGGTGGTCGGGGCTTTTTCGATACCGGCTTTCTTGAAGACTTCCGGGTTGATCCACAGCCAGTTCACGCGGTGAATGTTCACCGGCACGGCCACGTAATCACCTTCGAACTTCACGGTGTCGGAGACTTTCTTGTCGAGCAGGCTGTCCCACTTCTCGGACTTGGAAACGTCCTTCAGCACGTCAGTGTCGAGCAGACCGGTCGACGCCCATTCCTGGATGTCCGGGCCCTTGATCTGGGCAACGCCTGGCGGGTTGCCGGCTACTGCGCGGCTTTTCAGCACGGTCATGGCAGTCGCACCGCCACCGCCGGCGACAGCGCCGTCTTTCCAGGTGAAACCGTCTTTCTCGACTTGTGCCTTGAGCACATCGACGGCAGCTTTTTCGCCACCGGACGTCCACCAATGCACGACTTCCACCGAACCTTTGGATTCGGCAGCGGAAACACTCAGGGGCAGCACAGCGAGCGGGAACAGGGAGGCGACAGAAATGACAGTAGCGAGGCGAGAAATCGCATTCATCTGAGATGTACCTTTCTTGTTGTTATGCATGCAAGTCTGGTGCTTGCGCTGCACACGAGTTTAAACAGAGCGTTTCCCCCCGCAGGTAACGAAGGGACGCGCGAATGTCACCACATGGTTACACAGGAACGCTTCGAGACAGGTGTGCCAGAGCACTGGCCATGCTCGGTGCCAGCGGCAGACGCGGAATCAGAACGGCCTGCCAGGCGTGGTACAGATCCGGTTTGCCCGCCCAGATATCGGCACTTGGACGGTTTTGCGGATCGAGTTCGTGGTGCCAACTGCCGTCGCAGCGGTCGATAAAATACATTTCGCAAAATTCCCAGAACAGGCGATACCAGGTTTCGTACTGCGCATCGCCGGTGCGTTTGAGCAAGGCACTGGCGGCAGCGCTGGCCTCGGCGTGGGTCCAGTGCAGGCGATGACGCACCACCGCTTTGTTGTTCCAGTCGAGGGTATAGACGATGCCCGGCGCACCATCGACGTCCCAGCCATAACGGCAGTTTTGTTCGAACAGCTTTTGCGCATCGGTGGCCAGCCAGCCGGGCGTCAGCATGCCGGCCTGAACCCGCGCGGCTTCGAGGTGCAGCAACAGCCGCGCCCATTCGAAACCATGGCCCGGCGTGGTGCCGTAGGGACGGAAACCATCGGCGGGATTGTCATGGTTGTAGTCGCGCAGCGGCTGCCAGTTGCGATCGAAATGCTCGATCACCAGGTAATCGTTGGCAGCGGCGTGCCCGTGAATCACCCGCTCGACGATGCGTTGCGCACGCACCAGCCAGCGCGGGTCTTCGGTCACATCGGCCAAGGCGAGGAAGGCTTCGGTGGCGTGCATGTTGCTGTTGGCGCCGCGATAGGCTTCTTCTTCGCGCCAGTCGCGATTGAAGAACTCGCGCATGGCGCCCTCTTCCTCGCTCCAGAAATACGTGTCGATGATGTCGATGGCGTCATCCAGCAACGCCTGCGCGCCCGGACGTTGCGCGACCACTGCGGAACTCGCCGCCAGAGCGACGAAAGCATGCAGATAAGCGTTCTTGCCGGTGTTGCCGTCACGGTGTTCGGCGACAGCGAACCAGCCGCCGTGCATCGCATCACGCAACGGGCCGCGCAGGGCCGCGATGCCGTGATCGACCAGCTCGGCGAACCCCGGCAGGCCCTGAATGTGGGCCATGGCGAAGCTGTGGGTCATGCGTGCGGTGTTCATGGTTTCGGCTTGCGCGCCGACCTGGAGCTGGCCGCGCTCATCGAGATTGCCAAACCCTTCGGGCAGCCGTGAAGCCTTGGCAAATGCCAGCAGGCGCAGGCCTTCATCGGCGAGCCATTGCTGGTGGGCAGGGGCGTTCAGCCAACTGCTGAAGCCCGGATTGAAATGATCCATGGGTGGCCTTTTTTGTTGTTATGACTGCGGGCAGTCTAAACAACGGGCCGGGAGGGGCTTGTAACGAAGGGGGCGGGTTTTGTCACCAAGTCGTGACAAAGAGCCAACCCTCATCGGAACGCCGCCCGCCCAGCCCTCTCCCGGAGGGAGAGGGCTAGGGTGAGGGCAAGCTTTTGACTAATCCGCCGAACGCGGCAATTGCAGGGTCACGCGCAATCCGCCTTCGCGCAGGTTCTGCAGCGTCACTTCACCGCCATGGCTATGGGCAATGTTGCGGGCGATCCCCAAACCGAGACCGTAACCCTGCTGCTGTCCCGCCAAGCGGAAGTGCGGCTCGAACACCTGCTCCAGCCGCTGCTCCGGCACGCCCGGCCCTTCATCGTCGACATGCAGCACGAATGCGCGATCATCGTCATCGATGTGCAGGTGGGCGTTCTGCCCGTACTTCAACGCGTTGTCGATCAGGTTGCCGATGCAACGCTTGAGCGCCAGCGGCTTGCCCGGATACGCCGCCAACGCCCGCCCCTGCTGCGTCACGCGACCATTGCCGGCCGGCGCCAGATACGGCTCCACCAGACAGTCGAGCACATGGTTCAGGTCCACCGGCTCGATGTTTTCGTGAATGTCGGTGTCCTTAACGCATTGCAGCGCGCCTTTGACCAGCAGCTCCAGCTCATCCAGATCACGGCCGAACTTGGTCTGCAGCGTTTCGTCTTCCAGCAGTTCGACCCGCAGGCGCAGTCGCGTGATCGGTGTGCGCAGGTCATGGGAAATCGCGCTGAACAACTGGCTGCGCTCGGTCAGGTAACGGCTGATCCGCTCGCGCATGGTGTTGAAGGCGCGGCCCACTTCGACCACTTCGCTACCGCCGCCCTCGGCCACCGGCTCGACATCGGCGCCCAGCGACAAGTCCCGCGCGGCCCGTGCCAGACGCTTGAGTGGCCGGCTCTGCCAGTGCACCAGCAGGCCGATGAACAACAACAGAAAACCGCTGGTGAAGACGATGAACCACACCTGTTGGGTCGGCAGGCCCTGCTCTTCGAGACTGGTGTAGGGCTCGGGCAGCAGCGAGGCGATGTACAGCCATTCACCCGGCGCCAACTGAATCTGGGTCACGAGCACCGGCGGATTCACCGGTTCCAGGGTCAGTGCGTAATGCGCCCACGAACGTGGCAACTCATCGAGTTTCAACCCGGCATTGAAGATCCGTAAGTCATCGGGGCTGACGAAGGTCACCAGAATGTCGGTGTCCTGGCCCAGCGACTGACGCAGCACTTCATCCACCGCTTTCAGTACCGCGGCCTTGCGCGGCGTCACCGGCAGCACTTCCATGCCCAGCGGTTTGTCATTCAGCGTCACCACAAAACGCGTGCCGCCCATGCTGCGCAATTGATCGAGCACCAGCGGCCGATAGGCCACCGGCAACGAGCGGAAATAACTGACGCTGGCGGTCATCGAATGGGCGAGGCTGCGGGCGCTGGTGACCAGTCCTTCGAGCTGGGTCGCGCGCAATTGGGAAACCCAGATCACGCTGGACAGCGTCTGGGCGAACAACACCGCGAGCAGCGTCAGCAGCAGCATTCGCCCAAGCAGCGAACGCGGCATCGGCACTTTGCGCGCGGTGGTGCGCAGGAACTCAGTGACCATTGCCGGCAACCACATTGGCTGCCAGTTGGTAGCCGCTGCCGCGCACGGTGCGGATCAGGCGTGGCGGTTTTTCAGTGTCGCGCAGACGCTGGCGCAAACGGCTGACGGCCATGTCGACGATGCGATCAAGCGGCATCAGGTCGCGGCCACGGGTGGCGTTGCCGATGGTGTCGCGGTCGAGGATTTCCTGGGGATGATCAAGAAACAGTTTCAACAGGGCGAAGTCGGCGCCGGACAGAATCACCTCCTCGCCGTCGGCGTGAAACAGCCGATGGCTGACCATGTCCAGCCGCCATTCATCGAACGCCAGCACTTCACTGCCGCCGCGATCCTGGCCGAATTGGGCGCGACGCAGCAGGGCCTTGATCCGGGCTTGCAGTTCGCGGGGGCTGAAAGGTTTGCCGAGGTAATCGTCGGCGCCGAGCTCCAGGCCGATGACCCGGTCGGCTTCGTCGGAACTGGCGGTGAGCATGATGATCGGCACCTGGGCCTGACGCGGATGCTGGCGCACCCAGCGGCACAGGCTGAAGCCGTCTTCATCCGGCAGCATCACATCGAGGATCACCAGATCGCTCGGCGCTTCGTTCAGCGCCTGACGGAAACCGGCGCCATCCGCCGTGGCCCGTACCTGAAAACCCGCGCGGGTCAGGTAGGTTTCCAGCAACTCGCGTATCTCCTGGTCGTCATCGACCAACAAAATCGACTTGTTGACTGAGCTCACTTCGAAGGCATCCTTGTTGTTGGAATTGGGCGGATTATGCCTGATGTGTAGACCGATCGTTCCCACGCTCTGCGTGGGAATGTATCAAGGGACGCTCCGCGTCCAGTGACGCGGAGCGTCACGGCCTGTATTCCCACGCAGAGGGTTCGACGCCTCGACGTGGGAACGATCTTCAGCCTTCCTGTTCGAGCGCCACTCCTGCACCGACGAGCCCCGAGTACGGCGCTGTCACCAGCCACACCGGAATCCCCTTGAAGTAATCGCTCATGCAGCCCTTGTCGGCGAAGCTGCGGGCGAAACCGCTTTCGAGGAAGAAATCGGCAAAGCGCGGAATCACGCCACCCACGATGTACACCCCGCCACGGCCGCCGGTGGTCAACACGTTGTTGCCGGCCACGCGACCGAGCCAACAGCAGAACTGCTCCAGCACTTCCAGGGCGATCGGGTCGCCTGCAAGACCTGCCGCAGTGATTGCCTCTGGTGTGTCGAGCTTCGGTTCATGACCATCCACCGCGCAGATCGCCCGGTAGACCCGCGGCAAGCCACCGCCGCTCAACGCGGTTTCCGCGCTGACATGGCCGATCTCGTTATGGATGTGCTGCCAGAGCTGGGTTTCACGCAGACTGCTCAGCGGCAGATCGACGTGACCGCCCTCTCCCGGCAACGCGGCAAACCGCCCTTCACCGAGATCAAGCAACGTACCGACGCCCAAGCCAGTGCCCGGGCCGATCACCACTGCCGGACGCAACGGCTCCGGCGTGCCTTCGCAAACCACGCGGAATTCGCCGGGCTGCAAACGGGTCATGCCCAGCGCCATCGCCGAGAAATCGTTGATCAGCAACAACTGCTCGACCTGCAAGGTCTGGCAGAACGCCTTGCGACTCAGGCGCCAGTGGTTGTTGGTGAACTTGAACTCATCGCCGCTCACCGGCCCCGCCACCGACAGGCACACCGAGCCGATAGCGCCCGGCGCCAGACCGAGCCCGCCGAGGTAGAGGCTGATCGCCTCTTCCGGGCTGGCGTGGTCGGCCGTGGCCAGCACCTGAACCGATTCGAGCTGCTGATCTTTCCACAACGCGAACCGCGCGTTGGTGCCTCCGATGTCACCGACCAAAGCCAGTTTCAATTAAGCGTCTCCAGGGCAGAAGTGAAGGCGCTGGCGCCCTGCTCCGCCGAGCTGAAGGCCAAACGCATGAAGCCGAATAGTTCGCGACCGCTGCCGATGTTGTTGCCCAACAGGCCTTTGGCGGGTTCGCGCGCTGCGAATTCGGCGGCGTCCACCTTGAGTTCCAAAGTGCCTTTGACGCCATCGACGCGGATGATATCGCCCTCTTGCACGCGCGCCAAAGCGCCGCCGACATAAGCCTCGGGACTGACATGAATGGCCGCCGGAATTTTCCCGGATGCGCCGGACATGCGCCCGTCCGTCACCAACGCCACTTTGAAGCCGCGATCCTGCAGCACGCCGAGGAACGGCGTCATCTTGTGCAGCTCCGGCATGCCATTGGAACGCGGGCCCTGGAAGCGCATCACCGCGACAAAATCCTTCTCCAGCAAACCGGCCTTGAAGGCGTCCGCCAGATCTTGCTGATCCTGGAACACCATGGCCGGTGCTTCGACGATCTGGTTTTCCAGCGCCACGGCGGACACCTTCATCACGCCGCGACCGAGGTTGCCTTCCATCACCCGCAAGCCGCCCTCTGCCGAGAATGCACGGGCCACCGGACGCAGGATGTTTTCGTCGAGGCTGTCGGTCGGGCCTTCGCGCCACACCAGCTTGCCGTTATCGAGGAACGGCTCTTTGGTGTACTGGCTCAGGCCGTGGCCGAGCACGGTGTTGACGTCTTCGTGCAGCAGGCCGGCTTCGAGCAGTTCGCGGATCAGGAACGACATGCCGCCCGCTGCCTGGAAGTGGTTGATGTCAGCCTTGCCGTTTGGATAAACGTGGCTCAGGGTCGGCACGACTTCGGAGAGGTCGGCCATGTCCTGCCAGGTCAGCTGAATGCCCGCCGCCATGGCGATGGCCGGCATGTGCAGGGTGTGGTTGGTCGAGCCGCCGGTGGCGTGCAGCGCGACGATCGAGTTGACCAGCGCCTTCTCGTCGACGATTTCGCCGATCGGCATGAAGTTGCCGTTCTGTTTGGTCAGGCGGGTGACCTGGTGCGCGGCTTCGCGAGTCAGGGCCTCACGCAGCGGAGTGTTCGGGTTGACGAAGGACGCGCCCGGCAAGTGCAGGCCCATCACTTCCATCAGTAACTGGTTGGTGTTGGCGGTGCCGTAGAAAGTACAGGTGCCCGGGCTGTGGTACGACTTCATCTCCGATTCCAGCAGCTCTTCGCGGGTCGCCTTGCCTTCGGCGTACTTCTGCCGCACGTCGGCTTTTTCCTTGTTGGAAATCCCCGAGACCATCGGCCCGCCCGGTACGAAAATCGTCGGCAGGTGACCAAAACGCAGCGAGCCCATCATCAGGCCCGGCACGATCTTGTCGCAGATGCCGAGCATCAGCGCGCCGTCGAACATGTTGTGAGACAGCGCCACCGCCGTCGACATCGCGATCACTTCGCGGCTCGGCAGGCTCAGCTCCATGCCCGGCTCGCCCTGGGTCACGCCGTCGCACATGGCCGGCGTACCGCCGGCGAACTGGCCGACCGAGCCGATTTCGCGCAAGGCGTTCTTGATCTGTTCCGGGAAGACTTCGTACGGCTGGTGCGCCGAAAGCATGTCGTTATATGACGAAACAATTGCGATGTTCGCCGAGTTCATCATCCGCAGGCTGTGCTTGTCTTCGCTGCCACACCCGGCCACGCCGTGGGCAAAGTTGGCGCATTGCAGTTTGCCGCGCATCGGCCCGTCGGTGGCGGCGCCGCGAATCAGTGCAAGGTAAGCCTGACGCGTGGCGCGGCTGCGGGCGATAAGCCGTTCGGTGACCTCAAGAACGCGGGGATGCATGTGTAGAACTCCAGGCTAACGGATGTGGCGACCTGATTGTCTATGCTGATCAAAAGCCCGTTCGCGTGGGATGACGAACGGTTTTGTTGATCATTCGGACCAGTTGATTCAGGTCACTCGTTGTAGATAAAACAAAATATTGCCACTAAAAAGGCTTGTTTTCTATTTTTATGCGAATAATCTTGTAATTCCAACAACAAAACGACGGCGGCGCTGTTCAATGACTCTTCGAATCGCAATCAATGGTTTTGGCCGCATCGGCCGTAATGTCCTGCGCGCACTGTATACCCAAGGCTATCGTCAGGATTTGCAGATCGTCGCCATCAACGATCTGGGCGACAGCGCGATCAATGCGCATCTGCTCAAATATGACACCGTTCATGGCACATTCGACGCCGAAGTTGCTCACGACAACGAGAGCCTGACCGTCAACGGAGACCGCATTTCGGTCAGCGCCATCCGCAACCCGGCCGACCTGCCATGGGCCGCGGAAAAGATTGATGTGGTGTTCGAATGCACTGGTCTGTTCACCGACCGGGCCAAAGCCGCCGCGCATATTACCGCCGGCGCACGCAAAGTGATTATCTCGGCCCCGGCCAAAGGCGCCGATGCTACCGTCGTTTACGGTGTGAACCACGACATCCTGCGCCAGTCGCACCAGATCATTTCCAACGCGTCGTGCACCACCAATTGCCTGGCCCCGGTGGCCCAAGTGCTGCACCGCGAACTGGGCATCGAAAGCGGTCTGATGACCACGATTCACGCCTACACCAACGACCAGAACCTGACCGACGTTTATCACACCGACCCGTACCGCGCCCGCTCCGCCACCCAGAACATGATCCCGAGCAAGACCGGCGCTGCCGAAGCCGTGGGTCTGGTGCTGCCGGAACTGGCTGGCAAACTGACCGGCATGGCCGTGCGCGTACCGGTAATCAACGTGTCGCTGGTTGACCTGACCGTGCAGTTGAAGCGCGAAGCCTCGGCCGATGAAGTCAACGCATTGATGAAAGCCGCGAGCCTGCACTCGAAGATTCTCGGCTACAACACCCTGCCGCTGGTATCGAGCGACTTCAACCACAACCCGCTGTCGTCGATCTTCGACGCCAACCACACCAAATCCAGCGGCAAACTGCTGAAAGTGCTGGCCTGGTATGACAACGAGTGGGGCTTCTCCAACCGCATGCTCGATAACTGCCTGGCGCTGTGCAACGCGGAATAAACGCCTGCTCCCACAGGTTTGATTTCAATCTGAAATCAACACTTGACCACTCGGGCGGATGATAAGCATTATCATTCGCCCGAAATGGATCAGGTCATCCCGTGAGTCAATCACACTTCAATCACGTCTTCCTCGCCCAGCGCACTTCGCTGCTGCGGACTCTGGAACGGATGGTCAACAACCACAGCACCGCCGAAGACCTGTTGCAGGAAACCTACCTGCGCGTCACCCGGGCGCTGAGCGAACGGGCCATCGATCACCTTGAACCCTTTGTCTTCCAGACCGCGCGCAATCTGGCGCTGGACCATTTGCGCGCGCGCAAGATTCATTCGCGCACCATGGTCGACGATGTGCCGCAGGAGGTGGTGCACAGCGTCGCCGCCCCCGCCAGCAGTGCCGAAGACGCCGCTCACGCCGAACAATTGCTGGAGCGCCTGAACGTGAGTCTCGCTGAACTCAGCCCCCGCCAACAGCAGATTTTCATCCTCAGCCGCCTGCACGGGCGCAGCTATCAGGAAATCGCCGCAGAACTGAACGTGTCCCTCAGCACGGTGCAGAAAGAACTCAAACTGATCATGACCATCTGCATCGGTGTCGCCGAACGCTTGAACGGCGACTGATGCCGTAGGACTTTTCTGTAAACCTCAGGATCGACTGCACTGATCATCGGGCTTTGTTACCCTTGCCCGACTTTTACGCTTCACTAAAAAACAGCCGTGCACAGACACTGCCGAGGAAACACCGTGACGGACACCCACCGCTCCCCTTCGCCTTCATCGGCGCAGGACGCCGCCAGCGCAATGGACCAGGCTCTGGACTGGCTCATCGTGCTCGGCAGTCCGGACGAGGAGCAGACCCGGCAATTTCACGCCTGGCTGGCGGCCGACCCGTTGAATGCCGAGGCGTTCGCCAAGGCCCAGGCAATCTGGGACGGCCCGCAGATCGCCCAGTGCGCGCAGAATCTCGCGGCCAAACCGAAGAAAGTCACCGTCCTCACGCGTTTGCGCCCGCATTGGAAACCGCTGGCCACCGCCGCCGTGCTGCTGCTCGGGCTGTTCAGTTTCAGCAACCTGCCGATGCGTTTGCAGGCCGATCACCTGACCGTGGTCGGCGAGCGTCAGCGCCTGCAGCTCGAGGACGGCTCGAAAGTCCTGCTCAACACCAATTCCGCGTTCTCCAGCACGATCAACGATCAGCAGCGAGTCGCGCGGCTGTATCAGGGCGAAGCGTTTTTCGAGATCCCGGCCAGCCGCAGCCAGCCGCTGGAAATCGACGCCGGGCCGGTGAAGGCCAGCGTGCGCGACACCGCATTCGCCGTGCGTTATCTGGACGGCGTGGCGCAGGTGCGGGTGCAGCGCGGCGATGTCGATCTGCGGGCGACCCGTGATGATGCGCGGGTGCGGCTGTCCGCCGGGGAAAGCATCCGCATCGGCCCGAACGGTTTCGACCGCCCGGCCAAGGTCGACGCCGCCACCGATCTGGCCTGGGTGCAAGGTCGGCTGATCTTCGAAAACTGCCCGCTGAACCAGGTGCTGGCCGAACTGCGCCGCTACTACCCGGGCTTCATCATCAACACCAACGAGCAGTTGGCCGACGTCGCCGTCACCGGCAATTACCGTCTCGACCAGCCGCTGGACGCGGTGCGTTCGCTTGCTCACATCACCTCGGCCAAGCTTCGGGAATTCCCGGCGCTGGTGATCTTGAACTAAATGAGAATTATTTTTACTCGATAGCCGAAGCTCGTTCGTCTCGTTATAGCCAATGCAATTGATTCGCATCTCGCGAGATCAATCAGCACCTATAAAGATTCGTGCGACACGGAGCGCTATCGATGTCCTCACGCCTTACCCGCCAGACTTCTTCCCCTTCCCGCGTGCTGTCGCTGCTGACCGCCGCCATCCTGATGGCCGGCACCGCGCCGCTGATGGCCGCCACCGAACAGCCGACGCGCAACATGGGCGACTACTCGTTCGCCATTGCCCAGCAGCCGCTGGTGTCGGCGCTCAACGCGTTCACCGCTGTCACCGGCTGGCAGGTCGGTTTGCCGGCGGAACTGGGTCAAGACGTGTCGTCGCCGGGCGTGCGCGGTTCGCTGCCACCGGAAAAAGCCCTGGAGCGCCTGTTGGTGGGGACCAACCTGAGCTTCCGCAAACTGAGCAACAACAACGTCGTGCTGGAAAAACGCGCCAGCGGCGGCGCACTCAATCTTGATCAGGTGACCATCAGCGCCACCCGTCAGGAACAGTCGGTGAGCAGCGTGCCTGCCACCGTCACCGTGCAGACCCGCGAGGATCTGGATCGCAACAACGTCAATACCATCAAGGATCTGGTGCGCTACGAGCCGGGCGTCTCCGTCGGCGGCGCCGGCCAGCGCGGCGGGATCAGCGGCTACAACATTCGCGGCATCGACGGCGACCGCATCCTGACCCAGGTCGACGGCGTCGAAGTGCCGGACGGTTTCTTCAACGGCCCGTACGCCAAGACCCAGCGCAATTACGTCGACCCGGAAATCGTCAAACGCGTCGAAATCCTTCGTGGCCCGGCCTCGGTGCTGTACGGCAGCAACGCCATCGGCGGCGCCGTCAGTTACTACACCCTCGACCCGGACGACATCATCAAGCCCGGCAAAGACGTCGGCGCCCGCCTGAAGACCGGCTACAGCTCCGCCGACGAGAGCTGGCTGAAATCCGCCACCGTCGCCGGTCGCACCGACCAGTTCGACGGCTTGCTGCACTACAGCCAGCGCGACGGTCACGAAACCGATTCCTACGGCAGCAACAACGGCACCGGCCTTGAACGCACCGCCGCCAACCCGGAAGACGTGAAAGCCACCAACGTGCTGGCCAAGATCGGCTGGAACTACAACGAAGGTTCGCGCCTGGGCCTGACCTACGAAAAGTACAAGGATGATCGCGACACCGATCAGAAAAGCGCTTACGGCGGCCCTTACTTCAACGGTGCCCCGACAATCCCGGACAGCGTGCTGCCCGGCGGCATGTACCAGTGGCGCACCGGCAACGACACCATCACCCGCGAGCGTTTCGGCCTGGAGCACAGCTTCGAGTTGAACAGCCTGCTGGCGGACAACGTGAAGTGGAGCCTCAACCACCAGACCGCCAAGACCGATCAGAGCACCGACGAGTTCTACTACCCGATCACCCGCAAAGTGCTGCGCACCCGCGACACGATTTACGAAGAGAAACAGTGGGTCTTCGACGCGCAACTGGACAAGGCATTCGCCATCGGTGACACCGATCATGTGCTGACTTACGGCACCACCATCAAGCAGCAGAAAGTCACCGGATCGCGCAGCGGCGACGGCAAGTGCCTGGCGGTCGGTCGCGGCTGCACCGCCATCGGCGCCACCAGCGCGGCTGACGTGCTGAAAAAGTCCAGCGACTTCCCGGACCCGACCATCAACACCTACAGCCTGTTCGCCCAGGATCAGATCAGCTGGAACAACTGGACCTTCCTGCCGGGCCTGCGCTACGACTACACCCAGCTCAAGCCGCACATCACCCAGGAATTCCTTAACACCGTGGCCGCCGACGGCCAGGGCACGGTCAGCGATTCGAACAAAACCTGGCACAAAGTCTCGCCGAAATTCGGCCTGACCTACGCCCTGACCGAAAACTACACCTGGTACGGTCAGTACGCCGAAGGCTTCCGCACACCGACCGCGAAAGCGCTTTACGGCCGCTTCGAGAACAGCACCACCGGCTACAACGTGGCGCCGAACCCGGACCTGGAACCGGAAAAAAGCAAAAGCTATGAAACCGGCCTGCGCGGCAACTTCGAGCAAGGCTCGTTCGACGTGGCGGTGTTCTATAACAAGTACCGCGACTTCATTAACGAAGACGCTGTCACCCCGGGCTACAGCGAGCTGACGTTCCAGTCCAGCAACATCAAGCACGCCACCATCAAGGGTGCCGAAGTCAAAGGTCGTCTGAACCTCGATTCCTTCGGCGCGCCGCAAGGCCTGTACACCCAAGGCTCGATTGCTTACGCCTACGGACGCAACAACGACAACGGCGAACCGTTGAACAGCGTCAACCCGCTGACTGGCGTGTTCGGCCTCGGTTATGACCAGGACAACTACGGCGGCCTGCTGAGCTGGACCGTGGTCAAGAAGAAGGATCGCGTCGACGACAGCAACTTCAAATCGCCGGACGGTGTCAGCAGTCAATTCAAGTCGCCGGGCTTCGGCATTCTCGATCTGGCCGGTTATTACAAAGTCACCGACGACGTCACCGTCAGCGGCGGCATCTACAATCTGACCGACAAGAAATACTGGCTGTGGGATGACGTGCGCGGTTACGACAGCGTCGGCGAAGCCTCGGTGACACAACCGGCCAACCTCGATCGCCTGACCCAGCCGGGTCGCAACTTCGCGATCAACCTGGTCTGGGATATCTGATCCGGATGACCTCACGGCGCGCATGCATTGCCGCGCCGTGAGGTTTTTTTACTGTCCGGCGCTTGCCCGTACGTCTCGTTATCAAGCGCCTCTTCTTTTCAAGGACATCTCATGAGCACCCCGGAAAAAGCCCTGCGTTCGCAACGCCTGAACCAAATTACCCACGAGCCGCACAGCAAGCTCGATGCGCTGGTCAAGGCGCACGCACCGTTCGAGACCCGCGCCAATTTCGCCCGCTTCGTGGTCGCGCAGTACCTGTTCCAGTCGGAGCTGGTGGCGCTGTACAACGATGCCGAACTGACCGCCATCGTCCCTGACCTGCCGGCCCGCTGCCGCGCCGAAGCCGCCATGGCCGACCTCGCCGACCTCGACACCGAAGTGCCTGGCCCTGTGGCCGGCGCGGTGAAAAACCCGAGCAAGGCCCGCGCCCTGGGCTGGATCTTCGTCTCCGAGGGCTCCAAGCTCGGCGCCGCGTTCCTGATCAAACGCGCTGTCGCGCTGGACCTGAGCGAAACCTTCGGCGCCCGCCACCTGGGCGAACCTGAAGGCGGTCGTGCAGAAGGCTGGAAGAGCTTTGTGCGCACCCTCGATTCACTGCAATTCAGCGCTGAAGAAGAAGCCGAAGTGGAGCAAGGCGCGATTGATGCGTTCAACCGCTTCACCGTGCTGCTGGAACAGGCTTACGCCACAGAAGCCGAGCCGGCCTGATCCTGACCACTGTAAAACCCTGTGGGAGCTGGCTTGCCAGCGATGACGGCGCGTCAGACAACATCCCTGTCGACTGACCGGACGCTATCGCTGGCAAGCCAGCTCCCACAAGGAATTGCGTAAGTCTGTAAGATTCCCACCTTGTCACATAAGCCTCTCGCTGAGCCCATGCCCCAACCCGCCGCCTCCCGACTCGCCCGCCTGCTGTTCGGCCTGCTCGCCTATGTCAGCCTCGGCATCGGCCTGATCGCCATCGTCGTGCCCGGCCTGCCGACTACCGAGTTCATCCTGCTCGCCGCCTGGGCCGCGACTCGCAGTTCGCCGCGTCTGAGTGCCTGGCTGGAAAACCATCGACTGTTCGGGCCGATCCTGAGCAACTGGCGCAACGGCAAGATCATCGCCCGCAAGGCCAAGGTCAGCGCTACGGTCAGCATGCTGCTGTGCGCCACGCTGATGCTGGTGATGCTCGATCACGGTTGGCCGATTTATCTGGCGATTGCCGGGATGACCCTGGGCAACCTGTGGATCTGGTCGCGACCGGAAGCGTTGCCGAAGATTTCCTGATTTTTCTCTTGTTTTCAGGGTATTTACCCGCGCAAACGTTTAGCCGTGACCGCTCGTCGGCTGGTAGTTCATGCCTCTGCGCCTCGCGCCGATGAGCATTGAATGGCGCTGAATGGATTTGGCGAACCCGGCACCTTCCTGCCCCTTAGCCAACAGCTCATCCATTCGCGAGAACGTCCCATGTTCGACTCTCTGTCCATTCGCCTGAAAATCGTCCTGCTCTCCGGCCTGTGCCTGCTCGGTGTGGTGGCGCTGATCGTTGGCATCAACATTTACCAGACCAACCAGAACGACGAACTGGTCAGTGCTTCCAGCAGCAAGATGCTCACCGCCAGTGTGCAGAACCTGTTGCAGGCCAAGGCTGCCGAGCAAGCGGTGCGGGTCCAGAAAACCTTCGGCGAGAGCCTGTTGGCGATCACCGCGCTGGCCGACCAGATCAAGGACATGCGAGCGATGGCCGCCAAGCGTTCGCTGGACGCCGGGGCCCTGCGTGAAGAGTTGAACCAGAGCCTGAAAACCGCCTTCGAGCGCAACAGCAAGGTGCTTGGCATCTGGCTGGCGTTCGAGCCCAACGGACTGGACGGCAAGGACAGCGAATTCGCCAACGATGCCGCGCGTCAGTCCAACGAGGCGGGACGTTTCGCCAGTTACTGGAGCCGTGCTGCGGGTCCGTCGCTGAACACGATCATGGTCGAAGACGACATGAACAAGACCACCCTCAGCGTCAGCGGCACGCCTTACAACAGCTGGTACACCTGCCCTCGCGACAACAAGCGTACCTGCCTGCTTGATCCTTACGCTGACACCGTGGGCGGCAAGGAAATGCTCATGACCACCATTTCCGTGCCCCTGCTGGTGGACGGCAAGGCCATCGGCGTGGTCGGTGTCGACATCGCCCTCGACGCCCTGCAAGCAGCGGCCGTGGACTCTCAGCGTGACCTGTTCAACAGCGCCGGGCACATGCTGATCGTCTCCGGCAGCGGCGTGCTCGGTGCCTACAGCGCGGATGCCGGCAAGGTCGGCAAAAGCATCGGCGACACCCTCGGCCTCGAGGGCAAGGACGTGCTGCAGCTGCTGAGTGCCGGCACACCGAAGATTCTCGAACGGGGCGACCTGATCCGCGCCGTGTATCCGGTCAACCCGATTGCCGACTCCAAGGCCTGGGGTGTGGTCATCGACCTGCCGAAACAAGTGCTGCTGGCCGACTCGGTCAAGCTCCAGGCAGTGCTCGACGACGCGCAGGAAACCGGCACCATTACCGCCCTCGCAGTTGCAGTGATCGCCGGTCTGATCGGCCTGCTGCTGATCTGGCTCACCGCCTCCGGTGTGACCCGTCCGATCAACAGCGTTGCCGAGATGCTGAAGAACATCGCCAGCGGCGAAGGCGACCTGACCCAGCGCCTGAACTACACCAAGCAGGATGAACTGGGCGAACTGGTGAACTGGTTCAACCGCTTCCTCGACAAGCTGCAACCGACCATCGCCCAGATCAAACAGAGCATCACCGAGGCCCGTGGCACCGCCGATCAATCGTCGGAAATCGCCCGCCAGACCAGTGAAGGCATGCAGGTGCAGTTCCGCGAGATCGATCAGGTGGCCACCGCCTCCAACGAAATGAGCGCCACCGCTCACGACGTGGCCAACAGTGCTTCGAACGCGGCCAACGCGGCGAAGGGCGCCGACCAGTCGGCCAAGGACGGGATGTCGATCATCGAGCGCAGCACCCGTGACATCAATCAACTGGCCGATGAAGTCAGCAAAGCGGTGACCGAGGTCGAAGAGCTGGCAGTCAACAGCGAGCAGATCGGTTCGGTGCTGGAGGTGATCCGCAGCATTGCCGAGCAGACCAACCTGCTGGCGCTGAACGCCGCGATCGAAGCGGCCCGTGCCGGTGAAAGCGGTCGTGGTTTTGCGGTGGTGGCCGACGAAGTCCGTAACCTGGCCAAGCGTACTCAGGATTCGGTGGAAGAAATTCGCGTGGTCATTGAACGCATCCAGACCGGCACCCGTGGCGTGGTCGCGACCATGCACTCGAGCCAGACCCAGGCCCACAACAACGCCGGGCAGATCCGTCAGGCCGTGGACGCCCTCGGCAAGATCAGCGACGCGGTCACCGTGATCAGCGACATGAACCTGCAAATCGCCAGCGCCGCCGAACAGCAAAGCGCGGTGGCCGAAGAGGTCAACCGCAACGTCTCGGCGATCCGTACCGTCACCGAAACCCTGACCGAACAGGCCAACGAATCGGCGGCGATCAGCAGCCAGCTCAATGCATTGGCCAGTCAGCAGATGAAATTGATGGATCAGTTCCGCGTATAACGCCCGCCGCTATAAGCCTCCCTCCCTCTGGGAGGTGCGATACGACGGTTCGTGTTGCTCGCGAAAAAGCTCTGCCGGTTACCATTTGATTGGCTGCCGATTGCATTTCGCGAGCAGATTCTCCATGCAATCCCAGACATCGAGCCATTCGTCTCTGACAATAATTTCAACGTCCTGACAATCGAAACCTATAAGAACCCCCAACTTCTAATGCCAACCATTCCACTCAAAAATAAAAAGGGGGAGGAAGAAACCTCCCCCTTCATGGTCATGTATAGAGAGTAATATCATCCAAATTAACAGTCAGCGCATTACTTAGCGCATTTTCAAAAATAAGTTTCACCTTTCCTTTATCAAACTCACGAGAAGAACTAAAAGCAAAAATAAATCTCTTCCAATCATCTTTCAATCGTATTTCCTGCTTGAAAACCTCATCTTCAGAAAGATTCACAGCCACAGATATCGGCGCGGAGGAATTAGGCATATTAAGCTTCAAACTAAGTTCCAGATAGATTTTCTTACCCGCTGGAAATTCCTCATACTCCTTCTCAAAGACTATAGCTCCGACATACTTATCCATCTTTAAGACTACGTGGTAGTGATCGCCTTCTTCTGGTATTGCAGAGTGATTAAAAATCAAAGCAGGATCGGTAGGCTCTAGATATACAATGTCCGCCGAGCCGTTAAAAACCCACCCATTCCGAAACGCAAACCTAAAGTCCGTATGATCATTAAATTCAGTTTTAGTATTCATAACAACAGCTCCATGCAGTGATTTTTTTTACTACTCGAAGTAGTAAATTCCGATTCAGCCAAGAAACCCACTGTCAAATCTGACAGTCCTGACGAACGGTCGCATATAAATCTTCGACCAAGCTGAACCGGATCACTCCCCCCGGAAATTCATCTGATAACGCCGCCCCTTGCACTATCATCCCTCTCTTTCCGGAGGGCCTTCGATGACCGATCTGCTCACGTCCATTCAAGCCGCGCTCGGCTTGTCCCCCACGCCGATTCCGTTCACCGGCGAGGGCGCCCTGCCCTCGGCGTTTGCCGTCACCGACCTGGCCTGCGCGAGCATTGCCGCTGCCGGGCAAGCCGTCGCCGAACTTCTTCAGCAGCAAACCGGGCGTTTGCCCGCCATTGAAGTCGACCGTCGGCTGGCCTCGTTCTGGTTTGCCACTTCACTAAGACCGATCGGCTGGGAAGTGCCGCCGCTGTGGGATCCGGTAGCCGGTGACTACGCGACCAAAGACGGCTGGATCCGCCTGCACACCAACGCTCCGCATCACCGCGCCGCCGCTGAAAGCGTACTCGGCGCCTGTGTCGACCGCGCGGCGATGGCGGCGAAAGTCGCGCAATGGGCCAGTGCCGATCTGGAGCGAGCGGTGGTCGAGGCCAAGGGTTGTGCGGCTGAAATGCGCAGTTGGGAACAGTGGCAAAAACATCCGCAAGGGTTGGCGGTGAATGCCGAACCCTTGGTGCATTTCGGGAATGGGAAAGAAGAAAACCATCAACCCTGGCAAGGCTCGGTGGCGCGGCCATTGGCCGGGCTCAAGGTGCTCGATCTGACCCGCGTACTGGCCGGCCCGACCGCCAGCCGCTTCCTCGCGGGGCTGGGCGCCAATGTGCTGCGCATCGATCCGCCGACCTGGAACGAACCCGGTGTAGTGCCGGAAGTGACCCTCGGCAAACGTTGTGCGCGGCTGGATCTGCATGCTCCGGCAGATCGCGCAGTGTTTGAAAGCCTGCTCAAGGATGCCGACATTCTTCTGCACGGTTATCGTGCCGACGCCCTTGAACATCTCGGCTTCGGCGTTGAACGTCGCCGGCAACTGGCGCTGGGGCTGATCGACGTCTGCCTCAACGCTTACGGCTGGAGCGGCCCGTGGCAGAACCGTCGGGGCTTCGACAGTCTGGTGCAGATGAGCAGCGGGATTGCCGAGGCCGGACAGCGCTGGAAGCAGGCTGACAAACCGACGCCGTTGCCAGTGCAGGCGCTGGATCATGCGACGGGGTATCTGATGGCGGCGAGTGTGATTCGGTTGCTGACTGAACGGTTACGCAGTGGTCGAGGTGGATCGGCACGGTTGTCGCTGGCGCGGACGGCGAAGCTGTTGGTTGAGCATGGGGCTGGGACTGACGAAGCGTTGCGTCCGGAGGAGGCAAAGGACCAGAGCTTGCAGATGGAACACACGCCATGGGGGCCGGCACGTCGGCTTCAAGCGCCGCTGCGTATTGCTGGAGCGCCGTTGCAGTGGACTTTGCCGGCAACTGAATTGGGTTCACATCGGGCGCAGTGGTGACCTCTCCACCGTTTTCGCGAGGAACCCGAGCATCGCCGGCCAGTCGTAAGCCCCCTGATAGTCGAGCCGCAATCTCACAGGGACAACACGCCGCTGTACAACCCGTAGGCCGCGAGCCCGGCCCCGGCGATGACGCAGGTGAAAATTCCCTTCTCGAGCGTGGTGAACAACGGCTCGCCCTGCTCATGCTTGGCCTTGGCGAACAGGATCACCCCCGGCGCATACAACAGCGCCGACAACAGCAGGTATTTCACCCCGCCGGCATACAACAGCCACACCGCGTAACACAGCGCGATGCCGCCGATCAGCAGATCCTTGGTGCGTTCGGCGGAGGCATGCTCATAGGTTTCACCCCGTCCGCTGAGCAATACCGCATAGGCTGCCGACCACAGATACGGCACCAGAATCATCGACGAGGCGAGGTAAATCAGGCTGGTGTAAGTGCCGGCGGAAAACAGCGTGATCAGCAGGAAAATCTGGATCATCACATTGGTCAGCCACAACGCATTGACCGGCACATGGTTGGCGTTTTCCTTTTTCAGGAACGCCGGCATCGTATTGTCCTTGGCGGTGGCGAACAGGATCTCCGCGCACAACAGCGCCCACGACAGCAACGCACCGAGCAATGAAATGGCCAGGCCCACGCTGATCAGCAGCGCACCCCATGGCCCGACAATGTGTTCCAGTACGGCGGCCAGCGACGGGTTCTGCAAGGTCGCCAGTTCCGGCTGGCTCATGATCCCCAGCGACAACACATTGACCAGCACCAACAGCGCCAGCACACCGAGGAAACCGATCACCGTGGCACGGCCCACATCGGTGCGCTTCTCCGCCCGGGCCGAGTAAACGCTGGCGCCTTCGATACCGATGAACACGAACACCGTGACCAGCATCATGTTGCGCACCTGATCCATCACGCCGCCGAAATTCGGGTTGCTGCGGCCCCAGATGTCGCGGGTAAAAATCTCGGCCTTGAACGCCACGGCGGCAATGACCACGAACATGATCAACGGAATGATCTTGGCCACGGTGGTCAACTGATTGATCAGCGCCGCCTCCTTGATCCCGCGCATCACCAGAAAATGCACGGCCCACAGCAACACCGAGGCGCAACCGATGGCGATCGGCGTGTTGCCCTGGCCGAACACCGGAAAGAAGTAACCGAGGGTGCTGAACAGCAACACGAAATACCCGACGTTGCCCAGCCAGGCACTGATCCAGTAACCCCACGCCGAAGAAAAGCCCATGTAGTCGCCGAACCCGGCCTTGGCGTAGGCATACACGCCGGAGTCCAGTTCCGGTTTGCGATTGGCCAGGGTCTGGAACACAAAAGCCAGGGTGAGCATGCCGATCGCCGTGATGCCCCAGCCGATCAGGATGGCGCCGGCATCGGCCCGGGCTGCCATGTTTTGCGGCAAGGAAAAAATCCCCCCGCCAATCATCGAACCCACCACCAGGGCGATCAGTGCGCCAAGGCGCAGCTTTTGCGTCGGTTGCGACATTCCAGCGTCTCCAGGTTCCCGAGGTCGGCATTGGCCGCCCATGGTGATGTAACCGGTATTAACCAAACGGTTAGAGCGTAAGTACGTTTATTGAATAACGCCAATTAACGTCTCTTATATATAGCGGATGGCACTAATGCCTAGCACGGATAGGCAGTTTTGTGTGGGAATCCTGATAATTCGATTCTGTACTGAAAACAGAGGCGAAAAATTTGCCAAACCTTGAAAACGGACTAGCGTGATAACTCGAAAGTAATAGGAAAAGTTCCCAACTACATATGCCGAAAGCCTCTAGGACAGGCCTCACAGGCAGAAGCCTTATGCCATCAGAGGTTTCATAAGTCATTCATTAACAATGGAATGTGACCATGCACTGATCTAAGTCAGCTGTTTGAATAGCTAACAGAACTACGCTGTGAACTCTTCTCTCCTGCAATGGAGTCATGCAATGTCTGAAGCTCCCGGAAAACTACGACTAGGTGCACTGGTTGCATTGGTAGTCGGCTCAATGATCGGTGGCGGGATATTCTCTTTGCCACAAAACATGGCCGCCAGTGCCGACGTCGGCGCGGTTCTGATTGGCTGGGCCATCACCGCTGTCGGCATGCTCACCCTCGCTTTCGTCTTTCAAACCCTCGCCAATCGCAAGCCTGACTTGGACGGCGGTGTCTACGCCTACGCCAAGGCCGGTTTCGGCGATTACATGGGCTTTTCTTCGGCCTGGGGCTACTGGATCAGTGCCTGGCTGGGCAACGTCGGTTACTTCGTTCTGCTGTTCAGCACCCTCGGGTATTTCTTTCCGGTTTTTGGGGAAGGCAACACCGTTGCTGCAGTGATCGGCGCCTCTGTCCTGTTGTGGGGCGTGCACTTTCTGGTGCTGCGCGGGATCAAGGAGGCGGCGTTCATCAACCTGGTGACCACCGTCGCCAAGGTCGTGCCGCTGCTGCTGTTCGTATTGATCGCGATCTTCGCCTTCAAACTGGACATCTTCACCGCCGACATCTGGGGCGTGAAAAACCCGGATCTGGGCAGCGTGATGAACCAGGTGCGCAACATGATGCTGGTCACCGTATGGGTGTTCATCGGCATCGAGGGCGCGAGCATCTTCTCGGCCCGGGCGGAAAAACGTTCGGACGTCGGCAAGGCGACCGTGATCGGTTTCATCACCGTGCTGCTGTTCCTGGTGCTGGTGAACGTGCTGTCGCTGGGCATCATGACCCAGCCGGAACTGGCCAAACTGCAGAACCCGTCGATGGCCGCCGTGCTGGAACACGTGGTCGGTCACTGGGGTGCGGTGCTGATCAGCGTCGGCCTGATCATCTCGCTGCTGGGGGCGTTGCTGTCGTGGGTGCTGCTGTGTGCGGAGATCATGTTCGCCGCCGCCAAGGACCACACCATGCCGGAGTTCCTGCGCAAGGAGAACGCCAACCACGTGCCGGTCAACGCCCTGTGGCTGACCAACGCGATGGTGCAGCTGTTCCTGATCATCACCCTGTTCTCGGCCAGCACTTACCTGTCGCTGATCTACCTCGCCACTTCGATGATTCTGGTGCCATACCTGTGGTCGGCGGCCTACGCCCTGCTGCTGGCGGTGCGCGGCGAAAGTTACGAAGGCTTCGCGGCCGAACGGCGCAAGGACCTGATCATCGGCGGTATCGCCCTGATCTATGCGGTGTGGCTGCTCTACGCCGGTGGCGTGAAGTACCTGCTGCTCTCGGCCCTGCTCTATGCCCCCGGCGCGATCCTGTTCGCCAAGGCCAAGCTCGAACTCAAACAACCGGTTTTCACCAACGTCGAGAAGCTGATTTTCGCCGCAGTGGTCGTGGGCGCCCTGGTGGCAGCCTACGGACTGTATGACGGCTTCCTGACTCTGTAGTTGCCCAACGTTTTCACTCTGGAGGATCACTGAAATGACCACGGAAAAAGCTAAGTACGGCGTCCATTCCGAAGCCGGCAAACTGCGCAAAGTCATGGTTTGCTCCCCAGGTCTGGCCCATCAGCGGCTGACCCCGAACAACTGCGATGAACTGCTGTTCGACGACGTGCTGTGGGTCGCCCAGGCCAAGCGCGACCACTTCGACTTCGTGACCAAGATGCGTGAGCGCGGGATCGACGTGCTCGAAATGCACAATCTGCTGACCGACATCGTCGCCATCCCTGAAGCGCTGGACTGGATCCTTGAGCGCAAGGTCACCGCCGATTCGGTGGGCCTGGGCCTGATCAACGAAGTCAAATCCTGGCTGAAAAGCCTGGAGCCGCGACACATCGCCGAATTCCTGATTGGCGGCGTGTCCGCCGATGACCTGCCGGACAGCTTCGGTGGCAAGACCATCCAGATGTTCCGCGACTTCCTCGGCCACTCCAGTTTCATTCTGCCGCCGCTGCCGAACACCCAGTTCACCCGCGACACCACCTGCTGGATCTACGGTGGCGTGACGCTGAACCCGATGTACTGGCCGGCGCGCCGTCAGGAAACCCTGCTGACCACCGCCATCTACAAATTCCATCCGCAGTTCACCAACGCCGAGTTCGAGATTTGGTACGGCGATCCGGACAAGGATCACGGCAGCTCGACCCTTGAAGGCGGTGACGTCATGCCGATCGGCAACGGCGTGGTGCTGATCGGTATGGGCGAGCGTTCATCCCGTCAGGCCATCGGCCAACTGGCGCTGAACCTGTTCAAGAACAAGGCCGTGGAAAAAGTCATCGTCGCCGGCCTGCCGAAGTCCCGTGCCGCGATGCACCTGGATACCGTGTTCAGCTTCTGCGACCGCGACCTGGTCACGATCTTCCCGGAAGTGGTCAACCAGATCGTCGCCTTCACCCTGCGCCCTGACGAAAGCAAACAGGGCGGCATCGACATCCGTCGCGAAGAAGGCACCTTCCTCGACGTCGTGGCCAAAGCCCTCAACCTGCAGAAACTGCGCGTCGTCGAAACCGGCGGCAACAGCTTCGCCGCCGAACGCGAGCAATGGGATGACGGCAACAACGTGGTGGCCGTGGAGCCGGGCGTGGTCATCGGCTACGACCGCAACACCTACACCAACACCCTGCTTCGCAAGGCGGGCGTGGAGGTCATCACCATCAGCGCCGGCGAACTCGGTCGTGGCCGCGGCGGCGGCCACTGCATGACTTGCCCGATCATCCGCGACCCTATCGATTACTAAACGACCATCTCCCCGGCCGCACCTATCCCGTAGCGGCCGGGCCGATTACCGAATCCAAGGAGAATCATCATGGCGTTCAACATTCACAACCGTAACCTGCTCAGCCTGGAACACCACACCCCACGTGAGCTGCGCTACCTGCTCGACCTGTCCCGCGACCTCAAACGCGCCAAATACACCGGCACCGAGCAGCAACACCTGAAGGGCAACAACATCGCCCTGATCTTCGAAAAAACTTCGACCCGCACCCGCTGCGCGTTCGAAGTCGCCGCCTATGATCAGGGCGCCAACGTCACCTACATCGACCCGAACTCTTCGCAGATCGGCCACAAGGAAAGCATGAAAGACACCGCCCGCGTGCTGGGTCGCATGTACGACGCCATCGAGTACCGTGGCTTCAAACAGGAAATCGTCGAAGAGCTGGCCAAGTTCGCCGGCGTGCCGGTGTTCAACGGCCTGACCGATGAATATCACCCGACCCAGATGATCGCCGACGTGCTGACCATGCGTGAGCACGCCGACAAGCCGATCCACGAAATCAGCTACGCCTACCTGGGCGATGCGCGCAACAACATGGGCAACTCGCTGCTGCTGATCGGCGCCAAACTCGGTATGGACGTGCGCATCTGTGCGCCGAAGGCCCTGTGGCCGCACGACGACCTGGTGGATCGCTGCAAAAAATACGCAGAGGAAAGCGGCGCGCGCATCACCCTGACCGAAGACCCGAAAGCCGCGGTCAAGGGCGTGGACTTCATCCACACCGACGTCTGGGTATCAATGGGCGAGCCGGTGGAAGCCTGGGCCGAACGTATCCAGCAACTGCTGCCGTATCAGGTCAACGCCGAGCTGATGAAAGCCACCGGCAACCCGCGCACCAAGTTCATGCACTGCCTGCCGGCGTTCCACAACAGCGATACCAAGGTCGGCAAACAGATCGCCGAACAGTATCCGCACCTGAAAAACGGCATCGAAGTGACCGACGACGTGTTCGAGTCGCCAGCCTGCATCGCCTTCGAGCAAGCGGAAAACCGCATGCACACCATCAAGGCGATTCTGGTGTCGACTTTGGCTGATCTGTAACCCGGCTTTGGCACTGATCGTTCCCACGCTCCGCGTGGTAACGCCGACCCCGGACGCTCCGCGTCCGCTGTGACGCAGAGCGTCACGGGATGCATTCCCACGCGGGAGCGAGGGAACGATCAGCGAACAACACGAAAAGGACATGCACCATGCGTATCGTCGTAGCCCTGGGCGGTAACGCCCTGCTCCGCCGTGGCGAGCCGATGACCGCTGACAACCAGCGCGCCAACATCCGCATCGCCACCGAGCAAATCGCCAAGATCCATCCCGGCAACCAACTGGTCATCGCCCACGGCAATGGCCCGCAAGTCGGCCTGCTGTCGTTGCAAGCGGCGGCCTACACCTCCGTCACCCCTTACCCGCTGGACGTGCTCGGTGCCGAAACCGAAGGCATGATCGGCTACATCATCGAACAGGAACTGGGCAACCTGCTGGACTTCGAAGTCCCGTTCGCCACCCTGCTCACCCAGGTCGAAGTCGATGCCAACGACCCGGCCTTCAAGAACCCGACCAAACCGATCGGCCCGGTCTACGAGAAAGCCGAAGCAGAAAAACTCGCCGCCGAAAAAGGCTGGGCCATCGCCCCGGACGGCGACAAGTTCCGCCGTGTGGTCGCCAGCCCGCGACCGAAACGCATCTTTGAAATCCGCCCGATCAAGTGGCTGCTGGACAAGGGCAGCATCGTGATCTGCGCCGGCGGTGGCGGGATTCCGACCATGTACGACGAGCACCGCAATCTCAAAGGCATCGAAGCGGTGATCGACAAGGACCTGTGCTCGGCGCTGCTGGCCGAACAGCTGGAGGCGGACTTACTGGTGATCGCCACCGACGTCAACGCGGCGTACATCGACTTCAAGAAACCCACCGAGAAAGCGATTGCCCAGGCCCACCCGGACGAACTCGAACGCCTGGGCTTCGCCGCCGGTTCCATGGGGCCGAAGGTGCAGGCAGCCTGCGAGTTTGCGCGCCATACTGGCAAGGTCGCGGTGATCGGTTCGCTCTCGGACATCGAAGCCATCGTCCAGGGTACCGCCGGTACGCGGGTCAGCACGGCAGCGCCGGGCATCACCTACCGATAAAAAGAAACTCCGGGGGCAGACCTCAGGTCTGCCCTTCTCCCATGCCTTGAAAGGAGAAAACCATGGCCCAGTTCGAACCCGGTCATTTGCATATCGAGCGGCACGCGTTGACTGACGACGACGTCAATTACAACGTGCACCTCGACTATGAAGTGTTCACCGATCCTCAGAAAGGCAAGGGGATACAGTTCACCCTGCATGGCAGCATGCAGGGCAAAGAGGTCAACGAACCGTTCTTTCTGCCCAAGGAGGAAGCCTACAACTTCGCTCGCAACGTGACGCAGATTGCCGAAAAGTACGGCATTCCCAAGAGCCACAGCCAGATCGGCTCGGTGCATAAGCATTACGACCTGATGTTTGAGGACATCCGCAAGCAGCTGAATATGCAGTCCGGGGATCCGGTCAATCCCGAGCATTTCGAGTAACCCCAAAAGCCCCCTCACCCTAACCCTCCCGAAGCGTCGGACCGCCCGGAGGGAGAGGGGACTGATCCGGGGATGCTTCAGGGTTACACCGACCTGAAAGCTCTTCGCTGAATCCATAATCGACTCGATTCTTCAGGTCGATGTATCACGCAATACACCTCGGTCAGCTCCCTCTCCCTCCGGGCGGTCCGACGCTTCGGGAGGGCTGGGGTGAGGGGTGATTTTCGAGCACGACGCCGATCTCAAGATTTCACCCCAGTCCCCCATCAAGGCATACTTGCCCCCCTCCGCACTCCAGAACCCAGAACCGCCCCATGCGTATCCACGTCAGCTTCATCGACCGCGTCGGCATCACCCAGGAAGTCCTGGCTATCCTCGGCGGGCGCAATCTCAATCTGGATGCAGTGGAGATGATCCCGCCCAACGTCTACATCGACGCCCCGACCCTGAGCCCGCAAGTGCTCGAAGAACTCAAAGATGCGCTGTTTCGCGTGCGTGGTGTAGAAGCAGTGACCGTGGTCGACATTCTCCCCGGCCAGCGTCGGCACTTGCAGCTCGACGCGTTGCTCGCGGCGATGACCGACCCGGTGCTGGCGCTGGACAGCGCCGGCAAGGTGCTGCTGGCCAACCCGGCGCTGATCGCCCTGTACGGTCGCGAGCCGGCGGGCGAAAGCGTTTCGGAACTGTTCAACGATCCGGGTCTGCTCGAAACCCTGCTCGAACAAGGCTTCCGCCTGCCGCTGCGGGAAATCACCGTCAATGGCCAGACCCTGTTGCTCGACGCCACGCCGATCACCGACGCCGGCGCCCTGCTCACGCTGTATCAACCCAACCGCATCGGCGAACAACTGTCGGCGCTGCATCACGACCATGCCGAAGGTTTCGATGCGCTGCTCGGTGAATCGCCGCCAATCCGCACCCTCAAGGCCCGCGCCCAACGGGTAGCGGCCCTCGATGCGCCGCTGCTGATCCAGGGCGAAACCGGCACCGGCAAGGAACTGGTGGCCCGCGCCTGTCACGCCATCAGCGCCCGGCACAGCGCACCCTTCCTCGCACTGAACTGCGCGGCCCTGCCGGAGAACCTCGCCGAGAGCGAACTGTTCGGCTACGCCCCCGGCGCCTTCACCGGCGCACAACGCGGCGGCAAACCGGGGCTGATGGAGCTGGCCAACCAGGGCACGGTGTTCCTCGACGAAATCGGCGAGATGTCGCCGTACTTGCAGGCCAAACTGCTGCGATTCCTCAATGACGGCAGCTTCCGTCGGGTTGGCGGCGATCGTGAGGTAAAGGTCAACGTGCGGATTCTCAGCGCGACACACCGCGACCTGGAGAAAATGGTCAGCGAAGGCCTGTTCCGCGAAGACCTGTTCTACCGCCTCAACGTGCTCAACGTCGAAGTGCCGCCACTGCGCGAACGCGGTCAGGACATTCTGCTGCTCGCCCGCTACTTCATGCAGCAGGCCTGCGCGCAGATCCAGCGCCCGGTCTGCCGCCTCGCCCCGGGCACTTACCCGGCGCTGCTCGGCAACCGTTGGCCGGGCAACGTGCGGCAATTGCAGAACGTGATCTTCCGCGCCGCCGCGATCTGCGAAAGCAGCCTGGTGGACATCGGCGACCTCGACATCGCCGGCACCTCGGTGGCGCGCCAGACCGACACCGACGTCGACAGCCTGGAAGAAGCGGTCGAAGCCTTCGAGAAATCGTTGCTGGAAAAACTCTACGTCAGCTACCCCTCGACCCGCCAACTGGCCAGCCGCCTGCAAACCTCGCACACCGCAATTGCCCATCGGCTGCGCAAGTATGGGATTCCGGGCAAAGCCTGAGACCGCGCCAAAAACGACCTCCATCTGTACTGAAAGCGCTACAGCGGAACGATATCGCTACACCCTCCTCCGATCACCGCTGTGTAAGGCTTTGATCCGGTTCAGCTTTTTTCTTCGCCCCACGCTGTAGCGATTTCGCTACAGCTAACGTATTTGCGCTCGCCCGAAAAACCATCAAGCAATTGATTTATAACGATATTTTTACGTTGGCCGCGTTCTTGCTAAGTAACCGCTCATAAAATCAGGGCATTGCCGCCCGAGTATTCCACCGCGTCCACCAGACGAGTCTGGCCCCTAGGAGATTCCATGAGCGAGTTGCGTTTTACTGAAGATCACGAATGGCTGCGCGCCGAAGCCGATGGTTCTGTCACCGTTGGCATCACCGCTTTCGCGCAGAACGCCCTGGGCGACGTGGTGTTCGTGCAACTGCCTGAATTGCAGGCGTACGACAAAGGCGCCGAAGCCGCCACCGTGGAATCGGTAAAAGCCGCCAGCGGCGTTTACATGCCGCTGGACGGTGAAGTCCTGGCCACCAACCCGGCCCTGGAAGACAGCCCTGAGCTGGTCAACGAAGATCCGCTGGGCGAAGGCTGGTTCTTCCGCTTCAAGCCAGCCGACGCTTCTGCCGTCGCCAAGCTGCTGGATCAGGACGCCTACGACCGCCTGATCAAAGCCCAAGCCGAAGCCTGAGGAACCTGACATGACCCAAGTAAATCTCGGCACCGCCAACGAATTCATCGCCCGTCACATCGGCCCGCGCGCCGGTGACGAGCAAGCCATGCTCAACAGCCTTGGCTTCGACTCGCTCGAAGCCCTGAGCGCCAGCGTCATCCCGGAAAGCATCAAGGGCACCAGCGTGCTCGGCCTCGACGACGGCCTGAGCGAAGCCGATGCCCTGGCGATGATCAAAGGCATCGCCGGCAAGAACCAGCTGTTCAAGACCTACATCGGCCAGGGCTACTACAACTGCCACACGCCGTCGCCGATCCTGCGCAACCTGCTGGAAAACCCGGCCTGGTACACCGCTTACACCCCGTACCAGCCAGAAATTTCCCAGGGCCGTCTCGAAGCGCTGCTGAACTTCCAGACCCTGATCAGCGACCTTACCGGCCTGCCGATCGCCAATGCCTCCCTGCTCGACGAAGCCACCGCCGCTGCCGAAGCCATGACCTTCTGCAAACGCCTGAGCAAGAACAAGGGCAGCCACCAGTTCTTCGCCTCGATCCACAGCCACCCACAAACCCTCGACGTACTGCGTACCCGTGCCGAGCCGCTGGGCATCGACGTGGTCGTGGGCGATGAGCTCGAGCTGACCGACGTGACGCCGTTCTTCGGCGCGCTGCTGCAATACCCGGCCAGCAACGGTGATGTGTTCGACTACCGCGAACTGACCGAACGCTTCCACGCTGCCAACGCACTGGTCGCGGTAGCCGCTGACCTGCTGGCCCTGACCCTGCTGACCCCGCCGGGCGAGTTCGGCGCGGACGTGGCGATCGGCAGCGCCCAGCGTTTCGGCGTGCCGCTGGGCTTCGGTGGTCCGCACGCGGCTTACTTCTCGACTAAAGATGCGTTCAAGCGCGACATGCCGGGCCGTCTGGTCGGTGTCTCGGTTGACCGCTTCGGCAAACCGGCCCTGCGTCTGGCGATGCAGACTCGCGAGCAACACATCCGCCGCGAGAAAGCCACGTCGAACATCTGCACCGCACAAGTGCTGCTGGCCAACATCGCCAGCATGTACGCCGTGTACCACGGCCCGAAAGGCCTGACCCGGATCGCCAACCGCGTGCATCACCTCACCGCGATTCTGGCCAAGGGCATGAGCGCACTGGGCGTGACCGTCGAGCAAGCCAGCTTCTTCGACACCCTGACCCTGGCCACCGGCGCACAAACCACCGCGCTGCATGACAAGGCTCGCGCTCAACAGATCAACCTGCGTGTGATCGACGCTCAGCGTCTGGGCCTGTCGGTCGACGAAACCACTACCCAGGCCGACATCGAAACCCTGTGGGCCCTGTTCGCCGACGGCAAGACCCTGCCGGAGTTCGCTGCTCTCGCCGCTGCCGCGCAAAGCACCATTCCAGCCGCACTGATTCGTCAGTCGCCGATCCTCAGCCACCCGGTGTTCAACCGCTATCACTCGGAAACCGAGCTGATGCGCTACCTGCGCAAGCTGGCGGACAAGGACCTGGCACTGGATCGCACCATGATTCCGCTGGGTTCGTGCACCATGAAACTCAACGCCGCCAGCGAAATGATCCCGGTGACCTGGGCTGAATTCGGCGCCCTGCACCCGTTCGCCCCGGCCGAGCAAAGCGCCGGTTACCAGCAACTGACCGACGAGCTGGAAGCGATGCTCTGCGCCGCCACCGGTTACGACTCGATCTCGCTGCAACCGAACGCTGGTTCCCAGGGTGAGTACGCAGGTCTGCTGGCGATTCGCGCCTATCACCAGAGCCGTGGCGAAGACCGTCGCGACATCTGCCTGATCCCGTCGTCCGCCCACGGCACCAACCCGGCGACCGCACAAATGGCCGGCATGCGCGTGGTCGTGACCGCGTGCGACGCCCGTGGCAACGTGGACATCGAAGACCTGCGCGCCAAGGCCATCGAACACCGCGAACACCTCGCGGCGCTGATGATCACGTACCCGTCGACCCACGGCGTGTTCGAAGAAGGCATCCGCGAAATCTGCGGCATCATTCATGACAACGGCGGCCAGGTGTACATCGACGGCGCCAACATGAACGCGATGGTCGGCCTCTGCGCACCAGGCAAGTTCGGCGGCGACGTGTCGCACCTGAACCTGCACAAGACCTTCTGCATCCCGCATGGCGGTGGCGGCCCGGGCGTCGGCCCGATCGGCGTGAAATCGCACCTGACTCCGTTCCTGCCAGGCCACGGCCACATGGAACGCAAGGAAGGCGCGGTCTGCGCAGCACCGTTCGGCAGCGCGAGCATTCTGCCGATCACCTGGATGTACATTCGCATGATGGGTGGCGCCGGTCTCAAGCGCGCTTCGCAGCTGGCGATCCTCAATGCCAACTACATTTCCCGTCGCCTGGAAGAGCACTACCCAGTGCTGTACACCGGCAGCAACGGTCTGGTGGCGCACGAGTGCATCCTGGATCTGCGCCCGCTGAAAGACAGCAGCGGCATCAGCGTCGATGACGTCGCCAAGCGTCTGATCGACTTCGGCTTCCACGCCCCGACCATGTCGTTCCCGGTGGCCGGCACGCTGATGATCGAGCCGACCGAAAGCGAATCCAAGGAAGAGCTGGACCGCTTCTGCGACGCCATGATCCGCATCCGCGAAGAAATCCGCGCAGTGGAAAACGGCACCCTGGACAAGGACGACAACCCGCTGAAGAACGCTCCGCACACCGCAGCGGAACTGGTTGGCGAGTGGACTCACCCGTACAGCCGCGAGCAGGCGGTGTACCCGGTGGCGTCGTTGATCGAAGGCAAGTACTGGCCGCCGGTCGGTCGCGTCGACAACGTGTTCGGCGACCGCAACCTGGTCTGCGCCTGCCCGTCGATCGAAAGCTACGCTTAAAAAGAAGCAGCTATAAGCTTCAAGCCTCAAGTTGCAAGCTTCAAGCAACAAGTCAAAAGCCGACCGCTCTTGCTTGCAGCTTGAAGCTTGCCGCTTACAACTGCTCCGCAGGAGCCTCTCATGTCGTTAAGCGTGTTCGACCTGTTCAAGATTGGCATCGGCCCCTCCAGCTCCCACACCGTCGGCCCGATGCGCGCAGCTGCGCGCTTCGCCGAAGGCCTGCGTCGGGAAAACCTGTTGTCGGCCACCACCAGCGTCAGGGTCGAGTTGTATGGATCCCTCGGCGCCACGGGCAAGGGTCACGGCAGCGACAAGGCCGTGCTGCTGGGCCTGGAAGGTGAACACCCGGACACCGTGGATACCGAAACCGTCGCCGCCCGTCTCTCGGAGATTCGTGGCAGCGGCCGTTTGAACCTGCTCGGCGAACACAGCATTGCGTTCAACGAGAAAGAACACCTGGCCATGATCCGCAAGCCGTTGGCCTATCACCCCAACGGCATGATCTTCCGTGCCTTCGATGCGGCGGGATTGCAGATCCGCAGCCGCGAGTACTACTCGGTCGGCGGTGGGTTTGTGGTGGACGAAGATGCGGCCGGAGCCGACCGGATCGTCGAAGACGCAACCCCGCTGACCTTTCCGTTCAAGAGTGCCAAGGACTTGCTTGGCCACTGCACCACCTATGGTCTGTCGATCAGTCAGGTGATGCTGACCAATGAAAGCGCCTGGCGCCCGGAAGCGGAAACCCGCGCCGGCCTGCTGAAAATCTGGCAAGTGATGCAGGACTGCGTGGCCGCCGGCTGCCGCAACGAAGGCATTCTGCCGGGTGGCCTGAAGGTCAAGCGGCGGGCGGCGGCGTTGCATCGGCAACTGTGCAAGAACCCGGAATCGTCGCTGCGCGATCCGCTGTCGGTGCTGGACTGGGTCAACCTCTACGCCTTGGCCGTCAACGAAGAAAACGCCAATGGCGGGCGCGTGGTCACGGCACCGACCAATGGCGCAGCGGGGATCATTCCTGCGGTGCTGCATTACTACATGCGCTTTATTCCCGGCGCGAACGATGACGGCGTGGTGCGTTTTCTGCTGACCGCGGCGGCCATCGGCATTCTGTACAAGGAAAACGCCTCGATCTCCGGCGCCGAAGTCGGCTGTCAGGGCGAGGTCGGCGTGGCCTGTTCGATGGCGGCCGGGGCGTTGTGCGAAGTCCTCGGCGGCAGCGTGCAACAAGTGGAAAACGCCGCTGAAATCGGCATGGAACACAACCTCGGCCTGACCTGCGACCCGATTGGCGGCCTGGTTCAAGTGCCGTGCATCGAGCGCAACGCCATGGGCTCGGTCAAGGCGATCAACGCCGTGCGCATGGCCATGCGCGGAGACGGGCAGCACTTCGTCTCCCTCGACAAGGTCATCCGCACCATGCGTCAGACCGGCGCCGACATGAAAAGCAAATACAAGGAGACCGCCCGTGGCGGTCTGGCGGTCAACATCATCGAGTGCTGATCGCGCCATAAACTCGCTCTCCCTTTGGGAGAGAACACAAAACTGGCCCCCTCTCCCTCCGGGAGAGGGTTGGTGTGAATCAAGGAGTCACGCATGTCCACCGAACAACTGTCGAAAACCCCGCTGCACGCTCTGCACCTCGAACTCGGCGCCCGCATGGTGCCGTTCGCCGGCTACGACATGCCGGTGCAATACCCGCTGGGCGTGATGAAGGAACACCAGCACACCCGTGAGCAGGCCGGGCTGTTCGATGTCTCGCACATGGGCCAGATCCGCCTGACCGGCGCCAATGCCGCCAAAGCACTGGAAACCCTGGTGCCGGTGGACATCATCGACCTGCCGGTGGGCATGCAGCGCTACGCAATGTTCACCAACGAAACCGGCGGCATCCTCGATGACCTGATGGTCGCCAACCTCGGCAATGACGAGCTGTTCCTGGTGGTCAACGCCGCGTGCAAGGACCAGGACCTGGCCCATCTGCAAAAACACATCGGCGATCAATGCAAGATCGAGCCACTGTTCGAAGAACGCGCCCTGCTCGCCCTGCAAGGCCCGGCCGCTGTGACCGTGCTGGCACGCCTGGCGCCGGAAGTGGCGAAAATGACTTTCATGCAATTCACTCGCGTGAAGCTGCTGGGCGTTGACTGCTTTGTCAGCCGTTCCGGCTACACCGGTGAAGACGGTTTCGAAATCTCGGTTCCGGCAGCCGACGCGGAAAAACTCGCCCGCGCCCTGCTGGCCGAACCGGAAGTCGCCGCCATCGGTCTCGGCGCCCGTGACTCGCTGCGCCTGGAAGCCGGCCTGTGCCTGTACGGCCACGACATGAACACCGAGACCACGCCGATCGAAGCCAGCCTGCTGTGGGCAATCTCCAAACCTCGGCGTGCCGATGGTGCCCGCGCCGGGGGTTTCCCGGGTGCGGAGCAAGTCTTCGCTCAACAGCAAAACGGCGTGTCGCGCAAACGCGTCGGCCTGCTGCCGCAAGAGCGTACGCCGGTCCGTGAAGGTGCAGAGATCGTCAACGACGCTGGCGAAATCGTCGGTAGCGTGTGCAGCGGCGGGTTCGGCCCGACCCTGGGCGGTCCGTTGGCCATGGGTTACCTGGACAGCGCTTACGTCGCACTCGATACGCCCGTTTGGGCAATTGTTCGTGGGAAAAAGGTGCCATTGCTTGTAAGCAAAATGCCATTTGTTCCACAACGCTACTATCGCGGTTGATCGACTGTTTCTATAAGTAACGCGATTGCGTTATGCGTGCACTAATGTGTAACGCAATCGCCATAAAACAGTGCACTCCACTTACATACGATTCGAATTTGAACTTGGCTTATAACGTTCGAAAACAATTGAACAAGCTAATCGTATAAGCCGGACTAGTGAATCGACTAAGTGCCAGCAAGCGCAGGAAAACCGGGGCCTTCGCGGGGCTTGTTTTTTCTCCCGTAGTTGGCGTAGAGTTTGTCCACTGTGTTTGCATGGGTCAGCTTGGAATCGTGACCTGGGCAGTAGCCTACAAGTTAGCTACATCCCGTTCGACGTCTTCTTACTCTCCTGCAACCAGCCCCAGTACTCTTTCATGAGAAGGAGACTGTCATCAATTTTTGCGTCAAAGGAAATAAGAAATGTCCACACGTCAGAGCGGTACCGTCAAGTGGTTTAACGACGAGAAAGGTTTTGGTTTTATCACTCCAGAAAGCGGTCCGGATCTGTTCGTGCATTTCCGCGCCATTCAGGGCAACGGCTTCAAGAGCCTGAAAGAAGGCCAGAAAGTGACCTTCGTTGCAGTGCAGGGCCAGAAAGGCATGCAAGCTGACGAAGTCATCGCAGAAGCCTGATTTCTGTTACGAAAAAGCCCCTGATATTGATATCAGGGGCTTTTTTGTGGGCGCAAATCCGTAAAATGGCGCTTCACTTTCCGTCCAGAGGCTGCCATGTCGAAACACCTGCTCACCCCCCAGGGCGATTTCCCCGCCGTCGGCCTGGGTCGTCGTCTGGCAGCGATGTTCTATGACTTTTTGCTGTGCACCGCTCTGCTGATCGTGACCGGTTTTGTTTACAAGCTGATCCAGGCGGCAATCATCGGCGAAGAGCGCCTGCGCGTCATGACCGACGCCGGGCAGCTGGATGGCGATCCGCTGTACTCCACGGTGCTGCTGTTGGTGCTGTTTGGCTTCTTTGCCAAGTTCTGGACCCACGCCGGGCAGACCCTGGGCATGCAAGTGTGGGGCATTCGCGTGCAAAACGCCGATGGCACTGCGATCAGCCTGTGGCAGGCGCTGCTGCGGTTCATGGTGTCGATTGCGTCGTGGCTGTGCCTGGGCCTGGGTTTCTTCTGGTCGCTGCTCGATAAGCAGAAGCGCGCCTGGCATGACATCTACTCCGACACACAGCTCGTGCGAATTCCGAAGAAAACCAAATAATCCTCCAGATGCAAAAACGCCCCGATCCAATCGGGGCGTTTTTGTTTGCGTCGCAAGGTCAGGCGTTGCCGGCCAGTTTCATCCGTGCGGCCTGAGTGAAATCGAGCATGCGCTTGAGCGGACGAATCGCCTGAGGAATCAGGGCCGGGTCGACGAAGATCTCGTTCGAGCCCTCCTTCAGGCACTTCAGCGTGCGTTCAAGGGTGTTCATGGCCATCCACGGGCAATGTGCGCAACTGCGGCATGCCGCGCCGTTACCGGCGGTTGGCGCCTCGATGAAGACCTTGTCCGGGCACAGCTGCTGCATCTTGTAGAAGATGCCGCGGTCGGTAGCGACGATCAGAGTCTTGTTCGGCAGCGATTGAGCGGCGGCAATCAGCTGACTGGTGGAACCGACGGCGTCCGCCAACTCGATTACCGAGGTCGGCGACTCCGGATGCACCAGAATGGCGGCGTCCGGGTACAGCGCTTTCATGTCTTCCAGCTGCTTGGACTTGAACTCTTCGTGGACGATGCATGCACCATCCCAGAGCAGCATGTCGGCGCCGGTCTGACGCTGGATGTAGGTGCCCAGGTGCTTGTCCGGACCCCAGATAATGGTTTCGCCGTTGTCCATCAGGCTTTCGACGATTTCCAGTGCACAACTGGAGGTCACCACCCAGTCGGCCCGGGCTTTGACGGCGGCCGAGGTGTTGGCGTATACCACCACGGTGCGTTCCGGATGCTGATCGCAGAACGCCGAGAACTCATCCACCGGGCAACCCAGATCCAGCGAGCAGGTGGCTTCCAGGGTCGGCATCAACACACGTTTTTCAGGGTTGAGAATCTTCGCGGTCTCGCCCATGAATTTCACGCCGGCAACCACCACGGTCTTGGCCGGATGGGCATTGCCGAAGCGGGCCATTTCCAGGGAATCGGAAACACATCCGCCGGTTTCTTCGGCGAGGGCCTGGATGATCGGATCGCAATAAAAGTGGGCAACCAGCACCGCGTCCTGAGCCTTGAGCTCGGCGGCGATGGCAGAACGGTAATAAGCCTCTTCCTCGGCTGTCAGCGGCTTGGGCTGCTTGGCGTCGAGGTGGGCTTGTACCAGAAGGCGTTCGGAAATCTGCGTCATGTTCGCAAGACCTGCAGGCGCGTTCGCGCGAAAGTCGAGTATACACCCGGCTCCGGACCGCTTGAGGGTACCGCCGGGAGAGTGAGTATTATCAGGCACGGACAGCAATGAAGCTGCGCAAGGCTACAGAATATCCCGTTGATACAAAAGATGATTCTGACCTGCGTCACGGCGGAAAGAAACGAAGGGAGGCATGCCTGAATCGCAGGCAAAAAAAAATCCGGAAATCCTCACTTTCGTGGGCCTTCCAGACTTTTAAAACAGCAAAAATGGTGGGTCGTGTGGGATTCGAACCTACGACCAATTGGTTAAAAGCCAACTGCTCTACCAACTGAGCTAACGACCCGCTGTGTGGTGGCGCGTATAATACTGATTTTTAAGGACTATTCAACACCTAATTTGAAAAAAATCAAAAATAAGGTGTCGGGTCGCTGATTCCGGCCGCCGCGAAGCCTTCTGCACGCAGTCGGCAGCTGTCGCATTTACCACAAGCACGCCCGTCATCGTCAGCCTGATAGCAGGAAACAGTCAGCCCGTAATCAACGCCAAGCTTCACCCCCGCCTGGACGATCTGCGCCTTGCTCAGATTCTGCAGCGGTGCCTGGATGCGGAAACCATTGCCTTCCACCCCGGCCTTGGTCGCCAGATTGGCCATGCGCTCGAACGACTCGATGAACTCGGGACGGCAATCCGGGTAACCGGAGTAATCCACCGCGTTGACGCCGATAAAGATGTCACGGGCGCCGAGCACTTCAGCCCAACCCAGGGCCAGCGACAGGAAAACTGTATTGCGCGCCGGCACGTAAGTCACCGGGATGCCTTCGCCCAGCTCTTCCGGGATATCGATGCTGGTGTCGGTCAGGGCCGAACCGCCCATGCCGTTCAGGTTCAGGCCGATCACCTTGTGCTCGACCACGCCCAGATCGCGGGCAACGCGAGCAGCAGCATGCAGCTCGGCGTGGGAACGCTGACCGTAATCGAAACTCATGGTGTAGCAGGCGTAGCCTTCAGCGCGGGCCATGGCCACGACAGTGGCCGAGTCCAGGCCACCCGACAGCAGGATTACCGCACGTTTTTGGCTAGTGTTCAGTTGTTCAGTCATCTCAGCGCCCCGGCTCATCATTCCATAGATATTTATGCAGCTGCAGTTGCAGGCGCACTGGCAGGTTATCCGCCACCACCCAGTCCGCCAGATCCCGAGCATTTAGGTCGTGGTGACTTGGAGAAAACAGCACTTCACCCGCACGTCGTTCCAGACCGTACTGGATCAGCTTCGATACCGCCCAGTCATAGTCCTCCCGCGAGCAGATGACAAACTTCACCTGATCGTTGGGCGTCAGCAGTTCGATGTTCTCGTAACGGTTGCGATGGGCTTCTTTGGAGTCTGGCGTCTTCAGGTCGACCACCCGACTGACCCGCGGATCGACCGCCGAGATGTCGAGGGCGCCGCTGGTTTCCAGCGAGACTTCGTAGCCGGCATCGCACAACTGCTTGAGCAAAGGGATGGCATTGGGTTGTGCCAACGGCTCACCGCCAGTGACACAGACGTAGCGCGGGCGAAAGCCGGCCACTTGCTCGAGGATGTCGTCGAGGGTGCGGATCGTGCCACCGCTGAAAGCGTAGGCGCTGTCGCAGTATTGGCAACGCAATGGGCAACCGGTCAGGCGCACAAAAACAGTGGGCAGCCCGGCAGTCCGCGTTTCCCCCTGCAACGAGTAGAAAACTTCGGTGATTCTCAATGTGTCTTGCATAGTCGCCACGGGCGTAACAGCTAAACAGGCTGTCCGCCTCCGTCAGGCACTTCAGGCAACCCCGCCAACGCGTAGATCACCAGAAGCGTGTTTCATAAAAGGGCGTGAATTCTAACGAAAAAACCCGCGACAAGCGCGGGTTTCTTCCAAACGGGTCAAAGCATGTTACATGCGTTGCAGATCGCGCTGGGCCAACTGAGCGGCGGACGTGCCCGGATATTGGGCCACCACCTGCTGCAGAATGCCTTTGACCTTGTCGGTATGACCGAGGCGACGCTCTACATCAGCCAGCTTGTACAGCGAATCCGGCACTTTGGCGTGCTTGGGATACAGCTGCGAAACCTTGGCGAAAGCCTGACCTGCACCTTGCAGATCGCCTTTGGCCAGGTTCACTTCACCCAGCCAGTACTGGGCATTGCCTGCGTATTGGCTGTTCGGGTATTTACGCAGGAATGCGGCAAACGCCTGGCTGGCCTTGTCGAAATCCTTGGCCTTGATCAGGTCGAAAGCGGCATCGTAATACAGCTTTTCCTTGGCCGGATCAGCCGGTTCGCTACCTGCGGCAGGTGCCTGGGCGGCAGCAGCGGCGCCGGCTCCAGCAGCAGCACCGGCAGCAGCACTTGCATCGCCACCGGCAGAAGAATTCTCGGGAGTCGCGGCTGGTGCAACGCCGGATCCTATGCGCCGATCAAGATCCTGGTATCGCTCCAGGGATTCCTGCTTCATGCGCGCAACCTGATTCTGCAGTTCTTCGATCACGCCTTGCTGGCGAGATATCTCATCCTGCATTTGTTGCAGTTGGTTGAACAGCATGCCTTGTGCCGAGGCAGGGGCCGAAGCCGCTCCCCCGGCATAGGCGCCGTTCGTACCGTAACCTGCAGGCGGATAACTGCTCCCGCTATTGTTATAACCGGAGTTGTCATCGACCACAGGAACCGCAGCCCACGCCGCAAGCGGCACGAGGCTGAGAGCCAGAACAGTTACAGCACGACGGCACGTTCGCATATCGAATTACTTACGCAGTTCGACGCGACGGTTTTGAGCCCAGGACTGCTCGTCGTTGCCGGTAGCAACTGGACGCTCTTCGCCGTAGGAAACCAGTTCCAGCTGAGCTGGGGAAACACCTTGCAGTACCAGGTAGCGCTGAACGGCTTTCGCACGACGCTCGCCCAGTGCCATGTTGTACTCACGAGTACCACGTTCGTCGGTGTTGCCTTCCAGAACAACGCGAGCGCCGTTTGCTTTCAGGTCTTTGGCGTGAACGTCCAGAGCGCGCATGGCTTCTGGCTTCAGGTCCGAGCTGTCGTATTCGAAGTAGAAGGTGGTGATTGCGCGCAGAGCAGCTTCTTCGCTCAGGGAACCGTCAACTGCACCAGTGTTTGCGCCGTAACCAGCGTTTGGATCAACAGCGCCTTCACCGGCGTTGTCGCCGCCTTTGGACGAGCAACCTACAGCTACAGCCATGGCCAGAGCCAGCGCAGCAAATTTACCAAACTTCAGCATTTCCATCGTGAAACTCCTAATGAACCCCAGTGTGTTAAGTAAAACGTAAAGCGCCGCGTCAGTTCAGGTAAGGGGACCAGGACGGTTCTCTGACTTCGCCTTGAGCGGTAGGAAGCGGGAGCCTCACGCGTCCATTAATGGACACGAGCATCAAGACTCCCCGGCCCTGCTGGCGGGTGGCGTAGATTACCATGGTGCCGTTGGGCGCAACAGTAGGCGACTCGTCCAGAGTGCTATCAGTGAGGATTTTTACACTTCCGCGCTGCAAATCCTGAGCCGCCACTTTGAAATTGGTGAAACCGTCCTGACGATGGATCATCACCAGGGTCTTTTCATCCGCCGAAAGCTTGGGGTTGGCGTTGTAGTTGCCCACGAACGTCACACGCTCGGCACCGCCACCACCAGCGCTGGTCTTGTAGATCTGAGGCTTGCCGCCACGGTCGGAGGTGAAGTAGATGGTCGAACCATCCTTGCCCCAGTACGGTTCGGTGTTGATCCCAGGACCTGCGGTCACGCGGGTGATCTGACGCGAACCGAGGTTCATCACGTAGATGTCCGGGTTACCGTCTTTCGACAGCACGAACGCCAGGCGATTGCCGTCCGGCGACCAGGCTGGCGCGCCGTTCAGGCCTTCGAAGTTGGTGATCTGCTCGCGACGACCGGTGTCGATGTTCTGCATGAAGATGCGCGGACGCTTCTGTTCGAACGACACGTAGGCGATACGCTTGCCGTCCGGTGCAAAACGCGGCGAAAGGATCGGCTCACGGGATTGCAGCAGGGTCACGGCACGGGCGCCGTCATAGTCCGAACGCTGCAGGGTGTAACGGGTGTTCTTCTCGGAGAAACGCTCGGCCGTGACGTACAGCAGGCGAGTCGAGAATGCACCTTTGATACCGGTCAGTTTTTCGAACGACTGATCGGAGATGTAGTGCGCCATGTCGCGCAGCTGTTCGGTGGTACCGGACACGCTGCCGTCAGCCACTTTCTGCTCGGTGGCGACGTTGAACAGAGCCCACTGCACCTGCAGACGGCCACCGGCCGGCACGATGCTGCCGACCATCATGTATTGTGCACCCACCGCCTTCCAGTCACGGAAGATGATTTCGCTCGGCTGGCTTGGCTGGCTGATCATGTTTTGCTTTGGAATCGGCGAGTAATAGCCCGAGTTACGCAAATCGTTACCAATGATTTCAGCCATGTCATCCGGCAGGACGGCACCGCCCTGGAAACCGAACGGTACGACGGCAATCGGAGTCGCCCGATCGCTGCCGCTGGTGACCAGAATGTTCTTTTCATCCGCCATCGCGATCCCTGCCATGCAGCAGATCACGACCAGCATTCCTCGAAGAAGGTTTCTCACAAGGCTAGATCCTCAGGTGTGAATGTCATCTTGAATGAACGATACGGAGCGAAATCGCTCGGCTTCATTCCCTGCATTTCCGTCAAACGTCCAATATTCTTGACCGCTGCCACTGCTGACGCATCGAACGGACCGTCGCCACTGGACTTGGCCACGCTGACCGAGGTCACCGTACCGTCCGGCAACATGCCGATCTGCAGCACAACCGTCATGCCTTTGCGTGCTGAAGGTGGACGCGCCCAGCCTTCTGCTGCCCGCGCACGAATCAGGTCATCGAAACTGCCCGCGACTTCGTCGCCCTGCTCATCGGCCAAGGCCTGCTGGCGCTGCGGCGTGTCGGAAAGCAAATCTGCCAGGGCCTGAGCCTTCTTGTCTTCGGCGGATTTACGTGCCGCTTCCTGCGCTTTCTTCTTCGCAGCATCGGCAGCAGCTTTCTTCTTCGCGTCTTCGGCGACTTTCTTCTTCGCCTCTTCAGCTTCAGCTTTCTTCTTGGCGTCTTCGGCGGCTTTCTTTTTCGCGTCTTCGACGATCTTCTTCTTGGCTTCTTCAGCGGCCGCTTTCTTGGCCTCTTCTTCAGCAGCCTTTTTGGCTTCTTCTTCGGCTTTCTTCTTGGCTATATCAGCCAATTGTTTCTCTTCTGCCTTCTTGGCTTCGGCGGTTTTCTTGGCGTCGTCGGCTTTCTTGGCTTCATCAGCCTTCTTCGCCTCGTCCGCTTTCTTCGCCTCATCGGCCTTCTTGGCTTCCTCGGCCTTTTGAGCCGCTTCTTCTTTCTTTTGTTCCGCAGCCTTCACCGCTTCCTGCTCGACCTTTTTCTGCTCCATCTGCTCGACTTCGGTCTGGCGCGCGGCGGATTTCTTCGCCTCACCCGCAATCTTCTGATTGGTCTGAGTGGTCGCCTGACTTTTCGATTTCAGCTGGTACAGGGTCGCCTGAACAATCGGCTTGGCTGGCGGCAGCTCCGGGGTCAGAGCGAAACTGACAAACAGCATGCCGAACACCAGCACGTGCAAGCCAATCGCCCAGACACTAGGCCAGAAGTAGCTTTCCGAGGCGGACGGCTCTCGCTGTTGCTGCATCAGGGCGCCTCGGTGATCAAGCCAACGTTACCGACCCCGGCTTTCTGCAACCCGCCCATGGCACCCATGACGGAGCCATAATCGACGGACTTGTCGCCACGGATGAAGACTTGGGTACGCTTGCCACCTTCAGTGCCGGCGCGAATGATCTTGGTCACCGCGTCGGTCATCTGTGGCAGGGTCATGGCCCGGTCCTGCTGTTTCTCGGTGTCGACTTCGCTGCCAAGGTTCCAGTAGTAGGTCTTGTCCGACTTGATCGAAATGGTCAGCACCTGGGTGTTGTTGTCCTGCGGCAAGGCTTCGCTGGAAACCTTGGGCAGATCCACTTTCACGCCCTGATTGAGCATTGGCGCAGTCACCATGAAGATGACCAGCAGCACCAGCATCACGTCGATGTAAGGCACTACGTTCATCTCGGCGACCGGCTTGCGCTTGTGTCGGGCTCGAGTGATTAAAGCCATCGGGAAATACCTGCTTATTCTTCGCTGGTGTGCACTTTGCGGTGCAGGATCGCCTGGAACTCATCGGCGAAGGTGTAGTAGCGGCTCAGCAAGGTTTCGCTGCGGGCAGAGAAACGGTTGTAAGCGATAACGGCCGGGATCGCGGCGAACAGACCGATCGCGGTGGCGATCAGGGCTTCGGCGATGCCGGGTGCCACGGTGGCCAGGGTGGCCTGCTGGGCGCTGGCCAGACCACGGAAGGAGTTCATGATCCCCCAGACGGTACCGAAAAGACCGATGTACGGGCTGACCGAACCGACGGTGGCGAGGAACGGCAGGCTCTGCTCGAGCTTTTCTTCTTCGCGGGAGATGGCGACGCGCATGGCACGGGCCACACCTTCCATCACCGCTTCAGGATCGACGCCTGGCTGCTGACGCAGACGAGAGAACTCCTTGAAGCCGGCACGGAAGATCTGCTCGACACCCGAATCCGGATCCGGGTTGCTGCCGGCCTGACGGTAGAGTTTGGACAGGTCGATACCCGACCAGAAACGCTCCTCGAAGCTCTCGAGGGCACGTCGACCGGCGCGTATCAGATTGCTGCGCTGAAAGATCATGATCCATGAGGTCACCGATGCGGCCACCAGAGTCAACATTACCAACTGCACCACGATGCTGGCATTGCTGACCAGGCTCCACATGGAGGAATGGTCGACGACGTTAGCTTCCACGCTTTATCTCCTGCTTTGAGTGTGTACCCGTGCCGACCGCGTCGGCAAAGGCCGCACGCAGGTCTTCGGGAAGGGCCCGGGGTTTCAAACTGTTAGTGCGCACACAGGCCACCAGAAACTGCCCTTCGCAGAGCAGCACATTATCCGTTGCCCGCCTGACCTGCTGTCGGAAGCGCAGGCTGGCACGGTTCAATTCGATTACATCAGCGCTTACCAGAAGCTCGTCGTCCAGTCGCGCCGGCGCGTGATAACGCGCTTCGCTGGAATGCACGACGAACAACAGGTCCTCCCCGGCCAGCGCCGACTGAGCAAAGCCCAGCTCCCGGAGCCGTTCGGTTCGAGCCCGTTCCATAAACTTGAGGTAATTAACGTAATACACGATGCCGCCCGCATCGGTGTCCTCGTAATAAACGCGACAACGATGTGCGAACGGCTCAAGCCCGTTTTGCGCGCGCATACTCTAGTGCTTACTCCTCGGGTTGCCAATCCAGCCAGGCAACTGTTTTTCATTGTTGGAAGGCTTTACCGCAAAAGTACCGTCCTGTGACAGTACAAACGCTGAATAAATCGACAATAAATGTGTATCAATCGTCCACGGCATCGAGAAACTCGTCTACCACGGGCATTTCGCCCATTCGTGTCGGGATGTTTAAACCAAAATGCAGGTACGCGTGGCGGGTCACCACCCTGCCCCGCGGCGTACGCATGATGTAGCCCTGCTGAATCAGGTACGGCTCAAGCACATCTTCAATGGTGTGGCGCTCTTCGCTGATCGCCGCCGCCAGACTGTCGATGCCCACCGGGCCGCCGTCAAACTTCTCGATCATGGTCAACAGCAGACGCCGGTCCTGATGATCGAAACCATGCTCGTCCACGTCCAGCAGGTTCAGCGCCAGATCTGCGACGGACTTGGTGATGTGGCCCTTGGCCCGGACTTCGGCGAAATCCCGCACCCGGCGCAGCAGACGGTTGGCGATCCGCGGCGTGCCACGGGCGCGGCGGGCAATCTCGAAAGAGCCTTCCGGATCCAGCGGCAAACCGAGGATATTCGCCGAACGGCTGACAATCGTCGCCAGGTCAGCGGTGCTGTAGAACTCGAGGCGCTGGACGATACCGAAACGGTCACGCAAAGGGTTGGTCAGCATGCCCGCCCGCGTGGTTGCACCGACCAGGGTGAACGGTGGCAGATCGAGTTTGATCGAACGCGCCGCCGGCCCTTCACCGATCATGATGTCGAGCTGGAAATCTTCCATGGCCGGGTACAGTACTTCTTCGACGATCGGCGACAGACGATGGATTTCATCGATGAACAGCACGTCGTGCGGCTCAAGATTGGTCAACAGCGCCGCCAGATCCCCCGGACGCTCCAGCACCGGACCGGAAGTGCTCTTGATCGACACGCCCATTTCCTGGGCGATGATGTTGGCCAGCGTGGTTTTACCCAGCCCCGGCGGACCGAAGATCAGGGTGTGGTCGAGGGATTCGCTACGGCCACGGGCGGCCTGGATAAACAGTTCCATCTGCTCGCGAACGGTCGGCTGGCCGATGTACTCGGCCAGGCTGACGGGACGTATCGCCCGATCCTGGACTTCTTCGCGCTCACGCGGACTGTGCGTGGCGGCGATCAGACGATCAGCTTCAATCACTTAAATCATTCCCTTCAGGGCACGTCGAATCATGTCTTCGCTGCTCAGGCCTTTCTCTTTGATCGCGGAAATCGCCTTGCTCGCTTCCTGTGGCTTGTAGCCCAGGGAAATCAGTGCACTGACCGCATCGTTCTCGGCGGTGTTGACCGGCGCCGGGCCGTCCGGCTGGTTCGGCACCAGGGCGAACATGGCCGGCGAGGTTTCCCAGGCCTTGAAGCGATCCTTCAGTTCGACCAGCAGACGCTCGGCGGTTTTCTTGCCCACGCCCGGCACCTTGGTCAGCGCCGAGGTGTCCTGGGATTGCACGCAGCGGATCAGTTCGTCGACTTCCAGACTCGACATCAAGGCCAGGGCCAGTTTCGGCCCTACACCATTCAGACGGATCAACTCGCGAAAAAAGTCTCGCTCACGCTTGCCGGCAAAACCATAGAGTAACTGCGCGTCTTCGCGTACGACCAAATGGGTGTGCAGGGTCAGCGGTTCACCGACCGACGGCAGGCGATAAAGGGTGGTCATGGGCACTTCCAACTCATACCCGAGGCCGTTTACATCCAGAATCAGGTGCGGCGGCTGTTTCTCAGCCAGAGTACCGCGCAAGCGTCCAATCACGTTTCAGATCCTTGAGCGTTGGCCAGCCGTGGGCTGGCGACCGACAGAGCATGGATTCACGGCCGACAACCCAGGCACGAAATCCACATTCCGTAAAAATGACTGCTGATGCTATCAGAGACGCAGGCGCCCGCCACGACTGCGTGCCGTTCCCAAGCCGTGCGGTAACAGACTCGAGCGTGTGTGGGCATGACAAATGGCAATGGCCAGGGCATCCGATGCATCGATTTGCGGTTTGCTGGTCAGCTTGAGCATGTGCATGACCATCATCTGCACCTGCTCTTTATTAGCGGCACCCGTGCCGACCACGGCCTGCTTGACCTGGGTGGCCGTGTACTCGGCGATTTCCAGGCATTCTTCGGCGCCGGCAACAATAGCGGCCCCCCGGGCCTGCCCGAGCTTCAGCGCCGAATCGGCGTTTTTTGCCATGAACACCTTTTCGATGCCCATGGTGACCGGACCGTAGGTCTGGATGATTTCGCGCACGCCGCGATAAACGATCTGCAGACGCTCATGCAGCTCGCCGGCTCCAGTGCGGATACAACCCGAGGCGACATAGATGCAGCCGCCACGTCCGGTATCGCGAACAATGCCGTAACCGGTAATGCGCGAACCGGGGTCGATACCAAGAATTAAAGTCATAAGCCTGCTGGTTCGAAGAAACACAAAAACAAATGAGGGAGCTGGCTTGTCAGCGATGACGGTGTGTCAGGCGCCATCATTACCTGATGTGCCGACGCCATCGCTGGCAAGCCAGCTCCCACATTGAAGCCTAGTCGCTCTTAACCGAGCTGAGCGGCCACGTCTTCCGGAATGTCCGCGTTGGAATAGACGTTCTGCACGTCGTCCAGGTCTTCCAGCATGTCGATCAGCTTGAGCACCTTCTCGGCGCCCTCCAGATCCAGCTCGGCGCTGGTGGTCGGCTGCATGACGATTTCCGCGTCATCACCCTTGAAACCGGCGACCTCCAGGGCATTGCGTACCGCGTAGAAACTGGTGAACGAGGTGAACACGTCGATCGAGCCGTCTTCGTGGCTGACCACGTCGTCGGCATCGGCTTCCAGCGCGGCCTCTGTCAGCGCGTCTTCGTCAACGCCCGGGGCAAAGCTGATCTGGCCCTTGCGTTCGAACAGATAGGCTACCGAACCGTCGGTACCGAGGTTGCCGCCACACTTGCTGAACGCATGGCGAACAGCTGCTGCGGTGCGGTTGCGGTTGTCGGTCATGCACTCGACCATCACCGCCACGCCGCCCGGGCCGTAACCTTCGTAGGTCAGTTCTTCAACGTTGTCGGCCTCGGTCGCGCCGGCGCCACGGGCCACGGCACGGTCGATGATGTCCCGGCTCATGTTGGCGCCCAGCGCCTTGTCCAGCGCCAGACGCAGACGCGGGTTGGAACCCGGATCACCGCCGCCCTGACGGGCCGCCACGGTCAGCTCGCGGATCCACTTGGTGAAGATCTTGCCTCTCTTGGCATCCTGGCGTTCTTTGCGGTGCTTGATGTTCGCCCACTTGGAATGACCTGCCATAACTCGCTCCGAATTCTCTTGAACAATGCCCGCCATGCAGATGCATCGGCCAGCAAAAAAATCTTGTTTTCAATCACTGCAGAAAGAAAAAAGGCGCATCCGAAGATGCGCCTTCAGGCCCGTCTTACTCGGCCTTTGGCGTTTCGCGCAAACGGATGTGCAATTCGCGCAACGCCTTCGCATCCACGACACCCGGCGCCTGCGTCATCACGTCGGCAGCACTCTGGGTTTTCGGGAAGGCGATCACTTCACGGATCGACTGGGCGCCGGTCATCAGCATCACCAGACGGTCCAGACCGAAGGCCAGACCACCGTGCGGCGGCGCGCCGTATTTCAGGGCGTCGAGCAGGAAGCCGAACTTCTCTTCCTGTTCCGCTTCGTTGATGCCCAGCAGACGGAACACAGCTTGCTGCATCTCTTTGCGGTGGATACGGATCGAACCGCCACCCAGCTCGGTGCCGTTCAGCACCATGTCGTAGGCGCGGGACAGAGCGCCGGCCGGGTTGGCTTCCAGCTCTTCCGGCGAGCACTTCGGTGCGGTGAACGGGTGGTGCAGAGCGGAGAAGCTGCCGTCGTCGTTCTCTTCGAACATCGGGAAGTCGACGACCCACATCGGTGCCCACTCGCAGGTCAGCAGCTTCAGGTCGTGACCGAGCTTGATACGCAGCGCGCCCAGGGCTTCACTGACGATCTTGGCCTTGTCGGCGCCGAAGAACACGATGTCGCCGTCGACTGCGCCAACGCGATCGAGGATCACGTTCAAGTTGGCTTCCGGAATGTTTTTCACGATCGGCGATTGCAGACCGTCAACACCGGCCGCACGCTCGTTGACCTTGATGTACGCCAGACCCTTGGCACCGTAGATGCCGACGAACTTGGTGTAGTCGTCGATCTGCTTGCGCGGCATGCTCGCCCCGCCTGGAACGCGCAGTGCGGCGATACGGCATTTCGGATCGTTGGCAGGGCCGCTGAAGACCTTGAAGTCCACTTCTTTCAGCTGATCGGCCACGTCGACCAGCTCCAGCGGGTTACGCAGGTCCGGCTTGTCGGAACCGTAACGGCGCATGGCTTCTTCGAACGTCATGTGCGGGAATTCGCCGAATTCCAGATCCAGCACTTCCTTGAACAGGTTGCGGATCATGCCTTCGGTCAGGCCCATGATGTCTTTTTCGTCGAGGAAGCTGGTCTCGATGTCGATCTGAGTGAACTCAGGCTGACGGTCGGCACGCAGGTCTTCGTCGCGGAAGCACTTGGCGATCTGGTAGTAGCGGTCGAAGCCGGCAACCATCAGCAGTTGCTTGAACAGCTGTGGCGATTGCGGCAGCGCGAAGAACGAACCGGCGTGGGTACGGCTCGGTACGAGGTAGTCGCGCGCGCCTTCCGGAGTGGCACGGGTCAGGATCGGCGTTTCGACGTCGAGGAAGCCGTTTTCGTCGAGGTAGCGACGGATGCTGGTGGTCATGCGCGAACGCAGACGCAGCTTCTCGGCCATTTCCGGACGACGCAGGTCCAGGAAGCGATAGCGCAGGCGGGTTTCTTCGCCGACGTCGGAGTATTCGTTCAGCGGGAACGGCGGGGTTTCCGCTTCGTTCAACACTTCCAGCTCGTAGCCCAGCACTTCGATCATGCCCGACGCCATGTTGGCGTTGGTGGCACCGGCCGGACGCAGACGCACCTTGCCGGTGATCTTCACCACGTATTCGCTGCGCACGCGATCGGCGGCGGCGAAGCTCTCGGCGCGATCCGGATCGAACACTACCTGAGCCAGACCGTCACGATCACGGATATCGAGGAAAATCACCCCGCCGTGGTCGCGACGACGGTGAACCCATCCGCAAAGGGTAATTTCCTGGCCTTCCAGGCTTTCGTTCAGTTGGCCGCAATAATGGCTGCGCATCATGGTAGTGGTTCGCTTCTCGTAATTCGAAATTCGGTGGAGATCCCGCTGCACTCAAGCACTGTGCAACCTGTGGAAACTCGCGCGTGTCGTTCGACCTGGGCTTGAACCCTAGTCAGATTTGTCGCTACCGGCCAGATTCTTCTTCGCGCCGGTCTTGAAATCGGTTTCGTACCAGCCGCTGCCGCTGAGGCGAAAGCCCGGCATCGACAGCTGCTTCTTGAGTTCCGGTGCCTGACAGGCAGGGCAATCGACCAGTGGTGCGTCGCTGATCTTTTGAATGGCTTCCAACTGATGACCACAGGAAGCACATTGGTAATCGTACATCGGCATGGGGTTGTCTCGGCAATCAGATTGCCAGCACGCGCAGGGCTGTGCGGCGAAAGGGCGGGATTATAGCCATTAAATGCGGCCTGTGCAGCCGGAAGACTGCACAGGCCGTCTCGTCAGTGTCATCCCGCGCCATGCACCCCCGGAGAATCCCGCAGGCCATGCATCACACACACAACCCGCACCAGACCGCTGAAGTTTTTCACCCCGCCATGACGCAGGTGCACTTCACGATCGACACGGGACAATAGCGTGCCGACCGAACAGCAATTGTCTTCGGCCATCCGGCCCAGGATATTCCAGTAAACCTGTTCCAGCCGCATACAGGTCGCGAACCCGTTCAAACGCACCGAGCGGGATAACGGCCGGATCAACGCCATGTCGAACCCGCCGAGCAAAGGCTCCGTGGCGCTCTCTCGCTGCGTACCGACTGCGACCTCTCTTCGCCTGCCTCCATCTTCCATATCGTTGACACTCCTTTGTCATTTCTGCCTCTGTTATCAAGGCAACATCCTGCGAACTCATTAAAAGCGCAGGCGCAAAGGCAGTTCCAGATGACTTTTTGACCATCCATGTAGGATAAGCCAACGCGACAGGGAGGATCATGGAGCGGCGGATCGTCCTCCCTGTTTCCTACAGAAGGGAACGACATTTCCAGGAGAAAAGAGGAAAGCGCACGAACTAGGGTTCATGCGCTTCCTGTTATCAGGCTTCGAGCAATGCGCGCAGCATCCAGGCGGTTTTCTCGTGCACCTGCATGCGCTGGGTCAGCAGATCGGCGGTAGGTTCGTCACTGACCTTGTCCAGCAGAGGGAAAATGCCCCGTGCGGTTCGGGTGACGGCTTCCTGGCCCTCCACCAACTGCTTGATCATGTCTTCGGCACTTGGCACGCCGACTTCCTCTTTAATGGAAGACAGACGGGCGTAAGTTGCATAGGCACCCGGCGCGGGAAAACCCAGCGCGCGGATGCGCTCGGCAATCGAATCGACCGCCAGGGCCAATTCGTTGTATTGCTCCTCGAACATCAGATGCAGGGTCCGGAACATCGGCCCGGTGACGTTCCAGTGGAAGTTGTGGGTCTTCAGATACAGCACGTAGGTATCCGACAGCAGGCGCGAGAGCCCTTCGACGATGGATTTGCGGTCTTCTTCACTGATACCGATATCGATTGCCATGTTTACCCCCTAAAGGCGATTGAATTCATCCAACAGGTGCCGCTCCACTGTAGCAAGGCCACCCCCGCCCCGCAGCCCCCGCATGACCCCGATAGACGCGACAAATCGTCCGACGCCTGCCGCTGGCCGGCGTAATTTGAGTACCCGCAGGCTTTGCTGTTAAATAGGCAGTGTGTCGCTACGCCCCGTTTTCCGGGCCTGCGCATAGGCTGATGCCGGGTACGTGTCCAACGCCTCTTTATTGTTCCGAAGCGAACCGTGCGCCTTCAGCTCTTCCTTGTGAGCCGTCATAACGTGAGTCAATAAAAATGTTGAAAATCGTCCACCTGCTAATGGGCGCAGCAGCCTTGCTGCTGTCCTTCATACCTAGCCTGAAGTCCGAAGCGGTACCTTACCTGCAACAACCCGATGCACTTTACCTGGCCTTTTTCGGCCTGCTGAACCTGATCCTTGCGCCAGTTATCCCTTACTGGAACAAAGGTCCGCGCCAGCATCTGCAAAATCTGGTCAGCGCCCTGCTGGTCCTGACCGTTGTCCTGCAAACACTGACCCTGATCGCGCCGATGCCTGTCATCGCCGGCCAGCCAGCCGTGCTGTTCAGCCTGGTGATCGCACTGGTCGCTGTGGTTTTGCACCTGGCCGTCAGCTTCTACAAATCCTCACCGACCGCCGCCACGCAAAGCTACGACATGAGCAACCGCGATACCGGCACCGTCAAGTGGTTCAACACCTCCAAGGGCTTCGGTTTTATCTCCCGGGATTCCGGCGATGATATTTTCGTGCACTTTCGCGCCATCCGTGGCGAAGGCCACCGTGTTCTGGTCGAAGGCCAGCGCGTGGAGTTCTCGGTGATGAACCGTGACAAGGGCCTGCAGGCCGAAGACGTGATCGCCGCCCTGCCGCGTCGCTGATTCACGTCTCCCGCAATAAAAAAACCGCGTACAGCCTGGCTGTTCGCGGTTTTTTTATTCACGGGAGCATGCCCACAGACCTCTCAATAGTGCGGCGGTGGCGCGTCTTCTTCAAAAGACCCGATCTGGCCGACCATCTCTTCCTGACGCTTGAGCACGGCAGCCATCTGCAACTGCAAACGCTCAACCACCCGCTGCTGCTCCACCAGCACATCGTTCAATGCCTGAATGGTGTCATCCTGAAACGCCAGGCGACTTTCCAGCTCGGTAACACGTTGTTCGAGGCTCATCACTCAGCCCTCCAGAAAGGTGAAATCTTCGTCCAGCACCAGACGCAGGCGCTCGCGGATCGCAGCCACTTGCTCGGCACTGTAAGGCCTGGCGGGGTGCTTGCCCCAGACCGGCGCCGGCCAGGCGGCATCGTCCCGTTTACGCACGATGACATGCATATGCAGTTGGCTGACAACATTACCCAGGGTCGCGACATTCATCTTGTCGGCGTCGAAGGAGTCCTTGAGTACCTCGGCCAGGGCTGTGGTTTCCTGCCACAAGCGCTGCTGGTCGGCGACATCCAACTGAAACAACTCGCTGATATCGTCGCGGCGTGGCACCAGGATGAACCACGGGTAGTTGGCATCGTTGGACAACAGCAGTCGGCACAGCGGGAAGTCACCGATGGTCAGGGTGTCCTGTTGAAGTCGTGAATCTAAAGCAAACACTGCGCGCACTCCCGGCGAAATGACCTGTTTTCAGCTTAGCGCCCCACCCTGAAAGCAGCGCGCCAAACGACTGGAGGGCAGCATACCTGCGATTGACGTGCCCTTCACTGCGAATGCGCCACGGCAAGGAATCTTACGCGCCCTGCAAAGTGACATTTGTGGCACGAGCGCACCAGAACAGAACCAGCACTGTATTCGAACGCGGGAAATGACCGGTTCAGAAAGCAACGTTTACGAACCATCGACGGCTCAACTGTATGAATTCAGTACAGCCAATAAAATTTTTTGCACCAAAACCGCACAGCACGTCTACGCTCAGTGCGTCGGGCATCCGCCGAATACTCACCGACGGGGTGAACCGGTAACGTTTTTGGTTGTCGCGCTGCGACTTTCAGGGAGCAACACCATGCGAAGGATGGCGTCAAGCCTGTTCGAAAGACCCTCGAAGCCCCCGGTTTTATGAGGTTTTTACAGCATCAGACGAGCACCTTGAAAAAAACCGGAACAATTCAGCGGTTTGTGCACGCTTGTTGCATTCATACCCATATGGACTATAAGCGCACCACAAGAAGTGGATGCCTTGAGCCCCATAAAAACAGTGGCAGGGTTGCCCGATGGAGATTCAAGCGTTTTGCCAAGGGACTCTTTTTTACCGATGCTCAAGCCCTGTAAAACAGCGCTGAAGTTGTCAGTCCCATTGCATTTGGACTGTAAATTTGCGACATCTACCAAGCCGTTTGCGACACGCTCGTAAAGAAGCTGAAAGGTTGGATTCGCAAGTATCGCCAACATGGTCGGCGTGATATAAGTTTGCGCCGACACAAAAAGAAAGAGCCGCCCAGATAATAAAACAGGTGGGACGGCAGTACTCTTCTAAAACCAAAGGAGCAAATCACGATGCGCGTGATGAAGTGGAGCATGATCGCACTGGCAGTTGCTGCAGCAGCCAGTACTCAAGTGGCTACGGCCGCACCGTTTGTAAGTGACCAGGCTGAAGCCAAAGGTTTTGTTGAAGACGCACAACTCACCGAGACGTTGAAGAACTACTACTTCAACCGCGACCGCAAAGGCGGTTCCAACGATCAAATCGACTGGACACAGGGTTTCCTGGGCAACTTCAGCTCCGGCTACACCCAAGGTACTGTCGGGGTTGGTGTTGATGCATTCGGTTACCTGGGCATCAAACTGGATGGCGGTGACGGTACTGCCAGTTCGGGCAACACGAGCGTCGACTCCCAGGGCCACGTCAAGGACAGCATGGGCAAAGCAGGCGCAGCGATCAAAGCTCGCATCTCCAAAACCGAGCTGAAGTTCGGTGAGTTCCAGCCAAGTACCTCTCCAGTATTTGCTGTCGGCGGCTCCCGTCTGATTCCTCAGACCGCTACCGGTTTCCAACTGCAAAGCAGCGAAATCCAGAACCTGGATCTGGAAGCAGGTCACTTCTACTCGGCCTCCAGCCAGGACGAGATGAACAGCGACGGTGAGCTGCATTCGCAGTACTCCAGCACCACCGATAACCCTGTCACTGGCAAAACCATGGACTTCGCCGGTGGTAAATACGGCATCACCGACAACCTGAGCGTGTCGCTCTACGGTTCGAAGTTCAAGGACATCTGGAACCAGTACTACGCTAACGTGAACCTCACCACCCCGATCAGTGGTGACACTTCGCTGAACACCGACTTCAACATCTACCGCACCAACGACACCGGTAGCGCCAAAGCCGGCGACATCAGCAACACCACGTTCTCCCTGGCAACCGCACTGTCGTTCCTGAAAGCACACACCGTGACTCTGGCCTTCCAGAAAGTCGACGGCGACACCCCGTTCGACTACGTCGGCGTAGGTGACAACAACCGCGGTGGCGACTCGATCTTCCTCGCCAACTCCATCCAGTACTCCGACTTCAACGGTCCTAACGAGAAATCTGCACAGATTCGTTATGACCTGAAAATGGCCGAGTACGGCGTACCTGGCCTGAGCTTCATGGCCCGTTATGTAAAAGGCTGGGATATCGACGGTACTAAAATGGATGCTGACAGCCCTTACCGCTCGTACGGTTACGGTGAAGATGGCAAACATCACGAAACCAACCTTGAAGCCAAGTACGTAGTTCAGTCCGGCCCGGCCAAAGATCTGTCCTTCCGTATTCGTCAGGCATGGCACCGTGGTAACACCGACCAGGCTGAAGGTGATATCAACGAGTTCCGTCTGATCACCGAGTACCCACTGAACATCTTGTAATCGTCAGTGGTTAGTTTGGTAGCATAAAAAAAGGCCCATCTTCGGATGGGCCTTTTTGTTATCTGTCACTTGTAATAAACGCCTGACCAACAAGTCAGGCAATCAATTAGCAACCTATCATTACACTGCCGATTCCTGAACCACACGAATCACTCGCTGCGGAAACGGGATATCAATTCCGGCAGTTTTTAAACGATCACGGGATTGTTCGTTAAACATGAACATCACATCCCAGTAATCCGCAGTTTTAACCCATACCCGCAGGGAAACAGTGATCGAACTGTCACCCAGTGTCGAAATAACGGCCTGAGGTGCCGGATCCTGCAGAACGCGATCATCCTTGGCCAGATCCAGCAGCACCTGACGGGCCTTTTGCAGATCGGCTTCGTAATCCACACCTACGTCGAACACAACCTTGCGGGTCGGCTGACGGTTGGTGTTGGTGATGATGCCGTTCGACAGGTTGCCGTTCGGGACGATGATGGTCTTGTTGTCGCCAGTGCGCAGCACGGTGTGGAAAATCTGGATGCTGTCGACGGTACCCGCCACACCCTGAGCTTCGATCCAGTCACCGATGCGGAACGGACGGAACAACAGAATCAGCACGCCGCCGGCGAAGTTCGCCAGGCTGCCCTGCAACGCCAGACCGATGGCCAGGCCGGCCGCACCGATTGCCGCGACGAACGAGGTAGTCTCGACGCCGATCATCGACGCCACGCTGACGATCAGCAGCACCTTGAGAATGATGTTGGCCAGGCTGCTGATGAAACCTTGCAGCGCCAGGTCGGCATTGCGCAGGGCCAGCAGGCCGCCGAGCTTTTGCGTGACCTTGTTGATCAGCCACCAGCCGATGGCCAGGGTGATCACCGCCAGCAGCACACGGCTGCCGTATTCCATGATCATCGGAATCCACGCCTGGGATGCCTTGACCAGGTTGTCCACCTCAGCATTCAAATCCATGTTTTATCTCCTGATTGCCGGCTTCCCGGGCTGTAAAAACCAGCGGCAGAAAGACCGAACCGAACAGGGCTCAATCGTTTCTGCCGTTGCTTGGGCCTCGGACGCATTAAACGCCGAGAGGTTCCCGACCGAAAAGCTTAGTCGCGGAAGTTGTTGAACTGCAGTGGCATGCCGAATTCCTTGGCACGCAGGGCCGCGATGGCTTCCTGCAGGTCGTCACGCTTCTTGCCGGTCACACGCACCTGCTCGCCCTGGATGGCGGCCTGCACCTTGAGCTTGGCTTCCTTGATGTGGCCGACGATTTTCTTCGCCAGTTCCTTGTCGATGCCTTCCTTGAGGACGGCGTCCTGCTTCATCAGCTTGCCCGAGGCGAAGGAGTCTTTGACTTCCAGGCACTGCACGTCGATCTTGCGCTTGACCAGGGCCAGCTTGAGAATCTCGATCATCGCTTCCAGCTGGAAATCGGCTTCAGCGGTCAGGTGGACGGTCAAGTCCTTTTCCTTGTATTCGAAGCTGCCCTTGCCTTTCAGGTCATAACGACGATCGAGTTCCTTCACGGCGTTCTCGACCGCGTTGGTGAGTTCGTGTTTGTCCAGTTCGGATACCACGTCGAACGACGGCATGTAAGTTCTCCAATAAAAAGGCGCGCTCGTACGGGACGCGGCGCGCTTGGCTTGCGGTTAAAATCGGGCTCATTATAACGGGTCTTTTCCCACCGACACGGCGAGCCTTGCATGCCTGTACCTTACCGAGTGAAAAACTGATGTCCACACCCTGGCACGTCCTCGGCGCCGGAAGTCTCGGCACGCTCTGGGCCACACGCCTGGCCCGTGCCGGCCTGCCGGTTCGGTTGATCCTGCGCGACATTGACCGCTTGCACGACTATGCAACAGCAGGCGGCCTGACTCTCGTCGAACAAGGCGTGGCCAGCAGCTACGCCATCCCCGGCGAAACCCCGGACAGTCCCGGCCCCATCCGCCGCCTGCTGGTGGCCTGCAAGGCCTACGACGCCGAAGCGGCTGTGGCCGGACTTGCCCACCGTCTGGCAGCGGACGCCGAACTGATCCTTTTGCAGAACGGCCTCGGCAGCCAGGAAGCGGTCGCCGCGCGAGTCCCGCAAGCCCGCTGTATCAGCGCCTCCAGCACCGAAGGCGCTTTCCGCGACGGCGACTGGCGCGTGGTGTTCGCCGGCCATGGCTACACCTGGCTAGGGGACGCCGGTCATCCGGTAGCACCGATCTGGCTGGACGATCTCGAGGCGGCGAAAATCCCCCATGAATGGAGCGCCGACATCCTCACCCGTCTGTGGCGCAAGCTGGCACTCAACTGTGCAATCAATCCGCTGACGGTGCTGCACGACTGCCGCAATGGCGGCTTGCAGCAACATCACTGCGAAGTCGCCACCCTGTGCGGCGAACTGACCGAACTGCTCGAACGCTGCGGGCAACCGGCCGCGGCGGACAATCTGCAACAGGAAGTCGAACGGGTGATCCAGGCCACGGCGGCGAATTTCTCGTCCATGTATCAGGACGTGGCCAGCAAGCGCCGCACCGAGATCAGCTATCTGCTTGGGCATGCCTGCAAGGTTGCAGAACGTCATCAGTTAAACCTTCCGCATCTGAAGCAATTGCAGGAGCGCCTGAGCGCTCATCTGCACAGTCTCGGATTGCCCGTCGACTGAGCAGCGGCTACGCTGGCCACTTGTTCCTTTGCTGCGATAAACCTGATGCCATTGCGCCAGCGTCTTGAAAACCTGCCGGTCGGCCAGAAACTGCTGGCCGCCCTGCTGGTGCTGTTGACCACTGTGTTGCTGGTCGCCAACCTGACCTTTATCAGCGCCGCCTATTACATTTCCCAGGAAAGCATGGCGCCCCAGGCGTTGCAGACCATCGGCCGGCTGGTGTCGAACCCGAGCCTGGTGGCCGACGCCTTACAGTCGCCACAAAGCGCCGAACGTCTGCTCAAGGAACTCGACAGCTATTCCCCGCTGCGCGCCGCGGCTCTGTACGACGGCAAAGGCGAACGTCTGGCGCAGTTGCAGCATGGCGACAAACTCAACCTGCCGGAACGCTACCGGCACATCGAAGCCTGGCAACTGACCGAGTTTCGCAGCAACCAACTCATCACCCTGCCCCGCCCCGGCACTGCGCCAGGCCATCTGTTACTGGTGGCCAGCAGCGAGCTGCCGGTGGCGTTCTACACCGGCACCCTCACGGCGAGTCTGGGGATTCTGATTTTCAGTGTGCTGCTGTGGCTGGTCATCGCCCGGCAAATCAAACGCCTGATCACCCGGCCGATCCATCAGCTCGAAGAACTGTCCCGCCAGGTCACCCGCGAAGAGAACTACGCCTTGCGCGCCTCCCGGGGTAACCATGACGAAATCGGCAGTCTGGCCGAAGCGTTCAACACCATGCTCTCGCGCATCGAGGCCCGGGAACAGCAACTCAAGCGCGCCCGCGACGACTCCCAGGCGGCCTACGATCAGGCCCAGGGTCTGGCTGAAGAAACCCGCCACACCAACCGCAAGCTGGAGCTGGAAGTCCAGGTGCGCAGCAAGATCGAGAAAAAACTCACCGGGTTCCAGAACTACCTCAACAGCATCATCGACTCCATGCCCTCGGCGCTGATCGCCCTCGACGAACAGCTCTACGTCACCCAATGGAACCAGGAGGCCAGCGCGCTTTCCGGCACACGACTGGACGAAGCGCTGAACCAGCCGATCTTCCTCGCCTTCGAGCCGCTCAAGCCGTTCCTCCCGCAACTCAAGCAGACCGTAGAGCAACACACGGTGGCGAAAATCGAACGGGTGACGTGGTTCAAGGACGACGAGCCCAAACACTACGCCCTCACCTTCTACCCGTTGATGGGCGGTGCCGGGCGTGGCGTGGTGATCCGGATCGACGACATTACCCAGCGCCTGTCGCTGGAAGAAATGATGGTGCAGTCGGAGAAAATGCTGTCGGTCGGTGGCCTCGCCGCCGGCATGGCCCACGAGATCAACAACCCGCTGGGGGCGATCCTGCACAACGTGCAGAACATCCGTCGACGCCTGTCGCCAGACCTGCCGAAGAACCTCGAGCAGGCCGAGCAACTGGGCATCGAACTCGATACCGTGAACCGTTACCTGCAAGGTCGGGAAGTCCCGCAACTGCTCGACGGCATCCAGCAGGCCGGTGCCCGGGCGGCGAAAATTGTCACGCACATGCTCAGTTTCAGCCGTCGCAGCAACCGCCAGATGGCGCCGTGCGACTTGCCGGCCCTGATCGATCAAGCCGTGGAGATCGCCGGCAACGACTTCGACCTGGCCATCGGCTTCGACTTCAAGGGTCAGGCGATCATTCGCCAGTTCGACCCGGCGCTGGGCCCGGTGCCCGGCACTGCCAACGAACTCGAACAGGTGCTGCTGAACCTGCTGAAAAACGCCGCGCAGGCGATCCACCAGCGCGAAGATGACAGCGAACCAGGGCGAATCACCCTGCGCACCCGGCTCAATCCGCCATGGGCCGAGATTCAGGTCGAGGACAACGGCATCGGCATGAGCGAGAACGTACGCAAGCGCACCTTCGAGCCGTTCTTCACCACCAAGGAAATCGGCCAGGGCACGGGCCTCGGGCTGTCGGTGTCGTACTTCATCATCACCAACAACCACAAAGGCCAGATGGAAGTACAGTCGGCGCCGGGGCAAGGCACCTGCTTCACCCTGCGTCTGCCGCTGGCGCAACCGGCGCCCATCGCCGCCGAAACCAATCAACTACCGAGGTAAACCATGGGCTTTCGCTTGTCGAAGATCTACACCCGCACCGGCGACAAGGGCGAAACCGGACTCGGCGACGGCCGCCGGGTGCCCAAGGATCACCCGCGCATCGAGGCCATTGGCGAGGTCGATACGCTGAACAGTCAGGTCGGTGTGCTACTGGCCGGGTTGATCGCCGAGCGCGAAACCTGCCCCGGACTGAATGAACTGATCGACGTGTTGGCGCCCTGCCAGCATCGGTTGTTCGACTTAGGCGGTGAACTGGCGATGCCGGAATATCAGGCGCTGAACACGGCGGAAATCGAACGGCTGGAAGCCGCCATTGATGTATGGAACGAGGAATTGGGGCCGCTGGAGAATTTCATTCTGCCGGGCGGTTCGATGCTGATTGCCCAGGCCCATGTCTGTCGCAGCCTGGCGCGCAGTGCCGAACGGCGTTGCCAGCATTTGAATGCGATCGAACCGTTGGCCGGAGTTGGTCTGGCGTACATCAATCGCTTGTCGGATCTGTTGTTTGTGGCGGCCAGGCTGATCGCCCGGCGCCAGGGTATTGCCGAGATTCTGTGGCAACCGGCGGCGAAACCCACAGAGGTGTAGCGCCTCTAAGTCAGTCATCGCTGGCAAGCCAGCGATGAGGCCTGAGCCTCTTATAGAGCCTCAGGCCAGAACGCCCGAATCCCCGCCACACCCTGAGCTCCGGCATCCCATGCTTTTTCGCGTTCAGCCGGACCGACTCCGCCCAGCAGAAATACCGGCTTGCTGAAACCTTCGATCAGCGTCGATGCCTGCTCCCAGCCCAACGGCTGCGCATCCGGGTGAGTCAGGGTCGGCTGCACCGGCGACAGGGTGACGAAATCCACGCCCATCTGCTCGGCCAGTGCCAGTTCTTCAGCGTTATGGCAGGACGCCGCCAACCAGCGCTCCGCCGGCAGCGGGCGCCCCGCCGCCGCGTATTTGCGCAACTGCGCAGAAGTGATGTGCCAGCCGGTCGCCGGGAAATCGCCCAGCCACTCGAACGGGCCCTTGATCATCAACTGCGCCTTGCCGGCGCACAGGCCGACCGCATCCACCGCCAGATCGCGGTACTTCGGGTCATAACCATTGGGCGCACGCAGCTGGATCAGCTTGATACCGCCGGCAATCGCCTTCTGGATACCGCGCAGCAAGGCCGGGGTTTCCAGGTCTTCCGGGGTGATCAGGTATTCGGCTGGCAGACGCGCCGCCGCGACGATCGGCTGGTTGGCCGCCGGGAATTCGTAATCCGTCAGCTCTCTGGCGGAAACCCAGGCCAAAGGCTGGCCTTCGACACCATGAGGTTCGCCGGTGAAGCTCGACACTTCCCAGACATCCAGCAACACCTGCTTGTCCGGGTAGTCATGACGCACCTTGATCAGCGGCCGAGCGGCGCCGACGACGATGCCCAACTCTTCGTGCAGCTCCCGAGCCAGCGCGGTTTGCACCGACTCGTCGGCTTCGACCTTGCCACCGGGAAATTCCCAGAGGCCGCCCTGATGCTGGGTATCGGCACGCCGGGCGATCAGAATCTTGCCGCTGTCGTCACGAATGACGGCGGCGGCGACGTGTACACGTTTCACGACTGCAATTCCTCCAGTCCGGCCTTTTGCCAGGCCTTGAAGGCTGGCCATTGGTAGACGGTTTCAACATAGGCTTGATCGTCGGCCGGCAGCTTCACCTGATAGGTGCGCAGACGCACGGCAATCGGGGCGAAGAATGCATCGGCCAGCGACACCCGACCAAACAGGTAAGGGCCAGGCTCGGTCGCGGCAGCACGGCATTCGGCCCACAACGCGAGCATGCGTTCGATGTCGACCTTCACTTCCGGCGGCACCGGGTTGAGCGGCGCGTCGTGGCTCAGATTGAACGGCATGTGGTTGCGCATGGCGAAAAAGCCGCTGTGCATCTGCGCGCAGGCGGATCGCGCCTGGGCTCGGGCGAAGATATCGGTCGGCCAGAGTTGCTCGGAAGGAAACTGTTCGGCCAGGTATTCGGCAATCGCCAGCGAATCGGCAATGGTGCCGCGGGCGGTTTTCAGCAGCGGCACCTTGGCGGTCGGCGAATGGGTAAGCAACCGCTCGCGGGTGTCGGGCTTGCCGAGTTTGACCAGTTCTTCGGTGTAGGGTGCGCCGGTCAGTTCAAGCGCCAGTGCCGCGCGCAGGGACCAGGAGGAAAGCAGTTTGTCGCCGATGATCAGGTGAAGGCTCATGTTCGGGTCCTTTCATGGGACAGAAGAAAAGGAGGTCCGCAGACCTCCCTCTTCGGCAGGGATCAGGTGCGGTATTCGGCGTTGATCTTCACGTACTCGTGGGACAGGTCGGTGGTCCAGATGGTTTCGCTGCAATCGCCGCGACCCAGTTCGATACGGATGGTGATTTCTTCCTGCTGCATCACCGCCGAGCCCTGGGCTTCGGTGTAGGTCGCGGCGCGGGCGCCACGGCTGGCGATGCACACTTCGCCGAGGAATACGTCGATCTTGCTCACGTCCAGATCCGGCACGCCGGCACGACCAACGGCAGCGAGGATTCGGCCCCAGTTCGGGTCGGAGGCGAACAGCGCGGTCTTGATCAGCGGCGAGTGGGCCACGGTGTAGCCAACGTCCAGGCACTCCTGGTGATTGCCGCCGCCGTTGACTTCAACGGTCACGAATTTGGTCGCACCTTCGCCGTCACGCACGATGGCCTGGGCCACATCCATGCACACCTCGAACACGGCCTGTTTCAGCTTGGTGAACAGCTCGCCTTCGGCACGGGTGATTTCCGGCAGCGCAGCCTTGCCGGTAGCGATCAGCATGCAGCAGTCGTTGGTCGAGGTATCGCCGTCGATGGTGATGCGGTTGAACGACTTGTTGGCGCCGTCCAGGATCAGGTTGTGCAGCACGTCGCGGGAGACTTTGGCGTCGGTGGCGATGTAACCGAGCATGGTCGCCATGTTCGGACGGATCATGCCCGCGCCCTTGCTGATGCCGGTGACGGTGATGGTCACGCCGTCATGCTGGAACTGACGGCTGGCGCCTTTCGGCAGCGTGTCGGTGGTCATGATCCCGGTGGCGGCGGCTTCCCAGTTGTTTTCCGACAGGTCGTCCAGCGCGGCCTGCAGGGCGCCTTCGATCTTCTCGACCGGCAGCGGCTCGCCGATCACGCCAGTGGAATACGGCAGGATCTGGCTGGCATCCACGCCGGTCAGTTCAGCCAGTTTGGCGGTGGTGCGCTCGGCGGCAGCCAGGCCCGGTTCGCCGGTGCCGGCGTTGGCATTGCCGGTGTTGGTCAACAGGTAGCGCACAGCGTTCTGCACGCGTTTCTTGGCCAGGATCACCGGCGCTGCACAGAAAGCGTTCAACGTAAACACGCCCGCCACGGTGGAACCTTCGGCGCAACGCATCACGACGACATCCTTGCGCCCCGGGCGCTTGATGCCGGCCGAAGCGATACCGAGTTCAAAACCGGCAACCGGGTGCAACGTTGGCAAAGGACCAAGACCAACAGCCATGAATGCGCTCCTTACTCAATGATGTCAGCACCGCCAAGCGTAGTGACGGTGGTGTAAATGGCAAAACGCCGCGACGGCTGGTGCCGGTCGCGGCGCGGGTATTTCAGCGATTGAAACGGGTTTTACTGGATCTGCCCGTGGCAGTGCTTGAATTTCTTGCCCGAACCGCAGTAGCACAGTTCGTTGCGGCCCAGCTTCTGCTCGTTGCGCACCGGGGCGGTGGCAAGGGCCACGTCGACCTCTTCACCGACCAGTGCTTCCGGTTGATCCAGACCTGGCGCTTCAGCATGTTCGAACTGCATGCGGGCGGCCAGTGCTTCGGCTTCCTGACGCAGGCGTTGCTCTTCCTCGGCCGGATCTTCGCGGCGAACCTGAACGTGCGACAGCACACGGATCGAGTCGCGCTTGATCGAATCCAGCAGCTCGGAGAACAGCGTGAAGGACTCGCGCTTGTATTCCTGTTTCGGGTTTTTCTGCGCATAACCACGCAGGTGGATGCCGTGACGCAGGTGATCCATGGTCGACAGGTGGTCTTTCCACAGGTCGTCCAGAACGCGCAGCACGATCTGCTTCTCGAACGAGCGCAGGGCCTCGGCGCCAGCCTGGTCTTCTTTTTCGTTGTACGCGGCGATCAGCTCGTTCATCAGCTTTTCGCGCAGGGTTTCTTCGTACAGGTGATCGTCTTCGTCGAGCCATTGCTGGATCGGCAGCTTCACGCCGAAGTCGCTGGCGATCGACGCTTCCAGACCGGCCACGTCCCACTGCTCTGGCAGCGATTGTGGTGGAATGTGCGCGCTGACGGTGGCGTTCAGCACGTCCTGGCGGAAGTCAGCGATGGTTTCGCCGATGTTGTCCGCAGCCAGCAACGTGTTACGCATGTGATAAATCACTTTACGCTGTTCGTTGTTGACGTCGTCGAACTCGAGCAGCTGCTTGCGAATGTCGAAGTTGCGGCCTTCAACCTTGCGCTGCGCCTTCTCGATGGCGTTGGTCACCATACGGTGCTCGATCGCTTCGCCAGGCTGCATGCCCAGGGCTTTCATGAAGTTCTTCACCCGGTCGGAGGCGAAGATGCGCATCAGGCTGTCTTCCAGCGACAGGTAGAAGCGGCTGGAACCGGCGTCACCCTGACGGCCGGCACGGCCACGCAGCTGGTTGTCGATACGACGGGATTCGTGACGCTCGGACGCGATCACCTGCAGACCGCCGGACTCCAGCACTTGCTGGTGACGCTTCTGCCAGTCGGCCTTGATCTGGGCGATCTGTTCAGGGGTCGGGTTTTCCAGCGACGCGACTTCAACTTCCCAGTTGCCGCCCAACAGGATGTCGGTACCACGACCGGCCATGTTGGTAGCGATGGTCAGGGCGCCCGGACGACCGGCCTGCGCGATGATTTCAGCTTCTTTTTCGTGGAACTTGGCGTTCAGAACCTTGTGTTCGATGCCTTCCTTCTCGAGCAATGCGGACATGTGCTCGGAGGTTTCGATGGTGGCAGTACCCACCAGCACCGGACGGCCGGCGGCCATGCTTTCCTTGATGTCGTTGACGATCGCCGCGTATTTCTCTTCGGCCGTCAGGAACACCAGGTCGTTGTAGTCCTTACGGGCCAACGGTTTGTTGGTCGGGATCACGATGACCTGCAGGCCATAGATCTGATGGAATTCGAACGCTTCGGTGTCGGCGGTACCGGTCATGCCGGACAGCTTTTCGTAGAGGCGGAAGTAGTTCTGGAATGTGGTCGATGCCAGGGTCTGGCTCTCGGCCTGGATGTTCAGGTTTTCCTTGGCCTCGATGGCCTGGTGCAGGCCTTCGGACAGACGACGGCCGGGCATGGTACGACCGGTATGTTCGTCGACCAGCACGACCTGACCGTCCTGCACGATGTATTCGACGTTGCGATGGAACAGCTTGTGCGCACGCAGACCGGCATAGACGTGAGTCAGCAGGCTCAGGTTGTGCGCCGAGTACAGGCTCTCGCCCTCGGCCAGCAGGCCGATGCTGGTCAGTTGGTCTTCGATGAACTGGTGACCGGCTTCGTTGAGTTCGACCTGACGGGTCTTCTCGTCGACGGTGTAATGGCCTTCCTGGGTGACTTCGCCTTCGACTTCTTCGACGTGCAGCTTGAGTTTCGGGATCAGCTTGTTGATCTCGATGTACAGCTTGGAGCTGTCCTCGGCCTGACCGGAAATGATCAGCGGGGTACGCGCTTCGTCGATGAGGATGGAGTCGACTTCGTCGATCACGGCAAAGTTGAGTTCGCGCTGGAATTTCTCTTCCATGCTGAACGCCATGTTGTCGCGCAGGTAGTCGAACCCGAATTCGTTGTTGGTGCCGTAGGTGATGTCGGCAGCGTAGGCGGCGCGCTTCTCTTCCGGCGGCTGGAACGGCGTCACGATACCGACGCTCAGACCGAGGAATTCATACAGCGGACGCATCCAGTTGGCGTCGCGGCGGGCCAGATAATCGTTCACGGTCACAACGTGCACGCCCTTGCCGGACAGCGCGTTGAGGTAAACGCCCAGGGTACCCACCAGGGTCTTGCCTTCACCGGTGCGCATTTCGGCAATCTTGCCTTCGTGCAGGGTCATGCCGCCGATCAGTTGGACGTCGAAGTGGCGCATGCCCATGACACGCTTGCCGGCTTCGCGGGCGACCGCAAAGGCTTCCGGCAACAGCTTGTCGAGGGTCTCCCCCTTGGCAATGCGGTCCTTGAACTCTGCGGTCTTGGCGCGCAGTTGATCGTCCGAGAGGGCGACCATCTTCTCTTCGAAGGCATTGACGAGCTGCACCGTCTTGAGCATGCGTTTGACTTCACGCTCGTTCTTGCTTCCAAAAAGTTTCTTTAACAAAGGCGCAAACATATCGGCAGGATCTTCCACACTAAAGGGATGGAGGGCGGCCCCGTGAGTCGCCCGTGCAGCCCTCATGGCCGCATGCGAACGAGCATTCTACCCGGAAACGGTGGTGAGGAAAGTGGGGATATTCCACGATGCTGGCACTGCGCTTTGACGGGGCTCACTTAAAATAGGGGCGTTTTGCTCAACTTCAAGCCGTACAGGGAAGAAGTTAGTCGTTGATTTAATGGGCAAAGCAGGGACAAAAGCAATGGGCGAGTGAAACGGGTGCCATCTGCTACCATGGCGGCTCTGTCACTTCAGGTCCTAGATCATGGCATTTCGCCCTCTCACAGCCAGAGCGCCCGCCGTTCTGCTACGCGAAGCCAGGCCGTTGAAAGCCATCCTCGGTCATGCCCAGCGCCTGGCCCACCTGCAACGTCTGCTCGAAAGCCAGCTGCAACCCGCCGCCCGTGAGCACTGCCACGTGGCCAAGTGGCGCGAAGGCGAACTGCTACTGATCGTCACCGACGGCCATTGGGCTACGCGCCTGCGCTATCAGCAGAAACGCCTGCAACGGCAACTGCAGATGTTCGACGAGTTCGCCAATCTGACGCGGATCAGGTTCGCCGTGCGCCCACCGACCCTCCAGCGCGAGGCGAACGGGCCGACGATCGACCTGTCGACGGATGCGGCGGCGACCATCCAGGCCACCGCCGACGGGATCAGCGATCCGAATCTGCGAGCGGCACTGGAACGACTGGCCGCCCACGCCAAACCCAAACCTGAGCCTTGTTGATCAGCGGCGTTTGCTGCCCCCGAGCAATGACCCCATCAGACCACGCACCAACTGTTTACCCAGCGAATTCGCCGCCTGACGCATCGCCGACTTGAGCGCCTGCCCCGCCGCCGTCCCGAGGAATTCTCCAGCCTTGTCCGCCAGGCTCGGCTCTTCAGCGGCCGGTTTGCCCGGTGCCGCTTCCGCCTCCGGCGCCAGTCCTTTGCGACCCATCAGGATTTCATAGGCCGACTCGCGATCGATCGGCTTGTCATAACGGCCCTTGAACGGCGAACCGGCGATCAGCATCGTGCGCTCGGTCTCGGTCAACGGCCCGATCCGCGATTGCGGCGGCGCCACCAGCACCCGCTGCACCATTTCCGGCGTGCCCTTCTCTTGCAAGGTGCCGACCAGAGCCTCGCCAATCCCGAGCTCGGTGAGTACCGACAATGCATCGAACGCCGGATTCGGCCGGAAGCCATCCGCTACCGCCCGCAGGGATTTCTGCTCCTTGGCGGTGAACGCGCGCAGGCCGTGCTGAATCCGCAGCCCCAGTTGCGCCAGCACGTCGTCCGGCAGATCGCCCGGCGACTGAGTGACGAAATACACGCCCACACCTTTGGAACGGATCAGCCGCACCACTTGCTCCAAGCGTTCCTGCAACGCCTTGGGCGTGTCACCGAACAACAAATGTGCCTCATCGAAAAACAGCGCCAGCAACGGTTTGTCGGCATCGCCGCGTTCAGGCAGTTGCTCGAACAGCTCGGCCAGCAGCCACAACAGGAAGGTCGCGTAGACCTTCGGCGCCTCATGTACCAGACGACTGGCGTCGAGCAGATGAATGCGTCCGCGACCATCGGCGGTCGGCTGCAGAATGTCCTCCAGTTGCAGCGCCGGCTCGCCGAACAACGCCTCGGCACCCTGCTGCTCCAGCGTCGCCAGACGCCGCAACAGCGCCTGGCTGGAGCCGGTGGTGAACAGCGCCGCGTCTTCGCCCAACAGCTGCGGATTGTCCTTGAGGTGATTGAGCAGCGCTTTCAGGTCTTTGAGATCCAGCAGCAACAGGCCTTCGCGATCCGCCACCTTGAAAGCGGCGTACAACGCCGATTGCTGGCTGTCGGTCAGCTCCAGCAGGGCGCCGATCAGCAGCGGGCCCATTTCGCTCAACGTGGTGCGCAACGGATGACCGGACTGACCATGAATGTCCCACAAGGTCACGGGATACGCCTGAGGCTTGTGATTGAGCCACGGCATGCCGGCGATGCGCTCGGCAATCTTGCCCTGGGGATTGCCGGCAGCACCGAGGCCGCACAGGTCGCCCTTGACGTCGGCGGCGAACACCGCGACGCCGGCGTCACTGAACGCCTCGGCCAGGCGCTGCAAGGTGACGGTCTTGCCGGTACCGGTGGCCCCGGCCACCAGCCCGTGACGGTTGGCCAGGCGCATGGCCTGGGCGATCGGTTGCCCGGCGAGGTCGGCGCCGATTACGAGTTGCAAGGAGTCAGGCATTTGGTCACCCAATGGTTAATCTTTGTCGAGCATGGCCGATAGCTAAAGGTGACAGATGCGACTGACATCCGCATCGGAGATTTCCCTAAGGAGAAGCGGAAATACCTGCTTGTACTCATCAAGCCCACCTAGCGAGCATCTATAGAAGCACGCCCTGAATAATAAGACCTTAGCGGAACCCCAAGCCATGAACAAAAATCTGCGTTTCAGCCATAAAATTTTGCTTGCCGCCGCCCTCATCGTCATCGCCGCCTTCGCCTCGTTCACGCTGTACAACGACTGGTTGCAGCGCAATGCGATCCGCGATGACCTGGACAATTACCTCAACGAGATGGGCGAGGTCACCGCCGACAACATCCAGACCTGGCTCAGCGGGCGCATCCTGCTGATCGAGAACGCGGCACAGAACATCGCCATCAATCCCGAGCCTGCCGCCGTCGCCAGCCTGCTGGAACAGAAAGCCCTGACGTCGACCTTCATGGCGTCCTACCTGGGCGATGCCACCGGGCACTTCACCATCCGCCCGGATGCGAAGATGCCGGACGGTTTCGATCCACGGGTTCGCCCCTGGTATAAAGGTGCGGAAAGCAGCAGCACCTCGACCCTGACCGAACCGTACATCGACGCGGCCACCGGCCAGACCATCATTTCCATCGCCACCGCCGCGAAAAAGGCCGGCCAGAGCGTGGGCGTGGTGGGCGGCGACCTGAGCCTGCAAACCCTGATCGACACCCTCAGCGCCCGAGATTTTTCCGGCATGGGCTACGCGTTCCTGGTCAGCGCCGACGGCAAGATCCTGGTGCACCCGGACAAGGCCCTGGTGATGAAGTCCCTGAAGGAAGCCTATCCGCAGGACACCCCGCGCATCAGCAGTGACTTCACTGAAGTCACCGTCGACGGCCAGACCCGCATCGTCAACTTCACCCCGATCAAAGGCCTGCCGTCGGTGAACTGGTACATCGGCCTGTCTGTGGACAAAGACAAAGCCTTCTCGATGCTCAGCGAATTCCGCACCTCGGCCGTGATCGCGACCGTGATTGCAGTGGCGATCATCATTGCCCTGCTCGGTATGCTGATCCGCATCCTGATCCAGCCGCTGCATGTCATGACCCGCGCCATGGAAGACATCGCCGACGGCGAAGGCGACCTGACCAAGCGCCTGACCATTCAGAACCAGGACGAATTCGGCGTGCTCGGTACGGCGTTCAACCGTTTCGTCGAGCGTATTCACGGCTCGATTCGCGAAGTGTCGTCGGCCACCGGCCAGGTCAACGAAGTCGCTTTGCGGGTAGTCGCCGCCTCGAACTCGTCGATGTACAACTCCGACCAGCAAGCCTCGCGCACCAACAGCGTGGCGGCGGCGATCAACCAGCTCGGCGCCGCCGCCCAGGAAATCGCCCGCAACGCCGCACAAGCCTCGACCCAGGCCAGCGACGCCCGTGGCCTGGCCGAAGACGGCCAGCAAGTGGTGGAGCGCAGCATCAAGGCGATGAATCAACTGTCGAGCATGCTCAGCGCCTCCAGCAGCAACATCGAATCGCTGAACAGCAAGACCGTGAACATCGGCCAGATCCTGGAAGTGATCACCAGCATTTCCCAGCAGACCAACCTGCTGGCGCTCAACGCGGCCATCGAAGCAGCGCGTGCCGGGGAAGCCGGTCGCGGATTTGCGGTGGTGGCGGACGAGGTGCGCAACCTCGCCCACCGCACCCAGGAATCGGCGCAACAGGTGCAGACCATGATCGAGGAACTGCAAGTCGGCGCCCGCGAATCCGTCAGCACCATGAGCGACAGCCAGCGACACAGCCAGGACAGCGTGGACATCGCCAACCTCGCCGGCGAGCGCCTGAACAGCGTGACCCAGCGCATTGGTGAAATCGACGGCATGAACCAGTCGGTGGCGACCGCGACGGAAGAGCAGACGGCGGTGGTCGAGTCGATCAACGTGGATATCACCGAGATCAACACGCTGAACCAGGAAGGCGTCGAGAACTTGCAGGCGACGTTGCGTGCCTGTTCGGATCTGGAGCAGCAGGCTTCGAGACTGAAGCAGTTGGTGGGTAGTTTCCGGATCTAAGATCAAGATCAAAAGCCTACCCCCTCACCCCCAAGGGGGCGAGGGGGAAAGGGAGCAGATCTTCAGGGTTTTCAGGTCCTGAGCTCGGCGCGAAACTTTCAGGTCGATGTATCACGACCAAACACCTCGGTCAGTCCCCTCTCCCCCTGGGAGAGGGTTAGGGTGAGGGCCTGACGCCCTCAACCCCAGCACAAATCCTCCTGCCGCCCCCCACCGCGAAACCCCGACCGAACATCTATTCTTGATAAAGGTCAACCAAGGGAGATCACTGCGGAGGGACGTTCACCGTGCATATCGCTGACATCACCATGTTCTACGCCCCGGCCAGCGGCGGCGTGCGCACCTATCTGGATGCCAAGCACCGTCGGCTGGGGGTCAAGCCCGGCATCCGCCACAGCCTGCTGATCCCCGGGGCGGATTTTGGTGAGTCTGACGGCGTTTATACGGTTCCCGCCCCTGCCCTGCCCTTCGGCAAGGGCTATCGTTTCCCCCTGCGCCTGGCCCCTTGGCGAAACGTCCTGCAGGATCTGCAACCCGATCTGATCGAAGTCGGTGATCCGTACCTCACTGCCTGGGCTGCGCTCGATGCGCGTCGGCAGCTGGACGTGCCGGTGATCGGCTTCTATCACTCCGACCTGCCGCTGCTGGTGGGCAACCGCATGGGCCATTGGGTCACGCCGAATGTCGATGCGTATGTGCGCAAGTTGTACGGCAATTTCGACCGGGTGCTGGCCCCCAGCCAGGTCATGGCCGACAAGCTCAGCAGGCTTGGGGTACGCAACGTATATGTGCAGCCACTGGGCGTTGACCTTCAGACCTTCCACCCGGATGCCCGCGACGCTGGATTACGCGCCGAGCTGGGGATCGCCGAGGACACGCGCCTGCTGATCTTTGCCGGTCGCGGTTCCAAGGAGAAAAACCTGCCGGTGCTGCTCGACTGCATGAAACGTCTGGGCCCGCGTTATCACTTGTTGCTGGTCGGCTCGTCGATGCCGGCGTCCGTCCCGGACAATGTCAGCGTGATCGACCGGTTCTGCCCTGCCGTACAGGTCGCGCGGTTGATGGCCAGTGCCGACGCGCTGATCCATGCCGGCGATCAGGAAACCTTCGGTCTGGTGATCCTGGAGGCCATGGCTTGTGGCATTCCGGTGGTGGCGGTGGCAGCCGGGGCGTTCGAGGAAATCGTCAGCGAATGCTGCGGGCTGCTCTGCGCGCCGAACAATTCGCAAGCCATGGCCAATGCCGTGCGCGAACTGTTCAGTCGCGGGACTGACGTAATCGGTCGACAGGCACGCCAACATGTCGAACGGCATTACGCCTGGGACACGGTGGTCGACAGCCTGCTGAGCCATTACCACGCGGTACTCGGCGATTCGGTTCCTCGGGTGGCCAATGGCTGAATCACACGAGCGCCCGGCGGTAATGCTGGTGCTGCATGACGTGGCACCCTCCACGTGGGCCGATTATCGAGAGTTTGTCGAAGCCGTTGACCGGTTGGGCAACGTCCCGATGACGTGGCTGGTGGTCCCGGACTTCCATCGCCACGATGCCCTTGAGGCCCACCCGGAGTTCTGTCGCATGCTCGACGAGCGCGTCGCCCGCGGCGATGAACTGGCCCTGCACGGCCACTTTCATGAGGACACCGAGCCCGGCCCGCGCACCGCTCGCGACTGGTTCATGCGGCGGGTCTACACCCATGAAGGCGAGTTCTATCAGTTGTCCCGTGAAGCCGCCCTCGCCCGACTGCGCCCGGGCATCGATCTGTTCCGACGCCACGGCTGGCCACTGCACGGTTTCGTCGCCCCGGCCTGGTTGATGAGCGCCGGCACGCGCGAGGCACTGCGCGAATTGCCGCTGCGCTACACCAGCGATCCGCAGCATCTTTATCACTTGCCGGATTTCGCGGCGGTCGAGGCCCCGGGACTGGTCTGGAGCGCGCGCAGTGCCTGGCGTCGCGGGGTGTCGAAGATCGTCAGCGAACAGCGTGAGCAGCGCTGGCGTCAGGCGCCGGTGATTCGTCTAGGCTTGCACCCGGTGGACATGCGCCACCGCTCTTCACGGGATTACTGGTGGCGCACCCTTGAACGACTGCTGGCGGACGAACGCGTGCCCATGACCAAAATCGACTGGCTGACACGCCAGCGCACTCAAGCCGAGCGTGCCGCTTGAGTCGCGGCATTCTGTTGCTGATCGGCCTGTTGGTGGCCGTGGCGGTGCCCGTCCTGCTCGGCGGCGGCGAGACTTGGGAGCGCTTGCAGGCTTTTCCGCTGAATTGGCTGTTGATCATGTTCGCCATGGTGCTGCTGTGCTGGGGCATCAACACCTTGCGCCTGCGGCTGTTGCTCGGCGATCAGCGTGACCGCGTCACACCCATCAAAAGCCTCGGGGTGGTGATGGCCGCCGAATTTGCCTGGTGCGCCACGCCCGGCGGCAGCGGAGGGCCGTTGACGATCATGGCGCTGCTGGCCCGCAGCGGCGTGCGCCCGGCCCGGGGCAGCGCCGTGTTTGCGATGGATCAGTTGAGCGATCTGCTGTTTTTTCTCTGCGCCCTGAGCGGAATTCTGATCTACGCGCTGTTCCAGCATCTGAGCGATCGTATGGAATGGCTGCTGATTGTCAGCGCCGTGTCATTATCCGGGGGCTTGCTGAGCTGCATATTGGTCGCGCGCTTTCACCGCCGTTTGATCCGCTTGAGCGGACGACTGCTGGCCGGGATGAACATCGAACCGCGAACTCGACGGCGCTGGGCGCGGCAGTTGCTGCACTTTCTGGCCGCTTTCACCGATGCGCTGAAGTTGCCGTGGCAGACATTGATCAAGGTGTTCGTCCTGACCTGCGTGCATTGGTCGCTGCGTTACAGCGTGCTGTATCTGGCGTTGCGCGGTCTGGGGGCGGATGTGCAGTGGGCCTGGACGTTTCTGATCCAGATGCTTTCGCTGGGGGCGGGGCAATTCAGCCTGTTGCCGGGCGGTGCCGGTGCAGCGGAATTGACCTCGGCGGCGCTGCTGGCGCCAATGGTCGGCAAATCGACCGCGGCGGCGGCGATCCTGATCTGGCGGGTGGTGACGTATTACTTCTATCTTCTGGTCGGTGGCCCGGTGTTTCTATTGATGCTGGGCCGGCCATTGCTGAAAAAACTGCTGAGCGTCAGACAGGCTTCTTGAGGTCATCCTCTTCGTCCTTGAGTTGTTCCCACAGTTCGGCAGCACCGGGAAACTCCGTGCCGTCCTCCGGGCTCAGGTCATCCGGGTCATAGCGGCTCAAGCAGCCTTCGCCCAAGGTGGCGGGTGCCTTGGAAGTGGCTTTGTCCAGTGGATCGCTCATCGGTCATTCCTCACGGTCCATGGATCGCTCCCACGCTCTGCGTGGGAGCGAACTTGAATCAGAACACCACGGTCTTGTTGCCGTGCACCAGCACGCGGTCTTCCAGGTGATAGCGCAGGCCACGGGCCAGCACCATCTTCTCGACGTCACGGCCGAAACGCACCATGTCTTCGATACTGTCGCTGTGGCTGACGCGGACCACGTCCTGCTCGATGATCGGGCCGGCGTCCAGCTCTTCGGTCACGTAGTGGCAGGTCGCACCGATCAGCTTCACGCCGCGCATCGAAGCCTGGTGGTACGGCTTGGCACCGACGAACGACGGCAGGAAGCTGTGGTGAATGTTGATGACCTTGTGCGCGTATTCGCGGCACATGTCCGGCGGCAGGATCTGCATGTAACGCGCCAGCACCACCACTTCGGCGTCGTGCTGCTTGACCAGACGCGACACTTCGTCGAAGGCCGGTTGCTTGTCCTGCGGATTGACCGGCACGTGGTAATAAGGAATGCCGTGCCACTCGACCATGCTGCGCAGGTCGTCGTGGTTGGAAATCACGCAGGAGATCTCGCAATCCAGCTCGTCGCTGTGCCAGCGGTGCAGCAGGTCGGCCAGGCAGTGGGATTCGCGGCTGGCCATCAGCACCACGCGTTTTTTCTGCTCGGTGTCGGTGATGCGCCAGTCCATCGAGAACTCTTCGGCGATCGGTGCAAACTTCTCGCGCAACACCTCGATACCGAAAGGCAGGGAATCGGCACGGATTTCGTGACGCATGAAGAACCAGCCGACCTGGTTATCCGAGTGGTGGCTCGCTTCGGTGATCCAGCCATTGTGGGCCGCCAGAAAGTTACTGACTTTGGCAACGATGCCAACGCGGTCCGGGCAAGAAATCACCAGCCGAAAAGTGCGCATGAGGGGGAAACTCCAGAACTTCGCAAAGGCGGCCATTCTAGCGACTGCGCGGGAAAACTGCAGTATTGATGACCCTCGGAGGCTCACGGCAGCCCGTCGCAGCTTTTTTGACGCTGGTAAACGCCAGAATGATGGCGCAGCAATAGCCATGCATGAACAGACTGATGTGAATATCTGTGAAGACTCCATCACATTATTTAACTGAACATTCAATTCAGGGCTTTTCAACGTAACTAATTCAAATAAAAACCCCGGTTAAATGTTTACTTGATGAAACAGCCTGACTATTATTGCCGCACTGTCCCCTGCCATCGCGCACTCCCACATAAGGTAGTAATCATGTCCTTGATCAACGAATATCGTGCCACCGAAGAAGCTATCAAAGAGCTGCAAGCCCGTTTGAAGAACCTGTCGCAAGACGACAAACTGCAAGCCGAGCTGGAATTCGAAGGCAAACTGCGCACACTGATGGGCGAATATTCCAAATCCCTGCGCGACATCATCGCGCTGCTGGATCCAGAGTCCAAAACCAAGGCTCCACGTGGCGGCGCAGCCAAAACTACCGGCACCAAGCGTGCTCGCAAAGTTAAACAATACAAAAACCCGCACAACGGCGAAGTCATCGAAACCAAAGGTGGCAACCACAAAACTCTGAAAGAGTGGAAAGCCAAGTGGGGCGGTGACGTGGTTGAAGGCTGGGCTACCCTGCTGGGCTAAGCCGCAACCCTTGTCGCAGAGCGCTTCTGTGACACAAAAAAACGCCAGCGAATGCTGGCGTTTTTTTATGCCCGGCATTCAAGCGCCGGACATGTTCGATTTCAAAGATCCAAACGTTTGCGCAATGCCTGGACATAGTTCTGCCATTCAACCAACACCTCGGCCTGCATCGGCGCAGCACTAAGCAGCCATTGCTCCATGGCCTCGGCAAAAGATTGCAAGGTATTAGGAGCGCCCCACTCCGGCGCGGACAAGCGTTGCCGGCAAAAGATTTTCCAGCGTTCTTGCTCTTCGAAATTCAACGTATCGGGAAAGTTACGTGCTCGATATCGAAACAACAATTCGGGCAAACGTTCGTCATCGAACGGCCATTGCTCTCGCGCCAATTGAGCAGGATCGGTCGCCCTCACTTGCTCACATAAACGACGATCGCGATCACCGATAAATCCGTTGTACAACTGTTGTTCGGGATCTTCACTCGAGGTGAAATCTTCGCTGGCATAAATCGCCGAGACTTTATCTTTCCAAACTTGTTGTGCGTCACTTAGTCGCAAGGCACGTGCCTGATACAACGCCATGTCCAGACCCAGACGCTGTTGATCTTCAGCACGCAGCACCGCCAACGGCGCCACCACCGGGCACTTGTTGATGTGGATGAGTTTGAGCGGCACCGGCAACTCGCCTTCGGCCAGATCGTCACGGCGGGTATGCAGGCGCTGACGCAATGTTTCAGCATCCAGGTCGAGCAGACCCTGCGGATCCAGGTGCAGATCACACACGATCAGCGCGTTCTTGTTGCGCGGATGCCAGGCCAGCGGCAGCACCACGCCGACATAACTGCGCACAGCGGAGAAGCGTCCGGAAATGTGCACCATCGGCTGCAACAGGCGAATCTGGTCCATGACCTTCTGTTTGCTGCGCAGCTGGAACAGCCAGTCATACAGCTTCGGCTGCTTCTCGCGGATCAACCGGGCCAGGGCGATGGTGGCGCGTACGTCCGACAACGCTTCGTGAGCATTGCCGTGGTCGATGTTGTTGGCGGCGGTCAGACGTTCGAGCTTGAGCGTCACCTTGCCTTCGTCGTCGGTCGGCCAGACCAGCCCGTCCGGGCGCAATGCGTAGGCGGCGCGCACCACATCGATCAGATCCCAGCGACTGTTGCCGCCCTGCCATTCACGGGCGTAGGGATCGAAAAAGTTGCGGTACAGGCTGTAGCGGGTCATCTCGTCGTCGAAGCGCAAGGTGTTGTAACCCGCGCCGCAGGTACCGGGAGCCGCGAGCTGGGCGTGGACCCGGGTCATGAAGTCGGCTTCGCTCAAACCTTGCTCGGCGAGGCGACTCGGGGTGATGCCGGTGATTGCGCACGCCGCCGGGTGCGGCAGGATATCTTCGCTGGGCTGGCAGTAGAGATTGACCGGCGCATCGATTTCGTTGAGTTCGTGGTCGGTGCGGATCCCGGCCACCTGCAACGGGCGGTCGCATCGGGGATTGATGCCGGTGGTTTCGTAGTCGTACCAGAAAATGGAAGTCACGGGCGGTTCCTGAACTGAAGATCGGCAAAGTCTAGGCGTTCGACTGCTGTCGCGGCCAGCACCGCATCATTCAGTCACCTTTGGTTGAAAGATGTGTATGACATAGTTATGTCGTTTCCCCCCGAGAGACTGCTAGCATCGGACGCACTTGCATCCCGATCCGGCAACATCAGGTAGCCCATGCTCGAGACCACAGCACCGCCAAGGAAAGCACCGCTGGCCCCGCCACTGGACACGCGGCACCAGGTCGAAACGCCGGAAGGCATCGACCTGCCGCTGCGTCCCGCCGGCCTGATGGTGCGCGCCGTGGCGTTCACCATCGATCTGGGTTTGCGCGGGCTGATCCTCGGCCTGCTGCTCATGGTGCTGGCGCTGCTCGGCAAACTCGGCATCGGCCTCGGCTCACTGCTGCTGTTCGTGGTGAGCTGGTGGTACATGGTGCTGTTCGAAGTGCTGCGTCAAGGCCGTTCGCCGGGCAAGCAATGGATGGGCCTGCGGGTGGTGCACGACGACGGCACGCCGGTCGGCTGGTCGGCCTCGCTGTTGCGCAACCTGCTGCGTTTTGTCGACCTGATGCCGTTCGGCTATTTCCTCGGTGCGATCAGTTGCCTGCAACACCCGACCTTCAAACGCCTCGGCGACATCGCGGCCGGCACGCTGGTGATCTACAGCGAACGCCCGCTCATGCGTCCACAGTTGCCCGAGGCCGAACCCCGCCGCTCGCCGATCCCGCTGACCCTGACTGAACAACGCGCCCTGCTCGCCTTCGCCGAACGCCAGGGTGAACTGTCGACGGCGCGGGTCAACGAACTCGCTGCATTGCTTGCTCAGCCACTGCACATCAGCGCACCGAAAGCCGTTGGTGAACTCAACGGCATCGCTCGTGGCCTGTTGGGTCCGACATGAAGCAAAGCCTTTTCGAATCCCGCCACAAGGCCGAATGGGAGCGTTTCAGCCTCGCCCTCGAACGTCTGGAACGGGGCAAGGACACCTCGCAGGTCGCGGAATTTCCCAAGGCTTATCGGCGACTCTGCCAGCATCTGGCGCTGGCGCAGGAACGTGGCTACAGCAGTTTTCTGGTCGACTCGCTGCAACAGCAAGTGCTGCGCGGCCATCAACAGCTTTACCGCCATCGCAGCCAGCTCGGCGCTAACGTACTGGGTTTCATCCTCGCCGGATTTCCACGGTTGGTGCGCGCCGAATGGCGCTTCGTGCTGGCCGCCGCCCTGCTGTTCTTCGGCAGCCTGGCCGGTTTCGGTTTGCTGGTATTCCTGTTTCCGGAGCTGGTCTACAACCTGATCCCCGCCGATCAGGTGCGCGAGATGCAGAGCATGTACGACCCCGCCGCCGGCCATCTCGGGCGTTCGGCCGAGCGCGCGGCGAGCGAAGACTGGGTGATGTTCGGTTATTACATCATGCACAACATCGGCATCGCCTTTCAGACCTTCGCCAGCGGTTTGCTGCTGGGAGTGGGCAGCGCGTTTTTCCTGTTCTACAACGGCCTGATCATCGGCGCGGTGGCCGGGCACCTCAGTGAGATCGGCTTCGGCCAGACCTTCTGGTCGTTCGTGATCGGACACGGTGCGTTCGAACTCAGCGCCATTGCTCTGGCCGGCGCGGCAGGATTGAAACTGGGGTGGGCGTTGATCGCGCCGGGACGCCTGACACGAATCGAAGCCCTGCAGATTGCGGCGCGTCAGAGCATCCTGCTGATCTGCGGCGTGATGCTGTTTCTGTTGATCGCCGCGTTTATCGAAGCCTACTGGTCGTCGCGCACCGGAGTCTCGCCGCAGACCAAATACCTGGTCGGCGCCGGGCTCTGGCTCTGCGTGGCGCTCTATCTGCTATTCGCCGGAAGGTCCCGCCATGCGCCTGAGTGACGCAACCGTGGCGATCCGTCCACGTACCACCTGGGAAGCCATGGACCTGGGCGTGCTCATGAGTCAGCAGCACCGGCGCCTGCTGATGACCAGTTGGGCGATCGTCACCCTGCCGCTGTTTGCAATACTCAGCCTGTTGCTGTGGGATTCACCGTCACTTGCCGTGTTTATCTTCTGGTGGCTGAAACCGGCCTACGAACGCTTGCCGCTGTACATCCTGTCCAAGGCACTGTTCGGCGAAACACCCACCTTGAAACAGGCGTTGCGCCAATGGCCGCGCCTGCTCAAGCCGCAACTGCTCGCCAGCCTGACCTGGCGTCGCTTCAGCCTGAGCCGCAGCTTCCTGCTGCCCGTGCTGCAACTCGAAGGGCTCGACGGCACCGCTCGCCAACAGCGTTTACAGGTGCTGCTGCAACGCAATGCCGGCGCCGCGCAATGGCTGACGATCATCGGTGTGCATCTGGAAACGGCGCTGTGGATCGGCCTGATGGTGTTGTTCTACCTGCTGCTGCCGCAACAGGTCGAAACCGATTGGGACTGGCAAAGCCTGATCTTCGCGGCCGACTACGAATGGCGCTGGCTGGAGCATCTGACCAACGCGTTCTATGCGCTGATTCTGGTGATCTGGGAGCCGGTATATGTCGCCTGCGGATTCAGCCTGTATCTGAACCGCCGCACCGTCCTCGAAGCCTGGGACATCGAACTGGTGTTCCGCCGCTTGCGCCAGCGTTTGAACAGCAGCGCAATCGGCTTGCTGCTGGTGGTGTGTCTGCTGTTGCCGGGGTTGCCCTCAGCCTGGGCTGCCGAACCTGCCACGGCTCCAGATGCACCGCGTCTGTTGAACCAGCCGCTGACCAGCGAGGCATCACGCGACAGCATCAAGGCCTTGCTCGAACAACCGCCGTTCAAGAACAAGGAAACCGTTACCCGTTATCGCTTTGGCGAAGATCCCGCTGCTGCCGAAAAACCCAAGGAAGGCGAGGCACCGCAATGGTTGAAAACCCTGCTTGGCTGGCTGGACGGCCGACACCTCGACGGCCTGGCCAAGGCGATCGAAGTCGTGCTGTGGGGCGCGGTGATCGCCGGGCTCGGCTGGCTGGTCTGGCGTTATCGAGATCTTCTGCAAACCTTCGTCGGCCGTCGTCCGCGCTTGCCCGAACCGAACAAAAGACCCTTGCCGCAACAGGCCTTCGGTCTGGACCTGCAAAAGCAAAGCCTGCCCGATGACATCGCCAGCCACGCGGAACAGCTCTGGCAAACCGAGCCGCGCGCAGCCTTGGGTCTGCTTTATCGGGCGCTGCTCAGTCATCTGCTGCACGACTTCAACCTGACCCTGAAACCCGCCGACACCGAAAGTGAAGTGCTGGCCCGGATCGAACAGTTGCAGCGTCCCGACTTGCTCGCCTACAGCCGTCACCTCACAGGCCACTGGCAGAACATGGCCTACGGGCACCGCGTGCCGGCGGCGCATCTGCAACAGGAATTGTGTGATGGCTGGCGGTCCCTGTTCGGCCACGGAGTTGCCCGTTGAACCGGCGCGCACTCTGGCTTTTGGGCGGCGCGTTGATCGTCGCGCTGCTCGGTGCGCTGGGCATTTATCTGTACCTCAAGGCCACGCCGTACCAGGCCGAAGTCGATCACGGCCCGTCCCCCGCTGCGCAAGCCAATCCTTATCTGGCAGCGGAGATGTTTCTGCGCGAGCGCGGGATCGACGTCAGTCATGCCGAAAGCCTTGCCGTGTTGCCCGACATCGATCCGCGCCAGCACACGCTGCTGATGTTCAACGATCGCTCGAAAATGACTCCACGCCAGGTCGATCAGGTTCTGAACTGGGCCCGGGCCGGCGGAAGGCTGGTGTTTGTCGCCGAGTCGATCTGGGATGAAAAGACCGGCCAGAGCAACGACCTGCTGCTCGACCGCGTGCAACTGCATCAACTCTTCAGCAAGGATCTCAAGGATCCGCCGCCGGATGACGCCGAAGACCCGTTCCCGAATCTGACTAAACTCTATCTGGAAGACGAGGACGCACCCGCCTACGCCGGATTCGACACCGCCTTCCATCTCGAGGACCCGAAAAACCTCGCCCAGGCCTGGGCCAACAGCGCGAAAGCCACGCACATGATGCAACTGGCTTTCGGCCTCGGCACGATCACCGTGGTCACCGATGCCGATCTGTGGAAAACCCCGGCCATTGCGCAACACGACAATGCCTGGCTGCTCTGGTACCTCAGCGCCGACACGGCCGTGACCTTGTTGTACAACACTGAACACGACAGTCTGCTGACCCTGCTCTGGCGCTATTTCCCGCAAGCCATCGTCGCCCTGCTGGCGTTGATAGGTCTGTGGCTGTGGCATGTCGGCGTGCGTCACGGCCCGGTGCAGGCGCCGTCTCCGAGTGGTCGTCGACAGTTGATGGAACACCTGCGCGCCAGTGGCGATTTCATCCTGCGTCACAACGGCCAGCAGACCTTGCTGCAAGCGTTGCAGCAGGACGTTCTGCGCCGCGCCCGTCATCGACATCCCGGTTTCGACCAACTGAATGTCGCCGAACAATGGCTGGTGCTGTCGCGCCTGACCCGCCAACCGACCCGTGCCATCAGCCAGGCCCTGAGCCCGGCATCGAAGCGGCGCCTGTCCAGCGCCGAATTCTGCCGTCAGGTCGCCCACCTGCAAGCCTTGAGGAACACGCTATGACCGAACACATCGAACCCGGCTCGCCCAGCCACGTGGCCCAGCAACGCCAGCGCGCCAGCCAGTTGGCCCAGGCCGTGCGCGGCGAATTGCAAAAAGCGCTGATCGGCCAGAACCCGGTGATCGACGACGTGCTGACCGCGCTGATCGCCGGCGGCCACGTGCTGCTCGAAGGCGTTCCCGGCCTCGGCAAAACCTTGTTGGTACGCGCCCTGGCGAAGTGCTTCGGCGGCGAGTTCGCGCGCATCCAGTTCACCCCGGACCTGATGCCCAGCGACGTCACCGGCCACGCGGTCTACGACCTGCAGACCGAGCAGTTCAAACTGCGCAAGGGCCCGCTGTTCACCAACCTGTTGCTGGCCGACGAGATCAACCGCGCCCCGGCCAAGACCCAAGCCGCCCTGCTCGAAGCGATGCAGGAACGTCAGGTGACCCTCGAAGGCCGGGCCTTGCCGATTGCCCAGCCATTCATGGTGCTCGCCACGCAAAACCCGATCGAACAGGAAGGCACCTATCCCCTGCCGGAAGCCGAGCTCGATCGCTTCATGCTCAAGGTGCGCATGGACTACCCCGACGCCGATCAGGAGCTGGACATGGTGCGTCAGGTCAGCCGCTCGACCCGCGCCGACATGCTCGACGTGCAACCGCTGCGCACCGTGTTGCAGGCCAAGGACGTGCAAGCCCTGCAGCGCATCGCCAGCGATTTGCCGCTGGACGATCAGGTGCTCGATTACGCCGTGCGTCTGGCGCGCAGCACCCGCACCTGGCCAGGACTGACCCTCGGCGCCGGGCCACGCGCCTCCATTGCACTGGTGCGCTGTGCCCGCGCCCGGGCCCTGTTGCGCGGCGGTGAATTCGTGATTCCGGACGACATCAAGGGCTGCGCACTGGCGGTGTTGCGCCATCGCGTACGCCTTGCACCGGAGCTGGACATCGAAGGCCTGCAAGTCGATCAAGTCCTTCAGCAACTGCTTGACCAGATCCCGGCGCCGCGCCTGTGAAACCCTCGCGCCTGTTGTTGATCTGGCTGGCGATCCTGCTGACCATCAGCATAGTGCTGGGCACGTTGCAGGCGCTGAACTTCGACGTACCCGCCAGCCTGCTCTCGATCAACTGGGGATTGTTGCTGGCGCTGTTTGCGCTGAGCCTGCTGGACGCGCTGCGCCTCAAGCGCCTGCCCTCGCCCCGCGTGCAACGACACATGCCCGGCAGCCTGGCCCTCGGTCGCTGGAGCGAAATCCGGCTGGAAGTCGAACACGATTTCGACCAGCCACTGACCATTCAACTCTTCGACCATGCACCCGATGGCCTCAGCCACGAAAACCTGCCGCTTTCCACCGAGCTGCAACCCGGCCAGCGCAGCCTGATCGGCTATCGCCTGCGCCCGCTTAAACGCGGCCACTACACCTTCGAAACCTGCGAACTCAACCTGCCGAGCCCCTTCGGCCTGTGGTCCGGCAAACGCCTGCTGACCATCACCGACCACACCCGCGTCTATCCCGACTTCGCCCGTCTCTACGGCGGCCAGTTGCTGGCGGTCGACAACTGGCTCAGCCAGCTCGGTGTGCGTCAGCGCCAGCGTCGTGGCCTGGGAATGGAATTCCATCAGCTCAGGGAATTTCGCGAAGGCGACAGCCTGCGCCAGATCGACTGGAAAGCCACCGCCCGCCATCGCACACCGATTGCCCGGGAGTACGAAGACGAGCGCGATCAACAGATCATTTTCATGCTCGATTGCGGGCGACAGATGCGCAGTCAGGACGGCGAACTGTCGCATTTTGATCATGCGTTGAATGCGTGCCTGCTGTTGAGTTATGTGGCGTTGCGGCAGGGGGATGCGGTGGGCTTGTACACCTTCGCCAGCGAGCAGTCGCGGTTTATTGCACCGGTCAAAGGTGCGGGGCAGCTCAAGGTGTTGCTCAACGGTGTTTACGATCTGGATAGCACACGACGTTCTGCGGATTATACGGCGGCGGTGAATCAGTTACTGATAAGGCAAAAGCGTCGGGCGCTGGTGGTGCTGGTGACGAATGTGCGGGATGAGAGCAATGAAGAACTGCTGAGTGCCATGACACAACTGGGCAAGCAACACCGCGTACTCATCGCCAGCCTGTACGAAGAAAGGCTCGAAGACGTGCGGCTGACTCCGGTTCAATCGCTGACGGATGCGCTGGCCTATTGTGCAACGGTGGATTACTTGAACGGCACGGCAAGACTCCACGAGCAGTTGAGGACTCACGGAGTACCGATCATCAATGCCCGACCCTCGGAACTGGGCGCCGAGTTGGTGGCGCGATATCTGGCCTGGAAAAAAAGCGAAGTCTTGTGACTGCCGGATCAACGTTCCACAACAGGCACAGTCACCCCCTTGCTGACCGAACTACCGCCGGGGTTTTCCAGGGTTACCCAGAGAGAAACCTGCTCGGAGGTTGAAGTCGGCGACCAGGAATGCGAGAAGTTGCCCTGACTGTCAGTGCGCGCTTCCTGGCTTGCTTGCCCATTTCTGGAAACGAAAATTTTCCTGTTGGCCATGGGTTGTCGGGACTTCGTTCCCACGATCAGCGCGGTCATTGTGGTGTATGTGTTAATAAGTACCGGACTGATCGAAGCAGTCACTGACTCGATATCCGCATGATCAGGAGAATCAAGTGGATCCAGAACCTCATAACCCAGAGTCTTCGATCCGGCGGCACCTTCGCGGACATGGGCAGCCAACTGATGCAAGCCAACATGCGCAGCAGTCACCTCCACCTTTGCCAGCCCGTTTTCATTGGTCATGGACGTGCGCGACTGCAAATGCGGAAAGTGCCAAACCACCGGTACGCCGGGTGCGACTCCCCCGTGTTGCTCATAGTGCACCAGGGCTTGTGCTGTCATGGTATCTCCCAGCCAAAAACTGGTTTTTTCACTGGTCAACTCTGCTACGACCAATTCATCCTGCGGAGCAGACACCATCAACGACTTCACATTGCTACCGACCAAACCGCTTTGAACCGATGCGATCAATCGGGTTTCACCTGGCACCCTCCAGAACTCGATCGTTGCCTTGCCTTGCGCATCGGTGAACGTCGAAGGCAATGTTTGACCGCCGTGTTGCCACCTCACTTCGATTCCCGACAGCGCCTTCTCACTGAGGGCCGAAACCACCAATACATGCGCCGACACTGATTGCCCGGGATGACCACTTGGCGAATCAACGACCAACTCTTTAATCCGGCACGGTTCGCTCATTGAATAACGAAAGTTGACTGACGCCGAATCAGCGCCGCCCGCAACCGTAGCGGTGATGAAACCGGCCCCTGCTACTTCGGGAACAAAGCTGATCCGAGCGACACCCCAATAGTTGGTGGAAGTTACCCGCGATTCCTGCTCCGACAACTCCCACCGGATCGGTAAACCTCTCATGGCCTTTCCGGTCAACGCATGCTTTACGGTGACTTCAGCCTTCACTGCTGCTCCCCAATCAACGACCTCATGAACACTACTGGTCGCGGTAATCCGGGCGACAAAGGCTCGATTTCCCAAAGACAGGTGCTGAACAGAAGATCGTTCCAGCAAGCAAGAGGCTGCCAACTGAAAAGACACACTGGCATCCTTCACATCTCCATCCTTGAACCGAAACTCCAGCCCCGACTCACTCAACGGGTGGAACTCACCCAACGGCCGGTTGAATTCAAGCCCGAGCTCACTCCTGCCGGGTTTGACCAGACCGAGCGCCAACATTTGATCGCGCAAAGGGCTGCCATCATTGGCAAGAAGGCGAAAACCGAACTCTTCACCGCGCCTTGGAAAGAGTGACCTTCCGGCCCACGCATGCTGCTCTGAATCGTTGATGGCTATCAAGAGATCCCGCCAAGGATCCGTTGCCAAGGCATTGAGTTCAGCACTGGTTTGGGCCGTTGAACCATCGTAAGGGTTTGTGACGACAGCGGTGACACGACTTACACCCGCCTGATTCGGCAGGGCATCATGCCGCGCCCAGCCATCGGTGTCTGTCCGTAAGAAAACCGGCTCGGAACTCCCGATCTGCATCACGATTTCTGCACCCTCGACCGGCTGATCATTGAACGACGAACCCAGCCGAACCTCGATCCGGGCACGCTCGCCTTTGCTCATGACGGGATAAACCGCCGGACCGCGCCTGGCAAGAATCTTGAGTTTGTTATGGCCCAGTTTCAATTGAGTCCTTGTCGTCAGCGACTCTCCATCGATCACGATGGTAGTGGTCTGAGTCATCTCGACACCGACGGCACTACTGGTGAAGTCCAGTTGCCTTTCCGCGCCCCCCGCCGTCATAAAGACATCGTCAATCAGTGGCGGCTTGACCACCATTCCCGGTGCCAATGGTGTGATAGCCGACTTCACTGGCAATCCATGTAAAGCGCTGAGCCCACGCGGCATGAGTATCGACTGGTGAGTCGCCCCCAGGCAGGGATACAACGTGTCCTTACCCGATTCAGCTGGAACATGGTCGAGCATCGCCTGGATCTCAGTGGCGAGATTGTTGTCCAGCAGCCGAACGGGAAACTCGTACTCTTCCTGCAAATGGGAACTGCGGAACGCCAGGGTCGAGAGTCCACTCTTGTCCGGGTCAGCAATGATGTCCCACTCAAGACCGTCAGCGCTCATCACTCGAGCGACACCGGCTTCCGGACTCAGTTGGAGTCCCGGCAAAGGGGGCGTATTCCCATTCCACGCCAGTAAAATCGGCTTGCCAATAAAGCTGCTGTTCGCAACGGGATCAATACGCAGCTTGCGCGCTCTGCCACGCCAACAGACCACGCCCTGAATCAGTGGATCGACCGGCTTCCCGTCCAAAAACACGTTGACCTGCCCTTTCCATGCGTTGGTGAGCAGAGGCTTGACGGCGAATGAATGTTCTTCCACTGGCGCGTCTTCGTGGCGCTGTATCCGCGCAGTAATTGAGTAGTCATTGGAATCGATTGGCTGGTGATCCACACTTGCCCAACCATCCACGCCCGTCAGTGATCTGACCGTCCCGGTCTGTGTATTAAACTCGACCTCGACATTGCCGATCGGTAGTCCATCACTCCTTTGCACTTTCACCATACAGGTGACGATGTCGCCTTCGTCCACCACCGGCGACTTGTTCGGTCCCCAGATCCCGCCGATCTTGACTCTGTTGTACGCCAGCGACAGGGCATTGCCTGGCGATAAATGCTGCAACCTGGAACAACCGAGGGCCCAGTCAAATTGGCCGTCGCGCTTGTCCTCGAAGGTCGTTGTCCAGAGGACTGTACCGTCAACAACAGGCGCTGGCGCCCCGAAGTCCGGTTGAGCGGTTGCCCCCACGTCCGCTTGAGAATCACCTTTTGCCCAGATCAGAAAAAACCGGGCAGCGCTCAAAGGATGCTCCGCAGGCATGTCCAGATTGACGAGGAAGCGCTCGCCGCGCTCCGGATAGCGGGTTTGCGCTCCCCAGACGGCCGGAGTCCCTCCATTGAACCGGGCCTGCAAGGTTTTGAATGGATCAGTGGCAAACGCCCGAACCTCGAAGGCATGCGTCGCTTCACCATCGTCGGACAAAAGACTGGCAACCGAGGCGGTAACCCTGCTCACCCCCTCCTCGGTTGGAGTGTAAAGATACGTCGCACGGCCTTGAGCATCGGTGGGTGCCCGGTGCAGAACCTTCCCCGCCTCACCCTCTACTCGCCAGACCACCTCACTCGCAACCGGGTCTTGGGTATAGAGAGATCTGACCCGAACCTGCAGTTCCACCGATTGGTTGTACTCGACGACCGGGTACGTCTCGGCCTCTTTGAGCGCGAGCAGCTCCAACAGATGATGCCCCCAGGAAACCAACAGCGTACAAGGTGGCGCCGAGTATTTGCTGTAGATCTTCGCTTTCAGTTCATGAGGTTCTTTGCCTGACGGCTCCGGACAATCCAGCAGCCAGTCCAGACTGATGGGCTGAGCTTTTCCCAACTCGGGCTCAGCGGTAATGGCCTCTTGCGGGTTGCCCTCAAGCCACAGGCTGGCCTCGAGATTTTTCCAGACACTCTGCGGGTCAACCTCAAAAGAAACCCTGTGACGCTGATCCCCGGTAGCCCCCAGGCAGATCGGCAGGACGCTGCCCGCGACGAAACGTTTGCCATCATTGATGACTGCCTCCAACGCCAGCGCCGGAAGAATCAGCTTTACCTCTATCCCGGTCAGACGAATTTCCACAGAGCTGGGTTCGCCCACACCCCTTGCCGGGCTGCTCAAATTGATCTCCAGCTCATCACCCGCTTGTAAACCCAGGCTGTCCGGCAAATCCTCGCGCATCTCGGTCAGATCAACCGCCAAAGGATCGGCATCCTGCACCCTCGCCTTCACCGGCAATTCGATTTCAAACTTTTCTACACTCCCTCTTTTATTGAGCACCACTAGCCCGGGCGATGACGAATAGGTGTTCTCGTAGAGAAAACGCAGGCTATACCGGGCCTCCTCCTGCTGTCCGATCGGCACGATCATCCTTTGCCGAACCGCAGCGCGGTGGGTGAGCGTCATGATCGATACGATGTCGTCTCCCCATGTGTCTTCCCGAATACCAACACCTCCCGGATTGACCACATCGACCCAGTGGGCATAGCCCTGAGTCATGTCGCCGTTCTTAACGAAGTTATATTCCGTGTCGATATCTCTTTCGCTCATGATTGCGTTCCCTTGGTCTCGACCTTGCGCTCAGCTTCGTTAACCAGTTCCTGTACTTTTCTGGAGAACGCCAGATCCCCGACCTTGGCGGTGTAAAACACCTTGAGCACGATATCGGTCAGCGATAACAGCATCGGCTTTTGCTTCAAATGCCAGGGAAACACGATCCGCCAGCGCGAGACGGCACCAGTGTTTTCAAACGGCAGCGTCATGCCTTCGTCAGCTCTCAGAGAGACAATGCCCATGTCGTCCAAACCAGAGGACAGGGAAACCTGCTGCCCACTGCTCAGATTGATCAGCACGTCGACAGGCGCAACGCCCTCACCGGAGTGCAGATACTCCAGCGATTCGGTCGTCGGTTTTGTGGCGATATAGCTGCCGACCTGCATCAGGTTCGCCACCACATTTTCGAACGGCCCCGTGAGCACCGGCAGAGTGACTTCAACGCGTAAAATCTGGCGGCAGTAATGATCGTGGTAATCGCGGTCGAACAGCAGCTGAATCAGCTCGAAATCCAGTATGCCCTTATCCACCAATTGCCCCAGCGCATCAGTCCAGTTGTCATAACCCTTGGGCCGGGTCGCCGGATCGTCGAACAACCGTTGCAGCGAAACGGTCTTGACGATCTCCTGGCGTCGCTCATGGCGTTGCAAATATTCCGACCGCATTCGCAACAGTCCGGACTGCAATGTCGCGCCAGCCGTCAAGCCGCGCCGCTGGTCGCGCCAGACATAGGTGTCCAGTTGATAGGCATCGAACTCACAGGTTTCCGCTCGCAAGGCTGTCTGAGCGCTCAGGCACAGTGCAACAGCGGCGTCATACGCCTGAAAGTGCAGGGTCTGCAGTTGCCCCATCAGCCACTGGTAGAGCTCCAGGTTGGTCGCCCGGGTCTGCAGGAACTCGAACAGTTTGAGCGCCTGACTATTCACGGCCAGGGTGTGTTCCAGATTGATCCTTGCTGCATTGATCGCCCGTTCCTGGCCCGCAATCTGGGCACTGATCGCATTTTTTTCAGTAATCGCCTGATTGCGCAGCAACTGCCATTCCTCTCGGCGGCGACGATAGCTTTCGGAGGTAGCCGTCTTGTCGGCATTGGCGCGCTGCACGTCTGCAGCGATCTGGAAACCAAACCCCACGGCGCTTACCAGGTGACCTGGCTGATGACCGCCATTGGCGCCCACTCCGAAAATGTTGGGGAACGCATGGATAACCGCCGCCCCCATCTGAAAGCCGGTGGCCAGAGAAGCCAAGCCCGAAGCAGCTTCAACATGCTCCATGACTTTGAACTCATCGGGAGAAATGTGCTTGTCGTACAGATCGGCGTAATGCAGTTCACGCTCCTCGGCCATGGCTCTACTGTGCTGCAGCGCCGTAAGACTCTCGACCTCACGTGCGATGGATTCTTCCTGTGCCCGACGAGCGAATTCGCCCAACTCAGTCAAGTGGCGTTGCTGCATCGTCTCCTGCTGGACACGATCCTGCTGTTCAAGCAGGCGCTGCACTTCGTTCCCCAGCTCCTGCAAGTGCTGCACCATCTGCAACGCTGCATCGAACAGTACGTTCCAGCGATAGACTGCCACTCGTAACTGCCCACCCATCGGTCGCACCGGTCCCGCGTTACCGGCTGCCAGGCGGCTCAACAACTCCCTTGGATCCATGGCGGTAAAAAGAGGGATGGATGCAAGCTTGCCGTCAATTGTCCGACCATGACGAATGTTGGCGATACGCTGATCAGGCAGGTCAAAGAACGTCAGCAAGCGCGGGCTGACCGGCATCTTGAAAGAACGCGTGCCGTAGACACCCAAATGCTGAGTACGCGCAGCCCTGACAGGTAAATCCTCTGCTCGCAGCTGCAGTGTCTTTTCAAAATCCGCGAGGGCCGGTCGGGTCTGCATCTCTCCCACAAGTTCACCAAGCTCCTTTGCAAACCAGCGATTGACGCTACGGGTATCCGGCCTGGCCCCCATCAGCGATCTGGCCCGAACATACTGCAGCTTGGCAGCCGTCAGGCTGTCTCGCGTCATCTGGCGAAAGAGCCAGTCGCCCCAGGCTATGAGGTTGTTCACGTAGTCGAGGAAAATCACGACCTGGTAATGCCAGGGCGATGAATAGGCGATAGCATCCGGATCCCCCGGTGCGAAGACTTCACAGGCGATGTCGGGCTTTTCCGCGTCCAGAGGCCGGCAATTCCAGTATGGTGGTTTTGGCGGGACATGACCGTCCGCCGGTTTCGCAGGCGACTGAGGGTCGAATATGTAATGCAGCCATCGCTGGGCCGCTTCAAAACGGTTCTCGTCACGCAGCCGGGCGGCAATCAGGTGCGGAAAGTGAAAAAACAGCTCCCAGAAAAACAGACCGTTGGCGCCATCGAACGGACCGTTCGGCTCGACCTGGCCCTCGGGCAAAGGCGGCTCCTTCGGAAACTGCGTCGCCCAGTCCAGCAACGCCCCGATCGATACACTGGATTGCAGCACCAGTTCGTGCCCGATCAACGTATTGAGCCGGACGTATTTCAGCTTGAGAACACTCGACGGTTGATTGAAGGCCAGAAACTGGGCGCCCTGCGCATCGGTGTCATGGATATACGGCAGAGGTCCATGCTCACCGAGCTTGGCGGGGACCCTCAGGACGAGGGTTCGCTCACCATTGTCTGCGGCGCCTGTCAGCGTCACGGTGATCGTGCTGCTGTTGAACGCCGTCCGTTTGATTTCCAGCCATTTCGTTGCCCATCCGCCGGAGGACGGATACTTGTCGGTAGGCAGCTCCGGGTCATCACCGGTGGAACCCTTGACGGTCAGCGTGAAATCTATCCCAGTGCCATCGCCATATGAGACATGAGCACAATAGCCCTGAACCCAGAGCGAGTACCCGGTAGGGCTGTTACGCACGATATAAGCCTTGATCCCAAGGTACTCGGCCAGCGTGCCGGGTTTGGTGATCTGGCTGTCAACGGAAGGAAACAGCTTCGGCTGCATCTTTTGCTGAAGCGTATGGGGATCGACAAACAGGTGATTGGCCAGGTAATCCATGACCGCCGTTTCATCCTTCACTTTGCGAAACAGCGAGTCACGGGTTTCATAAATCGCGACAGACCGCGCTGACGACGTCAGTGCCTTGGGCTGGGCATTGGTCACATGCACCGCCAGCCTGCCCTTGGGATACGAGGTATCGATCTCGTCGCGCAAGATCACCGCGACCAACCGGCACCCCTTCGACACGTCCTTGTCCGTCTGCAGCAGATGCAAGCGAATGGGTGGCGACCAGCTGTCGTCCAGCGCGATAAACGCCACCCTGAGTTCCAGCTCATGGGGGCGCTGCATCTCACCTGTTTTATCGAAAAGACCCGGGCGCCATTGAAGCCAGACCATGCATGACCGGCCCTCCCAAAAGACCATCCGACAGTCCAGCACGGTGTCATCGGTGGGAATGTCGGCAGATTTCCATTCTCGCCAGTCAGTCGGGTTGACCGATGGCGAGTCGACCGCGAGTTTGATATTGGCCTCACGCCAGAACCAGCCATAAGGTGCAACGCGTTCCCTGCCCACCAGGTAATAACGTGTGTCCAGCGGATTGGCACCATCCAGATATCCGCTCAGTACGTTCAGATTGCAGGTTTCTTCGAAGCTGCGTAAATAGCGCTGTGCGCCCTTGAGCACCGAGTCGTCAGTGATCGAGGTCTGATTCACATGACTTTCAAGAGCTCTGAACAACTCGGTTTTACGGATGCGCACATAGGGCGTGATGTAATCCTCAGGTGTGCACAACAGCAGCATCATTGCAGACCACGACCCGTAACTGCCGGCCAGCTCCCACTCTTCCAGAAGGGTGGGCTCGAACTCCCGCCCGTCGTACCCCGGTTCGAGTTTCTGGAACACCGCATGAATGTAAGCCTGCAAACAGCTCACGGCCTCCGCTACCCATGAGGTTTCAATCTCATCGCTGTCCAGCGGGTCGGAGCGCAGCCATTCCCAGAGATCATCCGCCGATTGGGTATTCATCGGAAAGGGATGATTGGCCTTGTCATGCTTTGCGTGAAGACAGAAATCAATCAACGCATTGCGACGCAGGGCTGACAGCTCACCTGAAATTTTATTGAGCATCACCGTCTCCTGTCACTGTTTGCGTTGTTTGCGGGGCGCCGGTACTCGTCGGCGCGCGGGAAGGGCTGCGACAAACGTCACATCGCGGAACGTAACGGTCGTCGAGTTTTCAGCCTTCGCTTTAACCCCCACGGTAAGCGGCTCGCCTCTGGTGAACGTCAACTCGGTGCGTCCTTGCTGGTCAGTAACAGTTTTGATCACACCCTTCGTCGGTGGATCGAGTATCCAGGCCACCAATGTGCCTGCGATGGGGTTGTCGTAGTCGTCCAGAGCGATGGCGCGGTAGGTCACCGGCGTTCCGATCAGCACCGTGCTGTCGGGCACGGGGAAAGAGTTTTGGGATTTCAAATGGAGTGAGGCCATATCCGGCCCGATCTCGACCCTCGCTGCGGCCGTTTGCTCACCCAGATCCAGCCAGAAAACGGGAGTGACGCTGCCCATCCGGCTGCCCGGGAAAAACTTCACTTTCGCCGTGCCGTTACTGTCGGTGGTGATCATTGAGGTTTCAAACCGGCCCAGCGTGGTGGCGCAATGAACATTGACGTTCAATCGCGCCTGGTCTTCGCGGTTCTTTACCGTTACGGTAAATTCGGCAAATTCGTCCGGTTTGTTGGCGATCAACCTGACGGGATCGGGCTCCGTCGTCCAGCGCACGATCACGTCCAGTTCCACGGCCATGACGTCGTCAGCATAAGTCGGTTCGGTCGTGGTCGTCAGGCTGGCTCTGAAAAGGTCTGCGGCGTGCTCATAGTCGGCATATTTGCTGTCCGGTGACAGCGTCGCGAGCTCGAGGAGTGTCCTGGCACTCTGACCGGTCTTTTTGGCCAACAAGCGAATGCGTGTCAGCACATCGAGTTGTTGCAGGGTCACGACCAGGCCTTTCGACGGGTTCACATGGGCGGCGCAGATGCGCACTTCATCCACGCTCCAGTTGAACAGCTCGGCGAGCCTCTTCGCGGCACGCTCCTGAACCAGCTCAAGACCGTGATTGCTGAGGTTGGCCGGTAACGCGTTTATGCGGTGCAGATAGTCAACCAGCCTCGTTTCCGGCTGATCGCTCATGCCCAGGGCACGTTTGTAGACTGTCAGGTAATACAGCGCTGAAAGGTCGAATGCGTCGACCGAATTGAGACCGAACCATTCGCGATACCCGGTCGCGATGAAGTGATTCAGGAATTCACTGCTGAGTTCCAGCCTCGCGACCACGGCACTACGTCTCGAGAACTCGGCCAACACCTGCAGAACAGGATCGCTCGGCGGGTCTTCCCGCCGCAGCATAGTGCCGCTGTCCTCGAAAGCTTCCGGCAATGCGAGCACTTGAGCCAATACAAAATGCACATTTGCACCGGACCAGCCAAGCACCTGCAGAACCATATCCGGCTTCAGACCGCTATACGCAGCCAACCCTTCCTGCACCATGCTGTTCTGACTGGCTCGGCAACGCAGCACGACCGCCAGAATCAGCTCCACCAGACCTGTATCGAGGCTTCCCGTCTCCGACACCACGGCCCGCTCCGTCATTTCCCGGGCATGGTCTTCGTAGCTCTTATCCGCTGATTCAACAAAATCACGAATCAGTCCCTGTTCGTCAACCAACGCCGCCAGCGCCCGCAACCACTGGCGATTGTTCGACAAAGGTTCGATACCGGCCATTTTCAGTACTTCTTCCGTCACCCGAGCCACCGGGACCTGCCGACGCAATTGATCGAACAGCGCGAGTTGTCTTTCATCGGGGCGACTCGGTGGCCAGACCGATGCTTGTTGCACCACCCAGTGCACCGGCAACTCTGCGGTTTGCGCCCATTGCACGCAATCCATCAGGGCATGCATCACACTCAGTACGTCCGGCGTCTCGGCTGATTGTTGGTTGTTGATCTGCGGCACGCCGGCCAGCGTGTTCACCCACGCCTGCCCTCCCATCAGGTTCAACAACAGGACCGCCTCGATCGGAGTGATCCCCAATAACCGGGGCAGCCGGACCATGCGATGAAAACTGGAGACGATCGGCAAGCTGCATTGGAGATCCGTCAGACCGTGAGCGGCGGCAATCAGGTTGGCAAGGTAAAAATAGGTTTCCAGATCAATGCCCAGGCCTGCGCACAGTTGCTTGACCGTAAGCAGGTCGGCAGCGGTCTCGGGAATCACCGGGAAGGATCGGTCATCCAGTACCAAAGGACGAGAACTGGCGGCACCACTGTTGAAAATTCGATCGTATTGGGCACGCTCCGTACCGCGCCCGAAAACGGAAAGCGGCCCGAGAAAGGCGGCGAAGTCTTCTGCGGGGCATCCAAAAATCTCCCGAAGTTCCTGGAACAGCCCGAGAGCTCGCAGCGTATTGGCAGTAATCCAATAGCGAGAGGGGGACGGCGAGGGCTCCTCGGCGAGCATTGCCGCAACGATCAGTCGATCGGTTTCGTGACTGGCCAACTGCAACCAGTCAGTCAGTCGCACTATACGATTGGCACGGTCAACTCGGTCGGGCTCCATATCCTCGAAACGGTTGAGCAGGTCCACGCCGGTATTGACGATGCTGATGTGAGGGGACTTGGCCTCATGTATGAACACAGACCCATGATCCCGGCCTGTTACAGGGTATGGGCCAGGGCTCATCGGGGAACGCGGCGCATTTTCGGACAGGGCGGGAGCAAAACCTTCAATCGAAAGCAATGCCTCAAGCGCCGGCGTACCCAGTTTCATTCGTTCGTTGAAAACGGCGACGAGCCTTAGATTGCCCACCGAAATGTCCTTGAGACCGAGGTATTTCAGGTAGAACTCGTCTGCCCCGTCTGGAAAATGACTCGCCTCGGTCAGGATTGTCCGCTGTGATGGACTCAACCGTGAAGCTTGAACGAGGGCGTCATCCGACTTGTCGCTCCACGGTGTCGAACGAAGCAAGTACGGATACTGCAAATCGCACAGACGCACCACGCTGCCCACCGATTCGCCATGCCCCTTCAGTACATGATCGAGGTTGACCCAGGGCCAGTGAAAGGGCAGCTCACGGGGAAATGCCTTCTGGCTCAACGCCTCGTCGAGGTTTTGAATAGACCCCAGCGTGGCGGTGATGAAGCGCTCCATGATGTGGCTGATCACTTCCACCGACGACACTACACCATGGACGGCCTTGACATCGATCAACAGATTTTCGAGGTCCGTACGCCGGCCAACGAGCGGAAAGTCCGTGCCATCGGTCATGCCCAGTCGATGCAACGCCCAATGCAACAGGGTTGTCAGATACGCCGCAGGCGAGTGAATGGCTTCGATCGCTCCCGGCGGGCACAAGTCGTCGAAGTTCGGATTGAACAACAAGGCGTAAGTCGGACCGTTATTGAGCCCCTTGCGCGCAGCGGGCCGGGAGTCTTTCGCGGTCAATTGGTGCTCGATGAATTGCCGCAATACCGCGGTCGACAGCACATTGAGGCGCTGCTGGAACTCGCCGGCCTGTTGCCGGGTCAGGCCATAGTCGTGCATCAACCCGTCGACGCCTTTCTGCGCCAGTACGGCGACCGATCCCCCCGCCTTGAAAAAACGTGTCAGTGCCGTCGTGGACGAGCGTTTGGGTTTACCGACCGCTTGCGTGAACATCTTCTGAGCGATCTGAGCGGGAGAACGGTTCATGTTAATGCTCCTGGGTCCGAACCGTTTCCAGTGAAGGAACGGCGCATTTCGCATAGTGCCTGCAACGGATTTGGCGCCATCGCACGGGCGGCGTCTACTGTCAGAACTGACAGTAGACGCGACCATTGGTCGGATCACTCGGGGTTCGGATGAAGGCTTGACGGCTCGTCAGATATTTCGAATCGTTTGCTGTCAGCGGGCATGGAGCGTTTTCCACCCACGACCTGCACGGCACGTGCCCAGTGCGGGCCGCCAGGCAGATTTCGCTCGGATACACCGGCCCAATGTTCACCGTCGGTCACAAGAGCGTTGACATGTTTCTTGTCGGGGTCGTACCAGGCGACCACATCAACCTTCGAGCCCGCCCGAGCACCGCCCGCAAATTCGGGTGTTGCGCTCTTCCATTCGCCCTCTGACGGTTCATTGAATGTGGGTGCGGCCTCAAGTCGCTGCACGGATCTGGGATCAGACCAACCCGAGCGGAATTCGCCCTGGCGCTGCTCGGTAACGATTGAAAACTCGGTGCCGGTTCCAGGAAGCTCGACCTGACAGCACCACGTCCCGTCCTCCTGAACCTCGGTCTGCCCCAACTCCGTACCATCAGGCAAGGCAACCACGACTATATATCCCGGATATCCGAATCCACAGACCACCACAATCTGTCCGACACCCTCATCGGTGCCTGGTGTTTCAATGAGTGCCATGTCAGGAACAACAGTGACAACTACATCCTGGCCAAGCGGCGACTCCTGATCCTTGAAGTACTGCTTGGCGTTCAGTACGCATGACCCCAAAGGCAGTGTGAAAACCTTGTTGAAATATCCATCGTCAAAATGCGGATAAACAGGATGGGGAACGCCGTCGACGTACACATTGACCTCAGTCCGGTCGAATCCATTTCCCGCTCTGGCAGAGCCTTCTACCGTAAATGTCTGGGGGACCGATTTGCCTGTTTCTGGAAAGGTGATCCTTGGTGCAAACAACACCACTGTGAAATCGACCGGATTACTGGGTGGCGATCGCAGGTCACCCTGCACCTGTATGGCGAAAACGGCGTATGTCAGATAGTCGAGTTCCTTGAGCGGTACCGACCAGACATCCCCTGTTGCGATCGCCTCTCCCAGCGGCTCTCGAGTCACGTAATCGAAAACCATGATCGTGAAACCGTCGATCCCGCCGGTGCCGTGCAACACCGGCAAATGATCCGTCTGCCCACCGGGTGGCGGATTGATTACCGGTACGCTCACCGCTATCTCGAAGGGCATGGACACCGGGTTGGAGGTTTCCCCACCGAAAGTCTGCTTGACTGAGACCGTGTGCCTGCCGGGGCGAAACGCCGTGGAGCGCTGGAACTCCCACTGCCCGTTTTCGTCCGTATCCACAACCGTATGTAAGGCAGGATTGTCGCTGAACGTGATCGTCAACTCGGCTCCCCGCCAGCATTGGCCAACGACCTCTGCAAACAAACCCTTCGGGATCACTTTTTCGATAACGGCAAGGGGCGCGGGGATGACCACGGAAACAGGATAAACCGGTTCTGATTGCAGCGCCTTGAAACACTGAATGGCCGTAATCGCATACGTACCGGGAGCCCAGCGTGCGGTTGCCGTGGCGGACCATCGCGTATCCGTGCCAACCTCGGCGATTGGCACGTTCGCAGAACTGCCGCCTACCAACCGGACCTCTACAAGGGAGCGCGGTTGATCGGACCAGTTCCTGCCCGTACCGGAGAACCTGGGAATGCCGTCCGGGCTGACGCTGAAAGTCAAGGTCGGAGGGGGAACAGGCACCACGACCCGGGTGTTCTCCGGCGCCCAATCCGAATAGATCGGCTGCCCTGTAGTGTCGAGCAGACTTTGTCGACCGCCGATCAGCGAATCACCCGGCAACCAATCAGGAAAGAGAACCGTCCAGGGCGAAGTTGTTACGGGAAAAGAGTGGAAAGCCGTCATGTTGCTCTGAACGTAGAGATGGAACGTCGCCCCGATATATCCGACACCTCCGAGGGTCACATTGCTTTGGGCATCGACCTGTACCGTCAGTTTGGTCGGTGTTGGAGGGGGTATCTTGAACGTGCGCAAATTACCGCGTCCGGAACTCTTGCCTCCAAAAGATTGTTCGACCACCAATGAAACCGGACCCGATCTGACTGTCACAGGTATGGTCCAGGTACCGTCACTTCTCACCTGACTTTCACCGACAGAATCGTTCGTCAGATCGTAATAGGCAGCGACCTTACTTTGAGCCAAACCATTATCGCCACTGAGATCAAAGTTTGGGTTCTGAGTCGAAGCCGCTGTGGGGAGAGTAATTCGCGGATAGCCCAGTACTTTGAATGCAACTGACTCGGTGTAGCCATAGCGATTGTTGGCTGGATCGTCGTAGAAACGGACTTTTACCACTGCGTCGCCAGAGGGCAAGACTTTGATAGAGGGGCCTGCCCATAATCCGGACGGATCAATTAGATCTCGATTTGCCCAACTTTCATAAATATTCGAAGCATTCAATGCGAGCATTGCCGACCCTGGTGCACCGATGGCTTTATAGACAAGGTCCTTCATTGGCACCACGGCTCCAGCCGTTGGGTAGGTCAGTTTTGCTCGATACATGTATGTCAACTCACTACGAGGCGAATTTACACCTTCAACTTGCTGATACGCCACCATCTTCTGAGAGTTTCTGTTGTCCGCAACAGTCAGCGGCACTAACCATTCTCCGCCGGTTGGCTGAACGCGCGCTGCCAACGTTCCACCTCCGTGATCAAGTACCATAAGGGCCCCGGCAAGACCTTGCGTTCCAGTGACATCAAATGTTGAATTAGCGAAGTTCCGGGAGCCAATCACCGGTGTCGGGGGTGGAGTTGGAGGTGTCCAAGTAATATATTCGGCAGTTTCCAAATCGACTGGAATTTCAATCCCGGACGATGTATCCCGATAAGTAAAAGTAAAACCTATTCGCGCTTTCCGTGTGCTAATGGGTATATCGGCTCCCAAGTTCAAATTCATCCAGCTGCCATTCTGTGAAGCATTCTGATTCGTTGAGTAACCTTCAGTCGATCCTGGAGGGCTCTGGTAGAGAGAAAACCAAAGCCTGCCGCTAGTACCGCCGTTCTTGGCACGATATTGTTTTGCTCGGCAATCAAACGAGGTGCCATTGGCATTCCAAAAATATTCGACTTTAAGCTCTGCCCAGAGTCCTGACTTCTCGGCCCTCAACGTTTTGGCGACAAACAGTCGGTTTTCATCGGGTCCCGAGGATTCGAAATCATCGTCGTCCTTGCTCTTTGGTTCCACCCCGCTGTCAGGAACATCTTTTTCGTCGTCGGTATCCATGATCTTCTCCAACACGGTTCAGGAAGGTGCCGGTGCATGCGAAAAATTGGCTCACTCATTAATGGCAACTTTTTGTACTCCCACACCTGACAGATCTGACAGTCCCGACAAACGGTAACTCTTCCCACAACCCGGTCCGGCAGCGTCCTGCAAGTCGTAACAGCGGGCTACGACACCTTGTGCCATTGCCTACAAATCCCTCAGAATCCGCCGGCTTGTGCGCCTTGGCGTTGCCCCGTAACTTGACTCCCGTCGCTGCCAATCAGCGGCCGGGTTTAGTCGCCCGGGGTAAGGTAAGGTTTGCAAACGCGCCATAAAGTCGGGTACTCCCTATCCCCGCACTCGATGGTGGCTGTGAGCAGGGCGTCCTCGGACGCGCCGGAAAAAGCCTTACTTCCCCGGTCGACTAACCTGCTTACAGCTGCCACCCCCTCGTTTAGTCGCGACGAGGTGGCGGCCCAACTTAAAAGGAAGTTAGGCATGTTCAAAGCAACTCCAAATCCACCGCTGGACACCGATCCAAAGGACCCGACCGATCAATCCGACCCGGTCTCCCCCTACACCTCCAACGACTCGAAAAAACTCCACGACGCCGCCCACAAGGCTCTCGACTTCTACCTCAATCCCAAACCTGAAAAACCACGCAACTCCGTCGATCGCGGCATGCAGATGTTCAAGGTCGATCCCGAGATCAACCCCGAAGCGATTGCCATCCAGACCTACGAGACCTTTTCCTCGGTCAGCATCCTGCTGCTGGATCTGGCGGACAGCCTGGACGACAAGCCGCGGCACCTGGCGATGGCGATCTATCAGTTGAGCGAGATGGGATTGCTGCTGGCGGAGAGGACGCTGGATAACGAGCGGGCGATTGCTATCGGCTAGCCAGCCGTCAAATAGACGGTGTCAGTACTGGCGCCTTCGCGGGCAAGCCCGCTCCCACAGGGTTTCGTGTCATTCACAAAAAATTGTGACTGCCGCAGGAACTGTGGGAGCGGGCTTGCTCCGGGCGGCGTTCCGACGATGTTTTTGAAGGTTTCGAGTCAGGCCGAGGCCGGCAGCGGCTGAAAGCTGAAGTACTGCTTCAACGCTTCGACCAGTTGCCCATACTCGGGCGGCGTGCGGTACAGGCTGAAGCCGGCGTCGTAATGCTGAGGGGTCGCGTCTTCGTGGCACCACAGACAGCACGCCGTCAGGTCGATGACCTGCTGGCGGCCCTCCCCCAGGGGAATTTTCAGGCGCAGATTGAATTCCGCACCGATCATCATCGGCAACTGGCTGATAAGCATCAAACCGTCTTCAGAGACGTTGCCCAGAAACCCGACGGGTTTATCGGTGACGCTGTTGAACACTCGCAGAAAATACGGCAGCTGGTGCCGTTCGATTCGACGGTCGGTAAACATGAACGTATCGCCATGCATGGCCCGATGCCCGGGCCGCATTGTGCTTCGGAACGAACCTGATCTTCAGGCCCGCTCTCCCCGCTCCCGGTGTGGCGCTTGCCACGTACTTCACATGCCAGTCGCAGGTGTTGCGCCGATCTGGAGTTCTGGCTCTAAACCGGTGTCCTTGGACTATAGCTCACCTTGTACAACCAGCCAGACTTTGTATGACGACCGCCATCAGAACCGGGTTGGACGCACCACGGCGGCGGCACTGCGAGTCGGGTAGTGACCCAGGCTCTGCAGGGTTTCCAGACGTGCGCGGGCGCGGTAGGCGTATTCGCTGTCAGGGTACGAGGCGATGATGAACTGATAGGTCTGCGCCGCATCGACGAACATTTTCTGCCGCTCGAGGCACTGGCCGCGCATCATCGACACTTCCGGCCACACATAAGGGCGGGCGCGGCTGGCGCGTTCGACCTTGGACAGTTCAAGCATCACCTGCTCGCAATTGCCCCGGTCATAGGCGCTGTAGGCGTTGTTCAAATGATGGTTCATCGACCAACGGGTGCAGCCCGAAGCGGCGAGGACGCTGAGGGCAAGGGCGGCAATGGGCACGAATCGCATGGGGGTTCTCCTGTCTTGTGCTCTGTATCGACCCCTTGCACAAAATCTTCAATCACCATTGCAGTGTAATGGTCGCCGAGGGCTGAGGCTCGGCGCCATGTTGGGTGCTCAACGAGATTTACGTCAGCGAGATGTTCACGATGGGTGAGGGAGGCGAAATATCCTTTCCGTCAGCTGACACTTCGACCGCATAAAAACTCAATGAGGAAAAGTCCTGATGGTTCAGCCACGAACCCAACGGGCTGACTACCTGTGAAAATAATGGATTCAAGGAATCCTTCGTGCTGTAAACACGCACAGAGTTTCCAGGAGTTCCCGTGCCTTCGAATCTAACGAAGAGCCCCGTTTTGCTGCCATCTTGCGGAACATCTACCACCGGTGTTACCGGTGAACTGTTGGCTGCGCTCATATCCATCACCTCATGGGCTCGTCAACCATTGACGAGTTCGGTCTTCTTATATCGATCCGAAAAATGCACGCCACCTGTTAGAAATAACAGTCTCGACGAGCGGTAGGCCTACGCCGGCCGAATGTTCAAAAATGTTCGTTTCAATAAAGAAACCAATAAGTAGTGCAAACGAACAATGACTACACCCTTCGAGCATAGTAGCCTTCGCTGGCGCTTGAACCTGAGGAGTCTTTGCATGTCCGTCCGTCGTACCAAAATCGTCGCTACCCTTGGCCCGGCCAGTAACTCGCCGGAAGTTCTCGAACAGCTGATTCTGGCTGGCCTGGACGTCGCCCGTCTGAACTTCTCCCACGGCACCCCCGACGAGCACAAGGCTCGCGCGAAGCTGGTGCGTGACCTCGCTGCCAAGCACGGCCGCTTCGTCGCCCTGCTGGGTGACCTGCAAGGCCCGAAAATCCGTATCGCCAAATTCGCCAACAAGCGCATCGAGCTGAAGATCGGTGACCAGTTCACCTTCTCCACCAGCCATCCGCTGACCGAAGGCAACCAGCAAGTGGTCGGCATCGACTACCCGGACCTGGTCAAGGACTGCGGCGTGGGCGACGAGCTGCTGCTCGACGACGGCCGCGTGGTCATGCGCGTTGAAACCGCCACCGCGACCGAGCTGAACTGCGTCGTGACCATCGGCGGCCCGCTGTCCGACCACAAAGGCATCAACCGTCGCGGTGGTGGCCTGACCGCTCCGGCCCTGACTGAAAAAGACAAGGCCGACATCAAGCTCGCCGCTGAAATGGAAGTCGACTACCTCGCCGTGTCCTTCCCGCGTGACGCTGCCGACATGAACTACGCCCGTCAACTGCGCGACGAAGCCGGCGGCACCGCCTGGCTGGTGGCGAAGATCGAACGCGCCGAAGCCGTGGCCGACGACGAAACCCTCGACGGTCTGATCAAGGCTTCCGACGCTGTGATGGTTGCCCGTGGTGACCTGGGTGTGGAAATCGGCGACGCTGAACTGGTGGGCATCCAGAAGAAAATCATTCTGCACGCACGCCGCCACAACAAGGCGGTGATCGTGGCGACCCAGATGATGGAGTCGATGATCCAGAACCCGATGCCGACCCGCGCCGAAGTATCCGACGTGGCCAACGCCGTGCTCGACTACACCGACGCCGTGATGCTGTCTGCCGAATCCGCTGCCGGCGCTTATCCGCTGGAAGCCGTGCAGGCGATGGCGCGCATCTGCGTCGGCGCTGAAAAGCACCCGACCAGCAAAACTTCCAGCCACCGCATCGGCAAGGAATTCGAGCGCTGCGACGAGAGCATCGCGCTGGCGACCATGTACACCGCCAACCACTTCCCGGGCGTCAAGGCGATCATCGCGCTGACCGAAAGCGGCTACACCCCGCTGATCATGTCGCGTATCCGCTCCTCGGTGCCGATCTACTGCTTCACCCCGCACCGTGAAGCCCAGGCTCGCGCAGCAATGTTCCGTGGCGTGTACACCGTACCGTTCGACCCGGCTTCGCTGGAACCGCACGAAGTCAGCCAGAAGGCCATCGACGAACTGGTCAAGCGCGGCGTAGTGGAGAAAGGCGACTGGGTCATCCTGACCAAGGGCGACAGCTACCACACCACCGGCGGCACCAATGGCATGAAGATCCTGCACGTGGGCGACCCGCAGGTCTGAGTGACCGGCTGCTGAAAACGAAAAGCCCCGCCATGTGAATGGCGGGGCTTTTTCATTTCAGACTGATCGTTGTTGATCGTTCCCACGCTCTGCGTGGGAATGCCTCAATGGACGCTCCGCGTCCGCTTCGGCATGGGACGCGGAGCGTCCCGGACTGCATTCCCACGCGGAGCGTGGGAACGATCGGTGCGCGGAGCGTGGGAACGATCGGTGCGCGGAGTGCGGCGGCGGTCCGTGCGCGCAGTGTGGCCGCGTTCGATGCGCGGAGCGGTCGGCGGATATCTCAATGGCGTTTGATGAACCCGGTCAACGCCGCCAACGCCTCCGGCGAGCGCAGCCGCTGGGTGAACAGTGCGCCCTCCTCCTCGATCACCTTGCGAATCAATTCGCGATCCGGCGCGCGCATCAGCTGCTTGCTGATGCGCACCGCTTCAGCCGGCAACTCGTCAAACCGCAACGCCATCTCCCGCGCCTTGGCCAACGCGGCTTCGCCACTGCCCAGCGCCTCGGTTGCGATCCCCCATTGCGCCGCCTGCTCACCGGTAAAGCCCTCACCGAGCAGCAGCAACTCCGACGCTTTGGCCTGCCCGAGCAAACGCGGCAGGATCAGGCTGGAACCGAACTCCGGGCACAAACCGAGATTGACGAACGGCATACGCAGCCGCGCATCCCGCGCCACGTACACCAGATCGCAATGCAGCAACAGCGTCGTGCCAATCCCCACCGCCGCCCCGGCCACGGCGGCGACTACCGGTTTGCGGCACTCCAGCAAATTGAGCATGAAGTGAAACACCGGGCTGTCGAGGTCGCTCGGCGGTTGCTGGATGAAGTCGGCGATGTCATTGCCGGCGGTGAAACACTCGGCGCTGCCGGTAATCAGCACGGCGTTGATTTCGGGGTCGCTGTCAGCCTGTTTCAGCGCGTCGGCCAACTGGCTGTACATGGCGCGGGTCAGGGCGTTTTTCTTGTCCGGGCGGTTGAGGCGCAGGGTCAGCAAACCGCGTTCGCGGTGCAGCAGGATGGCGTCGGTCATGGTGTGTCTCGCGTCTGAAGAATCAGCGTTCAACCACGGCTCAGGAAGACATCGGCCAGCAGTTGATTGCGCGGCAGTCCGGCCAGGAACAGACGCTTGGCAAACGCGTCGACGCTGGCCGTCGAGCCGCAGACTAAGGCCAGGGTTTGCCGGGAGACAAGGCGCAGTTGCGCCAAAGCGGCCGGCAACTCGGCCGCCGTCCACCCTTCGACGCTGAGGTTGTCCCGCTGTGCGGCCAGTGCCTCAAGGGGTTTGGCCAGGTAATGCCCTTCGGCATCATGGGCCAGGTGAATGACGCGAATGGCGCCCCGATGATCGTGCCGCAAGGCTTCGCGCAACACGCCGAACAACGGGCCGAGCCCGGTGCCGGCAGCCAGCAGCCACAGCGGCCGGTCGTGCCAGTCCGGGTCGTAATGCAAGGCGCCGCCACGCAGTTCACCGAGACGGATCGGGTCGCCGATCTGCAAGCGTCGCGCGGCATCGCTGAATTCGCCGGGCTGGCGGCAATCGAGATGGAATTCAAGAAAACGGTCTTCTTCCGGCAGGCTCGCCAGCGAATACGGCCGCGCAACGTGGCCGGCCCACAGCACCAGATGCTGACCGGCGCTGTAGCGCAACGGCCGCTGGGGTGTCAGGCGCAGACGCAACACACTGTCGCCGAGCCAGTCCAGCGCTTCGACCGTGGCCGGGCGACCATCGGTGACGGGATCGAAAGTATGCACCTGCAAATCCTCAATCACCTGGCACTGACAGGCCAACCGCCAGCCCTGATCACGCTGTTCGGCGCTCAGGGCATCGGGGCGACTGTCAGCAGGCAAGCCTTGCACGCATTGCACCAGACACGCATGGCAACTGCCGGCGCGACAGCTATAAGGCACCGCCACGCCGTTCTGATTGAGGGCATCAAGCAGGTTGCTGCCCGCCGCCACCGACCACTGTCGATCACCGACCCGCAGTTCAGGCATCGACGTTCTCCCACGCCGCCGCGCAGCGATTGCGGCCGTCGCGCTTGGCCCGGTACAGCGCCTGATCGGCACGCTGCAAGGCCTCGTCCAGATCATCGCCCAGTTCCAGCAGGGTCATGCCGGCAGACAGACTCAGGTTTTTCACATTCAGGCCCACCAGTTCAACGTCGGTGAAGGCGATGCGCAGGCGTTCGCAACAGGCGGTCAGGCGCTCGGCGTTGCAATCGGGCAGCAGCACCACGAACTCTTCACCACCATAACGCGCCAGCACGTCGCCGTCGCGCAGACAGGCCCCGGCGACGCCGGCGAAAGCCTGCAATACCTGATCGCCAGCGGCGTGGCCGTGAATGTCATTGATGCGTTTGAAGTGGTCGAGGTCGATCAGCGCCAGTCCGTGCACCACGTCGGCCTCCATCGCATTCAGCTCGCGGGTGGCCAGGCGCAGGAAATGCCGGCGATTGAACAGCCCGGTCAGTTCGTCGGTGGCCACCAGGTCTTCGAGCTGGCGCATCATCCCGCGCAGAGTGTCCTGATGCGCCTGCAAGGCAAACCGCCGCTGGCGCATGCGTTGCCGGGAGGTCTGGACGAAGCGCGCGTAGATCACCAGCCAGGCCAGCACGATCAGCAGAATGCACGCCTGCAACGCGGACAGCGCCGGATCGTGCAGCCGCAAGTGGTAACCGTCCCACAGTGTGATGGCGCAGAAGCTGAAGAACACCAGCATGGCGCAGCGCACGAACGCCCGCTGTGACAGATGGAACAGGCCGAACAGCAGGACCAGCACATAGAACACCAGAAACTCGCCCCGGGCTTCTTCCAGATGAGCAATCAGCCACGTCTGCCAGCCAAGGCCCAGCAGCACTTGTGCTTCGGTCAGGCTAGGGTCGGAAAAGCGCAGGTTGCAGCCGGAAAAGAACAGGGCGAACAGGATCGCCTGGCTGATCACCACCAGCGCACTGCCGACGGCGACACCGGCCAGCGAGTCGTTGTAGTGACCGGTGAAATACGCCAGCCACAGCAGCAGCAAAGCCAATCCATAGGTGGCTGCAGCGAGGGCGAAGCGTTTGAGCAAAAGACGTTGAATGGCGTTATGGGTCAATCGTTGACTCACCGTGCGATAAGAGGCTGACCGAGTGTCCTACTCCACAGACCGGCTGCCACTTTAGTGGCGTAGTCGATAAATGACCATTGATTTTCGGGCCGGGTATTTGGCGTCAAAAACCTGCAGCCATGCGACCAACGAATAACTCCCGGCAGATGTGCCCGCCACCGAGGCGCGGTATACTGCCGCGCCTTTTTAGCGTCGCGCCAGCAGCCCCGGCGTGCCGACCCTGAAGGGCAGCTTCGAGCTCCGAGCTTCGAGCGGCAAGTTCAAAGCAGTACACACTGCTTCAGCTTGCCGCTCGAAGCTCGCGACTTTCAGCTGCCCTTAAAGAATGTTCCCGTCTTTTAGAGGAGCGCGACTCATGACCGTGATCAAGCAAGACGACCTGATTCAGAGCGTTGCCGACGCCCTGCAGTTCATTTCCTATTACCACCCCGTGGACTTCATCCAGGCGATGCACGAAGCCTACCTGCGCGAAGAATCGCCAGCGGCCCGTGACTCGATGGCGCAGATCCTGATCAACTCGCGCATGTGCGCCACCGGCCACCGGCCGATCTGCCAGGACACCGGCATCGTGACCGTGTTCGTGCGGGTGGGCATGGACGTGCGTTGGGATGGCGCGACCATGAGCCTGGACGACATGATCAACGAAGGCGTGCGCCGCGCCTACAACCTGCCGGAAAACGTCCTGCGTGCTTCGATCCTGGCCGACCCGGCCGGTGCGCGCAAGAACACCAAGGACAACACCCCGGCGGTCATCCACTACTCCATCGTTCCGGGTAACACCGTGGAAGTGGACGTGGCGGCCAAGGGCGGCGGTTCCGAGAACAAGTCGAAAATGGCCATGCTCAACCCGTCCGACTCGATCGTCGACTGGGTACTCAAGACCGTTCCGACCATGGGCGCCGGCTGGTGCCCGCCGGGCATGCTGGGCATCGGCATCGGCGGCACCGCCGAGAAAGCCGCCGTCATGGCGAAAGAAGTGTTGATGGAATCCATCGACATTCACGAGCTCAAAGCCCGTGGCCCGCAGAACCGCATCGAAGAAATGCGTCTGGAGCTGTTCGAGAAGGTCAACCAGCTGGGCATCGGCGCCCAGGGTCTCGGTGGCCTGACCACCGTGCTCGACGTGAAGATCATGGATTACCCGACCCACGCCGCCTCCTTGCCGGTGTGCATGATCCCGAACTGCGCCGCCACCCGTCACGCGCACTTCGTGCTCGACGGTTCCGGCCCGGCCTCGCTGGAAGCGCCACCGCTGGACGCCTACCCGGAAATCGTCTGGGAAGCCGGCCCGTCGGCCCGTCGCGTCAACCTCGACACTCTGACCCCGGAAGACGTGCAGAGCTGGAAGCCGGGCGAAACCGTCCTGCTCAACGGCAAGATGCTCACCGGTCGCGACGCCGCGCACAAGCGCATGGTCGAGATGCTGAACAAGGGCGAAACCCTGCCGGTTGATCTGAAAGGTCGCTTCATCTACTACGTCGGCCCGGTTGATCCGGTCGGTGACGAAGTGGTTGGCCCGGCGGGCCCGACCACCGCCACGCGGATGGACAAGTTCACCCGTCAGATCCTCGAGCAGACCGGCCTGTTGGGCATGATCGGCAAGTCCGAGCGCGGCCCTACCGCGATCGACGCGATCAAGGACAACAAGGCTGTGTACCTGATGGCCGTCGGCGGTGCCGCTTACCTGGTGGCGCAGGCGATCAAGAAGTCCAAGGTTCTGGCGTTCGCCGAGCTGGGCATGGAAGCGATCTACGAGTTCGAGGTCAAGGACATGCCGGTCACCGTAGCGGTGGACAGCAAAGGTGAATCGGTACACATCACCGGTCCTGCGATCTGGCAACAGAAGATCAGCGAAAGCCTGGCGGTGGAAGTGCAGTAAGCGCTTCATCTGCTTGTAAAAAACCGGGCGGTCAGCGATGACCGCCCGGTTTTTTTTCGCCTGCCGTCAGTCGGCACCTGTCAGATCTGACAGGTGTCACGCCCTATGCCCTCTGTTAGCGTGGAACCTCGACGTTTACAGGTTGCGGTGCCATGGCCCTTGATGCAGATGCGCTCGTCACTCCTCCGTCCATCGCCAAGACAGCGTCCATTGCAACGAATGGGCGCAGTTGGAGTGAGATGGGTGAGACCGGGCAGCGCTCTCACACCTTGCCGCTGCCATCACTGTCTGCCCCCGGCCGCACGCTGGTTCCCGAGTTGCAACTGGTTTATGACGGCAATGGGGGCAACAGCACGTACGGACTTGGCTGGGATCTGCCGTATGCAGTCATCTCGCACAAGACCAGCAAGGGCGTACCTGAATATACGGACGGCGACGTCATGCATGCTGACGGCACCGACCTGCAGCCCGAACGGACGACGCGCGGCAAGATCAAGTCGACCCGCCGTACACGCGGCAAAGGCCGGCAGGCCAGAAAGTTTTCGGTGGTGCGCTATATCCCTCGTCTGGAAAGTACCTTCGCCCGCTACGAGCTCTGGACCGGTGACGACGGCCACGCCTTCTGGATAGTCCTGCACGCCGACGGCTCACAGCACTGCTACGGCAACACTCTGGATTCGTGCATTCACGATCCTGACGCCCCGACCCACATTGCCGTGTGGTTACTGGTGGAAATCATGAATGCCCTGGGTGAGCACATCTTTTACAAGTACAAGCCTGACGATAAAGACCCTGATCCGCGATTCGACTATTCGGCCCAGCGTTACCTGTGTCAGGTCTGTTATGGCAACAAGACCGCCAGTGACGAACTGTTGTGCCTCAAACATGAAAAACCAGAGACTCTGGATTGGTTTTTTCACCTGATCATTGACTATGGCGAACGTTCCGTCGAACTGGATGACGTACCACCGTTTGACGAACCAGACGGAAAAAAATGGCCGCTGCGCAGTGATCCGTTTCGCATGCATCGCTACGGTTTTCCAGTCGGCACCCGGCGCCTGTGCAAGCAAACTCTGTTGTTCAACAACATTGGCTCCAAGCGGGTGCTGGTCAATCGTCTATTGCTGGAACATAAACCGACATCGCATCGATACAACCACCTGGCAGCGGCGCATTACATGAGTTACGACGATAAGGGCCGCGTCAAACACTCCCCTCCAATCGAGTACTGCTACAACGCATTCGAACTCAACACGTTCCCCCAGGCCTTTCTGGCACTCGACCACATGCCAGGCCTCAATGACGGTCAGCCTTACCATTGCGTCGATCTTTACGGCGAAGGCCTGCCCGGTTTTCTCTGCCAATACGACAACGCCTGGTACTACCGCGAACCCCTGCGTGGCACTCCCGGCACGGACGAAATCGTCTACGGCCCCTGGACCCTGCTGCCGCTGATTCCGAACGCCGACAGCAACAAACCGCTGGTGCAGATCCTCACCGACCTCACGGGTGATGGCCATCTGGACTGGGTCGTCGCCCATCCCGGCGGCAGTGGGTATTACACGCTTGGTCCGGACGGCACCTGGTCGTTGTTCAAACCGTTCAGCCAGTTCCCCGTGGAGTTTTTCCATCAACTGGCACAGATGGGCGACTTGAGCGGCGCCGGTCTGGACGACCTCGCACTGATAGGCCCGAACAGCGTCCGGGTTTATGCCAACCTGCGGGAAAAAGGCTTTGCACACGGCCAGAATATGCCCCATACCCCGGACAGATTGCCGCTGTTCAGCGACGCCCGTAACGAATTGGTGTCGTTCAGCGGGATGGGCGCCAGCGGCATGGAACTGTGCCGGATCCGCCATGATGAAATCCGTTGCTGGATCAGCCTGGGTCATGGTCGGTTTGCAGAGGGGTTCAAGCTGAGCGGTTTGAAGTTCGACTACGGCGAATTCAATGCCGACCGGGTTCGCATCGCCGATCTGGACGGTTCCGGTGCCCCGGCCCTCATTTACCTGTGCTCGGACCACTTCGAAATCTGGTTCAACCATGGCGGCAATGGTCTGGCTTCGACGTCAGTGTGCGTTCCATGGCCCCGAGGCGTGCGCTACGACAACCACTGCCAGGTGACTTTCGCCGACCTGCAAGGCATTGGCTGCGCCAGCCTGCTGTTGACCGTGCCGCACATGAAACCGCAGCACTTTGTGTATCACTTCACCAGCGAACGGCCGTACCTGCTTACCGGCTGCAACAACAACATGGGCTACAGCGCCACGCTCAAACACCGCAGCAGTGCGCAATTCTGGCTGGATGAAAAACAGTCGGAGCTGGAGGCATGCAGAAAACCGGTGTGTCGGCTGCCGTTTCCGCAGATGGTGCTCCAGTGCCTGCAACAACTGGATGAAATCACCGGCAATCTACTGAGCCAGTTTTTTGAATACTTCGAGGGTTACTACGACGGTATCGAACGCGAGTTTCGCGGCTTCGGCCGGGTCTGTCAGATCGACAGCGAACTCGAACCGGGCAAGGCCGAAAGTGGCCATACGGCGCCGACGCGCGTGACGCACTGGTTTCATACCGGCCAATGCATCAACCCGATACTCAGGAACATCTGTGAGCTGGATACAGAGGCCACCCCCTTGGGTGCCACCGTGTATTCGCGTTTAAACGCGGTAAAAGGCACTGACGTAATTCGCAAGCCCTACCCCGTCGAAGAAAATGAAATCGCTCGTGCCCTCAGCGGACAACTGCTGCGCAGCGAAGTGTCCCAGGCTGATGACTCCCCGCCCGTCCGATTGTTTTCCCTGACCGAGTGTCGCTACCGGGTTCGGCAAATCGTGGGCAAACCGGCCTGCCTGCAGGTGCTCGAGCAGGAAACCCGCAGCCATCAATACGAACGCGTCATGAACGACCCGACCTGCCAGCACGTGGTCAACATGGCATGGGACAAGTACGGTCGACTGACTCACGGTTTCACAGTGGCCTGTGCACGCCGCCGCACGAAAAATGACCCTCCGCCCTTCGAGCAGGAGGATCAACAGCTCGCCTGGATGGACAGCCATGATGAGCAACAGGAATTTTTTTATCTGAGAGAGACACTTGCCGAATACATCAACCTGATCACTGACGGCCACTGGCTGCTCGGCTTGCCCAGCCGCCAGCGCGGTAATGCGATGAAGCTGCCCAAAGGCGATCTGCCGGACGGTTTGCGCGCAGCGGACATCAGTTTCGAAAATTTCGATCGGCATAAAGACAGCGCCAAGTGGAAAGCCGAACGCGAACTGACCTCGCTGTCGCAACATTCCTATCTGAAGGCCGCCGGCGAGATGCTTTACCCACCGTTGGCAGGACCGACGAAACAGGCCGTGTTCGACAAGAAGGCGCTGGAGGCCTACGCCGATACCCCGATTGTCATTCGGGATGAGCTGCGCAAGATCGGCTATGAGCCGATGAATCTGTTTTTCCCAGAAGATTCGGAAGAGGACAAACTGAAAAACCTGTGGTCGGCCGAAAGCGGATTCTTCACTTACACCGATGCCACGGGTTTCCACCACGTCACCGCTGTGCAACAAACCGCCAGCCATGGCGAGACGCACATCACCTGGGACGACTATCACCTCTTCACCATTGCCATTACCCTCCCGGATGGCTGCACGACGACGATCGTTCATGACCCTCACACGCTCCAGCCCCTGAGCATCACGGACGCCAACGACAACATCCAGGAAGTGCTTTATGAGCCGGGTGGCCAGCCCATGGTGCACAGTTTTCATGGCACCGAAGACGGCAAACCGGCCGGCTTCAAGCCACTGGCCGAGTACCCCGAACAGAAGAATCTGAGTGTCGAATATGCGCTTGCCAACCCTGAGGAAGTGCTGAAGTGCGCTGCTAGCGTGGTGCGCACCGACCTGTTCAGCTGGATGCCAGTGCTGCCGCCCGGAACGCTGCCGCGCAAAAGAAAGGAATGGATCGCCAAGGGGCTGATTCTGCCCGATGGACATATCCGCGCCTCGGCCCTGCGCTGGCTGAACCAGCGAAAACAACGCACGGCCAGCGAACAGACCCTGCTCGGAATCATCCGCACGGGCCCACGGCAGCCGGTACACAGCCTCAGCCTGGTTGCCGACCGTTACCACACCGATCTGCTGCAATTGATTCAGATGGTCATCGCTTACATCGACGGCTTCGGCCGCCCGCTGCAAAGCAAACAACTCGTCCCGCCGGGCGATGCGTTTGTGGCCACGCCCGGAAAGAGCCTTGCGCTGGACCGTGGCCAGCCGCGCACGGCACCGGCCGATCCGCGCTGGCGAGTCAGCGGGCGGGTGGAATACAACCACAAAGGCGAAACCATCCGCGTCTATCGCGCCTATTTCCTCGATACCCATAGCTACATCAATGACAGCTCAATGCGCGAGCACGGTTACCACGACCGGATGTTCTACGACGCCTTGGGCCGGCCGATCCAGACGATCAATGCGCTGGGCCATCTGGCGTTCGACATCCTGCACCCGTGGTTCACGCTCAGCTATGACTTCAACGACACGGAAGAACCGCCACCGGCCAAGCCTGCGAAGCCTGCCAAACCGGCGAAGAAGGTCAAGCCATGAACGCCAGCGTGCACCGGAACACACCGTCGGTGGCTGTCATCGGCCCGCGCGGCGAGGTCATCAGACAGGTCGAATACCTGCGCAAGGTCGCGGACGGCCCCGTTCAGGCGCTTGTCACCCGCCAACAGCATGACGTGGCCGGCCGCGCGGTGGCGCAACGCGACCCGCGCCTGCCCACGCCCAATACCCGGACCGTGTTTGCACTGAACGGGCAGGCGTTGAACACGATCAACGTCGATGCCGGTGTGAACATCACGCTGCCGGGACTGGCCGGGGAACCCCGGCAGACCTGGGACGCCCGTGGCAATCATCGACGCATGAGTCATGATCCACAGCTGCGTCTGGTCAGTCTTGAAGAGAATGGCGCAGCGGATATCGAAAAAAACAGCTATGCCGCCGCGACTGCCGATCCCCGATACAACCTGCGCGGAAACTTGATCGAGCAGAAAGATCCGGCCGGCACGGTCGAATTCAGAAGCTACGCACTGACCGGCCAGCTATTGAGCGAAACCCGCACCTTCGAGGATGCCCGGACGTTCACCAGCGGGCTGCTGTTCAGCCCGCTCGGTGCATTGCTCGAGAGCATCGATGCAGGTGGTCACCGGCAACAATCGACATACGATGCGGCCGGACAGCTCACCAAAGTGAAACTGCAAATCAGCGGGCAAGCCTGGCAGCCCATATTGAATGACATGCAATACAACGCCGAAGGCAAGGTCATCGAGCAACAAAGCGCAAACGGCGTCACCAGCCACTGGATTTACAACGATGCCAACGGACGGCTATGTCGGCACTACGCGCAAAAAGCTTCGGGGCAGACTCTCAAGGATGACGAGTACCGTCACGACCGGATTGGCAACATCACCGTCATTCGTGACCACACCTACACACCGACCTACTTCCGCAACCAGCGGGTCGACGGCGTTAGCGAGTTCGATTATGACTCCCTGTCACGTCTGATCCGTGCCACCGGCCATGACGATGCGCCGCCCAGGGACAATCCGGGCCTGCCGCAGCCAACAGATCCCAATGACCGGCGCAATTATGTCCAGACCTATGACGTGGACAAAGGCGGAAACCTGACCTGCGTGACCCATGTCCGCGACGGCAACACCTACCATCGCCAGATGTTCGTCGACCCTGGCAGCAATCGCGCGGTGCGATGGGAAGAAGGCGATCGGATTCCGGACTTCGACGTCGAGTTCGATTCCGCCGGCAACCTGAAAGCCCTGCAGCGGGGCCAGCCAATCCAGTGGAACAGCCGCAATCAGGTGCAATCGGTAACCCTGGTCGAACACGCCAGCGGACCGCCAGACACCGAGCAATATCGATACAGCCAGGGCGTGTGCGTGCACAAACGGCTGGAAACCTACAGCGGCACAGTCAGCCACTTCGTGGACGTTCGCTACTTGCAGAACCTGCAGGTCCGCAGCAAGGAAAACGGCGAACTCCTGCATCTCATCACCGTTGCGACCGGCGTCGGACACGTTACGTGTCTGCACTGGGTGGACAAACAGCCGGTGGGCATCACCAACAATCAGCTGCGCTACTCCCTGACAGACTCATTGAGCTCGTCTGTGATGGAGCTGGATGATTCAGCGCAGATGATCAGCAAGGAGACCTACACCCCCTACGGTGCTATGGCTACGCTGGCGGCACGTTCGCAGATTGAGGTGGATTACAAGTTCATCCGCTACTCGGGCAAGGAAATGAATATCGCCGGTCTGTACGACTATGGAGCACGGTATTACGCGCCGTGGTTGTGTCGCTGGATCAGCAGCGATCCTGCGGGAGATAACGACGGGCTGAACCGGTATGCGTTTGTCGGGAACAATCCGATCACTTATTTCGATAACGGTGGCACCCAAAGAAAACCCTCAGAGCAACGTCAGATGATCAATGACCAAGTAGCTTATTTATCCACTGCGCAACAGAACCTGGACGAGGTAAACCAACAGTTTGGCGATCTGACTTCGCCGGCAAAGTTTCGATTGAAGGTACTCAAAAACTTCATTTCTCTCGCTGGCCGGGCTACCGTTGGTTTCTTCTCTGCCTGGGCAGTAACCGGTCATGCGTTCAAAGAAAGTACAATTCCTGGCGAACTGCAAGGGCTGTCATTGGGAAACTTCACGGCTGACAGCGCCGTTGGGGCTTACGAAAAAATAATGGCCCCACTCAAGATGAACGCACCGATTTTGCCAAGGCATGCGAATCTGGAACCTGGCTCTATCCGGGATCAAAGCAGCGGAACGTCTCCCGGACCACTTGATAGATTCACAGTCAATCCGGGAACGTGGGAAGAACGGTCGGAGAATATCAGGACTTTGTTCAGCATCGTTCGAGACTCCGGAGGCGGTGCGATATTGCCTGGGGTATCAGAAATTTTCGAACTCATGCGCGTAGCCAAGGACGCAACCAAGGCCGAACAGCAATTGACCGCGATAGAGTTGGATGCCTATGACTCGTTACTCGACAACCTCGAAAAATCGATTGTTCAAGCGGCAGACATCGCCGAGGCCATATTTAACGAAATGGGCGTCGGGCAATTTTATGCGAACGATCTGGATTACTTGATTGATATCGGTCTCAGCAAAGTGGGGGCAACCGATAGCAGAGCGGTCAGTCGATCCGATATAAAAAAATATCGGGAAAAGGCACTGAACAGCCTTCACGAAACCCGCACTACCGTCAAACGGTACCGCCAGTATGCGAGCATAAATTTATCCCATCGCGCTCCAAGCAACAAAGTAGTCCACTGGTGGAACAATGGCGGCAGATAGCTCAATCCACCGAAACACCCCTTCGCTCACCGTGAATGACGGACGAGGCCTGCCCGTGCGCCAGGTCGCCTATCTGCGCACGGTCGCCGACGTCCCCGTGGAAGCGCTCGTCACCCGCCTGCGCCACGACATCGCCGGGCGACTGGTCGAACAGCAGGACCCGCGGCTGTCCGTGCCCAACCTCGTGAATGTATTCGGCTTGAGTGATCAGCCTCTCAAGATCGACAGCGTCGATGCCGGTCTTGGTGTGATCTTGCCAGGGCTTGCCGGAGAGGAACAGCAGCGCTGGGATGCGCGAGGCAATCACTGGCGTACAACATACGATGATCAATTGCGGGCGGTGAGGCGCGATGTAAACGCGATGGCCGGCGTAGAAAAGATGACTTACGCCGATGCCACCGAGGATGCCGGTCACAACCTGCGCGGACAGATGATCGAGCTGGAAGACGCGTCGGGCTCGCTGAAGTTTCACAGCTACGCACTGACCGGCCCGGCACTGCGAGAAACCCGCACCTTTCACGATGACAAAGCCTTTGTCAGCCGACGCACTTTCAGCCCGCTGAACACGGTACTGGAGACGATCGACGCCGCTGGCCACAAGCAGCAACCGACTTATGACGTTGCCGGGCAGCTCATACACACCCGGCTCCAGACCAACGGCCAGCTCAACTGGCACACCGTGTTGAACAGTGCTCAATACAACGCCGACGGACAGATCACCGAGCAACACGCCGGCAATAGCGTCATCAGCCGCTGGAACTACCGCGCCGCCGATGGCCGCCTGCATCGCCATTACGCGAAAAAGTCGTCTGGGGAAAAACTTCAGGATTACGAGTACGAATACGACGCGGTGGGCAACATCACCCGCATTCTCGATCACGCCTACATCCCGACGTTTTTTCGCAACCAGTTGGTCGATGGCCATCGTGAATTCAGCTACGACTCGCTGTACCGACTGATCCGCGCCACCGGTTACAGCGATGCTCCACCGAAGGACAACCCCGGCCGGCCACAACCGACTGATCCCAACGACCGGCGCAATTTCATCGAAACCTACGATTACGGTCCTGGCGACAATCTCGTCAAGACCACCCATGTGCGCGACGGTGCCAACCATACCTTCGAGACGAGCATCGATCCCGCCAGCAACCATGGCGTGCGCTGGAAACCCGGTGATCCACCACCTGAATTCGCCAAGCTGTTCGACCCGGCCGGCAATCTGCTGGCCCTGCAACCCGGCCAGCCCATGCAGTGGAACCTTCACGGTGAACTGGAAAAAGTCACCCTGGTCGACCGCAACGGCAGCAGCGCCAACGACGAAGAGTGTTACGGTTACAGCCTGGGCAAACGGATCTACAAACGCCACGAGACCCACACTACGAAAGTCAGCCACTTCCACGAAGTGCGCTATCTGCCGGAACTGGAAATCCGCACCAAAGACAATGGCGAAGAACTGCACGTCATCACCCTCGACATCGGCCCCGGCGGCGCACGCTGCCTGCACTGGGAGAAAGATCCGGCGAACATCGGCGCTGATCAGCTGCGATTCACCTTGGCCGATCACTTGGGGTCGGCGGTCAAGGAGCTGGATGCTCAGGCGCAGTTGATCAGCGAGGAAGGCTATCGGCCGTTCGGAGTAACAGCGTTCTATACCAAGCGTTCCGCCATCGAGGTCGGTTACAAAACCGTACGTTATTCAGGCAAGGAAATGGATGCCACCAGCCTGTACTACTACGGCGCCCGCTACTACGCACCGTGGCTGGGACGCTGGATCAGCGCCGATCCGGCCTATGCGGTGGATGGATTGAATATGTATGCGTTCGTAGGTAACAACCCCATAGCCCGTGTCGATGCCGACGGACAGACCTGGCTCAGCTTCCCGGCTATCGAAACGTCTGAACAACGCGATACCAGAAAGGCTGCGAGTGCGGCGAAACAGGCCCAATATCAAGCCAATATGACGTTGTCACGGGCGGTCGACCGACATAAAAAGATCCTCGAGCTCACGACACGCAGGGCTCAGGAAGCCGAACAACAGATTCTCAACCACCAGTCTGCGCAAGCGCATGGCAAGTCTGCCGCCATTCGTACAGCCACGCATCTCGGTAATCAGACACTCAGCTATGGGGCGGGTATCGGCCTGGGTGCTGTCGGCGCGGTAATGGGCAGTGTCGCCGGACCGGTCGGCGTAGCGCTGGGCATTTTCCTGGGATTCGTCGTCAAAAAATCGGTAAGCATGGGATTGGACTTTGTCTCGGAAAGGATGGGCCTGAGCGCCTCGGTCAAATTCAAGTCGAGCAAGCTGAGCTCGGCCCGGATCGTGAAAAAAGGCGAGTACAAGACCATGAACTACGGTTCTTACGTCCTGAACAAGTTCCGAGCCATCGTCCAGGGCATGATTGCCATGAACAGAAAAGGCTGGCTCCGGGGCGGCAAGGAAGTGGGGCCTGTCGTTGCCAGCGTTGTCATGAAAATTACCAAAACACCTTTTGCCAGTGAGATCAGTGCCGCTCTAAGCACGATCGCGGGCACTTTCGAGATACTCCATGAAGTCGCCGGGGCGGGAGAGCCACTGAGTCCGGAGAAAAAAGCCAACGCGGACGCTAACATCGACGGAATGGTCAATGTGTTGAATGCCTCGCTCGGCGAGCTTCAGAACCATTTCGCAAACGCCAATCGCGAGTCGATCCATACTTACCGACCGCTGAATAAGGTGTTCGGCAGCGCTCCCGGAGACTCGATGGCCAGTCTGGCGGACGCCACGGGACACACTATCGCGCAACTGAGACGGACTCAGAACCTGATCAGGGCTGCATGATCGCGTGTCGCCACGCCCGGCACCTCAAGCAGTACATGTGCGTGCTATCGTGCTCGCCCGTCCAGCGCCTGATACCCCTATGCTCACGACTTCCCGCCCATTGCGTCTGATGCTGTACACCCTGCTGATCATCGCCGGCGCCGCGCTCGCCGCGACGCTCGCGATCCGCCACGCCGAGCGCCAGGCGCTGGAAGAAGACGCGGCTCGGGCCAATCAGCAATTGGCGCTGTATGCCAACTCGCTGCACACCCTGATCGACCGCTATCGCGCCCTGCCCGCCGTGCTTGCACTGGACCCGCAGCTGCGTGCGGCGCTGGCCGGTCCCGTGAGCGCCGAACAGCAGGCAGCGCTCAACCTGAAGCTGGAAAAGATCAACGGCGCCGCCCAATCCTCGACCCTTGAACTGCTCGACCGCACCGGCCTCGCGGTGGCCGCCAGCAACTGGCGTCTGCCCAGCAGTTACGTCGGTCACAACTACGGCTTTCGCCCCTATTTCAGTCAGACCCGCACCCAGGGCACCGGGCGTTTCTACGCGGTCGGCGTGACCAGCGGGATTCCCGGTTATTTCCTGTCCAGCGCGGTGCTCGGCGACAACGGCGAGTTCCTCGGGGCGATGGTGGTCAAGCTCGAATTCCCCGAACTCGAACGCGAATGGAGCCAGGGCAGTGACACCCTGCTGGTCAGCGATGCGCGTGGCATCATCTTCATCGCCAACCAGCCCGGCTGGCGCTATCGCCTGCTGCACCCGCTGAGCCCGGCCGATTACCGCGAGATCAAGACTACCCGCCAATACGACAAACAGTCGCTGGTGCCGCTGACACATCTGGCGCTGCGCAGCTTCGATAACAACAGTGATCTGCGCCGCGTCGAAGGCCCGCAAGGCACGGCGGATTACCTGTGGGAATCGCTCCCGCTGACCGCCGAAGGCTGGACCCTGCATCTGCTGCGCCGCCCGCAACTGTCCTTTGAAGACCAGCGCAATGCCGGGCTCGCCGCCGCCGGAGTGTGGCTGGCGCTGGTGTTCCTGTTGCTGTTCCTCAACCAGCGCTGGCGTCTGGCGAAGATGCGCCAGCGCAGCCGCGAAGAGCTTGAGCAACTGGTCGAGGAACGCACCCGGGATTTGCGCACGGCGCAGGACGGTCTGGTGCAATCAGCGAAACTGGCGGCACTGGGGCAGATGTCCGCCGCGCTGGCCCACGAAATCAATCAGCCGTTGACCGCCCAGCGCATGCAACTGGCGACCCTGCGTCTGCTGCTCGATCATGGCCGGGTTGATGACGCCTACAAGGCGCTCAAACCGGTGGATGAAATGCTCACGCGCATGGCCGCCCTCACCGGCCACCTGAAAACCTTCGCCCGCAAGAGCCCCAGCGGCTTGCGCGAACGGCTGGACCTGGCGACAGTGGTCGATCAGGCCCTGCAATTGCTCGATGCGCGTCTGCGCGATGAACAGGTCAGTCTGGTGCTGCACCTGACCCGTCCGGCATGGGTGCGCGGCGATGCGATCCGTCTGGAGCAGGTGTTGATCAATCTGCTGCGCAATGCCCTCGATGCGATGCAGGGCAAACCGTGCAAACGTCTGGAAATCCGTCTGGAAGCCGACGAGCAACTGTGGCGCCTGAACGTCATCGACAACGGCGGCGGCATCGCCGAAGAACATCTGGGCCAGGTGTTCGATCCGTTCTTCACCACCAAACCTGTGGGTGACGGGTTGGGTCTGGGGCTGGCGGTTTCCTTTGCCATCGTCCATGAATCCGGCGGGCGCCTGTGCGCCGAGAATGGCGATAACGGCGCGGTGTTCAGCCTGACCTTGCCGATCGATCTGGAGGCGCACATCTGATGCTCAACGCGGTGATGGTGGTCGATGACGAAAGCAGCATTCGCAGTGCCGTCGAACAATGGCTGAGCCTGTCCGGGTTCGAGGTGCAGCTGTTCAGCCGCGCCGAGGAATGCCTGGCGGCGCTGCCCGCGCATTTTGCCGGAGTGATTGTCAGCGATGTGCGCATGCCGGGCCTCAGCGGTCTTGAGCTGCTGGCCGAGGTGCAGCGCCGGGATGCCGATTTGCCGGTGATTCTGCTGACCGGCCACGGCGATGTGCCGATGGCGGTCGAAGCGATGCGCGACGGCGCTTACGATTTTCTGGAAAAACCCTTCAGCCCCGAGACCCTGCTCGGCAGCCTGCGCCGGGCGCTGGACAAGCGTCGGCTGGTGCTGGAAAACCGCGCACTGCACGAACAGGCCGACAACCGCGCCAGGCTGGATGCGACGTTGCTCGGTGTATCCCGTGGTTTGCAGACCTTGCGCCGGCAGGTGCTGGACCTGGCGACGCTGCCGGTCAACGTGCTGATCCGTGGCGAGACCGGCAGCGGCAAGGAACTGGTCGCCCGCTGCCTGCACGACTTCGGCCCGCGCGCCGACAAGCCGTTCGTGGCGCTGAACTGCGCGGCGATCCCCGAGCAACTGTTCGAAGCCGAGTTGTTCGGGCACGAGAGCGGCGCGTTCACCGGGGCCTCGGGCAAGCGCATCGGCAAGCTGGAATACGCCGACGGCGGCACGCTGTTTCTCGATGAAATCGAAAGCATGCCGCTGGCCCAGCAGGTGAAACTGCTGCGGGTGTTGCAGGAACAGAAACTGGAGCGGCTGGGGTCGAACCAGAGCATTCGGGTGGACCTGCGGATCGTCGCGGCGACCAAACCCGATTTGCTGGATGAAGCGCGGGCCGGGCGTTTTCGTGAAGACCTGGCGTATCGGCTGAACGTCGCCGAATTGCGCCTGCCGCCGCTGCGTGATCGTCGCGAAGACATTCCGTTGTTGTTCGAGTCCTTCGCCCAGAGCGCCGCCCAGCGGTTGGGCCGGACGTTCCCGCCGCTCAGTGGTGCGCAGTTGAGTCACCTGCTGAGTCATGACTGGCCGGGTAATGTGCGCGAGTTGGCGAACGTGGCCGAGCGGCAGGTGCTGGGGCTGGATGAACCGGTGCAGGGGATTGATCCGGGCCAGTCGCTGGCGGCGCAGCAGGAGGCGTTTGAGGCGCAGTGTCTGCGGGCAGCTTTGACCCGGCACAAGGGGGATGTGAAAGCCGTGCTGGAAGAGCTGCAACTGCCGCGCCGCACGTTCAATGAAAAGATGCAGCGCCATGGACTGACCCGGGAAATGTTCGTACCCGACTGATCGTTTGATGACTGATCGTTCCCACGCTCCGCGTGGGAATGCCTCAATGGACGCTCTGCGTCCGCTTTGGGACGCAGAGCGTCCCCGGCTGCATTCCCACGCAGAGCGTGGGAACGATCACGCTGAATGAGCGGAAATCCGCTCATTCATTCCGGATCATCGGCAAAATCCCGCTCAACCCATCTCCCCAACCCCTCTAAACCGGCCCTCCCCCCGTTGGCACAGCTCCTGCTATAGCCCTCGCAGGCTGCGTTCCAACGCGCTCCACAAAAACAATTAAACGAAGGATCCTTCAATGGATAACTCCAACGCCCTGCCCCTTGGGTCGGCTGCCGCGCCGGCCAAAGAACGAACCACCGCCAGTCGCATCAAGTCGATCTTCAGCGGTTCCGTCGGCAACATGGTCGAGTGGTACGACTGGTACGTCTATGCCGCCTTCTCGCTGTACTTCGCCAAAGCCTTCTTCCCCAAAGGCGACACCACCGCCCAACTGCTCAACACCGCCGCGATCTTCGCCGTGGGCTTCCTGATGCGCCCGATCGGTGGCTGGCTGATGGGCCTGTACGCCGACAAGGTCGGACGCAAAAAAGCCCTGATGGCCTCGGTTTACCTGATGTGCTTCGGCTCGCTGATCATCGCCCTGAGCCCGGGCTATGAAACCATCGGTGTCGGCGCGCCGATCCTGCTGGTGTTCGCCCGTCTGCTGCAAGGCCTGTCGGTCGGTGGCGAATACGGCACCTCGGCGACCTACCTGTCGGAGATGGCGACCAGGGATCGTCGCGGCTTCTTCTCCAGCTTCCAGTACGTGACTTTGATTTCCGGCCAGCTCATCGCGCTGGGCGTGCTGATCGTGCTGCAACAGTTCCTGACCACCGAAGAGCTGTACGCGTGGGGCTGGCGTATTCCGTTCGCCATCGGCGCGCTGTGTGCAATCGTCGCGCTGTACCTGCGTCGTGGCATGGAAGAAACCGAGTCGTTCACCAAGAAGGAAAAGTCCAGGGAAAGCGCGATGCGCACCTTGCTGCGCCATCCGAAGGAACTGCTGACCGTGGTCGGCCTGACCATGGGCGGGACGCTGGCGTTCTACACCTACACCACCTACATGCAGAAATACCTGGTGAACACCGTCGGCATGAGCATCTCCGACTCCACCACCATTTCCGCCGCCACGCTGTTCCTGTTCATGTGCCTGCAACCGATCATCGGCGGCCTGTCCGATAAAATCGGTCGTCGGCCGATCCTGATCGCCTTCGGCGTGCTCGGGACGATCTTCACCGTGCCGATCCTGATGACCCTGCACACCATCCAGACCTGGTGGGGCGCGTTCTTCCTGATCATGGCGGCGCTGATCATCGTCAGCGGCTACACCTCGATCAACGCGGTGGTGAAGGCCGAACTGTTCCCGACCGAAATCCGCGCCCTGGGCGTCGGCCTGCCGTACGCACTGACCGTGTCGATCTTCGGCGGCACCGCCGAATACATCGCGCTGTGGTTCAAGAGCATCGGCATGGAAACCGGTTACTACTGGTACGTGACCGCGTGCATCGCGGTGTCCCTGCTGGTGTACATCACCATGAAAGACACGCAGAAACATTCGCGGATCGTCACTGACTGACCGGGTTTATTCAGCCACTGCACTGGTGGCTGTTCTGGCCCCATCGCGAGCAGGCTCGCTCCCACAGGATCAGATTTACGCCGATCCAATGTGGGAGCGAGCCTGCTCGCGATTGACGTCAACTCGGTCTCATGCCGACTCGGCAACCTGCGGCTTGCCATAACGCTTCTGCGCATACGACGCCCCGACGATCATCACCAGCAGAATCCCCGCCAGCACCGCCGACGAACCGATGGTGCCAAAGTCCAGCCCACCCTTCTCATGGGACTTGGTCATCAAGTCGCCCAAGGTCGCGCCGAAGGGCCGGGTCAGCACGAACGCCACCCAGAACAGCGCCACCGTCGAAATCTTCGTGAAGTACTTGAGCAGCACGACTACGCCAATCGCCGAGCCGATCAACAGCGCGCCACCGGCAAAGCCCAGGCCCGAGTCGTCCGCCAGGTAATCGCCGAGCGCGGTGCCCAGGGTGTTGGAGAACAAAATCGCCATCCAGTAGAACATCTCGCCGCGAAAACTCTGCACCTTGGTGACGTTGAGCGAGTCGCCGCTCAGGCGCCATGCCGCGAAGATCGCCAGCAGGATCGCGATCAGGATCATGGAACCGGTGGCGTAACCCAGTTCCAGCGTGCGGTCCATGAAGTCCGACATGGTGGTGCCGGCGGTGCTGGTCGACAGAATCACGATCCAGTACAGCAGCGGCCTGTAGGTCTTGGACATCAGCTGCGCGATCAGCGTCAGGACAAACACGCTGATCAGAATCAGCGAGCTGATGGCATAGCCGACGTTAAGGGTCATCGACAACAAATCCCCCGCGGTTTCCCCCAGGGTCGTCGCGCAGATTTTCATGACCCAGAAGGCCAGGGTGATTTGAGGCAGTTTGTTCATCGCAGGCAACGCTCCAGTGTGTGACGGCCGGTTTTTGGCTTTATGGCCGTGGGCAGACTGGCGTTGCGCGGGTGAAAAACCGGTCGGGAATGTATGAAAAATCTGTCACACAAGCCAAAAACGGCGATTAATCACCGGTTAATGCCCCTGCCGCATCCTTCCCCTACCTGATCGATTAACTGCGCGACGCTCGCTCCGACGACGGAAGCGAATTGAATGCGCCGCCCTTAATATCAATTTAATCGATTGTTTTTAGCATTATTTTGCGCTTTTTAATCAATTTAGTTGGCGTAGCATGAACCCCATGCGAAACACATCGCCAACGAATTTCGAATCTGGAGAACGACCATGAAAACCAAACTGATCCTCGCCCTGACCCTGTCCGTACTGGCCGCCAACACCTTCGCCGCCGACGGTTCGGACAAAACCAAATCCGCCGACTTCATTTCCGGCGCCAGCGCCGCCATCGAAACCAGCCACACCGGCACCTACGCTGCCGACGGCTTCGACAAGACCAACGTCGGCAAAGCCGTTGCTGCTGATGGTTTCGACAAGACCGGCACTGCCAACGCCATCGCTGCAGACGGTTTCGATAAAACCGGTACCGCCGCTGCCATCAGCTGATTACCAGAATGCAGACACCAAAGCCCGGCCATTGCCGGGCTTGTTCATTTCCCAAGGTCGGCATTTGATCTTCGCGGATCGGACTTGCACTATTGGTCGCTTATAGAAGCCTTCAGGATCCCCCCGCCATGCCCGATGACATCCATTTCTACGAACCGGGCAACGGCCACGGCCTGCCCCACGACCCGTTCAACGCCATCGTCGGCCCGCGTCCCATCGGCTGGATTTCGTCGCAGGATGCCGAGGGCCGGTTGAACCTGGCGCCCTACAGTTTTTTCAACGCGTTCAACTACATTCCGCCGATCATCGGGTTCTCCAGCGTCGGTCGCAAAGACAGCCTGAACAACATCGAGCAGACCGGTGAATTCGTCTGGAACCTCGCCACCCGCCCGCTGGCCGAGCAGATGAATCAGAGCTGCGCGATGGTCGGGCCCGAGGTCAACGAATTCGAACTGGCGGGGCTGACGCCGGTGGCGTCGAAGGTGATTGCCGTGCCGCGCGTAGCCGAAAGCCCGGTGTCCTTCGAGTGCAAGGTCACCCAGATCATTCAGCTGCAGCGCGCCGACGGCGAGACCGTGCCGAGCTGGCTGGTGCTCGGCGAAGTGGTCGCCGTGCACATTGCCAAATGGCTGTTGAAGGACGGGATCTACGACACCGCCGCCGCCGAACCGATACTGCGGGGCGGCGGGCCGGCGGACTATTTCCAGCTGGGGCCGGAGGCGTTGTTCAAGATGTGGCGACCGGGGGCAACGAAGTAAGCGCTTACCAGATCAGCTCGGCGTCGTCGGTGACGCCCTTGAGCTTGTCCAGTTCGTTGATCGCGGCTTCATCGGCCGCGATGGCGCCGGGGAAAACCTGATCATTCAGCAGCTTGTGAAAGCGCGGCGCGCCGCCGTCGACCAGGGCCTTGACGGCGATCGCCGCGTGATAACCCTTGTTGCCGCCCAACTCGACGGGGACGACAGCGGAAACCGCTTCGAAGTGTTCGAACTCTTTACGTGCCATATCGCAGGTCCTGGCTCAGTCGGATAAGCCGGACATTAAACATTCAACCGGCGAGTTTGTGTATCGGCGCGGTGCATTGCCCTACGGCCTGTGCGGCCGAGACTTCCTTGAACGTGTGGAAATCCAGGCTGTTGACCACCAGGTCCTGCACCAGCTCGGCAAAGACTTCCATCGACGGGCTGCTGAAGTACGCGGTCATCGACTGCTGGTTGCTCCAGAAACCGGAGACCAGCCACAAATCCGGATCGCACTGCGAATGCTGCAAGGCAAAGCTCAGGCAACCGGGGGCGGCGCGGGACGGTTCGATCAGGGCGCTCAGGCGCATGCCGAGTTCCGCCGAACGTCCGGCACGCGCTCGAACGAAGGCCATATGACTGACGGGAATCTGCTTGGACATGTTCAACCCTCCCAGGGAGTCGCGTGGCAGCCGGGGACGGGCTGCGACAGGATTCAAGGTTAAGGGCCGCCCCCCGTTCGCCGTTAGTCGATTCCTGCCGTCGAGTTGCACAATCCTGCGAGACTGTCTTGCAGACCTGTAACAAGTCGTAAATTCCTGTCACCGTCCTGTCACACCGGTTTCGGGCAACTCTGACCACCTGCGTCCTGCTATGGCTGGATGGGCCAACAACCCAATGCAGGATCAGGCAAGCATTTCGCAGGATGTGTCTACCGCCCTGACTTGCACAAACTTATGCTCTGCTCCATTCCACCGACTTTGCCGAGGATGCCGCACGTGACGTCATTCGATCGTTTTCAAGCGCCACCCGATGCCGACATGGAAAAGCAGCGCGCGGAACTGGCGGCGATCATCCGCCGCAACACGTCCGAAGATGGCAGTTATGCCACTGCCGTCGGTTCGCTGTTCATGTCGCGCCACACCCAGTCCCATGACTTCGCCCCGGTGCTTGCGCAACCGGCGCTGTGCATCATGGCCCAGGGGCGCAAAGAGGTACGGCTGGCGGATGAGTTCTTCAATTACGACCCGCTCAATTATCTGGTGGTGTCGGTCTCGATGCCGTTGAGCGGTCGGGTGGTGAATGTCTCGCCGGAGGAACCGATCCTCGCCGTGCGCCTGGACATCGATCCGGCGGAGATCACTGCGCTGATCGCCGATGCCGGCCCGATGGGCGTGCCGACCCGGCCGACCGGGCGCGGTTTGTATGTGGAAAAGATCGACAGCGCCATGCTCGATGCGGTGCTGCGTCTGGCCCGCCTGCTCGACGCACCGAAAGACATCGCCATGCTCGCGCCGCTGATCCGCCGGGAGATTCTCTATCGCCTGTTGCGCAGTCCGCAGGGCCATCGGCTATACGAAATCGCCATCGCCAACAGCCAGAGCCACCGCATCAGCCAGGCGATCAAATGGCTCAACGGCAACTTCGAACAGCCGCTGCGCATTGATGACCTGGCGAAGGAAGTGAACCTCAGCGTCTCGACCTTGCATCACCGCTTCAAGGCGATGACGGCGATGAGCCCGTTGCAGTATCAGAAGCAGCTGCGCCTGCAAGAGGCGCGGCGTTTGATGTTGGCTGAGGGGCTGGAAGCGTCGGCGGCGGGGTATCGGGTGGGGTATGAAAGTCCGTCGCAGTTTAGTCGTGAGTACAGCCGGTTATTTGGGGCGCCGCCGTTGAGGGATCTGGCGCGGTTGCGGCTTTCGGTGTGAACTCAAAAGCTCCCCCTCACCCTAGCCCTCCCGAAACGTCGGACCGCCCGGAGGGAGAGGGAACCGATTGGGGGATATTCACGAAATACACCGACCTGAAATTACTTTACCGAATCCATAATCGACTCGATCTCTCAGGTCGACGGACAGCGCCAGACACCTCGGTCGGCTCCCTCTCCCTCGGGGAGAGGGCTGGGGTGAGGGGGCAAGTCCGTATCAAGCGCCGAGCACCCGACACGCCTCACTCGGCAACGTCACCGAAACAGGATGCCCGATCCCCAACCCAATCCCCTGACACGGCGTACTCAGCGCCGTGAACGTCACCCCTGAACACTCCACCGTAGTCTCGATGGTCGCGCCGATATCCCGCACAAACGTCACCTTGCCCAGCAGACGATTGCCCGCCGTAGCCTGGGGCGCCGACAGTTGCAGATCTTCGGGACGAATCAGCATTTTCACCTTCTGCCCGACCACGATGCTGCTGCAGATCGGCACTTGCAGCGCATCGCCCCCCGGCAGCACGACCTTGCCATCGCCCAGCGCGGTGGCCGGGAAGATATTGCCGGAGCCGATAAAGTCCGCGACGAATTCGTTGGCCGGGTGCCGATAGATTTCAATCGGCGTACCCACCTGCTGCACCCGATGTTCACCCAACACCACCACGATATCGGCCATGGTCATGGCCTCGCGTTGATCGTGGGTAACCATGATTGTGGTGATGTTCAGGCGTTGTTGCAGCTGACGGATTTCCACCTGCATCGACTCACGCAACTTGGCATCCAGCGCCGACAGCGGTTCGTCGAGCAACAGGATTTTCGGGTGCGAGGCAATCGCCCGGGCAATCGCCACTCGCTGACGCTGACCACCGGAGAGCTTGGCCACCGGGCGATCGATCATCGGCTGCAGCTGGATCAGTTCCAGCAACTCCACCACCCGCGCCTGTTGATCGGCCTTGCTCACACCGCGCAGTTTCAGCGGATAGGCGATGTTTTCGCCCACGGTCATGTGCGGAAACAGCGCCAGCGACTGGAACACCATGCCGAAGTTGCGCAGGTGCGCCGGGGTGTGGCCGATGTCCTCGCCGTCCAGGCGAATCTCGCCGCCGGTGAGGGTTTCCAGCCCCGCGATCATCCGCAGCAACGTGGTCTTGCCGCAGCCCGACGGGCCGAGGAAGCACACCAGTTTGCCCTCGGGCAAATGCAGGTTGACGTCTTTTACCGCGCAGGCCGAGCCGTAGTGTTTCTCGACGTTTTCCAGAATCAGTCCAGTCATATTGCACCTCACAATCAAAAGGAAACGCCGCCCTCACCGACCAGCTTCTCCAGCGCCCAGATCAGGACGAAGTCGATCAGCACGATCAGCACGGCAAACGAGAACACGGTAGGGTCGAGCGATGACACGGTGCGGCTGTACATCCAGATCGGCACGGTCATGACGTCGATGGTGTAGAGGAAATAGGTCACGGTGAATTCGTTGAACGAGACGATGAACGCCAGCAGCATCCCCGCCAGAATCCCCGACTTCATCAACGGCACCACCACATCGACGATGGCGCGCAGTGGCGAAGCGCCGAGCATCTGCGCGGCCTCTTCGACTTCGCTGCCGATGGAAAGCATCGCAGCCGTGCAGTTCTTCACCACGAACGGCAGCGCCAGAATCACGTGGGCGATCACCAGCCGCGAGGTGGTCATGTGGAACGGCAGGCTGTCGAACACCAGCAGCAAGGCCAGCCCCAGCACCACCATCGGGAACACCAGCGGCAGCGACATCAGTTGCAGCGCCACGCCCTTGCCACGGAACTCGCAGCGGGTCAGCGCGTACGCCGCCGGCACCGCGATCAGCGTGGCGAAAATCATCGTCAGGCACGACACCAGCAAGCTGGTGCCCATGGCCTGGCCGAGGCTCAACACATCGCTGGCGTCCGGCGAGACGAAGGTGTGCCACGCCGCCTTGTACCACTGCAGGCTGTAGCTGCTCGGCGGGAAATCGAGGTTCGACGCACCGCTGAACGACATCACGATCATGGTCAGAATCGGCAACACGGCCAGGAACAAAATGATCCCGGACAGAATGCCGGCGAACTTGCCGGTGTCGCCCGGCAACAGCGACTGACGCTTCTTGATCAGGGCACTCATTGCGAAGCCTCCAGCAGACGGCGACGGCGGCCGGTGATGTATTCGGACAAGGTCATGATGGCGAGCGTGGTGACGATCAGCACCACCCCGGCGGCGGATGCGGCGGGCCAGTTCATCAGTGGTGCGATCTGGTCATGCACCATCACCGCGAGCATCGGCACGCGTCGGCCACCGAGCAACAGCGGCACCACGAAGCTGCTGGCGTTGTAGGCGAACACCAGGGTCGCGCCAGTGATGATCCCCGGCAGGCTCATCGGCAGCACCACCTGACGGAATACCTGAAAACGACTGGCGCCCAGCGTCGCGGCAGCCTCTTCGTAGCTGCGGGCGACGCCGCGCATGGCGCTGGCAATCGGCAGCACGGCCAGCGGAAACGCGGTCTGCACCAGGCCCATCAGCACGCCGTTCTGGTTGTACAGCAACATGATCGGGCGCTTGATCAGACCGAGGCCCATCAGGGTCTGGTTGAGCATGCCGCCGGGGCCGAGGATCACCAGCCAGCCGTAGCTTTGCAGCAACAGGTTGACCAGCAGCGGCAACAGCACCGCCGCCAGAAAAATCCGTCGCACGAATGGCGAGGTCAGGCGCGACATGGTGTACGCCACCGGGATCGCCAGCACCACGGCGATCACCGCGCTGATCAGCGCCAGACGCAAGGTCAGCAGCAACGATTTGAGGTAGTAGGGTTCGAGCAACTGCGCGTAACTGGCCAGGCTGAAGCCCGACCACTCCGCGCCCTTGGTGCCGACGCTCATGCGCAGCACCAGCAGGCTGGCGGCAATCAGCACGCCGAGAAACAGCATCGACGGCGTGAGGAAAAACCACGCCCGCGCCGTCGGCGAAACACCGCGCGCCGGGCGCACGTCACCCGTGCCGACCGGTTGGGTCAGGGATTGATGTTCCATAGCAATGATCTCGTCAATGGAAAACGAATCTCCCGGGCACCCCGATCATGCGGGGCCCCGGAAGGTCGGCGTCAGGAAGAAAAGATTTCCGTGTAGCGACGAATCCACTGGTCATGCACGGTCGCCAGGAAGGCGTTGTCGTGCATGATCGCCTTCTGCGCGATCTGCTCCGGCGTGAGGATGAACGGGCTCTTGCGCGCTTCGGCGGAGATGATCGCCTTGGCGTTGACCGGGCCGTTGAAGATGTCTTCGGCCATCTTGCCCTGCACCAGCGGGTCGAGGGAGTGATCGATGAAGGCGTAGGCCAGGTCGGTTTCGCCCGGACGGTTCTTCGGCATCACCGAGAGCATCAGGTCGGTGTAGAAACCTTCCTTCATGCCGAACGTGGCGCCCAGGCCGTAGTTCGGATCGCGGATCTGCTTGGGGAAAAACGCCGGGGCGTAGAGGCCGCCCATGTCCAGGGAGCCGGTGCGGAACAGCTCGGCGATCTGGTTGGGGTTTTCGCCCAGGGTCACCACGCGGTCTTTCAGCTCCGCGAGTTTCTTGAAGCCCGGTTCGATGTTGTGCTCGTCACCACCGGCCAGTTTCGCGGCGATGATGATCAGGTCCATCGCTTCGGTCCAGTTCGGCGGCGGCAGGAAAATGTTCGGCGCCAGATCGGCGTCCCACAGCGCGGCGTAGCTGTCCGGCGCGGTGCCCTGGGTACGAGTGCTGTAGACCAGACTGTTGCACCACAGCAGGTAGCCGATGCCGTGACCGTTGGCGCCGGTGCGGTATTTTTCCGGGACGTCGACCAGGTTGGGAATGCGGTTGAGATCGGGTTTTTCCAGCAGTCCGGCAGCGGCCAGACCTTCGGCGCCAACGCCAGCCAGAGTGATGATGTCGTACTGCGGACGGTCACCGCCGGCCTTGAGTTTGGCGACCATTTCCGAGGTGCTGCCGGTGCGGTCGGCAATCACTTTGGCGCCGGTCTTGGCTTCGAACGTTGCAGCGATGTTGCGCAGTGCAGCCAGGCCCGTGTCATCGGACCAGGTCAACAGGCGCAGGGTCTTGCCGGCAAAGCGGGTGTCGCTGGCACTGGCCCGGATGAAGGGCATGCTCATGGCCGCCGCAGCCACCGAAGCCACGCCGACGGTTTTGATGAATTGACGCCTGTTCAGATCGTGCTCGCCCATTTGGGACTCCCATTATTCTTGTAAGTATGAGATTGATCGCAACCCTTGCATCTGCTTGACCGATATTGCTCAAGCGCCCGGTTTCAAAGGGCTTGAGCGTGGTCTGCGGGTTCATCCTGAGGTCGTGCAAAACACCTGACTATCGATAAAAACTCATTGGAGCCATGACGCCGGCGCATGCCTCGTTGCGAGGCATGCGCTGACCTTTTTCGGGCATTCAGAGCGCGCGGATCACGTGCTTGATTTCCTGAAATGCCGCCAGGCCCCACGGCCCCAACTCGCGGCCGATGCTGCTCTGTTTGTAGCCACCCCACGCCGTCTGCGGGAAGATCACCTGCGGCGCGTTGAGCCACACCAGCCCCGCCTGCAAGGCATTGGCGACCCGATCCGCGGTCTCGGCATTGCGCGTGACCACGCTGGCCACCAGACCGAACTGGCTGTCGTTGGCCAGCGCAATCGCTTCTGCTTCCGAAGCGAAACTGCGCACGCAGATCACCGGGCCGAAAATCTCTTCACACCACAGCGCACTGTCGAGGGGCACTTCGGTGAAGATCGTCGGCTGCAAGAAATAGCCGCGCGGCAGATCGGCGGGACGATTGCCGCCACAGATCAGCTTGGCCCCGGCGCTGAGGCCACGGTCAATATGACCGAGCACACGCTGGTACTGCGCCTGATTGACCAGTGCGCCCATCTCGACGTCAGGATCGAACGGATCGGCGACACGGATTTTTTCCGCGCGGGCCTTCAGACGAATCAGGAACTCATCGGCCAGTTCATCGGCGACCAGCACCCGGCTGGTGGCCGAGCACATCTGCCCGGCATTGAAGAAGCCGCCACCGCAAGCCAGCTCCACCGCCAGATCCAGGTCGGCATCTTCCAGAATCAGCAGCGAGGACTTGCCGCCCAGTTCCAGGCTCACGCCCTTCACGGTTTCAGCGGCGCGCTGCATCACTTGCACACCCACGGCGTTGCTGCCGGTGAAGGAAACCTTGGCGATGCGCGGGTCCGCCGACAGCGGCGCACCGACCGCCAGACCGGTGCCGCACACCAGGTTGAACACGCCTTTGGGCAGACCGGATTCGGCGATGATGGTCGCCAGCTCCAGCTCCGGCAGCGGTGTGACTTCAGACGGTTTGAGCACCACGCAGCAACCGGCGGCCAGGGCCGGCGCGAGTTTCCACGCGGTGGTGACCATCGGAAAATTCCAAGGCACGATCAGCCCGACCACACCGCACGGCTCGCGGCGCAGACGTGCGCTGAAGTCATCGCTGGGTAGCGGCACGTTGCTGTCCAGTTTCGCATCGAGGCCTTCGGCGAGTTCGGCGTAGTACTCGAAGGTGGCGATCACGTCATCGACATCGATGCCCGCTTCGAACTGCGGTTTGCCGTTGTTGCTCGACTGCAACTTCATCAGATGTTCGCGACCGTTGCGCACGCCATTGGCGATGTTGCGCAGGATCGCGCCGCGCTCGGCACCGGTGGTTTTCGACCAGCCCTTGAAGGCTTCGGTCGCCGCCGTTACCGCTTGATTGACGGCGCGTTCGTCACCGCCGTTGACCGTGGTCAGCAGCGCTTCGGTGGCCGGGTTGATCACGCGCAGGTGTTCGCGCCCGGCGGACCATTGGCCGTTGATGTACAGGCCGTCGAGTGTGGTCGGGAAATTCATCATTGGGCCACCGCCTTCATCCATTGGGTCTGGTCGATCTCGATCAGGGTCGGGCCCTGACGATCGGTGGCGGCGCGCAATGCACTGCGCAGGTGTTCGGCGGAGCTGATCGCCTCCGCCGCGCAACCCAGGGCCTTGGCCACACCGATGAAGTCCGGGGTGTAGATGTCAACACCTACCGGCTCGATGGCACGGTTGACCATGTACTTCTTGATCTCTTCGTAACCCTGGTTATTCCACAGCAGGATGATCACCGGAGTGCGCGCTTCCACGGCGCTGGCCAGTTCCGGCAGGGTGAATTGCAGACCGCCATCGCCGATCAGGCACACCACCGGCGGACGCGCGCCATGTTCCAGAGAGCCGCCGAGCCATGCGCCAATCGCCGCCGGCAAGGCGTAACCGAGGGTGCCGTAACCGGTGGACGAGTTGAACCAGCGGCGCGGACGCTCCGGGTTGAAGGTCAGGTTGCCGGTGTACACCGGTTGCGTGGAGTCGCCGACGAACACCGCGTTCGGCAATTCGTGCAGCACGGTTTCGAGGAAACGGGTCTGGGCCAAAGTCGGCGCGTCCCAGGTCGCGGCCAAGTCTTCACGCAGACGCGCGGCGCGCACCTGGCCCCAGTCGTTGCGGCGCTCGGCCAGCGGTTTGTGCGACAGCGAACTGAGCAGCGCCTGTGCGGCGTTGCGTGAGTCGGCGACCAGCGCCACGTGAGGCGGGTAATTGCGTACGGTCTGATCCGGATCGATGTCGACGCGCAGCAGCTTGCCGGGGATTTCGAAGCCGCCGGCGAAGGTGACGTCGTAGTCGGTTTCGGCCAGTTCAGTGCCGATCGCCAGGACCACGTCGGCATCGGCCACCAGGGCGCGGGTCGCCACCAGGCTCTGGGTCGAACCGATCAACAGCGGATGGCTGGACGGCAACATACCTTTGGCGTTGATGGTAAGGGCCACCGGTGCATCGAGCAGCTCGGCCAGTTCAGTGAGTTCGGCAGTCGCGTCGATGGCGCCGCCACCGGCGAGGATCAGCGGACGCTGGGCGCCGGCCAGCAGTTCAGTCATGCGGCTCACGGCGGCCGGCGCAGCACCGGCGCGGTCGATGTTGACCGGCACGCTGGTCAGCAGTTCGTCGGCTTCTTCGACCAGCACATCCAGCGGAATTTCGATGTGCACCGGACGCGGACGCCCGGCCTGGAACAGCGCGAAAGCACGGGCCAGTACGCCCGGCAATTCGGACGCCGACATCAGCGTGTGGGAGAACGCCGCCACGCCGCCGACCAGTGCGCTCTGGTTCGGCAGTTCGTGCAGCTTGCCGCGTCCGCCGCCCAGTTGACTGCGCGACTGCACGCTGGAGATCACCAGCATCGGGATCGAATCGGCGTAAGCCTGGCCCATCGCGGTGGTGATGTTGGTCATGCCTGGACCTGTGATGATGAAACACACACCCGGTTTGCCGCTGGTGCGGGCGTAGCCGTCCGCCATGAAGCCGGCGCCCTGTTCATGGCGCGGGGTGACGTGGTTGATGCTCGAACGGGCCAGCCCGCGATACAGCTCCACGGTATGCACCCCAGGAATGCCGAACACCTGCTCGACCCCATAATCCTCGAGTAACTTGACCAGTACTTCGCCACACGTCGCCATGTCTTTGCCCTTCTTGTTCGTTGAGGCACCGGGCTTTAAAGGAACCGGTGATTGGCCTCATTGAAACGGGCGACCCGTAGCCGCAACAATCGATAAAAGCTCATACTAGCCATGTCCTCACGTCATACCTTGGATCCACATGAAACGACTGCCTCCCCTGCCCGCCCTGCACACGTTTCTGATTACCGCGCAGTGCTGCAACTTCACCCGGGCCGCCGAGCAGTTGCACATCACCCAGGGTGCGGTGAGCCGGCAGATCGCCGGGCTGGAGGAACATCTGGGTTATGAGCTGTTCATTCGCCTGGCCCGGGGCCTGGAGCTGACGGCCGAAGGTCGCGAATGGCTGCCACGGGTGCAGCAAGTGTTCAGCCTGATCGGCGATTCGGTGGAGCAGATCGGCGCCAAACGCGAAACCCTGCAACTCAAGGCGCCGAGCTGCGTGATGCGCTGGTTGTTGCCGCGCCTGCTGCAATGGCAGCGCGAGCGTCCGGACGTGCCGGTGAAGCTCACGGCCTCGTTGCAGCACGGGGTGGATTTTCATCGCGAGCAGTTCGATGCGGCGGTGATCTACGGCACCGCGCCACACGACTCACCCGCGACCCTGCATCTGTTCGATGAACAACTGACGCCAGTCTGCTCACCGACGCTGCTCAACGGCGGGCCGGCCCTGCACACACCGGCAGATCTGCAACAGCATCTGCTGCTGCACCCGACTCACACGGATGACGACTGGACGCTGTGGCTCGAAGCCGCCGAACTGCACTTGAGCAATATCGCCAGCGGTCAGCATTTCGAGACGCTGGATCAGGCGATGTCGATGGCGTCCCACGGGACGGGGGTGGCGATCGGCGACTGGTCATTGATCGGCGACGACTTGAACGCCGGGCGACTGGTGATGCCGTTCGATCTGAAGGTGAAGACGGGATTGGGCTATTACATCGTCGCGCCGGCGTCGGAGCCGTCGGCGAAGTTGCAGGAATTGATGGGGTGGTTGGTTGAGCAGGCTCATACCCGCTGAGCCCGCCCTCACTTGATGATCGTTTCCACGCACCCCTTCTTTGATCGTTCCCACGCTCCGCGTGGGAATGCAGCCCGGGACGCTCCGCGTCCCATGCCGAAGCGGACGCGGAGCGTCCAGTGAGGCATTCCCACGCGGACGGTTCGACGCCTCGACGTGGGAACGATCATACGGTCAGTAACCGACCGTAAACCGCTGACGCGAGTGCTTCGGCGTTTCCACTTCGTCGATCAGCGCAATCGCGTAATCGGCAAAGGTGATCGAGCTCTGACCGTCAGCACTCACCAGCAAGTCATCCTTGCCGACGCGGAATTTACCGGTGCGCTCGCCTTCGAAGAACAGCGCCGACGGCGAGAGGAACGTCCAGTCCAGTTCCTTTTCCTGACGCAAGGCCTCAAGGAACGCCGCACCGGCGCTGGCCTCAGCCTTGTACTCGGCCGGGAAACCGGCGCTGTCGATCACGCGGGTGCCGTCCGGCAGCAACAGCGAGCCGGCACCGCCGACCACCAGCAGACGTTTCACCCCAGCCTGTTTCACCGGACCGATCAGCGCGCTGGCCGGCACCGTGGCGAAATGCGCGGCGCTGATGACCACATCGTGACCGGCGACGGCGTCCTGCAACGCGGCGGCGTCCAGCACGTCGACATTCTTGCTGACCACACCGGCACGAGCGCCGATCTTCGAGGTATCCCGGGCGATAGCGGTGACGCTGTGGCCGCGACGCAGGGCTTCTTCCAGCAGTTGGCTGCCGGCACGCCCGGTGGCACCAATGATTGCGATCTTGCTCATGACATTCTCCAGTTGGCTTGAGAGTGCTGCGTTTTTCAGAATCGGGTTACCACTGCATTTCGCCCTTGGCGACTTTGGCGCTCAGCTCCAGCGAGCTTTCTTCGCCCAGTGTCGGGTAGCGTTTTTTCATCGCGGCGATCAGCGCGGCAGAGTCTTTGGCCTTGGCAGTTTCTGCGTCGAACGCCTTGATGTAGTCGGCGGTGAATTTCACCGCTGCCAGCGAACGGGCGCTGTCACCCAGGTAGTGACCCGGCACCACGGTTTTCGGTTTCAGGGTTTCGATCGAGTGCAGGGTTTGCAGCCAGTCGGCATGGGATTGCGCGGTCTGGGTGTCGGCCATCCACACGTGGATGTTCTCGGCGACGACCACACCACCGACCACGGCTTTCAGCGACGGGATCCACACGAAGCTGCGATCCGGTTGCTTGCCGTCCAGGCCGACCACCTGCAACTTCTGCCCTTCGAGCATCAGGCTGTCGCCCTTGAGTACGCCAGGCACGATGGTTTTGGCCGGCACGTCGGCGCCCATTTTCGGGCCCCAGAAGGCGAGTTTGCCGTCGACGGTCTTTTTGATGTGATCAACGGTCGGTTGCGAGGCCAGCACTTTGGCATCCGGGAATGCCTTGGTCAGGGTGTCGAGACCGAAGTAGTAATCCGGGTCACCGTGGCTGATGTAGATGGTGGTCAGTTGCTTGCCGCTGGCGCGGATCTTTTCCACCACTTGCTCGGCCTGGGATTTGCCGAACTGCGCGTCCACCAGAATCGCGTCCTTCTCGCCGCTGACCAGTACCGAAGTCACCGGGAAGATCGCGTGGGTGCCCGGGTTGTAGACATCGAGGGTCAGATTCGCGGCCGCTGCGTGGGCAGCAAAGCCGAGGGTGGCGGTGGCCAGTAAAACGCGCTTGAGGGTGGTGAAGCCGATCATGGGTTGCTCCGCTGTTCGAATGCCGTGCTTGGCGATGGGGACAGAGCTTAGTTGCCAGACTCGTTACAAAAAATGCGATGCTTGAACATAGTTTGTTTCTGAAAGCGGGCAAATCATGGATCGTCTCCAAGCAATGCGGGTGTTTGTCACGGTGGTGGATCTGGGCAGTCAGTCGGCAGCGGCCGATCACCTGGACCTGTCGCGGCCGGTGGTGTCGCGCTATCTGGCGGAACTGGAAGACTGGGTCGGCGCGCGCCTGATGCACCGCACCACGCGCAAGTTGAGCCTGACCGCCGCCGGCAACGAAATCCTGCCGCGCTGCCGGCAGATGCTGGAGCTGTCCGGTGATATGCAGGCCGCCGTCAGCGAACCCGCCGATGCGCCACGGGGGTTGCTGCGGATCAGCGTCAGCACCTCGTTCGGTCAGGCGCAACTGGCCGATGCCATGGCGGCGTTCGTCAAAGCGTATCCGGGGGTGAGCATCGACCTGCAAATGCTCGATCGCACCGTGAACCTGGTGGACGAGCGCATCGACTTGGCGATCCGCACCAGCAACGACCTCGACCCCAACCTGATCGCCCGGCGTCTGACGGTCTGCCGCTCGGTGGTCTGTGCCGCGCCCGCTTATCTGCAGGAACATCCGCAGCCGCAGCGGGTTGAAGATCTGAGCCGGCACAACTGCCTGACCCATTCCTATTTCGGCAAGAGCCTGTGGCATTTCGAGGAAGATGGCGAACCGGTTTCGGTGCCGGTGCAGGGCAACATCAGCGCCAACGAGGCCAGCACCCTGCTGCGCGCGACCCTGGCCGGCGCTGGCGTGGCGATGCTGCCGACCTATCAGGCCGGGGTGCATGTGCACAGCGGCGAACTGGTTCGCCTGCTGCCCCACGCCGAGCCCCGGCAGATGAACATCTACGCCGTCTATGCCTCACGCAAGCACATGCCGGCAGCGTTGCGCTGCATGCTGGACTTTCTGGTGCAGCGTTTTCCCGAAAACCCGCAATGGGATCAGCTTTAAGCTGCAAGCTGCAAGCTGCAAGCTGCAAGCTGCAAGCTGCAAGCTGCAAGCTGCAAGCTGCAAGCGGAGAGTCTGCTTCATTCTTGAAGCTCAAAGCTCAAAGCTTGCAGCTGCTCTGCCGTGGCCTATGCTGAAAGTAGTACCCAAGGGTATTCGTTCAGAGGTCAACGCCATGAACACCAGAACAAGAAGATACTTCGCGATTTTCATCACCTGTGCGGCCACGCTGGCGCTGTACGGCACCGCGGCATGGCGCGTGGAGCAGTTGCGACAACTGCCCCGTGAGTACGCGAGCTGCAACTTCGAGCGCTGCATCCCTCACAACGCCACCCTCAACGCCCTGCGCTGATACCAGGTTCAGGCGTCGTCGTTCTGCTCGGCCTTCAAGCGGTCGCGGAACGCCTTTGGCGAGATCCCCACCCGGCGCCGGAACAGGCGCGTGAAGTTGGTCGGATCGGAAAACCCCAACACCTCGGACATCTCGTAAATGGTCATGCTGGTATAAGTCAGCAGGCGCTTGGCTTCCAGTAGCTGACGTTCATGCATGATCTGCAACGCAGGTTGCCCAGCCAGTTCGCGGCAGGTGCCGTTGAGGTGCGAGACGGAAATCCCCAGCCGATGGGCCAGGTCTTCGACCTTGACGTGCTGGCGGTAGGTTTCTTCCACCAGCTGAATGAACCCGTTGAGGTATTCGCGCTGACGCTGCGGGCGTTGCGTGGCGTTGTGACGGTGGATCGCCTGGCGGCTGACCCAGACCATGATCACGCTGACCAGCGAATGCATGAGCATTTCCCGCGCCGGTTGATGGCCGTTGTACTCGGCCTGCAACGCGGCAAACAGACTGTTGAGGTACTCCGCGTCCTTGCCCGCCGGATAGCTTTCGGCCTGGGCCAGGGCCTGCACCGAACTGCCCAGTTGCGCCTGCAAATGGTTGATCAACGGTGTGGCGAGGGTGACGACGAATCCTTCGACGTCCTCGGAAAAACGGAATCCATGCACCGATAACGGCGGCAGGATCTGGATCGCGGCTTCGTTCAGTTGCGTGCGTTGGCCTTCGATTTCAAGCTCTGCCTGACCTTTGAATACGAAGAGCAACTGGCACAAATCGGCGTGGCGGTGGGGTTTGATTTCCCATTGGTGTTCGCGGCTGCGTTTGGAAATGGTTTCACAGTGCAGCAAGTCAGGGGTCGGCCAGTCCAGGCTTTCACCGTAGAGCTTGAACACCGGAATCGAAGGCAGGTCAGGCTTGTTCATCACTTCAATCCAGGCCTCGAGGTTTGCGGGCGATAATCGCACCGATTGGCAGAATGTACAGGTATCGGCTCAGTTTTCACCTTCAATTGACAGACCCGCAAGGGAAAAATGCAAGCACTCGAATCCTGAAACTCATTCACCGGCCGTTGTCGCGTGAAGCTTGCGAGTCATAAAAACAATGAAAACGCTGAAAACCCAAGTCGCCATCATCGGCGCCGGTCCGTCCGGATTATTGCTCGGCCAACTGCTGCACAACGCCGGCATCGACACCCTGATTCTGGAGCGCCAGACACCTGACTACGTGCTCGGCCGAATCCGCGCCGGCGTGCTTGAACAAGGCATGGTAGAGCTGTTGCGCGAGGCTGGCGTGGGTCAGCGGATGGACGCCGAAGGGCTGGTGCACGGTGGTTTCGAACTGGCCCTCGACGGGCGCCGGATCCACATCGACCTGCAAGCCCTGACCGGTGGAAAAACCGTGATGGTCTATGGCCAGACCGAGGTCACTCGCGACCTGATGGCCGCTCGTCGGGAGACCGGTGGGCAGACAATTTACGAAGCCAGCCATGTCGTTCCCTGTGACATGAAAAGCGACGAAGCTTATGTCACCTTCGAAAAGGACGGCGAAACCTGGCGCGTCGATTGCGACTACATCGCCGGTTGCGACGGTTTCCACGGCGTGGCCCGGCAGTCGATTCCCGAGGATTGCCTGAAAGTCTTCGAACGGGTTTATCCGTTTGGCTGGCTGGGGATTCTCGCCGACACGCCACCGATTCACGAGGAACTGGTCTACGCCCGCCACGAGCGCGGCTTCGCCCTGTGCAGCATGCGCTCGGCGACCCGCACCCGTTATTACCTGCAAGTGCCGGCCGAGGAAAACGTCGACGACTGGTCGGATCAGCGTTTCTGGGATGAACTGCGCAAGCGTCTGCCGGAGGATCTGGCGCAGAAGCTGGTGACCGGCCCGTCGATTGAAAAGAGCATCGCGCCGCTGCGCAGCTTTGTGGTCGAGCCGATGCAATACGGGCGGATGTTTCTCGTTGGGGACGCGGCGCACATCGTTCCGCCGACCGGCGCCAAGGGGCTGAATCTGGCGGCCAGCGATGTCAGCACGCTGTTCAGGATTTTGCTGAAGGTTTACCGCGAAGGTCGCACTGACTTGCTGGAGAAATACTCGGAAATCTGCCTGCGCCGGGTGTGGAAAGCCGAGCGGTTTTCCTGGTGGATGACTTCGATGCTGCACCGCTTCGACGAGCACGATGATTTCAGTCAGCGGATCTGTGCTTCGGAACTGGACTACTTTGTCAGCTCGGAGGCCGGTCAAAAAACCATTGCAGAAAATTACGTCGGGCTTCCTTATGAGGCTATCGAATAGCTTCCTACCGACTTACACTGGCGAGCATCCCCGCTCGCCTGGCGATCTGCGGGACCCTCACTGCCCGCAGGTTTTGCCCGTGACCAATCTCAACCATCCCGAAACGCCCAAACCGGCCATTCGCAGCGTACTGGTCGCGCTGATGATGGCGATCTTTCTCGGCGCGCTCGACCAGACCATCGTCGCCGTTTCCATGCCGGCCATTTCCGCACAGTTCAAGGACGTCAGCCTGCTGGCCTGGGTGATTTCCGGCTACATGGTGGCGATGACCGTGGCGGTGCCGATCTACGGCAAGCTCGGCGATCTGTACGGGCGGCGCAAACTGATGCTGTTCGGCATGGGCCTGTTCACCCTCGCCTCGCTGTTCTGCGGCATGGCCCAGAGCATGGAGCAACTGGTGCTGGCGCGGATTTTCCAGGGCATCGGCGCTGGCGGGATGATTTCGGTGAGTCAGGCGATCATCGGCGACATCGTGCCGCCCCGCGAACGCGGGCGTTATCAGGGCTATTTCTCCAGCATGTACGCGGTGGCCAGCGTTGCCGGCCCGGTGCTCGGCGGCTACATGACCGAGTACCTGTCGTGGCGCTGGGTGTTCCTGATCAACCTGCCGCTGGGCCTCGGCGCGTACTGGGTGGCGCGACGCAACCTGATCGGCCTGCCGATTCCCCACCGCAAACCGGTCATCGATTATCTCGGCACCCTGTTGATGATCATCGGCCTGACCGCTCTGTTGCTGGCGATCACTCAGGTCGGCCAGGGCCATGCGTGGCGCAGCAGCGAAGTGCTCGGGCTGTTCGCTTGCGCGGTGGCGGTTTTGGCGGTGTTCGTCTGGCATGAGCGGCGCGCCCGGGAGCCGTTGCTGCCGATGCACCTGTTCACCAACCGCAGCGCTCTGCTGTGCTGGTGCACGATTTTCTTTTGCAGCTTCCAGGCGATTTCCCTGATCGTTCTGATGCCGCTGCGCTTCCAGAGCGTGACCGGCGCAGGGGCGGACAGCGCTGCGTTGCACTTGCTGCCGCTGGCGATGGGATTGCCGATCGGCGCGTATTTCGCCGGACGCCGCACCTCGATCACCGGTCGCTACAAACCGCAGATTCTGACCGGCGCGCTGCTGATGCCGATCTCGATCCTCGGCATGGCCTTCAGCCCGCCCGATGCCACGCTGCTCAGCAGCCTGTTCATGCTGCTCAGCGGGATCGCCGGTGGCATGCAGTTCCCGACTTCGCTGGTGGGTACGCAGAACTCGGTCGAGCAAAAGGACATTGGCGTCGCCACCAGCACCACCAACCTGTTCCGCTCCCTGGGCGGAGCGGTGGGCGTGGCATTGATGTCGGCGCTGTTGCTGGCGTTGTTGCAGGACTCCAGTTTCGCCCACCTGGCCGGCAGCTCGCTGATGAGCGAAGGGCATTCCGGCAACGTGCTGCTCGATGGCCTGAACGCGGCGCCCGGCGATGCGCAGAACGCCTTGCGTGCCGAATTGCTGGTGACGTTCCGGCATTTGCTGATGGTCAGCGCGGCGGTCTCGCTGCTCGGGCTGGCGGCGGCGATTGCGATGCCGAACCGGTTGCTGCGGGGCCGTGAGCACGGCGCCCGCTGATTGATGCCGATCGCTCCCACGCGCCGCGTGGGAGCTTTCAGCAATCAAGCACTGTAATAACCGACCGCCACCAGCATGTTCCCGACCTTCTTCAGGTAGGCATGTTTGTTCTCGACCTTGCCGGTCACCGGGTTTTTCCAGCGGTACTCGTACTCGCCCTCATCCTGTTTGCCGATCAGCGCCAGAATCGGTTCGCCCACCGGTTTGCCTTCGGGATCGTCGACCTTGGCGAAATCGGTGTTGATCAACCGCAGATTGGTGCCGTGGGCGACGTAGCGGTGGTTGTCGAGATTGACCACGAACACATACAGGTCGTCCTGGAGGTAACCGCCCTTGAGCGAGTTGATCGCGGACAGCGTGCCCTTCTCATCCTTGGTCAAATCGGTAGCAGCCTTGTCGAGCAACGCTTTTGCCTGTTCCGCCGACGCGCGCGGCAGGTAATAACCCACCGCCAGAATCCGCTGACCGACGCGTTGATAGTAAACGTGCTTGCGCTCGACCTTGCCGTCGGACCAGTTCTGCCAGCGGTATTCGGCCTGCTGGATGCCGTTGCCTTCCGGCACTTTCAAGGCGTCCTTGAAGGACTTCTGCAAGTCCGGCCCGAGCACTTCGCTGACGTCGCGCCCGATCAACGCCGATGACGGCCCACCGCTGGCGAGCATCACGCCCTTGGTATCGACCACGAACACATAGCGATCCTTGTCGACGAATTCGCCCTGACGGCTGAACGCCGCAAACGCCTTGTCGCCGTTGTCGTGGTAATAGGCCAGAGCCTTTTCCAGCAAGGCGATGGCGGCCTTGCTGTCGTCTTTTTCCGTGGTGGCCGCATTGGCCTGACCGAAACTCAACAGCAGCACCGCGCCGAGCCAGGCCAGCTTGTGCACAAACCCCATGACGCATCCCTCGTTCTTGTTGGTGTTTCAAGAGCGTAGACGGCCTGAAGGCATGTATGGATATTCAGAAAGCTTCTGAATGTTGCTGTGGCGAGGGCGCGCGCCCTCGCCACACAAGAGGCTTACGGACGCGCGTTGAGTTGCTGTTGCAGGTTCTGGATCTGCGCTTGCAGGGTGTTGATGTTGCGGGTCATCTGCGCGCGGAACGCGTCGAACTCGGCAGTGTTGGTGCCACCCTGCGCAGCGGCCGGACGGTTGTCCTGCTCGCTCTTGAGGATGACGATTTCCTGCTCCAGACGGTCGATGGCGGCGCTCGGATTGCCTTGTTTTTTCAAGGCCGTGATGTCGGCACCGAGGCTCTTGAACTGCGCATCGAACCCCTTCACCTGGGCATCGAAGTTCTTGAGCTGGGCGTCGAGCTTGCTGGTGTCGGCCGGGGTGCTTTTCAGCGTGGCCAGTTCGGCGCTCAGGGCTTTGACCTGTGCCTGCAACTGGGTGTTGGCGTTCTGCTGTTCGGTGGTCTGGGCGGTCATCTGCGCCAGGCGCTTGTCCAGATCCGTCGCCTGCCCGGCCACGCCCTGCTGCTGTTTGCTCTGATCCTGAAGGGCGCTTTGCAGCTGTTTGATCTGCAACTTCAACGCTTCGCTGTCGGTGGTGACGTTGGTCTGGCTGGCCACGACCTTGCCGGAAATATCCTGCAGACGCCCCGCCGCTTCCTCACTGATGCGCGCGAAACTTTCCTGGGTCGCCACCAACTGCTGCTCCATCAGCGAAATCTGCTGGAAGCTCCACCAGGCAAGACCAATGAAGGCGAAGAACAATGCGCCGACCAGTGCCCACAACGGCCCGGTGCTGGCAGCCTTGACCTTGACCACCGGTGGCGTGCGCGAATGCACGGAGGTGCGGGCGGTGGCCGGAAAATCGTCGTCATCGAGGGTATCGGCGCGCAGGCTCGGTACATCGTCGAAATCGTCGTGGGCATCGTTACGCATGGACATTGAGGCAACCTTTGTGAAACGCGGTGATGGCAGATTGGGGCGAAGTATAAACCCCGCGGCCGCTGGGATTGACCCTCAAGCCGTGACGCGGTTCAGTGCCGGCCGGCAGATTCGTATCAACGAATGTCCTGAGCCTTCCACCAGCCACAGAACTCATCGAGGGCCGTCCACAGACTGACTTTCGGATCGTAGTCCAGATAATGCCGGGCGCGACTGATGTCGAGGGTGAAATTTTTGTTCATCACCTGCATGCCCAGGCGCGACAGGGTCGGCTCGGGACGCCCGGGCCAGAGCTTGCACACGCCTTCGTTGAGCGCCGCCACGCTGTAGGCCAGACCGTAGGAACGGTACTTGGTGACCTGCGGGACTTCCATCTTGCGCATCACGTAATTGACCACATCCCACAGCGGCACCGGGGCGCCGTTGCTGATGTTGTAGGCCTTGCCCAGCGCGGAAGCGTCGGCCAGCAGGCTGCTGAGCAACGCTTCGTTGAGGTTGTGCACGCTGGTGAAATCGACCTTGTTCAGACCATTGCCGATGATTGCCAGACGGCCCTTGCGCTGCATGTTCAGCAAGCGCGGGAAGATGCTCATGTCACCGGCGCCGGTGACGAAACGCGGTCGCAGGGCGAGGGTTTCGAGGCCGAATTCCTGGGCGCCGAAGACCTTTTGCTCGGCCAGGTATTTGGTCGCGGCGTAGTGATGCTTGAAGCGCTTGGGCACTTGCTCTTCGGTCAGGCCGAGATGGTCGCGACCGTCAAAATAGATCGAGGGCGACGACAGATGCACCAGCCGCCGAACCCGTTGTTTCAGGCAGGCCTCGACCACGTTTTCGGTGACCTGGACGTTGCCCTGATGGAAGTCCTGATACCGGCCCCACAAGCCGACCGCACCGGCGCAATGCACCACGGCTTCGACGTCATTGCACAATTCCCGCACCAGATCCGGATCACTCAAATCGCCTTGAACGAACTCGGCACCGCGACGCACCAGATGCTCGACACCCTCGGCCCGGCGACCGTTGACCCGCACGTCCAGGCCCTGCTCCAGGGCGAAACGCGCAAAGCGTCCGCCGATGAAGCCGCTTGCGCCGGTGACCAGAATTTTCATGTAGAGCTCCAACAAAACCAGCTGCAAGCTTCGAGCTTCGAGCTGCAAGGTAAAAACAGTACGCAAGCGCTTTACTTGCCGCTTGCAGCTTGACGCTCACAGCTGCTTTCAGGCCACCAGCCATTGCGCCGACGAGCGCACCAATTGTTCGGTCAACAGCCCGAGCAACTGACCGCCATTGCGCCAATGATGCCAGTACAAGGGCACGTCGATCGGTTTATCTGGCAACAGTTCGCGCAGCACGCCGCGCTCCAGTTGCTCGCGGACCTGTAATTCCGGCACCAGTCCCCAGCCGAGCCCGGCTTCGGTCAGACGGATAAAACCTTCGGACGACGGGCACAGGTGATGTTCGAAACCGCCATCGACGCCGAGGGACGCGAGGTATCGATGCTGGAGAAAATCGTCAGGGCCGAACACCAGCGCCGGGGTGCGCGGTAATTGTTCTGCCCGTACGCCGTCGGGGAAATGCCGCTCGATGAACGCCGGGCTGGCCAGCGCTCGATAGCGCATCGCCCCGAGCAACACGCTGCGTGCCCCCGCCACCGGCCGCTCACTGGCGCACAGGCAAGCGGCCACTTCACCGGCGCGCATGCGTTTGAGGCCGACGGTCTGGTCCTCGACGATCAGATCGAGCAATAGATGTTGTTCGGCGCAGAAGTCGCCCACCGCCTCGGCCCACCAGGTGGCGAGACTGTCGGCATTCAGGGCGATACGCAGGCGCTCCGGCAGGCCCTCTTCGTCCAGCGCCGGCACCAGCGTCTGCAAATCTCGCTCAAGCAGACGTACCTGCTGCACATGGTTGAGCAAGCGCCGACCGATCTCGGTCGGCGACGGCGGTGTGCCACGCACCAAAACCGGCTGGCCGACCCGCGCTTCCAGCAGTTTGATCCGCTGGGAAATCGCCGATTGCGAAAGGCCCAGCACCTGCGCCGCCCGTTCGAATCCGGCCTGCTCGACCACGGCGGCCAGAGCGGAAAGCAATTTGTAGTCGAACATCAGTTTTCCTAATGAGCGATCAGCACTATTGGTTTTTCTTATACAGCGTCAACCGGGAGAATAGCCAGCAAGCACTCTTTATCAAGGACCACCCCCATGGCTGGCGAAACCTCGTTGACCACCCTGCTGCGGAGCATGAGCCCGCAGCTCAATGCCGGCGAATTCGTGTTCTGCACCTTGTCCGACGGCGAGTTGCCGAGCGGCCTGGAAGTCGTAGGCAGTTTCCGTGAACAGGAAGGCCTGACGGTGATTCTCGAACGCTCCCACGCCGAGCGCGCCGGGTTCAGCTTCGACTATGTCGCGGCGTGGATCACGCTGAACGTGCATTCGGCGCTGGAAGCCGTCGGCCTGACCGCCGCGTTCGCCACCGCATTGGGCAAGGCCGGGATCAGCTGCAACGTGATTGCCGGCTACTACCACGACCATTTGTTCGTCGGTCAGGCCGACTCCGAACGCGCCATGCAAGTGCTGCGCGATCTCGCAGCCAACGCGGAGTAATCGTCATGTGGCAAAGCTATACCAACGGTTTGCTGGTGGCGTTCGGGCTGATCATGGCGATCGGCACGCAAAATGCCTTTGTCCTGGCCCAGAGCCTGCGGCGTGAACATCACCTGCCGGTCGCCGCGCTGTGCGTCGCCTGTGATGCGTTGCTGGTGGCGGCCGGTGTGTTCGGTCTGGCCACGGTGCTGGCGCAGAACCCTACGTTGCTGGCAGTTGCCCGCTGGGGCGGCGCGGTGTTTCTGATCTGGTACGGCAGCCAGGCGTTGCGCAGGGTGTTTTCGAAACAGAGCCTGCAACAGGGTGAAAACCAGACCGTACGTTCGCTGCGGGCAGTGATGCTCAGCGCACTGGCGGTGACCTTGCTCAACCCGCACGTCTATCTGGACACCGTTCTGCTGATCGGGTCTCTCGGTGCGCAACAGTCGGTGCCCGGCGCCTATGTCGTGGGCGCGGCGAGTGCTTCGTTGCTGTGGTTTTTCACCCTCGCCCTCGGTGCAGCATGGCTGGCACCGTGGCTGGCACGGCCGAGTACGTGGCGGATTCTCGATCTGTTGGTGGCGATGATGATGTTCACGGTGGCGGGGCAATTGATATTGGCTTCATGATTTATTCCAAACAGCTCTGGAACCTCTATCCCACACAGTTGTTGCGTGGTTAAGCCGCACCCCCGGTGCTATGATCCGAACCCTGCGCCGCAAAGAGTAAAAACTCGCCGGTGCATTTCTGGCCGCCCGTGATCGGCCTTGCGCTCACCGCAACAGACCTGATTAGGAGAATCATCATGGCTTTCGAATTGCCGCCGCTGCCTTACGCACACGATGCCCTGCAGCCGCACATTTCCAAGGAAACCCTGGAATTCCACCACGACAAGCACCACAACACCTACGTCGTGAACCTGAACAACCTGGTGCCAGGCACCGAGTTCGAAGGCAAGACCCTGGAAGAGATCGTCAAGACTTCCTCGGGCGGCATCTTCAACAACGCCGCTCAGGTCTGGAACCACACCTTCTACTGGAACTGCCTGGCGCCAAACGCCGGCGGTCAACCAACCGGCGCACTGGCTGAAGCCATCAACGCGGCTTTCGGTTCGTTCGACAAGTTCAAGGAAGAGTTCAGCAAAACCTCGATCGGCACCTTCGGTTCCGGCTGGGGCTGGCTGGTGAAAAAGGCTGACGGTTCCCTGGCCCTGGCCAGCACCATCGGCGCCGGCAACCCGCTGACCAGCGGCGACACCCCGCTGCTGACCTGCGACGTCTGGGAACACGCTTACTACATCGACTACCGTAACCTGCGTCCTAAGTACGTCGAGGCGTTCTGGAACCTGGTCAACTGGAAGTTCGTGGCCGAGCAGTTCGAAGGCAAGACCTTCACCGCTTAAGCTGCACGCCAGACAAAAACCCGGCTTTGCCGGGTTTTTTTATACCTGCGGAAATAATCGTGAGTGCGTTGCATCACAAACAAGGCTTTTTCCCACACCTGAAGCAGCCCTTCTCGCCTTGCTCCCAAGCCACGGCGAACTAACATCAAAAGAGGAAAAATTGTCCGACGTCCCTCAAGTTGGAGACCGAAACTACCGACACAGTACAACCAGGGCAAATACTCCAGACAGCAGCATATCGGCCAAGGCCACGGACAAATTTTCCGCGGCTCGATTGTCCCTTTGACTGCCAACACGGGATTGCCAATACTCATGGCAACTTGACGCTACCCGCACGGAACAAGGAATAACCCTTTGAAGCTGGAACTCAAGAACAGCTTGTCGGTGAAGTTGCTCCGGGTCGTGCTCCTGTCGGCATTGATCGTCGGCGTGGTCTTGAGCTGCGCGCAGATCGTGTTCGATGCCTATAAAACGCGCCAGGCCGTCGCCGGCGACGCCGAACGCATCCTCGACATGTTCCGCGACCCCTCCACCCAGGCGGTCTACAGCCTGGACCGGGAGATGGGCATGCAGGTGATCGAAGGCCTGTTCCAGGACGACGCCGTGCGTCAGGCCTCCATCGGTCACCCCAATGAAGCGATGCTCGCGCAAAAGTCGCGTGAGCTGCAGCAATCCAACAGCCGCTGGCTGACCGACCTGATCCTCGGCCAGGAACGCACGTTCACCACCCAACTGGTGGGACGCGGGCCATACAGCGAATATTACGGTGACCTGAGCATCACCCTCGACACGGCCACCTACGGTCAGGGTTTCATTGTCAGTTCGGTGATCATCTTCATTTCCGGCGTGTTGCGCGCCTTGGCCATGGGTCTGGTGCTGTACCTGGTCTATCACTGGCTGTTGACCAAACCGCTGTCGCGGATCATCGAACACCTCACCGAGATCAACCCGGACCGCCCCAGCGAACACAAGATTCCGCAGCTCAAGGGTCACGAAAAAAACGAACTCGGTATCTGGATCAACACCGCCAACCAGTTGCTCGAATCCATCGAACGCAATACCCACCTGCGCCATGAAGCGGAAAACAGCCTGCTGCGCATGGCCCAGTACGATTTCCTCACCGGCCTGCCGAATCGCCAGCAGTTGCAGCAGCAGCTGGACAAGATTCTGGTGGATGCCGGCAAGCTGCAACGGCGGGTCGCCGTCCTTTGCGTAGGTCTGGACGATTTCAAAGGCATCAACGAACAATTCAGCTACCAGACCGGTGACCAGTTGCTGCTGGCCCTCGCCGACCGGCTTCGCGCCCACAGCGGTCGCCTCGGCGCCCTCGCCCGTCTCGGTGGCGACCAGTTCGCGCTGGTGCAGGCCGATATCGAACAGCCTTACGAAGCGGCGGAGCTGGCGCAAAGCATCCTCGATGACCTGGAAGCGCCGTTCGCCCTCGATCATCAGGAAATCCGCCTGCGCGCGACCATCGGCATCACCCTGTTTCCGGAGGACGGCGACAGCACCGAGAAGCTGCTGCAGAAAGCCGAGCAGACCATGACCCTGGCCAAGACCCGCTCGCGCAATCGCTATCAGTTCTATATCGCCAGCGTCGACAGCGAGATGCGCCGCCGTCGCGAGCTGGAAAAAGACCTGCGCGACGCGCTGTTACGCGACCAGTTCTACCTCGTCTATCAGCCGCAGATCAGCTACCGCGATCATCGCGTGGTCGGGGTCGAGGCATTGATCCGCTGGCAACATCCGGAACACGGTCTGGTGCCGCCGGACCTGTTCATCCCGCTGGCGGAACAGAACGGCACCATCATCGCCATCGGCGAATGGGTGCTGGATCAGGCCTGCAAGCAACTGCGCGACTGGCACGATCAGGGCTTCGTCGACCTGCGCATGGCAGTCAACCTGTCCACCGTGCAACTGCACCACGCCGAGCTGCCACGGGTGGTCAACAACCTGTTGCAGATGTACCGCCTGCCACCACGCAGCCTGGAGCTGGAAGTCACCGAAACCGGCCTGATGGAAGACATCAGCACCGCCGCCCAGCATTTGCTGAGCCTGCGCCGCTCCGGCGCCTTGATCGCCATCGACGATTTCGGCACCGGCTATTCTTCGCTGAGTTATCTCAAGAGTCTGCCGCTGGACAAGATCAAGATTGACAAGAGCTTCGTTCAGGACCTGCTGGATGACGACGATGATGCGACCATCGTTCGCGCCATCATCCAACTGGGCAAGAGCCTGGGCATGCAGGTGATCGCCGAGGGCGTGGAAACCGCCGAACAGGAAACCTACATCATTTCCGAAGGCTGCCACGAAGGTCAGGGCTACCACTACAGCAAACCGCTGCCGGCGCGCGAGTTGGGCATTTATCTCAAGCAGGCCCAGCGCAGCAACGCGGCCATCCTTTGAAACGTGCCTGCCAGGCCCGACGCAACCCGGGTTCTGCCGGGCATCAACCTCGCTGTTGATCCAGCGCAGACCCCGCGCAAATAAGAAATATTTCCAGCTACAACCCTTTACACATAATGCGAAAGATTTGCATTATGTCGCAGTTTTGCGCACCCCCGCGCCTGTCCACTCAATCACCGAAGCAGGATGTTCGCCATGATTCGTATGCCTCTGGCTACCGCCAGTCTGCTGGCCATCGCTATTTCCCTCGCCGGTTGCGGCGAAGGTAAAGACAAAGAAAAGGCCGCCGCTCCTGCGCCGACTCCGGCTGCCAGCACCGCTGCACCGGCTGCGCCTGCTGCTGCCGGTAAAGTCGACGAGGCCGCCGGCAAAGCCGTTGTCTCGCACTATGCCGACATGGTCTTCGCCGTTTACAGCGATGCCGAATCCACCGCGAAAACCCTGCAAACCGCCATCGACGCATTCCTCGCCAAGCCGAACGCCGACACCCTGAAAGCCGCCAAGGCTGCCTGGGTCGCCGCCCGCGTTCCTTACCTGCAGAGCGAAGTGTTCCGCTTCGGCAACACCATCATCGACGACTGGGAAGGTCAGGTGAACGCCTGGCCTCTGGACGAAGGCCTGATCGACTACGTCGACAAATCCTACGAGCATGCACTGGGCAACCCGGGCGCCACCGCCAACATCATCGCCAACACCGAAGTACAGGTCGGCGAAGACAAGGTCGACGTCAAGGACATCACCCCGGAAAAACTCGCCAGCCTGAACGAGCTGGGCGGTTCCGAAGCCAACGTTGCCACCGGCTACCACGCCATCGAATTCCTGCTCTGGGGCCAGGACCTGAACGGCACCGGCCCTGGCGCCGGCAACCGTCCGGCCTCGGACTACCTGGAAGGCAAAGGCGCAACAGGCGGTCACAACGACCGTCGTCGTGCCTACCTGAAAGCCGTGACCCAGCTGCTGGTCAGCGACCTGGAAGAAATGGTCGCCAACTGGAAGCCGAACGTGGCCGACAACTACCGCGCCACCCTGGAAGCCGAACCGGCTGAAAGCGGCCTGCGCAAAATGCTGTTCGGCATGGGCAGCCTGTCCCTGGGCGAACTGGCCGGCGAGCGCATGAAGGTGTCCCTGGAAGCGAATTCCCCGGAAGACGAACAGGATTGCTTCAGCGACAACACCCACAACTCGCACTTCTACGATGCCAAGGGCATTCGCAACGTTTACCTGGGCGAGTACACCCGCGTCGACGGCACCAAACTGACCGGCGCCAGCCTGTCGTCGCTGGTGGCCAAGGTCGACCCGGCTGCCGACACAGCGCTGAAAGCCGATCTGGCCGCCACCGAAGCCAGGATTCAGGTCATGGTCGATCACGCCAACAAGGGTGAGCACTACGACCAGTTGATCGCGGCCGGCAACACCGCCGGCAACCAGATCGTCCGCGACGCCATCGCTTCGCTGGTCAAGCAGACCGGTTCGATCGAAGCCGCTGCCGGCAAGCTCGGCATCAGCGACCTGAACCCGGACAACGCTGATCACGAGTTCTGATCACAGCGTCCGCGTTAAAAAAGGCGACCTTCGCAGACTGTGTAAAAACGCGCCAAAGGCATATCTAACCAACGCCCCGACTTGTTCGGGGCGTTGTTTTTTGTGTCCCCCCAACAAAGCTGGCAACTCCTGATGTGAAACGGCGAGACCAAGCAGCGCCGTGTGGCACATGCCCATTTCACTCACAAGACATCTTGCCTAAACCAAAGACAGGAAGAACTGACAGCCGATCACACCAGCAGGTGTAGGACGGTTCTTGATCCTCCACGCCCTATTGAAGCGCCAAATTCTCTCTGCCTAGAGTGCCAGCTAGCTTGGTCTTCAACACGATCGACCACGAACGCGTCCGGATACGGCGACACCATCTGGTAAGCAACTGCCCAGATGCAAACCAAGGAGGTTTCATGCCCTGCCAAAGCGACCTGCGTTTCACCTTCGAACCCCTGAAAGGCGATCCCTTCGAAGTGGTCTCGTTCACTCTTCAAGAAGGCCTGTCCCAACCCTTCAAGCTTGAACTGGAACTGGCCAGCCATAACGCCGCCATCGACTTCAATCGGGTGCTGGATCTGGCGGGGCTATTCACGATCTGGCGTGGCGAAACACCTGTGCGTTACGTCCACGGCCTGGTCAGCCTGTTCACACAGGGCGACACCGGCTTTCGCCGCACCCGCTATACCGCCGTGGTCGAGCCGACCCTGAAGCGTTTCGACCTGCGTTCCAACTGGCGCATCTTCCAGGGCCAGACCGTGCCCGACATCATCACCCGCGTCCTTACCGAACAAAAACTGACCGACATCCGCAGCGAAATCTGCTTCGAGCACCAACCCCGCGAATACTGCGTACAGGCCGGTGAAACCGACCTCGACTTCATCGCCCGCCTCGCCGCCGAAGAGGGCCTGCTCTACACCTTCGAACACCGCGCCGACGGCCACACCCTCGTCCTCACCGACCGCGTCGGCGGCCTGGGCACCATCGGCACCCACACCGATTGCCCGGTGATCTATCAGCCGATGGCTGGTGGAGACGCCACGGAACCGGCACTGAACCGCTTCCACTATACCGAACAGGTCCGCACCGCCGTGCAGGTGCAGCGCGACTACACCTTCACCCACCCGCGCTACAACCAGCAGCACACGGCGACTGGCGACCAGGACCTGAACAACCAGCACAAGGACTACGAACGCTACGACTACCCCGGCCGTTACAAGCGCGACGTTGCCGGCAAGCCCTTCACCAAAACCCGGCTGGCCGCCCTGCGCAATGACGCCAAGCTGGCCCATGTGGAAGGCGACGATGCCCGCCTGCAACCGGGATTGGCCTTCGACCTCAACGAGCATCCCCGCGAGGATTTCAACGACCGCTGGCGCACCATCGCCATCCAGCACGAGGGCAAGCAGCACACCAGCCTGCAGGAAGAATCATTTGGCAGTGGCCTTGGCACGTCCTATGAAATGAAGGCCAGCGCCATCCGCTGGACCTCGGACTGGAAAGCACCGCTGCGTGACAAACCCTGCATCGACGGCCCGCAGATCGCCACGGTGGTTGGGCCTCCCGGTGAGGAGATCTATTGCGATGAATGGGGCCGGGTCAAGGTGCAGTTTCCGTGGGACCGCGCGGATAAAAACAACGATCAGAGTTCGTGCTGGATTCGGGTGGCGCAAGGTTGGGCGGGCGCGACCTGGGGCGCGATGGCGATTCCGCGTGTGGGCCAGGAACTGATCATCAGCTTTCTGGATGGCGACCCGGACCAGCCTATCGCCACGGGCCGCACCTACCGCCAAACCAATCTGCCGCCGTACGAGCTGCCGAAACACAAAACGCGGATGACCATCAAAAGCCGCACTCATAAGGGCTCGGGGTTCAATGAGCTGCGTTTTGAGGATGAATTGGGGCAGCAGGAAGTTTTCATCCATGCCGAAAAAGACAAGAACGTCCACATCAAAAACAACAACGGCATCTTCGTCGGCAATGACCGAAAGGAGCGGGTCGAGCACAACGAAACCGTATCCATCGGCGACCACCGCACCGAGGATGTTGGCCAGAACGAAACCATCAGCATCGGTGCCAACCGCAGCGTGACCATTGGTGGTAACAAGGCCGAGACGATCAAGTTGGCCAAAGCCGAAACCATTGGTCTGGCCAAGGCGCTGACCATTGGCGCGGCGTATCAGACCAGTGTTGGTGGGGCGATGAATACCACCGTAGGCCTGAGCCAGAGCGAGCAGGTTGGTATTCACAAATCGGTGGTGGTAGGGAAGCGTTTCAAGATCACGGCCGGCGATGAACTCAGCATTACGGTTGGCAAGTCCAGCCTGGTGATGAAGTCCGACGGCACTGTGTTGATCAATGGCCGCACCTTCGATTTCAGCGCCACTGGCGCAGTGCAGATCAACGGTAAAGACGTGGATATCAACTAGGGGGCGTCATGGAATTTCGCAATCTGACGCCCTTCGATGCGCTGTGTTTCAGCGCGCTGGGTATGGACGATCAAGAGTACCCAGTGCTGGTCATGAAAGTGGGTTATCGGTTGCTGCCGATTGACGGGCAGCCGGGGCAGTTTCGCGCTGAAGTGATGGATGAGGATCCACTGGCGCTGTGCACCGCTGATCGCTACTACGGCGAAGAAGGGACAAGCAGCGTCTGCGAGGAAAGCGACCTGGCACCGTTCAAACCGCGCTGTGATGTGATCGTGGTGGGTAATGCTTATGCGCCACAGGGCCAGCCGACCGCACACTGGACGGCTGGACTGCGCATCAGTGCGCCGGTGGTGCCGCCTCCCAGAATAGAGGTGCCACTACCAACACCACTAAGTCCCGGCGAACGGCTGACCGAGTATCAACTGGTTGAATGGCAGGCCGCCCGGCAAGAGGCGTTTAAGCGTCGGGCCAATGCGCCGACACGCCACTACTTTTTGGACAAACAGCTGAAATTCACCGGCCCTCGGCAGTTCAGACACAGTCTGTTTGGTGGATGGCAATTGACCGAACCGCAAGCGGCCAGTTCGGTGCCTTTGCGCTGGGAATATGCCTTCGGGGGCAGCAGCGTGGTGCCCAATCCCGAGTACGCGGTTGATGCAAGCTCACCGCCCTATCTGCTCAACGAGGTGTGCTACAGCAACCCGCTGGGCCGGGGCTGGATTGAAAAACGCCAGGAAGACCTCTGCTATCACTTGGACAAACCGCTGCGCGAACTCCCCGCACCGCAGATCGAACCCATCGACCAACCGGTGTGGCGCCTGGACCGGGTTAAACATCCTGAGTGTGAACTCGATTCCAACGGCATGGCGCAGGTCGCGGCCTGCTACAAAAACCAACCGGTGGGATTTGGCGTGGTGGGACGTGCCTGGGCACCGCGCCTGCCATTGGCCGGGAGCTACGACGAAACCTGGCAGCGCGAACGCTGGCCGGGATTGCCACGGGATTTTGATTTTGCCTACTGGAACGGCGCACCGGTCGATCAGCAGATCGAATTTCCGCCACCGGCGTTTCGTCTTGAACTGTTCAACCTGACCGAGCCCAGCCTCACACCCGGCGGCTCGTTGTGCGTCGAACTGCCCGGCCATCGCGCCTTTGTTCTGATGCGTCTGCACAACGGCGCCATGTTGCCGCTGCCCATGCTTCCCGACACCCTGCGCATCGACACCGAGGCCATGACTCTGGCGCTGACTCATCGCATCAGCCTGCCCAATCACTTGGGCATCCGTGTCCTTGAAGCGCGTTTCGAGACCGATCCAACAGCGCCGCTAATCAAGCGCGCAGCCAGGGAGGTGGTCTGACATGGCCGATAACGTCATCGCTCGCAAACAGGGCAAATGGAAGGTCGTCAGCATCGTCCCGGATGTGTGCAAAACCCCAATGGGCAGCGCCATCCCACCGGTGCCTTACCCCGTCACCGCCGAACTGAAAACCGCCACCGGCGTGGCCAAGTCCGTGCGCTCAAACGGCCACCCGGTGGTCGTATTCGACAAGAGCCTGGTGCCCAGCACCAAGGGGGATGGCGCTGGTGCCGCCAAAGGCATCAAGAGCAACACTGTCGGCGGCAAATGCTACCCGCTGGAGAAGAGCAGCACCGTTCGCGCCGAAGGCAAACTGGTGGTGCGCCATGACGACAAGTTCTGGATGAATGGGGCTTAACGCATGGCGGAACCGATCAATCTACCGCCGTTGCACGTGCATGCGGTCAGCGTCACCGTCCAACCGCCCCCCAACAGCATCGTCGGCCCTGCCGAAATGTTGCTGCAGCAAGGCGAGAATGGTGGCGTGCAAATCGACGTCTTCTGGCGCGACGCCATGGGCAATGAGGTACACGAAAGCAAGGAAATGCAGGAGAAGGAATACGAGGCCCTGCGGGCGCGCTACCTGCATTCCGAACAGGCGAGCCTGCCGTCGTTCAGCTCGTTCAAGAGTGGTAATACCGTTGGGCGGGTTGTGGGTGAGACGGCGTCGGCGGAAGTTCCGGCATCGCAGGCCAATCCACCAATCGAGGCTGAAACCGAAGAAGAAGGTATCTCTGGTGAACAGATCCTGGATGGCATTCAGCTAGGCTTGGATGTCGTTGGATTGATTCCGGTTTTCGGGGAGATCGCTGACCTTGCCAATGCGGGAGTCAGTGCCGCTCGGGGCGACTATGTGGGGGCCGGGCTATCGCTACTCTCGGCGATTCCGTTTGTTGGCTACGCGGGCACGGCTGGCAAGGCCACTCGGTACGGTGCAAAGATGGCCGAGACCTCGGGTAAAGCGGGCAAGGAAATTGCCGACAGAACGGCGAAGGAAGCAGCTGCAAGGAAAACCAAGGAGGAAGCTGCACGAACACAAGGGCAGACATCAAGCAAACACGGCAACGGCGGCCGTGTCGCACAATCAAGAAGATTTGATGCTGAATGCTTTAATATGCCAGACGGCGTATCCGAAGATGAGTTCCTTCGCCAACTTCAAGAACAAGAAGATGCTATCAATCGAATGGATGCTGACACACTCCTTGAAAACAGGCAAAAAATAGACGATGCCGGAAGCACAAAAAGTCTTCGAAATAAAGAAGTAAAGGCAAAGCAACGTGAAGCGAGATTAAATTATGAAGCCATGCGCAAAATAGAACTAAATGCCATTGGAATAAAAGGTCAAAAAGCAAAAGAAGCAATTAAAGAAGAATTAAAAAAATTAGTCGCAACACATAGGCTTGATATGATTGCTGGCGGGAATCCACGAGACATATCTGGAATGGGCGACAAGAGAATCAATTCATCACTTGGCCCTCAATGGAGTGGCCGTCGCGCCGATGCCTTAGAGAAATACGCACAAAATCTCAAGAGCAACGGTCACGGAAAAAATAAAATGAATGTAAAACTCAAAAAATGCTGAGGCTAAAAATGATCGATGAATTTTATCAATACATATTTACCGAATACGGAAACCCGAAACCTTCAATCCCTTTCCAAGAAAGGGAACTTCTTACAATACCTGGCAAATTACCGACTCATCTTATTGAACTTTATCGAATATACGGGCGATTTATTACACGACACGGACGAATTCAAACATGTCATCCGCTCGACCTACAACCCGTACTAAAATATATCTTCATTTCGGATGCAGACTTTCATGAAAAATGCCACGCATTTGTATATTCAGCATTTGGAATAATTTATTTTTTCCATGAAACCTGTGGCTGCGGATACATAAACCTCCTCTCCGGACAGGTATTTTGTGCTGGCTACACTTCACCGTTTAGTGATGGTGCAAACATTGATGAAACTGCCTTTTTACCATATGACCTCAGCGATGACAGCTTCGACATCTTGGACGAAAATGGAAGAAAACTCCTATCAAGAACAATAAAAAAAGAAGGCTCTTTAGAAATTGGCGAATGCTACGGCTTTGTCCCAATCTTGCCATTCGGCGGTTCCCGCACACTAAGCAATATAAAGCGCCTTAAAGCCACCGAGCACTTTTCAATAGTTGCGCAGTCGACTACGTTCGAACTTGTCAACGTAAATAGCCTTGGCAACACTGAAACTATAAAAACATTCATATGACTTAATATGCCCATTAAAATACTGACTCACTCGACCAGACAAACTACTATGAAGAGAGACAACAAGAGCTAACTAAATAATTCAGCCATCACCCCGCCATCGGCTTCTACCGCATGCTCGATCTCGCCGCTGTGTTCACCATCTGGCGTGGCGAGACTCCGGTGCGTTACGTCCACGGTCTGGTCAGACTGTTCACCCAGGGCAACACAGGCTTTCGCCGTACTCGCTACAGCGCCGTGGTCGAGCCGACCCTGAAGCGTTTCGACCTGCGTTCCAACTGGGCCAGACCGTGCCCGACATCATCACCAGCATGCTGGCCGAGCAGAAACTGACCGACATCCGCAGCGAAATCTGCTTCGACCACCAATCCCGCGAATATTGCGTGCAGGCCGGTGAAACCGACCTCGACTTCATCGCCCGCCTCGCCGCCGCAACTCGATGTGGCTGATCACTACGCTACAGCCAGTTGGGGTAGCAAAGGAAAGCAGTACAGCAAAATACAAGAAAAACTCATACAAGGAGGAAAAGCTGGCTATCGAGCAGCAATGATGATGGACATTGATGACATACGATCAAAATTCGGTGACAAATATGACGCAGCAATCGCTCAAATGCTCGCATGGGCCAAGTGCAAGGAGTACATATAGCAATGAAGACAAAGGTTCAATGGATCACTGAAATGACAGATCTCTTAGATGGGCCTAGAAATAGGAAAGCCGAGGAAAAATTTCATAATCTAGTATATGAAATACCACCAGATGCCGACAGCGAAATAGTTGACACACTAATGAATAGTTTTTTAAGGCCATTTGAATCCTCAGTAATGCAGGTATGCATAACCATTCTCGGCGGGGTTAGTATCGAAAAATATTATGATTCCTATTTTAAAATCTTCCCTCAGCTCCTCTACCAAGACACCAATAATGCGCTGTGCCTGCTAAACTATCCAGGTTATGAATTGCAGCATCAACACATTAGAAAAATAGTGGACATGATGAAAAAGATAGACCCTTCCGGAGCCCTTAAAGCAGAGGTAGACTATCAAATAAATTATTGGAATTTAAACAATGACGAGCCTTGGTCAAGCATTTACCACTCCGCATAGGCGTAATATTAATGGAAGACATACTAAAGCAATTTCTTACTGAAGCAAAAAAAGATCTTGAGGTACAGCCATTTGACTTTTTTCCTTTGACAAACACAAAAGATGAGACCAGCGGGATATTGCCATATTTTTACCTGCGATGGGCAGCTAGCAAATTTTTATTATTGAGCAATGATGAAATCTCGAAAATCACAGCCAGCAGAAACACATTAACTCTAAAGCTCGAGGACATTCGAAAAACACTTGGAGCTCAGCTACTTCCAGCTCACTTCACCCTCGAAGGCAATGCATTTACGCAAGACTACTACCGTCCAGGCTGGAAATATTTTTATCTAACCGACTTTGGAAGAGTCTTCCCTGAGTATGATGATTTAGACAGTGTGACTGACACAGATGTTAACTACAAAAGAATAAGCACCGTACTAGAAGATCGCTTCTTAAAGTGGCAATCAAAGGCCTAGCCCCTCAGATTTTATTTGGAAAAATAATACCCTGAACCATCTTATTCCCAGTTCTGAACCACTCCGCTAGACAGAGGGCTACTGCCCTCGCGGAGAATAACTCTCAGCGCTTGGTCAGCCTGTTCCAGCTGGGCGACACAGGCTTTCGCCGCACCCGCTACACCGCCGTGGTCGAACCACCCCTGAAGCGTTTCGACCTGCGTTCCAACTGGCGCATCCTCCAGGACCAGACCGTGCCCGACATCATCACCAGCGTGCGTTGCTGTCGCCTCGTGCCTTTTATGTAAGACGGGATGCTGAGCTGCTTATGCTGGGGGTCCAGTAAAACCCTGTCGCAAATCAAGCAAACGATAATTCCTCTTATTCAAACCCCCTCGCCCTGTTAGACTTTGCGCCTTTAAATTCGCCCCTCTTGCAGGAAGTCTGATGCCCCCGCTGCCTCTTCGCTTGTCCGCACTGTTTCTGGCCCTGGGCCTGAGTGCCTGCGATGACGCCCCGCGTTTCACCAAGGCCGAGCCGGGTGAAGCCCGTTCCGGCGGCGCGGCGACCGTGCGCAAGAGCGATCAGAACGCGTTTTCCCTGCCGTCGGCCAATCTGCCGCCATCGCGCCGGGTGGACTTCAGCGTCGGCAACAGCTTCTTTCGCAGCCCGTGGGTGATCGCGCCGTCGACCACCACCGCCCGCGATGGCCTCGGCCCGCTGTTCAACACCAACGCCTGCCAGAACTGCCACATCAAGGACGGCCGCGGCCATCCGCCGATGCCGGATGCGGCCAACGCGGTGTCGATGCTGGTGCGTCTGTCGATTCCCGATGCGCCCCAGTACGCCAAATTGATCGAGCAGGTCGGAGTGGTGCCCGAGCCGATCTACGGCGGCCAGTTCCAGGACATGGCCGTCCCCGGCGTCGTACCGGAAGGCAAGGTGCGGGTCGATTACACGCCGGTGCCGGTGCGCTTCAAGGACGGCACCGAAGTCGAGTTGCGCAAACCGGTCCTGCAGATCACCCAGCTCGGCTACGGCCCGATGCACCCGGACACACGTTTCTCGGCCCGCGTTGCGCCGCAGATGATCGGTCTCGGCCTGCTCGAAGCGATCCCGGAAGAAGCGATCCTCGCCAACGCCGCCGCACAGGCCAAAGAGAACAACGGCATCAACGGCCGGCCAAACCGGGTCTGGGACGATGAGCAGCAAAAGACCGTCATGGGCCGATTTGGCTGGAAAGCCGGCCAACCGAACCTCAATCAACAAAATGTTCACGCGTTTTCTGGTGATATGGGCCTCACGACCAGCCTGAGACCGTTTGATGACTGCACTGACGCGCAAACCGCCTGCAAACAGGCGCCGAACGGCAACGGCCCGGACGGCGAACCTGAAGTCAGCGACAACATCCTGCGCCTGGTGCTGTTCTACAGCCGCAACCTCGCCGTTCCCGCCCGCCGTGGCGTCAACGATGCGCAAGTGCTGGCCGGCAAGAATCTGTTTTTCCAGGCGGGTTGCCAGTCCTGTCACACGCCGAAATACACCACCGCCGCCAACGCAGCCGAACCTGAACTGGCCCATCAAGTGATTCGTCCGTACAGCGATCTGCTGCTCCATGACATGGGCGAAGGCCTGGCGGACAACCGTACCGAATTCCAGGCCTCCGGCCGCGACTGGCGCACCCCGCCGCTGTGGGGCATCGGCCTGACGCAGGCGGTCAGCGGCCACACTCAGTTTCTGCATGACGGCCGCGCCCGCAACCTGCTCGAAGCCGTGCTCTGGCACGGCGGCGAAGCGAAAGCGGCGCAGCAACAGGTTTTGTCTTTCAACGCCGAGCAGCGTGCCGCGCTGCTGGCGTTCTTGAACTCACTTTAAACACTTGAACGAATCGGGAGCCCGACATGTTCCGTCCCAAGCTGTTGTTCACCAGCCTTGCCGCACTGGCCCTCGGCGCGTGCTCGCCGCAGGATCCGCAAGCCGTCACCTCGGCGGCCATCGCCAAATCGGTGATCCTGCCGACCTACACCCGCTGGGTCGAAGCCGACAAGCAACTGGCCGTCAGTGCCCTCGCCTACTGCCAGGGCAAAGAGTCGCTGGAGACCGCCCGCGCCGACTTCCTGCATGCGCAGAAAGCCTGGGCCGAGCTGCAACCGCTGCTGATCGGCCCGCTGGCCGAGGGCAACCGTTCCTGGCAGGTGCAGTTCTGGCCGGACAAGAAAAACCTGGTCGGCCGTCAGGTCGAGCAACTGGTCACCGCGCAGCCGCAGATCGATGCCGCCGCACTGGCCAAGTCCAGCGTCGTGGTTCAAGGCCTGTCCGCTTACGAGTACATCCTGTTCGACGCCAAGCCTGACGTCGCCAACGACGCGCAGAAAGCCAAATACTGCCCACTGCTGGTGGCCATCGGCGAGCGTCAGAAACAACTGGCCGAAGAGATCCTCAGCAGCTGGAACAATACCGACGGCATGCTCGCGCAGATGAGCAAGTTCCCGAACCAGCGCTACGCCGACTCCCACGAAGCCATCGCCGATCTGCTGCGGGTACAGGTCACCGCCCTCGACACCCTGAAGAAAAAACTCGGCACGCCGATGGGTCGTCAGAGCAAGGGCGTACCTCAACCGTTCCAGGCTGATGCATGGCGCAGCCAGTCGTCCATGGAGTCGCTGGAAGCCAGCCTCGCGGCAGCCAAAACCGTCTGGGAAGGCGTCGACAACAAAGGCCTGCGCGGCCTGCTGCCGGCTGAGCAAAAGCCGCTGGCGGACAAGATCGATGCAGCCTACGCGGCGTCGCTCAAACTGTTCGGCAGCACTCAGCGCTCGCTGACCGAAATGCTCAACGATGACGCCGGTCGCCAGCAGCTCAACGATATCTACGACAGCCTCAACGTCGTCCACCGCCTGCACGAAGGCGAGCTGGCCAAGGCGCTGGGCATCCAACTGGGCTTCAACGCCAACGACGGTGACTGATGAGGGCACGTGCCATGCTGCGACGCCAGGCTCTGACTTTAGGTAGTTTGCTGCTGGGAGCAGTGACACTGGGCGGCTGGACGCTGTTCAAGCGCAAGGACCAAAGCCCGCTGCTGCTGTCGGCACGGGACAACACCGACGGCAAGCACTACGCCGTCGGTTATCGGCTGGACGGCACCCAGGTGTTCGCCACCGAAGTCGGCCAGCGTTGCCACGACATCATCAATCACCCGACGCTGCCGATCGCGCTGTTCGTCGCTCGCCGGCCGGGCACCGAGAGCTACCTGATCGACCTGCGCAACGGTGCATTGCTGCAAACCGTGACGTCGCAGCCGAACCGGCATTTCTATGGCCACGCAGTGATCCATCACAGCGGCGATTACCTGTACGCCACCGAAAACGACACCACCGATCCGGGCCGTGGCCTGCTCGGAGTGTACAAATTCGAAGGCGAACGGCTGGTGCACAGCGGCGAGCTTTCCACCCACGGTCTCGGCCCGCATCAGGTGTCGTGGATGCCCGACGGTGAAACCCTGGTGGTGGCCAACGGCGGGATCCGCACCGAGGCCGAAAGCCGGGTCGACATGAACCTCGACGCCATGGAACCGAGTCTGGTGCTGATGCAACGGGACGGCACTCTGCTGAGCAAGGAAACCCTCGCCCAGCAGATGAACAGCGTGCGCCACCTGGGAATCGCCAGCGACGGCACCATCGTTGCCGGCCAGCAATTCATGGGGCCTTCCCACGAGCGTTCGGAGCTGCTGGCGATCAAACGTCCCGGTCAGCCATTCGTAGCGTTCCCGGTGCCGGACCATCAGTTGCAGTCGATGGGTCATTACACCGCCAGCGTCGCCGTGCACAGCGACCTGCGTCTGGTGGCATTGACCGCACCGCGCGGCAACCGCTTCTTCATCTGGGATCTGGACAGCGGTGAAGTGCGCCTCGACGCCCCGTTACCCGACTGCGCCGGTGTCGGTGCGGTGAAGGACGGGTTTGTCGTGACCTCCGGTCAGGGACGTTGCCGCTACTACGATTGCCGTCAGGACGATCTGCTGGCCAAACCGCTGGATTTGCCCGCAGGGCTCTGGGACAACCATCTTCATCTGATGGCCTGAAATTCGCCGCCGACCGTTGGGTCGGCGGCCCCGCTTTTCTCCACCTTCTTCCCTTACACCCGGTAAAAACTGGCAGTTGGAATCCCTGCCGGACTCGGGGTAATGTGCCCGCCTGTCTCGCCTGATTTTCTCCAAGGAACTGGAAATATGCTGCGTCGCCGCATGCTGATCATGTTGGGTGTTGTACTGCTGATCGTTCTGCTTCTCGCCGGTTACAAGGCCTTCTCGATCTATACGATGATCCAGGGCTTTTCCAAACCGAAGCCGCCGATCAGCGTCGCCGTGGCCACCGCCGTCGAGCGCCCGTGGCAGATGCGTCTGCCCACCGTCGGCACGCTGAAGGCATTGCAAGGCGTCGACCTGAGCCTGGAGAACGCCGGCACCGTCACCGAGCTGAAGTTCGAATCGGGGCAGAAGGTCAAGGCCGGCCAACCCTTGCTGCAACTGGACAGCGCCGTCGAAGCGGCCTTCCTCGAAACCGCCAAGGCCGATCTCGGCCTCGCGCAGCTGGATTACGGTCGCGGCAGCCAGCTCGTCGGCAGCAGCGCCATCTCCAAAGGCGAATTCGACCGGCTCTCGGCGCAGTTGCAAAAGAACAAGGCCACGGTCAATCAACTCAATGCGGCACTGGCCAAAAAACGCATCGTCGCGCCCTTCAGCGGCACCATCGGCATCCGCCTCGTCGACATCGGCGACTACCTCGCCAGCGGCACCAAGATCGCCACTCTGCAGGATCTGAGCAGTCTCTACGCCGACTTCTACGTGCCCGAACAATCGGTGCCGAAACTGGCTATCGGTCAACCGGTACAGATCACGGTCGCGGCGTATCCCGGCCAGCATTTCACCGGCGCCATCAGCGCCATCAACCCGATCGTCGAAAGCACCACCCGTAACATCCTCGTGCGCGCCACCCTGGCCAACCCCGATGGCAAGTTGCTGCCGGGCATGTTCACCAGCATCGAGGTGCTGCTGCCGGATCCGCAGAAACACATCGTGGTCCCGGAAAGCGCGATCACCTACACCCTCTACGGCAACTCGACGTACGTGGTCACCCAGAAGAAAGCCGAAGACGGCACCGTCGAGAAAGACGACAAGGGCCAACCGGTGCTGATCGCCGAGCGTCGGTTCGTCGAGACCGGCGAACGCCGCGATGGCCAGGTGATGATCAACAAGGGCGTGCAGAGCGGCGAACAGGTGGTGACGGCCGGCCAGATCAAACTGGACAACGGCGCCCACATTGCCATCAGCGACGACAAGACCCTCGGCGAGCAGAACAGTCCGCCCCGCGCCGACTGATCAAGGAAACCCCATGGCTTTTACCGATCCGTTCATCCGCCGCCCGGTGCTCGCCACCGTGGTCAGCCTGCTGATTGTGCTGCTGGGCTTTCAGGCCTGGAGCAAGCTGCCGCTGCGCCAGTACCCGCAAATGGAAAACGCCCTGATCACGGTGACCACCGCGTACCCCGGGGCCAACGCCGAAACCATTCAGGGCTACATCACCCAGCCGATGCAACAGAGCCTGGCCAGCGCCGAGGGCATCGACTACATGACCTCGGTCAGTCGCCAGAACTTCTCGGTGATTTCGATCTACGCGCGCATCGGCTCCAACAGCGACCGTTTGTTCACCGAATTGCTGGCCAAGGCCAACGAGGTGAAGAACAAGCTGCCTCAGGACGCCGAAGATCCGGTGCTGAGCAAGGAAGCCGCCGACGCCTCGGCGCTGATGTACATCAGCTTCTTCAGCAAGGAGCTTAACAACCCGCAGATCACCGACTACCTGTCGCGGGTGATCCAGCCGAAACTGGCGACCCTGCCGGGCATGGCCGAGGCGGAGATTCTCGGCAACCAGGTGTTCGCCATGCGCCTGTGGATCGACCCGGTGAAACTCGCCGGTTTCGGCCTCAGTGCCAGCGACGTGACCAACGCGGTGCGCCAGTACAACTTCCTCTCCGCCGCCGGCGAAGTGAAAGGCGAGTACGTGGTCACCAGCATCAACGCCAACACCGAACTGAAGTCCGCCGAAGCCTTCGGCAAGATCCCGCTCAAGGTCAGCGGTGACAGCCGGGTGCTGCTCAGCGATGTGGCACGGGTCGAGATGGGCGCGGAAAACTACAACTCGATCAGTTCGTTCGGCGGCACGCCCTCGGTGTATATCGGGATCAAGGCCACGCCCGGCGCCAACCCGCTGGAAGTGATCAAGGAAGTACGCAAGATCATGCCGGAGCTGGAAGCCCAGTTGCCGCCCAACCTCAAGAGCGAAATCGCCTACGACGCCACGCTGTTCATCCAGGCCTCCATCGACGAAGTGGTGAAAACCCTGTTCGAGGCGGTGCTGATCGTGATCGTGGTGGTGTTCCTGTTCCTCGGTGCCCTGCGTTCGGTAGTGATTCCGGTGGTGACCATTCCGCTGTCGATGATCGGCGTGATGTTCTTCATGCAGATGATGGGCTACTCGATCAACCTGCTGACCCTGCTGGCGATGGTGCTGGCCATCGGGCTGGTGGTGGACGACGCGATTGTGGTGGTGGAAAACATTCACCGGCACATCGAAGAAGGCAAGACACCACTGGAGGCCGCACTCGAAGGCGCCCGGGAAATCGCCATGCCGGTGGTGTCGATGACCATCACCCTGGCGGCGGTCTACGCACCGATCGGCTTCCTGACCGGGCTGACGGGGGCGCTGTTCAAGGAGTTTGCGTTGACCCTGGCCGGGGCGGTGGTGATCTCCGGCGTCGTCGCCCTGACCCTGTCGCCGATGATGTGCGCCGTGCTGCTGCGCCACGACGAAAACCCCACGGGCCTGGCCCACCGCCTCGACCGGATTTTCGACAGCCTCAAGCGTCGCTATCAAAGCATGCTGCACGGCACGCTCAATACCCGGCCGGTGGTGCTGGTGTTTGCGGTGATCGTGCTGTGCCTGATTCCGGTGCTGCTCAAGTTCACCAAGTCGGAACTGGCGCCGGACGAGGATCAGGGCATCATCTTCATGATGGCCAACGCCCCGCAGCCGACCAACCTCGACTACCTGAACACCTACACCGACGAATTCATCAAGATCTTCAAGGAGTTCCCGGAGTACTACTCATCGTTCCAGATCAACGGCTATAACGGCGTGCAGAGCGGCATCGGCGGCTTCCTGCTCAAGCCCTGGAACGAGCGCAGCCGCACGCAAATGGAAATCCTCCCCGAGGTGCAAGGCAAACTCGAGGGCATTCCGGGCCTGCAGATCTTCGGCTTCAACCTGCCATCCCTGCCCGGCACCGGTGAAGGTCTGCCGTTCGAATTCGTGATCAACACCGCCAATGACTACGAGTTGTTGCTGCAGGTGGCCGACCGGATCAAGAAGCGCGCCATGGAGTCGGGCAAGTTCGCCTTCGTCGACCTTGATCTTGCTTTCGACAAACCCGAAGTCGTGGTCGACATCGACCGCGCCAAGGCTGCGCAGATGGGCGTGTCGATGCAGGATCTGGGCGGCACCCTCGCGACCTTGCTCGGCGAAGCCGAGATCAACCGGTTCACCATCGAAGGCCGCAGCTACAAGGTCATCGCCCAGGTCGAACGGGCCTACCGCGACAACCCGGACTGGCTGAACAACTACTACGTGAAAAACACCCAGGGCGAACTGCTGCCGCTGTCGACCCTGATCACCGTGACCGACCGTGCGCGACCGCGACAGCTCAACCAGTTCCAGCAACTCAACGCGGCCAAGCTGTCCGGGTTCCCGCTGGTGAGCATGGGCGAAGCCATCGACAGCGTGTTGCAGATCGCCCGGGAAGAAGCCCCGGCCGGTTTTGCTTTCGATTACGGCGGCGCATCGCGGCAGTTCGTCCAGGAAGGCAGTGCGCTGTGGGTAACTTTTGCCTTGGCCCTGGCGATCATTTTCCTGGTGCTGGCGGCGCAGTTCGAAAGCTTCCGCGATCCATTGGTGATTCTGGTGACCGTGCCGCTGTCGATCTGCGGGGCGCTGATTCCGCTGTTTCTCGGCTGGTCGAGCATGAACATCTACACCCAGGTCGGGCTGGTGACGCTGATCGGGCTGATCAGCAAGCACGGGATCCTGATCGTCGAGTTCGCCAACCAGTTACGCAAGGAGAAAGGCCTGACACCTCGCGAGGCGGTGGAAGAGGCGGCAGCGATTCGTCTGCGCCCGGTATTGATGACCACGGCGGCTATGGTGTTCGGCATGGTGCCGCTGATCGTGGCCACCGGCGCCGGTGCCGTCAGCCGCTTCGACATCGGGACGGTAATTGCAACCGGCATGTCGATCGGGACGCTGTTTACGCTGTTTGTCCTGCCGTGCGTTTACACCGTGCTGGCGAAACCCGACCCCAAGGAATGACGCAATAAAAAAGGCCTCGCATCAACGAGGCCTTTGGCTCTTGTGAAAGAGATTTCAATCGATTCAACTCTGCGGCCTCATCCCTTGAGAAAGTCCGAACATGAACAGCAACAGATCATGATCGGGTTGTGTGGCCACGGCAGCTTTCGCCACCCGTGGCATCGGGCAATGCGGATCACTGGCCGATGCGCCAATGACCTGCATGCGTGGCTGTTCCCAGGCCGCCACCGCCAATGATGCAACTGCCAAGGCTCCTACCAGAAACAAACCTCGTGCAATTTCTAGTTTCATCGCTATAAACCTTTGATAGCGCTGCCAAACGCCGTCTCATAAAAGTAGACGAGTTTTTTCCAGTCGGTAGCGCTGAACGACGAGTGGCGGCGCAGTTGCTTCATGTCATGGGCGGCCGCGCGATGAGCGGTCAGACGCTGACGGCATTTTTCCAGATCGATCAGGGCGACTTCGACCTTCGCCGATTCACCTTCGCCCGTCACCCGCACAAACACGTGTTTGATGTAGATGCAGCTGTGCTGCCAACGGCCCTTGTGCATGCGTGCCAGATTTTCGGCGAGGTCCTTGAGCACGCGCTCATAGACTGCTTCGCCATATTGCTCGCGACCGCCACCGGCTTCCCAATGTTCAAGCTCCTGAAAGCCATCGAGGGACTTGGTCACCAACAGCGCACGCCATTTGAATTTCGGATCGGGCTGGGCACCGCAGAACACGATTTCGGGCACCCGGACACCGAGACGGGAAACCCCGGTCAATGCATCCAGCTCGCGCAACACGGTCGGCCGCCCGAACGGGTGCAGCCAACTGCGATAAATATGTCCGATCTGGCGTTTGGCATACAGCAGCTGGCCATCGCGCCCCACGACCCGTTGCACACCACTTTCGCCACCACGGCGTACATTGGGTTCCTCGACCCACTCGCCACGCTGGTTCCAGTAGTAGTCGAAGCGATCCTCGGGAGCGACTTCCCCTTCTACTGCAAATTGCACTGCCATCCTCTTACCTCTTGCGTAATACGTAAACTCGCCACATGGCATAGAGCGGAATAAAGTCCAGTTGTTCCTGGATCCGAAATCCTGCTTCTTCGAATTCCTTTTCAACTGTTGCTGCCGGTAACACAAACCGGTTCTGGTAACCCTCCTGCCCACGCTTGCGCTCGGCGCGCTTGCGTTTCCAGGCCTTGAAATTGCCATCCACCCACAGCGAAATGATCACGCTGTCCCGGGTGACACGCTCGAACTCGCGCAGAATCGCCCGGCGGTGCTCGGCTTCGCCGATGTGATGCAGCAGTCGCATGCAAAAAATGCTGTCGACGGCGTTATCAGGCAAGGCAATGTCGAACGCAGACGTGTGCAAGGGTTGTACCCGTTTCACCACATCCGCCGGTTGTGCCTGCATGGCGGTCTTGATCATCGACTCGGAGTTGTCCGCCCCGATGATCACCCGGTTGGGCTTTTCCGCCAGCAATGGCCAGAAACGTCCTGCGCCGCAGGGCAGGTCCAGCACCAGGCCCGGCTCGCCAACAAGGGTCAATGCCTTGCGGGCCAACTGCTGATCTCGCCAATTGGACAAACGACGCCCCAAACCGTCCTGATGTTTACGCAGGTACTTCTGCGCATGCTTGTCGTCGTACTTTTCGGAAAAATCGAGCTTGATCGGGCCGGCCATCACCAGAACTCCTGAATTACTGATGACGCCACCTTAAGCAGCGGCGTGTCAGCGTCAGGTCATCCCTTTGTGAAAAAAACGTCATGTAAATCGGCAAACTATTTCAAGGTTATACAGGATTTAGACAGATTGGAGGCACTCTCGCGTCAGATGCAACGCTCTTAGCGCTTGCCCAGATCCACCTCGAAACGGCAGCCATTGGGTTCCATCGTGCTCAAAGTGACACTCCAGCCCTGGTTCTCGCAAATGCGTTGAACCAGTGAGAGGCCCAAACCAAGGCCCTCGCCGCGCTTTTCGTTGCCGCGCACGAAAGGCTGGAACATGGCTTCGCGCTTTTCCTCGGGAATGCCCACGCCCGAATCCTCGACCACGAATCCGTTGGCATTGAGGGTCAAGCGAATGAATCCCTGTTCGGTGTAGTGCAAGGCGTTACGCAACAAGTTGCCCATCACGGCATTGAGCAACGTCGCGTTATAACGGGTGTCGGGCGGATTTCCCGGCTCGAAAATCAGCTGCAAACCCTTGGATTCGATGGGTTCGCGCCACAGGCACAGCAAGCTGTCGGCCACCTGCGACAGGTTTTGCTGAGGGGCTGCGCCTGCATCTTCACGCTGGGCCCGTGCCAGCATCAGGAAGGTCTGCACCAGTTCACGCATTTCCTCACTGGCCCGCGCAATGCGCTGAACCTGAGCCTTGCCGCGCTGATCGATACCCGGGTTTTCCAGCAGCAGTTCACAGGAGCTGGCCAACACCATCAGCGGTGTACGCAATTCGTGGCTGACGTCGCTGGTGAACAGTCGCTCCCGCGTCAGCGCCTGTCGCAATCGTCCAAGGGTCGCATCGAACGCCACCGCAAGCTCGCCCACCTCGTCCGCCGCGTAGTCCGGCGCCAGGGGAGGCGCCAGTCCGAGCAACTGATCGCGATGACGTACCTGGCGGGCCAGCCGCACCACCGGGGCCATCACCTTGCGGGCCAGCACCCAGCCAAGGAACACTGCCAGCGCCAGACTGAGCACGAAGCCCACCAGCACCACGGCGAACAGCACTCGCTCACGCTCTTCAAAATCGCTTTGATCCTGCAGCAGCACATAACGCCGACCATCAACGATCTCGACCATTGCGTGATACGACAGCTGCTCGCGAAAGACTTCATGGAAACCTGAATCCAGGTGTCGCAGGTCCTTGGGCAGCTCGAAATCGCCCGGCCCGCCACTGAAATAAAACAACTGATCCGGTTCTGGTCGATGGCTCCAGTCCGAGACGTTGTCCATCAACAGCAGGCGTTGCAGGTCGCCCCCCAGCCCGGCGGAAATCAGTTTTTCCTCGACCAGGTGCACGGTCGCGACGATGCCCATGGCGAACGCCCCGGCTACCAGCGCGCTCATCAGCGCAAAGGCGATGATGATCCGCTGGGCAAGGCTTTGCTTAAACTCCATCGCGGCCCTCGGCCAGGCGATAGCCCACGCCATGCACGGTGTGCAGCAATGGCTTGGCGAACGGTTTGTCGATTACCTGACGCAATTGGTGGACGTGGCTGCGCAGGCTGTCGCTGTCCGGGCAGTCATCGCCCCACAGCGCTTCTTCGAGAATTTCCCGGCGCAGGACATGCGGGCTCTTTTGCATCAGCACCGCCAGCAGTTTGAGGCCGACCGGGTTGAGCTTGAGCAATTTGCCTTCGCGGGTCACCTCGAGGGTATCGAGGTCGTAGCTCAGATCACCGACCTGCAGGGCACGACGGCCGCCGCCCTGGGTGCGGCGCATCACGGCTTCGACCCGGGCCGCCAGTTCCGACAGCGCAAACGGCTTGACCAGATAATCGTCGGCCCCGGACTTGAAGCCCTGCAAACGGTCATCGAGTTGATCCCGGGCGGTGAGCATGATCACCGGCGTATCGCGACGGGCGTCTTCGCGCAAGCGCTTGCACAGGGTGTAGCCGTCGATGCCCGGCAGCATGATGTCGAGCACGATCAGGTCGTAATGCTCGGTGGCGGCCAGATGCAGGCCCGACAGACCGTCCTGGGCGCAGTCGACGGTGTAGCCTTTGAGCCCCAGGTAATCGGCCAGATTGGCCAGGATATCGCGGTTGTCTTCGACCAATAGAATTCGCATGGGCACCTCCTCCGTACACGGTAGCGGCCGTCTTGGCCCGCGCAGCTTACGGCCATCGCCGACTCACGGCTAGGGCGGCAAGCAGCACAAATCCAGTCTTTCAACCAAATTCATTCGTTAACAAGTTTTTCACTATCGGTTCACAACCTGACTACAGTGACCCAGTGAAACTCTCGCGCCATTAGATATAAGGAATGTAGACAATGGACTTCTTCAAGACGGCGCCCATGCGCTTTCTGCTGCTGGTCACCGGCGCCTGGCTGGTGGTGTTTCTCCTGACCCGAACCGTGTTGTTGCTGACTCACCTGGATGAGGCCGGCGGCGTAGCACTTTCCATGTTCGGCATTGGTTTGTTGTATGACTTGGGCTTCCTCGCCTATGCCGCGCTGCCGATGGGGCTGTACCTGTTGCTGTGTCCGCCGGCCCTGTGGCGTCGGCGCGGTCATCGCTGGTTCCTTCAAGGACTGCTGACCATCAGTCTGTTCGCCATGCTGTTCACCTCAGTGGCCGAATGGCTGTTCTGGGACGAGTTCGGCGTGCGCTTCAATTTCATCGCCGTCGACTATCTGGTGTATTCCGATGAAGTCCTGAACAACGTGCTGGAGTCGTATCCCATCGGCATGTTGCTGAGCATCCTTGCGCTGCTCGCCGTCGCATTGAGTTTCGCGTTGCGCAAACCTTTCAACGCGGCGCTGGACACCCCGCTGCCGCCACTGCGCGGTCGCCTGTTCAATGCCCTCGGCCTGTTGGTCGTCGCGGGACTGAGCCTGCAACTGCTCAGTCAGGACTCGCCGCGCGCTCAGGGCGGCAATGCCTATCAGAATGAACTGGCGAGCAATGGCCCGTATCAATTCTTCGCCGCGTTCCGTAACAACGAACTGGACTATGGCCAGTTCTACAGCAGTCTGTCACCGGAAAAAGTCGCCGGCCAGATACGTGCTGAATTGAGCGAACCCAACGCGCGCTTCATCGGCCAGGATCCACAGGACATCCGCCGGGTGATCGACAATCCGGGCACCGAGCGTAAACCGAACATCGTACTGGTCACCATCGAAAGCCTCAGTGCCAAGTATCTGGGCAGCAATGGCGATGAGCGCAACCTGACACCGAATCTGGATGCCTTGCGCAAGCAGAGTCTGTACTTCAACAATTTCTACGCCACCGGCACCCGCACCGATCGCGGCCTGGAAGCCATCACTCTGGCCATTCCGCCGACGCCGGGCCGTTCAATCGTCAAGCGCATCGGCCGCGAAAGCGGCTTCGCCAGCCTCGGCCAGCAACTCAGCGCCGTCGGCTACGACAGCGTGTTCGTCTACGGCGGACGCGGCTATTTCGACAACATGAACGCGTTCTTCAGCGGCAACGGCTACCGCGTGGTCGATCAGAGCAGCGTCGATGAATCGGAAATTCACTTCAAGAATGCCTGGGGCATGGCCGACGAGGATCTGTACAAGCAGACCCTGAAGCTGGCCGATGCCGATTACGCCAGGCAGCAGCCTTTCCTGTTGCAACTGATGACCACCTCCAACCACCGCCCTTACACCTATCCGGACAATCGGATCGACATCAAGTCCGGCAACGGTCGCGATGGCGCGGTGAAATACACCGACTACGCCATCGGCCAGTTCCTGGAGCAGGCGCGACAGAAACCGTGGTTCGACAATACGATCTTCATCTTTGTAGCCGATCACACCGCCGGCAGCGCGGGCAAGGAAGACTTGCCGATCAGCAACTACCAGATCCCGCTGTTCATCTATGCACCGAAGCTGATCGAACCACGGGAAAACGCGCAACTGGCCAGCCAGATCGATCTAGCGCCAACCCTGCTGGGGTTGCTGAACCTGGATTACCAATCGACGTTCTTCGGTCGCAACCTGCTGCAGGACAACCCGCTGCCACCGCGAGTCGTGGTCGGCAACTATCAACATCTGGGACTGTTCGATGGGAAGGATCTGGCGATCCTCAGCCCGCGCCAGGGCCTGCGCCGGCATGACGATGCGCTGACCGAAAGTCGCGAGTCCAGGGCCGGCAGCGACGACCCGCTGATCAGCCGCGCCATCACCTATTACCAAACGGCCAGTTATGGCTTCAAGCAACAGCTACTTGGCTGGAAAGCGCCCAAGGAGGGTGCCGAGCAAGTCAGCGAACGTTAATCGAAGCGCCCCGGGCTGATGCCCCGGGGCGTTTCCCGCTCTGGATATGTCATGTCATCAAGCGTTGTACGCCCTGCCCCTCGCCCACTGAATTTCTGGTTGTGCCTGGGGATTCCCGCCGTGGCGGCCGTCATTCTGGTGTTGCTGGAGCTGACCGATCTGGACATGGATCTAGCCCGGCTTTTCTATGACCCGGCTGCCGGTGACTTCATTGGCCGCCACAGCTACTTCCTGGAAAACATCCTCCACGACCGCGCCAAACAAGTGGTGATCGCCTTTTCGGTGTTTGCCATCCTCGGGTTCATCGGCGCGTTTTTCATCGAGCGGCTCAAACCGTTCAAGCGTGAGCTGGGCTGCCTGGTGTTGTCGCTGGGTCTGGCCACCTCTTTCGTCACGCCGGTGAAAGCGGTGACAGCGGTGCAATGCCCTTGGAGTCTCGAACAATTCGGCGGCCACGAAACCTACAGCAAACTGCTGGAGCATCGCCCGCCGACCGACAAGCCCGGTCGTTGCTGGCCCGGCGGTCATGCGGCCACCGGTTTTACGTTGTTTGCGCTGTTCTTCGTGCTGCGTGATCGTCGCCCACGGTTGGCACGCCAGGCATTCATCTTTGCCTTCGCACTGGGTTCGGTGTTTTCGATCAGCCGGATGATGCAGGGCGCGCACTTCTTTTCCCACAACGTGTGGACGGCGATCTTCTGCTGGCTGATCTGTCTGGGGTCGTATTACTGGATTCTGTATCGACCGGCAGTAAAGGCTGAAACAGCAACACAGGCCCGGCCGGTCAACGCCTGAATCCTGGAACGCGGGCAATAAAAAACCCCGTCTGCTCACGCAGACGGGGTTTTTCGTTACAGGGGTAAGGCTGGCTTACATCATGCCGCCCATGCCACCCATGCCGCCCATGTCTGGCATACCGCCGCCAGCTGCACCTTCTTTCTTCGGTGCGTCAGCAACAGCTGCTTCGGTGGTCAGGATCAGACCGCCGATGGAGGCTGCAGCTTGCAGAGCCGAACGGGTGACCTTGGTTGGGTCCAGGATGCCCATTTCGATCATGTCGCCGTATTCGCCGGAAGCAGCGTTGTAACCGAAGTTACCTTTGCCGTTCTTGACTTCGTTGACGACTACGCTTGGCTCGTCACCGGAGTTGGCAGCGATCTGACGCAGCGGCGCTTCAACAGCGCGACGCAGCACAGCGATACCGACGTTCTGGTCAGCGTTGTCGCCGGTCAGTTCGGTCAGGGCTTCCAGAGCACGGATCAGCGCAACGCCACCGCCAGGTACCACGCCTTCTTCAACGGCTGCACGAGTTGCGTGCAGGGCGTCTTCAACGCGGGCTTTCTTCTCTTTCATTTCGACTTCGGAACCAGCACCAACCTTGATCACTGCAACGCCGCCGGACAGCTTGGCCAGACGCTCTTGCAGTTTTTCACGGTCGTAGTCCGAGGAAGTCTCGGCAACCTGGGCACGGATCTGAGCGATGCGGGCTTCGATGTCGCCTTGAACGCCAGCACCGTCAACGATGATGGTGTTTTCCTTGGACAGGGTGACGCGCTTGGCGTTGCCCAGGTGTTCCAGGGTGGTGCTTTCCAGGCTCAGGCCGATCTCTTCGGAGATCACGGTACCGCCGGTCAGAACGGCGATGTCCTGCAGCATGGCCTTGCGACGGTCGCCGAAGCCTGGAGCCTTGACGGCTGCGACTTTAACGATGCCACGCATGTTGTTCACAACCAGAGTCGCCAAGGCTTCGCCTTCAACGTCTTCGGCCACGATCAGCAGTGGACGGCCGGCTTTGGCTACGGCTTCCAGCACTGGCAGCATTTCGCGGATGTTCGAGATCTTCTTGTCGACCAGCAGGATCAGCGGGCCGTCGAGCTCGGCGACCATGGTGTCCGGCTTGTTGACGAAGTACGGGGACAGGTAGCCACGGTCGAACTGCATGCCTTCTACAACCGACAGTTCGTTTTCCAGGCCCGAGCCTTCCTCAACGGTGATCACGCCTTCTTTACCGACTTTCTCCATGGCTTCGGCAATGATGTCGCCGATGGAGTTGTCGGAGTTGGCGGAGATGGTGCCGACCTGAGCGATGGCCTTGGTGTCAGCGCATGGCTTGGACAGGGCTTTCAGTTCTTTGACGATCGCGATGGTCGCTTTGTCGATACCGCGCTTCAGGTCCATCGGGTTCATGCCGGCAGCGACGGCTTTCAGGCCTTCGTTGACGATCGACTGAGCCAGAACGGTAGCGGTGGTAGTACCGTCACCGGCGTCATCGTTGGCACGGGAGGCAACGTCTTTGACCAGCTGCGCGCCCATGTTTTCGAAGCGATCTTCGAGTTCGATTTCCTTGGCGACGGAAACGCCGTCCTTGGTGATGGTCGGAGCGCCGAAGCTCTTCTCGAGGATCACGTTACGGCCTTTCGGGCCCAGGGTCGCTTTTACCGCGTCAGCCAGAACGTTGACGCCTTTGAGCATCTTGGAGCGAGCGGCATCGCCGAACTTAACTTCTTTAGCAGCCATGATCGATATTCCTTAAATACTTTGTAGTAGCGGGAAAATGAGCGGGGTATCAGCCTTCCAGTACAGCGAGAATCTCGTTCTCAGCCATTACCAGCAGGTCTTCGCCGTCGACTTTCACAGTGTTGCTGCCGGAGTAAGGACCGAACACAACCTTGTCGCCGACTTTAACGGCCAGCGCACGCACTTCACCGTTTTCCAGAGTCTTGCCTGGACCTGCAGCGACGATCACACCGTGGTTGGCCTTTTCAGCAGCCGAACCTGGCAGGACGATACCGCCAGCGGTTTTCTTTTCTTCTTCGCTGCGACGGATGACGACGCGGTCATGCAGAGGACGAAGCTTCATTGTCGATCTCTCCTAATTGTGGTTTTCATCGGCCGGTGTAGTCCCGGCGGGTTTAACGAATCCGGCCTGCGCCGGTTGCGGCTCGTCGAGCGAGCCGCGAAAGTCTGTCCGACTCATATGCCGGAACCTTGCGGTGACCGATACATAAGGGCGCATAAGCTTATTACAAGGGCTGGAGACAAAAAATTTTCATGCGGCTGCATGAATTCGTGCCATAAACGAACACGGCACCCGAAGGTGCCGTGTCGATGCGGAATTTACTTGCTGTCGCGGTGTTCGAACTCGCCTTCGATCACATCGCCTTCGCGGCCAAGAGGCTGGCGCGGTGCAGGACCGCCGCGAGGTTGCAGGTCATCGGCGAACGCTCGCTGGCGCATCGCCTGCTCTTCAGCGCGCTGGCGCATCTTGTTGGCGACCAGCCGACGACTGAACGGCAACAGCAGTACCAGACCGATTACGTCGCTGATGAAGCCAGGCAGGATCAACAGACCACCGGCCAGGGCCAGCATCAGGCCTTCGAGCATGGTTTGCGCAGGCAGTTCGCCGCGGTTCAGGCTTTCACGGGCACGCAGTGCGGTGGCCAGCCCGGCGACGCGCAGCACGATCACGCCGAACATCGAGCCGAGAATGATCAGCAGCAGGGCCGGGAAAAACCCGATAGCCCCTGCCACTTTGACGAATACGAACAGCTCCAACACCGGGAACAGCAGAAAGAGCAACAAAAAAGGGCGCATCAAAGTTTCCTCAACGCAAGAAATGCCTTGCAGTAAGCCTTAGATGACGTCGCCCTTTCGTGAATTCAAGCGTCGGCCAGCGCATTTTTTGGCCAGACCTCGGCGTGAGCCAGAGAAACCAAGGCCTCGCGCACTTGTATCGGCGTATGACAGGGCGCTTGAAACGGCAGCCAGTACAGCGCCTGACCGATGCGCAGGTGCATGCCTTCGGTGTCGATCCCGGCCAGTTGCGCCGGTACGGTTTTCGGCAGACCGGCGAGGTCCACGTAATGCGCGATGGCCTTGGCGTGGTCGCTGTTCATGTGCTCGACCATGCTGATTTCGGCCTTGCCGGCGAACGGGTTGGCCAGGGTCAGTTGGTCGATCCAATGGATCGCGCCAAAACCGCCGATGTAGCGATGACGCACCGGTTTGAGCACCCAGAAATCGAAATCGTGGGCCTTGTGGTAATTCTGCGAATCGGGGAAATAACGGTAGTAGCGCTCGGCGGCGGCTTCGATGGCGGCAGCGTCTTCGAGTTTTTCCGCCTCGGCCAGATAGGTCAGGCGACCAACGGCTTGCACATCGTCAGCCTCGCGCTCGCCCACCAGCAGCGAACATTTCGGATCTTTCTGCAGATTGTGAGTGTGCTGGGCGATGCGGCTGATCAGGATCAGCGGCCGGCCCTGGTCGTCCAGGCAGTAGGGAACCACAGAGCCGAATGGAAAACCGGGCATTGATTTGGAGTGGGTCGACAGCACGCCACGGTATTCCTTGAGAAGCAATTCTCGGGCATTCTTAGCCGCTTCAACGCTCAATTTATGACTCCTTAAATAGAATCCGTCGACAAAACGGACAGGCGCATGGGTTTTGTCCCACTCGCCATCGGGCAGTTCTCATGTGCAACAGGCTGCTGGCCGGTGCAGATCGAGAGGCTACCTGTAAGGACCACTCTGACCTGCTCTCGGGGGCATGCGAATGCAACTCAACGACAAAGTAATCATTATCACTGGCGGTTGCCAAGGCTTGGGCCGCTCGATGGCCGAGTATTTCGCGGGCAAGGGCGCGAAGCTGGCGCTGGTCGACCTGAACCAGGAAAAACTCGACGACGCGGTCGCGGCCTGCAAGGCCAAGGGTGTCGAGGCGCGCAGCTATCTGTGCAACGTCGCCAACGAAGAGCAGGTGACGCACATGGTTGCCCAGGTCGCCGAAGACTTCGGCGCGATCCACGGCCTGATCAACAACGCCGGGATCCTGCGCGACGGCCTGCTGCTCAAGGTCAAGGACGGCGAGATGACCAGGATGAGCCTGGCCCAGTGGCAGGCGGTGATCGACGTCAACCTGACCGGCGTGTTCCTCTGCACCCGTGAAGTGGCGGCGAAAATGGTCGAGCTGAAGAACAGCGGCGCGATCATCAACATCTCGTCGATCTCCCGCGCGGGCAACGTCGGCCAGACCAACTACTCCGCCGCCAAGGCCGGCGTCGCTGCGGCGACCGTGACCTGGGCCAAGGAACTGGCGCGCTACGGCATTCGCGTGGCGGGCATCGCGCCGGGCTTCATCGAAACCGAGATGACCCTGGGCATGAAGCCAGAAGCGCTGGAAAAAATGACCTCGGGCATTCCGCTCAAGCGCATGGGCAAACCGGAAGAGATCGCCCATTCGGCGGCGTACATCTTCGAGAACGACTACTACACCGGCCGGATTCTGGAGATGGACGGCGGGTTGCGCATCTGACCTCTGTCGCGCAATGAAAAACGCCCCGGTGCACAGGCACCGGGGCGTTTTTGTTTAAACCACAGCCATCAATCGTCGCTGATGGTGATGTTCGGCATTGCCGGCGACGCCGCTTCCTGCAGCACGATCCGCGCGCCGACGTGGCGGGCCAGTTCCTGGTAAACCATGGCGATCTGGCTGTCCGGCTCGGAAATCACCGTCGGTTTGCCGCCATCGGCCTGTTCGCGGATCAGCATCGACAGCGGCAACGAAGCCAGCAGCTCGACGCCGAACTGGGTCGCCAGCTTCTCGCCACCGCCCTCACCGAACAGATGCTCGGCATGACCGCAGTTCGAGCAGATGTGCACGGCCATGTTTTCCACCACGCCCAGCACCGGAATGTTGACCTTGCGGAACATCTCCACGCCTTTACGCGCATCGAGCAGCGCCAGATCCTGCGGCGTGGTGACGATCACGGCACCGGCCACCGGGACTTTCTGCGCCAGGGTCAGCTGGATGTCGCCGGTGCCTGGCGGCATGTCGATCACCAGATAATCCAGGTCGCCCCAGGCGGTTTGCGTGACCAGTTGCAGCAGCGCGCCGGAGACCATCGGCCCGCGCCAGACCATCGGCGTGTTGTCGTCGGTCAGGAACGCCATCGACATCACTTCCACACCGTGGGCCTGCAGCGGCACGAACCATTTCTGATCCTTGACCTGCGGGCGGGTGCCCTCGGGAATGCCGAACATGATGCCCTGGCTCGGGCCGTAGATATCGGCGTCGAGAATCCCGACCTTCGCGCCCTCACGGGCCAGCGCCAGTGCCAGGTTGGCGGCGGTGGTGGATTTGCCCACCCCGCCCTTGCCCGATGCCACGGCGACCACGTTCTTGACATTGGCCAGCCCCGGAATCTGCGCCTGGGCCTTGTGCGCGGCGATCACGCTGTTGACCTCGACCTTGGCAGTCACCACGCCGTCGAGGTTTTCGATGGCCAGTTGCAGCAATTGCGCCCAGCCGCTCTTGAACAGACCGGCGGCATAACCGATTTCCAGCTGTACGCTGACGCGATCGCCGGTGATTTCGATGTTGCGCACGCAACCGGCGCTGACCGGATCCTGGTTCAGGTAAGGGTCGGTGTATTGGCTGAGGACGGCTTCCACCGCTGCGCGAGTGACGGCACTCATGGGCAACTCCGATAACAAGACTGGGAAAAGATGGCGGGTATCCTACCCCTTCTGTCCTCCGGACGGCATGCCCGGCAACGATTTGCAGAGGTGAAATATCTTTCCCGGCGCTTTATAGTGGCCGACCTCCGTTTCATCAAGTAGCGAAGCCCCACATGTCCGAACCACGCAAGATTCTCGTCACCAGCGCCCTGCCCTACGCCAACGGTTCGATCCACCTTGGCCATATGCTGGAATACATCCAGACCGATATGTGGGTGCGCTTCCAGAAGCATCGCGGCAATCAGTGCATTTATGTCTGCGCCGACGACGCCCACGGTTCGGCGATCATGTTGCGCGCGGAAAAGGAAGGCATCACCCCGGAACAACTGATCGCCAACGTCCAGGCTGAACACAGCGCCGACTTTGCCGAGTTCCTGGTGGACTTCGACAACTTCCACTCCACTCACGCCGAAGAAAACCGTGAGCTGTCGAGCCAGATCTACCTGAAGCTGCGTGACGCCGGGCACATCGCCCAACGTTCGATCACCCAGTATTTCGACCCGGAAAAGAAAATGTTCCTGGCCGACCGCTTCATCAAGGGCACCTGCCCGAAATGCGGCACCGAAGACCAGTACGGCGACAACTGCGAAAAATGCGGTGCAACCTACGCGCCGACCGACCTGAAGGATCCGAAGTCGGCCATCTCCGGCGCCACCCCGGTGCTCAAGGATTCCCAGCACTTCTTCTTCAAGCTGCCGGACTTCCAGGAAATGCTCCAGGCCTGGACCCGCAGCGGCACCCTGCAGGACGCCGTGGCCAACAAGATCGCCGAATGGCTGGACGCCGGCCTGCAACAGTGGGACATCTCCCGCGATGCGCCGTACTTCGGTTTCGAGATCCCGGGCGAGCCGGGCAAGTACTTCTACGTGTGGCTGGACGCGCCGATCGGCTACATGGCCAGCTTCAAGAACCTGTGCAACCGCACGCCGGAGCTGGACTTCGACGCGTTCTGGGGCAAGGACTCCACCGCCGAGCTGTACCACTTCATCGGCAAGGACATCGTCAACTTCCACGCCCTGTTCTGGCCGGCGATGCTCGAAGGTGCGGGTTTGCGCAAGCCGACCGGGATCAACGTGCACGGCTACCTGACCGTCAACGGTCAGAAGATGTCCAAGTCCCGCGGCACCTTCATCAAGGCCCGTACCTACCTGGATCACCTGTCGCCGGAATACCTGCGCTATTACTACGCGGCTAAACTGGGCCGTGGCGTGGACGACCTCGACCTGAACCTCGAAGACTTCGTGCAGAAGGTCAACTCCGACCTGGTCGGTAAAGTCGTCAACATCGCCAGCCGTTGCGCCGGTTTCATCCAGAAGGGCAACGCCGGTCTGCTGGTGGACACCAACGCCGCACCGGAACTGACCGAAGCCTTCCTGGCTGCCGCGCCGAGCATCGCCGACGCCTATGAGGCGCGCGACTTCGCCCGTGCCATGCGCGAAACCATGGCTTTGGCCGACCGCGCCAACGCCTGGATCGCCGACAAGGCACCATGGTCACTGAACAAGCAGGAAGGCAAGCAGGATGAAGTCCAGGCGGTCTGCGCCACGGCGATCAACCTGTTCCGCCAGCTGGTGATCTTCCTCAAACCGGTGCTGCCAGTGCTGGCCGCCGATGCCGAGGCGTTCCTCAACGTCGCCCCGCTGACCTGGAACGACCACACCACGCTGCTGGGCAACCACCAGCTGAACGAATTCAAACCGTTGATGACCCGCATCGACCCGGTAAAAGTGCAAGCCATGACCGACGCCTCGAAAGAAGACCTGACCGCCAGCCAAACCGACACCGGTGCCGCCGCACCTGCCGGCAATGGCGAACTGGCCAAGGATCCGCTGTCGCCGGAAATCGACTTCGACACCTTCGCCGCCGTCGACCTGCGCGTCGCGCTGATCGTCAAGGCCGAACACGTTGAAGGGGCAGACAAGCTGCTGCGCCTGACATTGGATATCGGTGACGAGCAACGCAACGTGTTCTCGGGGATCAAGAGCGCTTACCCGGATCCGTCGAAGCTCGACGGCCGCCTGACCATGATGATCGCCAACCTCAAGCCACGGAAAATGAAGTTCGGCATCTCCGAAGGCATGGTGATGGCGGCCGGCCCTGGCGGTGAAGAAATTTACCTGCTGAGCCCGGACAGCGGCGCCAAACCGGGTCAGCGCATCAAGTAAGATTCTGCCCTGACAAATCCCACAGGCGTGCTCCGTGCGCCTGTGGGATTTTTCATATCTGGCCCGCCCTCCACGGCTGCCGGATAATGCCTAACCTTAAGTGACACACGCCCGCTTCCACCGGCAGACCCATGACCGAACTCGTGCTTACGCTCTTCAGTGCTGCGCTGATCAACAACTTAGTGTTGCACTGGCCGCTGGGCGTCGATCCGCTGCTGGGCAGTGAGCGTCGACAAGTGCACGCGCTGGGGCTGGCGACGTTGTGTCTGATGCTGCTTGTCGGTGTGGCGGGTTACGTGCTCTGGCATTGGCTGCTGGTGCCGTTGCAACTGGAATTCCTGCGCCTGTTTGTGTTTATGCCGTTGAGCATCTTGCTGATCACGCCGTTGCTGAAGCTGTTGGCGTATTGGCTCCCCGCGCTGCCATTCGATGGTTTGTGGCCGCTGCTGCTGGGCAATGCCGGAGTGCTGGGACTGACGCTGATCAACGCGCAAGCGGACACGGGTCTGTTGCATGCGACAGCGCTGAGCCTTGGCGCCGGTCTGGGTTTCTGGCTGGTGTTGAGCCTGTTCAACGATTTGCGCGAGCGCACGGCCGACAACGATATTCCCCTGCCCTTTCGTGGCCTGCCGATCCTGTTGATCGGCGCCGGACTGATGGCCGTGGCTTTTCTCGGATTCAGTGGACTGATCAAAACATGAGTCTGATTCAACGCATCGATGCCTTGCTGCCGCAGACCCAATGCGGCAAGTGCGGCCATCCCGGATGCAAACCCTACGCTGAGGGCATCGCCAACGGCGAGCCGATCAACAAGTGCCCGCCGGGTGGCGACGAAACCATCGCGGCGCTGGCCGAACTGTTGAAAATCCCGGTGCTGGAGCTGGATATCAGTCGTGGCGCGGCGCCACCGCAAGTGGCCTATATCCGCGAGGCCGAATGCATCGGCTGCACCAAGTGCATCCAGGCCTGCCCGATCGACGCCATCGTCGGCGCAGCGAAGCTGATGCACACGGTCATCATCGACGAATGCACCGGCTGCGATCTATGCGTGGCGCCATGCCCGGTCGACTGCATCGAGATGCATCCACTGCCGCTGGGCACGCTGCCGGTAGTGGGTGGCCTGGCCACCAGCCTTGAAGAACAACAGGCTCGTGCAGCCAAACGTGATCACGCCCGCCAGCGCTTCGAACGGCGCAACGCTCGCCTGCAACGCGAAGAACAGCAGAAGCAGGCCGAACGCGAAGCCCGGGCGCAGCGCGCGGCCCAGGTCGAAGTCGCCGCCACCACGCTCGATCCGGTGCAGGCGGCGCTGGAACGGGTCCGCGCACAAAAAGCCGCGACCGCCGATGCTGCGCTGAAAAAAGCCAAGATCGACGTGGCCATGAGCCGGGCGCAATTGAACAAGTCGCTCAAGGCATTCGGTCATCCGCCGACCTTCGATCAGCAATCGCAATTGATCGTCCTGCAACAGCAATTCGAAGCGGCCGAACAGGCACTGGCGAAGCTGGAAAGCAACGCGGCACCTGCACCCGTCGTGGCCGCCCCGGCAAAGGACGCCGATCTGAAACGGGCAAAAATCCAGCTGGCGATGCGCCGCGCCGAGCTGAAAAAGGCACAAACCGCAGAGGCCCCGCCAGCCGAGATCGCCGCGCTGGAGCGAGCGCTGCGTGACGCTGAACAGGCCCTGCACAGCGCCGAAGCCGCCAGCGATCAACCGGCGCCCGAGCTTGTGCGTGTCGAGAAACGTCCGATCGACGATCAGCTGCGTCAGCTGAAAACCGAACTGGCCTACGCTCGCGCCGACCTGAACAAACTGCAACGGCGCGACGGCACGCCCGCCGACATCCTCGAAAAGGCCCGCGCCCGCCTGCAAGAAGCAGAGCGGCAGGTACAAGCCCATGTCATCCCTTGAAACCAGAGACGAACGCCTGCAACAGGCAATGAAGCTGGTTTTGCTGGCGACATTGCCGGGGTTGCTGGCGCTGTTTTGGTTTTACGGTTGGGGCGTGTTGATCAACCTGGTCCTTTCCGTCGTCACGGCATTGGGTGTCGAAGCCGCTGTGGCTCATCTGCGCCGACAACCGCTGCAGTCCACCTTGACCGATGGCAGCGCGGTGGTCAGCGCCACGCTGCTGGCGATCGCGCTGCCGCCCTATTGCCCGTGGTGGCTGACGGTCACGGCCATCGCCTCAGGCCTGCTGCTGGGCAAACATCTCTACGGTGGTGTTGGCCGAAATCCATTTAATCCGGCCATGCTCGGCTTCGCGCTGGCCATGGTGACATTTCCTCAGCCGATGACCCATTGGCCGGCCCATGGCATGGATCTGACGGCGGCTTTTGGCCAGGTGTTCAATCTTGGCGCCCAGCCGGATGCCTGGGTTCAGGCCACCGCGCTGGACAGTGTGCGCATCAATAAAAGCCTGACCATGGATGAATTGTTTGCCGGTAATCCGGCATTCGGTCGCTTTGGCGGGCACGGCGTTGAATGGATCAATCTGGCGTTCCTCGCCGGTGGACTGTTTTTGTTGCAGCGTCGAGTGTTTGGCTGGCACGCGCCGGTTGGCATGCTCGCCAGCCTGTTCGTGATCAGCCTGTTGTGCTGGAACGGTTCGGGATCGGACTCCCACGGCTCGCCACTGTTTCACCTGCTGAGCGGCGCGACCATGCTCGGGGCGTTCTTCATCATCACTGAACCGGTGTCGGGGGCGAAGAGTCCGCTCGCCCGCCTGCTGTTCGGCATCGGCGTGGGGCTGCTGACGTACGTGATTCGCACCTGGGGTGGTTACCCCGACGGCGTGGCGTTTGCGGTGCTGTTGATGAACCTGTGCGTGCCGGCGCTGGAGCGCTTCGCGATGGCCCGTCAGACGCAGGTGACGCCATGAACCGAACGAGCAGCCTGATCACACTGGCGTTGATTGGCGCGCTTGGTATCGGCTTGACATGGCTGGTGCAGCGCAGCAACGCGCCGCAGATCGCCGCCGAACAGCGGCTGCTTGAGAGTCGCAAGTTGCTGGACGTGCTGCCGGTCGACACTTACGACAATCTGCCGCTTGAACAACCTCTGACGCTGACCGACATCAACCTGAGCCACAGTCTGTTGCTGGGCGGTTATCGGGCGAGCAAAAGCGGCCAACCTGTAGCGGTGCTGTTGCGCAGCCAGACCCAAGGTTATGCCGGCAATATCGAGTTGCTGATTGCCATCGACGCCAACGGCCGATTGCTCGGTGTCAAAACCCTCGAGCAAAACGAAACACCTTCTCTGGGTGGGCATATCGGCGACTGGCCAAATAGCTGGCTTCAGACCTTTGGCGGAAAGTCGAGCAACCAACCGACGGACGCCGGATGGGCCTTGAAGAAGGATCAGGGGCAATTCGACCAGATCGCGGGCGCAACCATTACGTCTCGCGCGGCGATCAATGCCATCCACGATGCCCTGCGTTACTTCGATGAACACCGGACGACTCTGCTCGGGAGCGCGCCATGAATACGTCAGCGACTCTGTCGAACTCAATGATGCTGGTGCTGTTGATCGGCACCACCGACTCCGTGGCGGCTGCGCTGGCGACTCTGTTGATGTTCACCGTTATCGTGGGCGTTTACGGTTTGTGCATGGCACCGCTGCGCTCGCGCCTGAGCAGCGAGAGCCTGTTGCCGGTCAGCCTGGTGCTGGCCGCGACCCTGGCGGGCTGCGCCGATATTGTTCTGCAACGCGTTGCGCTGCAGTGGCATCAATTGATCAGTCTTTATGCCGGGTTGATTGGCTTGCAGTGCGTTGTGCTGGAGCACAATGGATTTTTTCGCCAGCCTGTACGTGAACGTCTGAAACAGTGCGGGCTGTTTGTCGCGCTGATGATTGCGCTTGCGATGTTGCGTGAGCTGATCGGTCAGGGCAGCATCGGCCATCATTTGTCGGAACACTGGCAAGGTTTGATTCTGTTCGGCGACGGTCTGCATTTCACGACGCTGGCGCCCGGCGCCTTCATATTGCTTGGACTGTTACTGGCTGCCCGTCAGGCCTGGGCTCGCCCTGCCGACCTACCCGAGGAAACGCATCACCCATGAATGCCGCAAAACGTCTGGAGATCTTCCGCCGGTTTCACGAGGACAACCCCGAACCCAAGACCGAGCTGGCCTATTCTTCGCCTTTCGAACTGTTGATCGCAGTGATTCTGTCCGCGCAATCGACTGACGTCGGGGTGAACAAGGCGACGGCCAAACTGTTCCCGGTGGCGAATACGCCGGCGGCCATTCACGCGTTAGGCGTTGAAGGTCTGTCCGAATACATCAAGACCATCGGCCTCTATAACAGCAAGGCCAAAAACGTGATCGAGACCTGCCGCCTGCTGGTCGAGCTGCACAATGGCGAAGTCCCGCAGACTCGCGGAGAACTGGAAGCCTTGCCGGGCGTTGGCCGCAAAACCGCCAATGTCGTGCTCAACACTGCGTTCCGACAGTTGACCATGGCCGTTGACACCCACATTTTCCGGGTCAGCAACCGCACCGGCATTGCACCGGGAAAAAATGTGGTCGAGGTGGAAAAGAAGCTGATGAAGTTCGTGCCAAAGGAATACCTGCTCGACTCGCACCACTGGCTCATTCTTCACGGACGCTATGTGTGTCTGGCACGCAAGCCCCGCTGTGGCAGCTGTCGGATCGAAGATTTGTGCGAGTACAAGCACAAGACTTCCGACGATTGAGCGGCTATTGGAGTTATTGATTTATCGATTGAAAAAATCTTTTTTACCATCTGCTGGAATATCGATATAAGGGGCGCCAAAGGCAGTCTTAGCCTGGAGTTGACCTTATGACTGACAGCAAAGAACAACTGGATGTAGACGACGATTTCATCGCTGCCGAAGCCGAAGACGCCGAACCGGTGGTTGAAGTTGCCAAGACCAATCTCAGCAAGCGCCGAACCATCGACAACCTGCTTGAGGAGCGCCGACTGCAGAAGCAATTGGCCGATTACGATTTTGATCTCTGACATTTGAAAGCCTCCCGAAACGGAGGCTTTTCTCTTTTTGCTACTCGCTGATTCCGATCCGCCCATGATCCGTCAGCCATTGAAAACCTCAGACCAGGCCGTTGCGCTGCGCCAGTTCGATCAGATCCACCAGCGAGCGCGCATTGAGCTTTAAAAGCAATCGGGTCTTGTAGGTACTCACGGTCTTGTTACTGAGGAACATCCCGTCGGCAATTTCCTTGTTGGTCTTGCCGCGCGCCAGTTGCTGCAAAACCATCATTTCCCGCCCAGACAGACGATCGACCATATCGGCCTCGCTGGCATTTCCCAGGCTAGTCCGCACGGTATGCAAAGCCTGGTTCGGAAAGTAACTGTATCCGGACAGAACCGCCTTGATGGCGCTCAACAACTCTGTCAGATCCTGTTGTTTGCAAACATAACCCGCCGCCCCCGACTGCATGCAGCGCATGGAAAAGTGCCCAGGCGACTGGGATGTCAGCACAAGTACTTTCAACGGCATCGCGCTTGTCGTAAGGCGCGCAATGACTTCCAGTCCATCCAGTTTCGGTATGCCGATATCCAGTATTACGATATCCGGCATCTGATCACGGGCAAGTTGTAATGCATCCACTCCATTGTCGGTTTCTGCAATGACTTCGTAGCCATGACGTTCCATCAGCATACGCACCGCAAGACGAATGACGGGGTGATCATCCACGATCAGCACTTTATTCATGGGCAAGTCCAGTTTCGCTGTTCGAATTTTTAGAACCGGCACAATAACGCAGTCATTTCACTCATGGCATGGAGAAGTTCATTCACACCGGCATCAAAAGACACCTCCTACAGCCAATAAAGATTATTCCTACAGAAAAGGACCACCGGAAAAAATTACAGCCTGGTGAGAACCTAAAGCCCGCCACCCACCGTTCGCAACGTGACAACACTTTGACAAGCTATCAAAAACAACCCACCAAAAAAATAAAAACCTGAAACAACATACCTGTATTAATTTAACCATATTTCAGATAAACACCAGCTAACTAGCGCAGCATCATCAATCTAACACCCAGCTATACAAACCACTAGAAACCCCCACGACGAGAACAGCAACTTCATGAGTAGAACACATGTTAAAAACCAAAAGAAAGATCACCAACCCTATAAGCGTCATTGCCATATTTGCATTGATAACCGAGACCTCGGCAGCGGTCTCCCTGCCCTTTCTCGATAACGAAGAGCGGAAGATCTACATCTGGCTTCTGATCAGCTTTCCTTTCTTCCTGGCGTTCCTGTTCTTCATAACTCTTAACTTCAACTATCGCTCCCTTTATGCACCATCAGACTTTGAAAACGACAACAATTTTTTAAAGGCATTCGAGGAAACTTCATCCCACTTGCAGGGAACAACCACACAGCCCGGTATAGAATTACACACAGTAAAAATACACAAGTCGTTCACTACGCTATATATCTTGGATATCAGGGGAGGAAATGTCGAACTTGACATAGCCGCGCTATTGGAAAAAATCCCGCCCCCCTCCAAGCATTCACTCAGAATATTCCTGTTCCTGATCCACTCGATACCGGACACTCCATTAACAGAAGACGTCTTCAAATCGTTTAAACAGGGAAAGAAAGGCGCCGGAACTACCTACTGCATTTCTTACGACGTGGATTCAATGAGCATGATCCAGGTGGAAAAGGTTTGAACGCGCCGCAGGAAGCGGGCACAGCAAAAGCAGCGATAATATTTATCCGGATCAGTTTGAAGAAGGGAGTACCCAGAAACACAAAGGCCTTGTCTTACGACAAGGCCTTTGTTTCATATCCGGACCGAATGACTCAGAACAGCTTGCGGCCCTTGTTGGCTGCGATGCGCATGCGCAATGCGTTGAGCTTGATGAAGCCCGCCGCATCGGCCTGGTTGTAGGCGCCGCCATCTTCTTCGAAGGTCGCAATGTTGGCGTCGAACAGCGAATCGTCGGACTTGCGACCGGTCACGATCACGTTGCCCTTGTACAGCTTGAGGCGCACAACGCCGTTCACGTTGACCTGGGAAGCGTCGATCATCTGTTGCAACATCAGACGCTCAGGGCTCCACCAGTAGCCGGTGTAGATCAGGCTGGCGTATTTCGGCATCAGCTCGTCTTTGAGGTGAGCGACTTCGCGGTCCAGGGTGATCGATTCGATGGCGCGGTGAGCGCGCAGCATGATGGTGCCGCCCGGGGTTTCGTAGCAGCCACGGGACTTCATGCCGACGTAACGGTTCTCGACGATGTCGAGACGGCCGATGCCGTGCTCGCCACCGATCTTGTTCAGGGTCGCCAGTACGGTGGCCGGGGTCATTTCGACGCCGTCCAGCGCGACGATGTCGCCGTTGCGGTAGGTCAGTTCCAGGTATTGCGGGGTGTCGGGAGCCTTCTCCGGGGAGACGGTCCAGCGCCACATGTCTTCTTCGTGCTCGGTCCAGGTGTCTTCCAGAACGCCGCCTTCATAGGAGATGTGCAGCAGGTTGGCGTCCATCGAGTACGGGGATTTCTTCTTGCCGTGACGCTCGATCGGGATCGCGTGCTTCTCGGCGTAGTCCATCAGCTTCTCGCGGGACAGCAGGTCCCACTCGCGCCATGGAGCAATTACTTTCACGCCTGGCTTGAGTGCGTAGGCACCCAGTTCGAAACGCACCTGGTCGTTGCCTTTGCCGGTGGCGCCGTGGGAAATGGCGTCGGCGCCGGTTTCGTTGGCGATTTCGATCAGACGCTTGGCGATCAGCGGACGCGCGATGGAAGTACCCAGCAGGTACTCGCCTTCGTAAACGGTGTTGGCGCGGAACATCGGGAACACGAAGTCACGCACGAATTCTTCGCGCAGGTCGTCGATGTAGATTTCTTTGACGCCCATGGCCTGCGCCTTGGCGCGAGCCGGCTCGACCTCTTCGCCCTGACCCAGGTCAGCGGTGAAGGTCACGACTTCACAGTTATAAGTATCCTGCAGCCACTTGAGGATCACCGAAGTGTCCAGGCCGCCGGAATACGCCAGAACGACCTTGTTTACGTCCGCCATGCCATCACTCCACGGGGTTCTACGGAAAGCCGAGGAGTCTACCGCTCAAACGCGATAATTTACAGAGGCGCGACAGCTTAAGACGACAAAGCGACAGAATCTGTCGAGAGGGCGACGATGACCGGAAGGTCAGGAAGTCGCCGCCGTGTTGGCAGGCGTGCTGGCCTGGGGCGCCGGAGCAGTGGTCGGTGCCACTCGCGCCAGGTGCACGTTGACCCGGCGGTTCTTGGCCCGGTTGGCGGCATTGGTGTTCGGCACCAACGGGTAGCGTTCGCCATGGAAACGCACGGTGATCTGCGATTCCTGGATGCCATTGGCCTTGAAGAAGTCGACCACGGCCAGCGCGCGGCGGCGCGACAGCTCGCGATTGGTCAGGCGATTGCCGCTGTTGTCGGAGTGGCCATCGAGCTCAATGTGATTGACCGTCGGATCGGCCTTCATGTATTCGAGCATCACTTGCAACTTGGCCTTGGCGGCGGCGTCCAGTTCGATGCCTTCGCCGGGGAAGCCGATCTGCGATTGTTTGACCTGATCGAAATTCTGCGGGAGCAGTTTCGCCACGCAGGTCTGGTAGTCATTAAAAGCCTTGCTGAACTTGACCGGCAGCAGGCGCACTTCAGATACCCGACCATCGCCCGAGGCCCGGCGCACCACGGGGCTGCGACCGTCCATCAAACCGCTGATCAGCTGCCCGGCCTGGGATTGAGAACTGTTGAACAGCACGTTGCCGCTGCCCAGTCGAACCGTGCCCAGATTGATATCGCCACGACCCGGCTGCCACGGCGCAGCCGCCGCCAGCAAGGTCGCCGAACCACCGCCAAGCATGGCGTTGTAGGCGTTCAGGCGAAAGGTCGCCTGCTCGCCGGCCTTGCGCACGAATTGCCCCGAGCCGAAGTCGGTGATCGGCTGCGTCAGACGACACTCGAACTTGTCGCCCTCGACCGTCCACTCAATGTTCTCCAGACGGGTCTGGTAGGTCAGTGCCATCGCGGGAAGGCTGGCAAACACACTGAGCAAGGCTAAATATCGCTGGCGCACGGGAGGCTCCATTGGCTTCTACAACGAAAAAGACCGAGACATACATCTTTACGGCATACCTATGGGATATCGGACGCTCGTCGCAAAACTTGATAGCGAGTGCCTGCAAGAGTCTTTTCCGGTAGCATTCGCCTCAGTTTGACCCGCCTGGAATCCCCTCATGTCCGACCGCCTGACCCTGCTGCGTCCCGACGACTGGCACATTCATCTTCGCGATGGTGCCGTGTTGACCAATACCGTTGCGGATGTCGCGCGCACCTTTGGTCGCGCCATCATCATGCCCAACCTGGTACCTCCGGTGCGCAACGCCGCTGAAGCCGACGGCTATCGCCAGCGGATTCTCGCTGCCCGCCCGGCTGGCAGTCGTTTCGAGCCGCTGATGGTGCTGTACCTCACCGACCGCACCCAGCCCGAAGAAATCCGTGAGGCCAAGGCCAGCGGTTTCGTGCACGCCGCCAAGCTTTATCCGGCCGGCGCCACCACCAACTCCGATTCCGGGGTCACCAGCATCGACAAGATTTTCCCGGCGCTGGAAGCCATGGCCGAAGTCGGCATGCCGCTGTTGATCCACGGTGAAGTCACCCGTGGCGACGTCGACGTGTTCGACCGCGAAAAAATCTTCATCGACGAGCACATGCGCCGCGTGGTCGAGCGTTTCCCGACACTGAAAGTGGTGTTCGAACACATCACCACCGGCGATGCCGTGCAGTTCGTCAACGAGGCGTCCGCAAACGTCGGCGCAACGATCACCGCGCATCACCTGCTCTACAACCGCAACCACATGCTGGTGGGCGGGATCCGGCCGCACTTCTATTGCCTGCCGATCCTCAAGCGCAACACACACCAGGAAGCCCTGCTCGACGCCGCCACCAGCGGCAGTGCGAAGTTCTTCCTCGGCACCGACTCGGCGCCGCACGCCCAGCACGCCAAGGAAGCCGCCTGCGGCTGCGCCGGCTGCTACACCGCGTACGCCGCCATCGAGCTGTATGCCGAAGCCTTCGAACAGCGCAATGCGCTGGACAAGCTCGAAGCGTTCGCCAGCCTCAACGGCCCGCGTTTCTACGGCCTGCCGGCAAACACCGATCGCATCACCCTGGTTCGTGACGAATGGACCGCCCCGACCAGCCTGCCTTTCGGCGAGCTGACCGTTATTCCGCTGCGCGCCGGTGAAAAACTGCGCTGGCGCCTGCTGGAGGAACACGCGTGAGTGAAGACCATTTCGACGACGAACTGGACGGTCAAGGTGGCGGCGGTTCGCGCCACCCAATGGCAGCACGCTTTCGCGGCTACCTGCCGGTTGTCGTCGACGTAGAAACCGGTGGCTTCAACTCGGCCACCGACGCTCTGCTGGAGATTGCCGCGACCACCATCGCCATGGATGAAAAGGGTTTCGTCTACCCGGATCACACCTACTTCTTCCGCGTCGAGCCGTTCGAAGGCGCCAACGTTGAAGCGGCGGCACTGGAGTTCACCGGGATCAAGCTCGATCACCCGTTGCGCATGGCCGTCAGCGAAGAAACGGCGCTGACCGACATCTTCCGTGGCGTGCGCAAGGCCTTGAAGGCCAACGGCTGCAAACGGGCGATTCTGGTCGGCCACAACAGCAGCTTCGACCTCGGTTTCCTCAACGCCGCCGTCGCGCGGCTGGACATGAAGCGCAATCCGTTCCACCCGTTCTCCAGCTTCGACACCGCGACCCTCGCCGGCCTGGCCTACGGTCAAACCGTATTGGCCAAGGCCTGTCAGGCCGCCGACATCGACTTCGACGGCCGTGAAGCGCATTCGGCGCGTTACGACACCGAGAAGACGGCCGAGCTGTTCTGCGGCATCGTCAACCGCTGGAAACAGATGGGCGGCTGGGAAGACTTCGACGACTGAGGGTCGTCGGGTTGGATCCCCCGCATGAAAAAACCGGCTCAAGAGCCGGTTTTTTTGTACCTCGACGATGCGCCTTACAGGGCAGCAGCGTTCTCGGTCAGGTAAGCCGCAACGCCTTCTGGCGAAGCGTTCATGCCTTTGTCGCCTTTTTTCCAGTTGGCAGGGCAGACTTCGCCGTGCTCTTCGTGGAATTGCAGCGCGTCAACCAGACGGATCAGCTCTTCCATGTTACGGCCCAGCGGCAGGTCATTGACGATCTGCGAGCGGACAACGCCTTTGTCGTCGATCAGGAACGCGCCACGGAAAGCCACGCCGCCTTCGGACTCAACGTCGTAGGCCTTGGCGATGTCGTGCTTCATGTCGGCAGCCATGGTGTATTTCACCTGACCGATGCCGCCATTGTTGACCGGGGTGTTGCGCCAGGCGTTGTGGGTGAAGTGCGAGTCGATCGACACGGCAATCACTTCAACGTTGCGAGCCTTGAAGTCGGCCATGCGGTTGTCCAGAGCAATCAGCTCGGACGGGCAGACGAAGGTGAAGTCCAGCGGGTAGAAGAACACCAGGCCGTATTTGCCTTTGATGGCCGAGGACAGGGTGAAGCTGTCAACGATCTCGCCATTGCCGAGTACGGCCGGGACGGTGAAGTCAGGGGCTTGTTTGCCTACGAGTACGCTCATTGATATCTCCTGGTGTAGAAACTTGAAGTTCAGGGTTCGGGCCAGCCTGCCACCCTCAGGCGACAGCCCTGTGACACGAACCCCCTTCGCAAGGGCCGACCATCATACACTGCGTTTTTCGACTGTCCTTAAAGGTTTTTCGCGAAATCCCGGCTGGCATTCAGCCATGTACCACCGTTCGTCAGTCACAGCCGTTGGCGATGAAAACCCTTCGGAAAGCACTTTGACAATCATTCTCGTTAACATTAAGATCCATCGCAATTGAGTCACAACCAGCGACGGTTCTCACTTATGTATGTTTGCCTCTGCACTGGCGTCACCGACGGACAAATCCGCGAAGCGATCTATGAAGGTTGCTGCAGCTATAAAGAAGTCCGTCAGGCCACCGGCGTCGCCAGCCAATGCGGCAAATGCGCGTGCCTGGCGAAGGAAGTGGTTCGCGAAACCCTGACCAAGCTGCAAACCGCCCAGGCTGCGATCCCCTACCCGGCAGAATTTACCGCCGCGTAATTATCCCGAATTTGAAGAACCGGACTTATGTCCGGTTTTTTTATGCCTGAAAATCAACCGCTTAGCGCCCAGACGCGGAACACAAACATTCTTATTCCGATTAATTTTCATTTATTATTCAATAACTTAGGTTTGACACTTATAAATACCAAGCTCAAACTCTGCCTTATATACCGTTACTTAGGGCAGGACTCCCATCATGAAAGGCGACGTAACAGTCATCCAGCATCTCAACAAGATCCTTGCCAATGAGCTGGTCGCGATCAATCAGTACTTCCTGCATGCACGCATGTATGAAGATTGGGGCTTGAACAAGCTCGGCAAACACGAGTACCACGAATCAATCGACGAGATGAAGCACGCGGACAAGCTGATCAAGCGCATCCTGTTCCTTGAAGGCCTGCCGAACGTGCAGGATCTGGGCAAGCTGCACATCGGCGAGCACACCAAGGAAATGCTGGAGTGCGACCTGCGTATCGAGAAGACCGGCCATGCCGACCTCAAGGCCGCCATCGCCCACTGCGAATCCGTCGGTGACTTCGGCAGCCGCGAACTGCTCGAAGACATTCTCGAATCCGAAGAAGAACACATCGACTGGCTGGAAACCCAACTGGGCCTGATCGATAAAGTAGGTCTTGAGAACTATCTGCAATCGCAGATGGGCGAAGACGAGTAATCAGCCAGCGCTAAACTCGAGACACTAAAAAGCCCCGCCCTCTTTCGAGAGGCGGGGCTTTTTATTGCCCGGACTTCAGACTCGCCGAAATCCGGGCAGAAGCCAATCAGGCTTCGGACTTGGCCGCAGCAGCCTTGGCGGATGCTTCCTTGACCAGAGTCTGCAGCTCACCGTTGGCGAACATTTCAGCCATGATGTCGCTGCCGCCGACCAGTTCACCGGCTACCCACAGCTGCGGGAAAGTCGGCCAGTTGGCGTACTTCGGCAGGTTGGCGCGGATTTCCGGGTTCTGCAGGATGTCGACGTAGGCGAACTTCTCGCCACAGCCCATCACAGCCTGCGCAGCTTTCGCGGAGAAGCCACACTGCGGGGCATTCGGCGAGCCTTTCATGTAAAGCAGAATGGTGTTGTTGGCAATCTGCTCTTTAATCGTTTCGATGATATCCATGGAGCACCTCGGCTGAACTTTCCGACTCATGGGTCGGCACGGTGGCGCATTGTAACGGAATCCCGAGCGCCCTGCTCGGTCTCCCCGACAGACTTGCTCAAGCCGCCGCCACCGTCACCGGCACACCATTGAGCGCCGCATTGCCTGACAGCTCGTCGAGCTGGCATTCATCGGTCAGGTCATTGGCGCTGGAGCCGGGTTGGCCGCTGGCAATCGCCATCTGCACACCCGGACGGGCGTGGCCCCATCCGTGCGGCAGGCTGACCACGCCTTTCATCATGTCGGCACTGCCCAGCACCTCGACCTCGATCTGCCCGACCCGTGAACTGACCCGCACGAGCTGCCCGTCACTTAGCCCGCGACTGGCGAGATCGGCCGGGTTCATCAGCAACTGATGACGCGGCTTGCCCTTCACCAATCGATGGTAATTGTGCATCCACGAATTGTTGCTGCGCACATGACGGCGGCCGATCATCAACAGCTCATCGGCGGCCGGCGCCTGCAACGCGGCGAAGCGCGCCAGGTCGGCGAGGATTTCCGGCGGCGCCGCCTGAACTCGTTGATTGGCGGTCTTCAATCGCGGTGTCAGGTTGGGCTTCAGTGCTCCCAGATCAACGCCGTGCGGATGATCAAACAGCGTCGCCAGCGACAATTTGTGTTCGGACGCATCGCCATAGGCGCCCATGCGTAATCCCATATCGATCATCTTCGCCGGCGGCATCGTCGGTTTCAGCTCTTTACCGGTCTTCGCGGCAAAGGCCTTGGCCAGGCCGACGAAGATCTCCCAGTCGTGCAGCGCCCCTTCGGGTTTGGCGAGGATCGCCCGATTGAAACGGCTGACGTTGCGCACGGCGAACAGGTTGAAGGTGGTGTCGTAGTGATCGTTTTCCAGCGCCGAGGTCGACGGCAGGATCAGGTCGGCATAGCGCGTGGTTTCGTTGATGTACAGGTCGACGCTGACCATGAACTCCAGCCCGTCCAGCGCCTGCTCCAGCTGCCGGCCATTGGGCGTGGACAACACCGGGTTACCGGCCACGGTGATCAACGCGCGAATCTGCCCCTCGCCTTCGGTGAGCATCTCTTCGGCCAGCGCCGAGACCGGCAACTCGCCGCCGTATTCAGGACGCCCGGACACGCGGCTCTGCCATTTATTGAAGTGCCCGCCCGAAGTCGACGCCACCAGATCCACCGCAGGCTCGGTGCACAAGGCACCGCCGACGCGGTCGAGGTTGCCGGTGACCAGATTGATCAACTGCACGACCCAATGGCACAGCGTGCCGAAGGCCTGAGTGGAAACACCCATCCGGCCATAACAAACAGCGCTTGGCGCGGCGGCGAAGTCCCGGGCCAGTTGGCGGATCTGTTCGGCGGGAACGGCGCACAACGGGCTCATGGCTTCGGCGGTGAAACCCGCTACCGCCGCGCGGACTTCGTCCATACCGTCCACCGGCAGATGACTGTCCGAAGTCAGGCCCTCGGCGAAAAGAGTATTGAGCACACCAAACAGCAACGCCGCGTCGCCACCCGGACGCACGAACAGATGCTGATCAGCCATCGCCGCCGTCTCGCTGCGCCGAGGATCGACCACCACCACTTTGCCGCCCCGGGCCTGAATCGCCTTCAGACGCTTCTCGACATCCGGCACGGTCATGATGCTGCCATTGGATGCCAGCGGATTGCCGCCCAGGATCAGCATGAAATCGGTGTGATCAATGTCCGGAATCGGCAGCAGCAGGCCGTGGCCGTACATCAGATAGCTGGTCAGGTGATGGGGCAGCTGATCGACCGACGTCGCCGAATAGCGGTTGCGGGTTTTCAACAGACCGAGGAAGTAATTGCTGTGGGTCATCAGCCCGTAGTTATGCACGCTGGGATTGCCCTGATACACGGCGACCGCGTTCTGCCCATGACGCTCCTGAATCGCCGAGAGTTTTTCGGCGACCAGCTCGAACGCTTCGTCCCACTCGATGGGCAACCATTCGCTGCCGACCCGGCGCATCGGCTGGCGCAGGCGATCCGGATCGTTCTGGATGTCTTGCAGCGCCACGGCCTTGGGGCAGATGTGCCCACGACTGAACGTGTCCTGAGCATCGCCCTTGATCGAGGTGATTTGCACCTGACCGTCAGTTTCGGTGGTTTCGATGGTCAAGCCGCAGATGGCTTCACACAGGTGGCAGGCACGGTGATGGAGAGTCTTGGTCATGGCCAGTCTCTGTCTTGTTCTGGGCAGGCAATCACGCCTGCGGGAACAAAACTATGGCCCGCAGCCCGATGCAGCGCCAGCGACGTTCGTCTTGTGAATCGGCGGCCATCAGGCCGGCCGATAGACCCGCGTCAGTTCGCCGGAAGCTGTGGCGGCGCGGCCAGCTGGATTTCCTGGATGGTCTCGATCTGCTCGTGGGCGATGTGGACGCCGGTGAGTTCGCCGATCAGTCGCCAATGCTCGTCGAGCCCGGCGCTGATGGTCGCCATACGGTCGATCATCTGTCGACTGGCGGCCTTGACCACGTCGTCTTCGCTGCGCATCAGTTCGAAGGACATCGAGGTCATCGAGGCGGTGAGGTGGGTCAATGAGCGTGCCGTGTGGCCCAGCAGTTCCATTAACAGTTTTTCTTTCGATTCCATGCGGAGGCTTCCTGCGTCGCTCGTGATTTATTTATAACCCAGCACTTTGCTTTAGCAAATGTTTCAACCTGCGCATCCGACCAAGCGAACCGGTGGCTCACCGGTCGCAAACCGACCAGAGCGCTGCCATCCCCGCCGCGCCGGATTGCCAAGCCCGGTGGGGCCAGTGTACAAATACCTCGCTGCCCTCTCGAAAACTGACCGGAAATCACAGTGTTCGCACTGTTATCACCCCGGCACATTTCTGCAAAAACCGTAGCCTATTGGAAAAACGCGACATTTAGTGTCAATATCGCGCCTTCCCCTATTTCGTCGCCCCCGTGCGGCTTACGCCGCAGGTCTCGCCCGTTGTTCCGATAAACAAGGCTTTGAGCATCTGCGGTTTGTAGCAAAAAGGTAGTCAATGATGAGCGCAAGGCACTTTCTCTCCCTGATGGATTGCACGCCCGAAGAGCTGGTCAGCGTGATCCGTCGAGGCGTTGAGCTCAAGGACCTGCGTAACCGCGGCGTACTGTTCGAGCCTCTGAAAAACCGCGTCCTGGGGATGATCTTCGAGAAGTCCTCGACGCGCACACGCATCTCCTTCGAAGCCGGCATGATCCAGCTCGGCGGCCAGGCGATCTTCCTGTCGCCGCGCGACACCCAACTGGGCCGTGGCGAGCCGATCGGCGACTGCGCCATCGTCATGTCGAGCATGCTCGACGCGGTGATGATCCGTACCTTTGCCCACAGCACCCTGACCGAATTCGCCGCCAACTCCCGCGTGCCGGTGATCAACGGCCTGTCCGATGACCTGCATCCGTGTCAGTTGCTGGCCGACATGCAGACGTTCCTCGAACACCGCGGCTCGATCCAGGGCAAGACTGTGGCCTGGATCGGCGACGGCAACAACATGTGCAACAGCTATATAGAAGCGGCGATCCAGTTCGACTTCCAGTTGCGCGTGGCCTGCCCTGAAGGCTATGAGCCGAATCCTGAATTCGTGGCCAAGGCCGGTGACCGCGTGACCATCGTCCGCGACCCGAAAGACGCCGTGCGCGGCGCGCACCTGGTCAGCACCGATGTCTGGACCTCCATGGGCCAGGAAGAGGAGACCGCCAAGCGCCTGAAGCTGTTTGCGCCGTTTCAGGTCAACCGTGCCCTGCTCGACCTGGCAGCCGATGACGTGCTATTCATGCACTGCCTGCCCGCTCACCGCGGTGAGGAAATCAGCCTCGACCTGCTCGATGACCCGCGCTCCGTCGCCTGGGATCAGGCAGAAAACCGTCTCCACGCACAGAAGGCCCTGCTCGAGTTCCTTGTCGAACCGGCATATCACCACGCATGAGTCATGAATTACTGCTGAACCTGCGCAACCTCGCTTGCGGCTATCAAGATCAACGTGTGGTGCAGAACCTCAATCTGCACCTCAACGCCGGTGACATCGGCTGCCTGCTTGGCTCCTCCGGCTGCGGCAAGACCACCACCCTGCGTGCGATTGCCGGTTTCGAACCGGTGCACGAAGGGGAAATTTCTCTCGGCGGTGAGGTCATCTCCAGCGCCGGTTTTACCCTCGCCCCGGAAAAACGCCGGATCGGCATGGTGTTCCAGGACTACGCGCTGTTCCCGCACCTGAGTGTCGCGGACAACATCGCTTTCGGTATCCGCAAGCACCCGAACAAGGAGCGCGTCACCGAAGAGCTGCTGGAACTGGTCAACCTGAAGTACCTCGGCAAGCGTTTCCCCCACGAGTTGTCCGGCGGCCAGCAACAACGTGTCGCCCTCGCCCGCGCCCTGGCGCCGGAGCCGCAACTGTTGTTGCTCGACGAGCCGTTCTCCAACCTCGATGGCGAATTGCGCCGCAAGCTCAGCCATGAAGTGCGCGACATCCTCAAGACCCGTGGCACCAGTGCAATTCTGGTGACTCATGACCAGGAAGAAGCCTTCGCCGTCAGCGATCACGTCGGTGTGTTCAAGGAAGGCCGGCTGGAGCAGTGGGACACGCCGTACAACCTCTATCACGAGCCGGCGACGCCGTACGTGGCCAGTTTTATCGGTCAGGGTTACTTCATTCGCGGCCAATTGGGCAGCCCGGAGTCGGTGCAGACCGAACTCGGTGAACTGCGCGGCAATCGCGCCTACACCTGGCCGATCGGTGGCGCGGTGGATGTGCTGCTGCGTCCGGACGACATCGTTTACGCGCCGGACAGCGGGTTGAAAGCGCGAATCGTCGGCAAGACCTTCCTCGGCGCTTCGACCCTGTATCGCCTGCAACTGCCGACCGGCGCACAGCTGGAATCGATCTTCCCGAGCCATGCCGACCATCAGGTGGGGGCGGATGTCGGGATTCGTGTGGCGGCGGAACATCTGGTGCTGTTCCAGGCCTCCGGCAGCACCGCTGCGCAGATTCCGGCGGCGGAAAACGGCGTTCGCCGTTACAGCACCGCGCACTGATCTGCACACAAACAATGAGGGAGCCTGATGGCTCCCTTATTTTTTGGCTTCAGCCCAGCATCAATGTGCCGCTGGCCACCAGCGTCGCATTGCCGCCGATCTTCACCCGCTCACCTTCCAGCCGACAGAACAGCTCGCCGCCCCGCGCCGAACGCTGGCATGCAGTGAGGCTGGATTTGCCCAGACGTTTCGACCAGTACGGAATCAGGCTGCAGTGGGTCGAACCGGTCACCGGGTCTTCATTGATGCCGATGGCCGGAGCGAAATAGCGCGAGACGAAGTCATGCTGATTGCCCCGCGCGGTGACAATCGCACCCAACCACGGCAGCTTGGCGAGGGCGACCATGTCCGGCGTGCAATCGAGCACCGCCTGCTCGGATTCCAGCACCACAAACAGCTCGTTGGAACTCAGAACGTCCACCGCCTGAACATTCAGCGCCCGCTCAATCTCCACGGTGACGCCTTTCTCTACCGCTTCGATGGCCGGGAAATCCAGCCACAACCGGCCACCTTCGCGGCTGACGCTCAACGGACCGGACTTGCAGGTGAAGTCCAGACGCTCGGCGTTTTCCTTATAGATCTCGAACAGCACATAGGCGCTGGCCAGGGTCGCGTGACCGCACAGCGGCACCTCGGTGGTCGGCGTGAACCAGCGGATGTGCCATGCCTGCCCCTCGCGCACCAGAAACGCGGTTTCTGCCAGATTGTGCTCGGCGGCGATCTTCTGCATCAGGTCGTCCGCGAGCCACGCGTCGAGCCGATAGACCATTGCCGGGTTGCCACTGAACGGCCGATCACTGAACGCGTCGACCTGATGAAACTCGAGCTGCATAACCTTCTCCCTGTGTCAGTCGAACGAGCATGCAGCGCCGGCCGGATCAGCGCCAGTGACAGTGCCGGCCAATTTTCTTCATACAGACGTCAAGGGCGACCGATGTCGGCAAATTTCGCCTGGGTATGTTCCGCCAATACCGCCGGCGCCAGTTCCACCTCCAGCCCGCGCCGACCGGCGCTGACATAAATGGTCGCAAAAGGCTGGGCCGAGTTATCGATGAAGGTACGCAGGCGTTTTTTCTGCCCCAGCGGGCTGATGCCGCCCAACAGGTAACCGGTGGAGCGTTGTGCGGCGGCCGGGTCGGCCATTTCGACTTTTTTCACGCCGGCGGCGTGGGCAAGCCCCTTGAGGTCGAGACTTCCGACGACCGGCACCACCGCCACCAGCAACTCTCCCTTCTCACTGGCTGCCAGCAGCGTCTTGAACACCTGCGCCGGATCGAGCCCCAGTTTCTCCGCGGCCTCCAGGCCGTACGACGCGGCCTTCGGGTCATGTTCGTAACTGTGCACGCGATGTTCGGCACGAACTTTTTTCAACAAGTCCAACGCAGGGGTCATGGCAGCTCCGGGCTCGGCAGTGGCAAAAAATCCTGCGGCGGATTTTAGGCCATCGTTGGGCAAAAGGCTCTACCACGCGCCACGTTTCCCGGGGTTTGCAGGCCAGTAACAACCGCGCAGGCCGGGTGACCCGCAGGATCATTCACGTGACTGATAGTTTATTTGTGACTGGCGGTTCACTTTCGACCTTTGACAGGTTTGTTTCTTGTCTATATTTTTTCGAATCTGAATAATGTAAGAATTATCGTCATCGCAGCACCCAGCAGTAAACCGGGAACAGGATGGGGATCCTGCCTCGGCGAAAATCGCGCCTTGCCCTGTCGGCAACGCGCCAGACAACAACAAAAACCGAGGTTTTCAATGACAACTGCGTTACAGCAACCATCGCTCTCGAGCCAGTGCCTGGCCGAGTTTCTGGGCACTGCACTCCTGATCTTTTTCGGCACGGGTTGTGTCGCCGCGCTCAAGGTCGCGGGCGCCAGCTTCGGTCTTTGGGAAATCAGCATCATCTGGGGCGTCGGCGTCAGCATGGCGATCTACCTCACCGCCGGCGTTTCCGGTGCGCACCTGAACCCCGCCGTCAGTATTGCTCTGAGCATTTTTGCCGACTTCGAAAAGCGCAAACTGCCGTTCTACATTCTGGCCCAGATCGCCGGTGCCTTCTGCGGCGCGCTGCTGGTTTACACGCTGTACAGCAACCTGTTCTTCGATTTCGAACAAACTCACCATATGGTTCGTGGCACTGAAGCCAGCCTGGAATTGGCGTCGGTGTTCTCCACCTTCCCGAACCCTGCGCTGTCGACGGCCCAGGCGTTCCTGGTCGAGGTGATCATCACCGCGATCCTGATGGGCGTGATCATGTCCCTGACCGACGATAACAACGGCCTGCCGAAAGGCCCGCTGGCGCCGCTGCTGATCGGTCTGCTGATTGCCGTGATCGGCAGCTCGATGGGCCCGCTGACCGGTTTCGCGATGAACCCGGCCCGGGACTTCGGTCCGAAACTGATGACTTTCTTCGCCGGCTGGGGTGAAATTTCCTTCACTGGCGCACGTGAAATCCCGTACTTCCTGATTCCGATTTTTGCACCGATTGTCGGTGCCTGCCTCGGCGCTGCCGGGTATCGCGGGCTGATTGCCCGTCACCTTACCGGCGCCACACCTGCTACAAAGGATGCAGAACCGGCCATTGACGGCAAACCAAGAACTTCTTGAAACAGTCGGCGCGGGCTCCTGCCCTTATAGAGCCCGCGCCACGGCCCACTCTCCCTTATTTCGTCCAAGGCAATCGACATGACCGACATTCAGAACAAGAACTACATCATTGCCCTCGATCAGGGTACGACCAGCTCCCGCGCGATCATTTTCGACCGCGACGCGAACGTGGTCTGCACCGCACAACGGGAATTCGCCCAGCATTACCCGCAAGCCGGTTGGGTCGAACACGACCCGATGGAAATCTTCGCCACCCAGAGCGCGGTGATGGTCGAAGCACTGGCCCAGGCCGGCCTGCACCATGACCAGGTCGCAGCCATCGGCATCACCAACCAGCGTGAAACCACCGTGGTCTGGGACAAGACCACCGGCCGTCCGGTGTACAACGCTATCGTCTGGCAATGCCGCCGCAGCACCGAGATCTGCCAGCAGCTCAAGCGCGACGGTCATGAAGACTACATCCGCGACACCACCGGCCTGGTCACCGACCCGTACTTCTCTGGCACCAAACTGAAGTGGATCCTCGACAACGTCGAAGGCAGCCGTGAACGCGCGCGCAACGGCGAATTGCTGTTCGGCACCGTCGACAGCTGGCTGATCTGGAAATTCACCGGCGGCAAGGTTCACGTCACCGACTACACCAACGCCTCGCGCACCATGCTCTTCAACATCCACACCCTGGAGTGGGACGCGAAGATGCTGGAGATCCTCGACATCCCGCGCGAGATGCTGCCGGAAGTCAAAGCCTCCTCGGAAATCTACGGCCGTACCAAAAGCGGCATCGCCATCGGCGGTATCGCCGGCGACCAGCAGGCTGCGCTGTTCGGTCAGATGTGCGTCGAGCCGGGCCAGGCAAAAAACACCTACGGCACCGGTTGCTTCCTGCTGATGAACACCGGCGACAAAGCGGTGAAATCCCAGCACGGCATGCTCACCACCATCGCTTGCGGCCCGCGCGGCGAAGTGGCTTACGCCCTGGAAGGCGCGGTATTCAACGGCGGTTCGACCGTGCAGTGGCTGCGCGATGAACTGAAAATCGTCAACGACGCCCACGACACCGAATACTTCGCCAATAAAGTGAAGGACAGCAACGGCGTGTATCTGGTGCCAGCCTTCACCGGCCTCGGCGCGCCCTACTGGGATCCGTATGCCCGTGGCGCCCTGTTCGGCCTGACCCGTGGCGTGCGTGTGGATCACATCATCCGCGCCGCACTGGAATCGATTGCCTACCAGACCCGCGACGTCCTCGACGCCATGCAACAGGACTCCGGCGAACGCCTCAAGGCCCTGCGTGTGGACGGCGGCGCGGTGGCGAACAACTTCCTTATGCAGTTCCAGGCCGACATCCTCGGCACTCAAGTCGAACGTCCGAAAATGCGCGAAACCACGGCGCTCGGCGCAGCTTATCTGGCTGGCCTGGCTTGCGGTTTCTGGGGCAGCCTGGAAGAACTGCGCGGCAAAGCGGTGATCGAGCGCGAGTTCGAACCGAGCCTGGACGAAGCGGCCAAAGAGAAGCTCTATAAAGGCTGGAAAAAAGCCGTCAGCCGTACCCGTGATTGGGAACGTGAAGACGCTGAATAAGCCAGTCTGAGGACTGACTAAGGCTGGTCCAAACAGCGTGAAAGCGTAGCGAGCGAAGGCAAGACAAGGCAAAAACAGGCGAGGACGCGGAGTTTACGGGTTTGTAAATGAGCAGTCCGAGCCTGTTTTTAACGCAGGATTGCCGAGCGCAGTAGCTTTCACGTTGTTTGGAAACTGGTAGGGAGCGGATTCCTGCGTCATCATGGGCAAATTTTGCACGGCAGCCCAAAGGAAGCCCCATGAATCTGCCTCCCCGTCAGCAGCAAATCCTCGAGCTGGTCCGCGAACGCGGCTATGTGAGCATCGAGGAAATGGCCACGCTGTTCGTTGTTACCCCGCAAACCATCCGCCGCGATATCAATCAACTGGCGGAAGCCAATCTGCTGCGTCGCTACCACGGCGGCGCCGCCTATGATTCCAGCGTCGAAAATACCGCCTACGCGATGCGCGCCGATCAGATGCGCGATGAAAAGCAACGCATCGGCGAAGCCATCGCCGCACAGATTCCCGATCACGCCTCGCTGTTCATCAATATAGGTACGACGACCGAATCGATTGCCCGCGCCCTGCTCAATCACAGCCACCTGAAGATCATCACCAACAACCTGCACGTCGCTTCGATGCTCAGCGCCAAGGATGATTTCGATGTGCTGCTGACCGGCGGCAACGTGCGTCGCGACGGCGGTGTGGTGGGTCAGGCGAGCGTGGACTTCATCAACCAGTTCAAGGTCGACTTTGCGCTGGTGGGTATCAGCGGCATCGACGAAGACGGCAGCCTGCTCGACTTCGATTACCAGGAAGTGCGGGTGTCCCAGGCGATCATCGCCAATGCCCGGCAGGTGATCCTCGCGGCGGACTCCAGCAAGTTCGGGCGTAACGCGATGATCCGCCTCGGCCCGATCAGCCTGATCGATTGCCTGGTGACCGATCAGCAGCCGGTGCCGGCGCTGGCGCAACTGCTGAGCCAGCACAAGATTCGTCTGGAAGTCGTTTAACCCTCTCCCGCATAACTCCCTCCCGGCGAATTCTCGTTCCCACGCTCTGCGTGGGAATGCCGCCCGGGACGCTCTGCGTCCCATTCAGAAGCCGACGCAGAGCGTCAATGTATGCATTCCCACGCAGACGGTTCGACGCCTCGACGTGGGAACGATCAGTACTCTAACGCGCATTTCATGTTCGAATATTTTCCTTTCTCGGCCCTTCGATGAGTTTTTTCAATCGAAGTCGACTGGCTGCGCGCGTCTTTATGGGCTAACATTTTCGCAAATGAACATTCATGTTCGATTTCCAAGACAGAAAATCAAAAGAGCCCGAGGCCAGCCGATGTCCACATCTACCTTGCGTACGCCCCCTATCTCCGAGATCTACGACATCGCCGTCATCGGCGGCGGGATCAATGGCGTGGGGATCGCAGCGGATGCCGCTGGTCGCGGTCTTTCGGTATTCCTTTGCGAAAAGGACGATCTGGCCAGCCACACCTCGTCGGCCAGCAGCAAGCTGATCCACGGTGGCCTGCGCTACCTCGAACATTACGAATTCCGTCTGGTGCGCGAAGCCCTGGCCGAACGTGAAGTGCTGCTGGCCAAGGCCCCGCACATCGTCAAGCCAATGCGTTTCGTGCTGCCGCACCGCCCGCACCTGCGTCCGGCGTGGATGATTCGCGCAGGCCTGTTCCTTTATGACCACCTCGGCAAGCGCGAAAAACTGGCGGGCTCGAAAAGCCTGAAGTTCGGCGCCGACAGCGCACTGAAAAGCGAAATCAGCAAAGGCTTCGAATACTCCGACTGCTGGGTCGACGACGCCCGCCTCGTGGTTCTCAACGCCATGGCCGCCCGTGAAAAGGGCGCGCACATTCACACCCAGACCCGTTGCGTCAGTGCCCGCCGCGCTAAGGGCCTGTGGCACCTGAACCTGGAACGCGCCGACGGCAGCCTGTTTTCGATCACCGCCAAAGCGCTGGTGAACGCCGCCGGTCCGTGGGTCGCCAAGTTCATCCGTGATGACCTGAAGATGGAATCGCCGTACGGCATCCGCCTGATCCAGGGCAGCCACATCATCGTGCCGAAACTGTACGAAGGCGATCACGCGCACATCCTGCAAAACGAAGATCAGCGCATCGTTTTCACCATTCCGTACCTGAACAACCTGACTCTGATTGGCACCACCGACCGCGAGTACACCGGCGATCCGGCCAAAGTGGCGATCACCGACGGCGAAACCGATTACCTGCTCAAAGTAGTCAACGCCCACTTCAAGAAGCAGATCAGCCGTGACGACATCCTGCACACCTATTCAGGCGTGCGTCCGCTGTGCAATGACGAATCCGATAACCCGTCGGCCGTGACCCGCGACTACACCCTGGCGTTGTCCGGCAGTACCGAAGAAGCGCCGCTGCTGTCGGTGTTCGGCGGCAAGCTGACCACCTACCGCAAGCTCGCCGAGTCGGCGATGGCGCAGTTGATGCCGTTCTTCACCCAGATGCGCCCGAGCTGGACGGCCACCGCCACCCTGCCCGGCGGCGAAGACATGACCACGCCACAGGCCTTGAGCGCGCAGATCCGCGACAAGTTCGACTGGGTACCGACCGAAATTGCCCGTCGCTGGGCCACTACCTACGGCAGCCGCACCTGGCGCATGCTCGAAGGCGTGGACACCCTCGCCGACCTGGGCGAACACATCGGCGGCGGCCTCTATACCCGTGAAGTCGATTACCTGTGCACCGAAGAATGGGCCACCACCGCGCACGACATCCTGTGGCGTCGCAGCAAACTGGGCCTGTTCACCACACCGGCCGAGCAAGAGCGACTGGCGGCGTACCTGAACAAGGTCGAACAGAACCGCAGCAAGATCGAAGCGGCCTGATTCGTTCGTCGCTGAACAAAAAGCCCCTGAATCGAAAGATTCAGGGGCTTTTTGCATTCAGGCTGAAACAAGGCGTGTCGCAGACGTTCGGTTTTCCGAACGCGACCTGACGGTCAATTCGGTTAACCGGATCAGATCCACGGAAAAACACCATCACAAAACTTTAATAACGTTATAAATCAATGCATTAACGTGTAGCGACTGGTCTGGCACGACTCATGCTCTACACTCCTTCGACGAATGCCTGTTGCGCCAACACAACAGGAGCCGTCAGGCATTCGAAGCTCAAAAGGGCCCGCTCAACCGGCTCCATAAAAAAAACAATGTCGAGGAAAATTTGATGCGCATCGTTCCCCATATCCTGGGCGCAGCCATTGCTGCCGCTCTGATCAGCACACCAGTTTTCGCTGCCGAACTCACCGGCACCCTTAAGAAGATCAAAGAGTCCGGCGTCATCACCCTGGGCCACCGTGACGCTTCCATTCCTTTCTCCTACATCGCTGACGCTTCCGGCAAGCCGGTCGGCTACTCCCACGATATCCAGCTGGCCATCGTCGAAGCGATCAAGAAAGACCTGGACCTGCCAAACCTGCAGGTCAAATACAACCTCGTCACTTCGCAAACCCGTATCCCGCTGGTGCAGAACGGCACCGTGGACGTCGAGTGCGGCTCCACCACCAACAACGTCGAGCGTCAGCAACAGGTCGACTTCTCCGTCGGCATCTTCGAAATCGGTACCCGTCTGCTGTCCAAGGCTGACTCCAAGTACAAGGATTTCGACGATCTGAAAGGCAAGAACGTCGTGACCACCGCCGGCACCACTTCCGAGCGTATCCTCAAGGCGATGAACGCTGACAAGCAGATGGGCATGAACGTGATTTCCGCCAAGGACCACGGTGAGTCCTTCCAGATGCTGGAATCGGGTCGTGCCGTTGCGTTCATGATGGACGATGCCCTGCTGGCCGGCGAAGCCGCCAAAGCCAAGAAAGCCTCCGACTGGGCCGTGACCGGTACTCCACAGTCGTACGAAATCTATGGCTGCATGATGCGCAAGGGCGATGCGCCGTTCAAAAAGGCTGTCGACGACGCCATCAAGGCGACCTACGCGTCGGGCGAGATCAACAAGATCTACGAAAAATGGTTCATGCAGCCGATTCCGCCAAAAGGCCTGAACCTGAACTTCCCGATGAGCGACGAGCTCAAGGCCCTGATCGCCAATCCGACCGACAAAGCGGCTGACGACAAGAAATCCTGATTTCTGACTAACCTTATCCCCTGAGGAGGCGCCTGCCTTTTCAGGGGATGGTCACTCCCTGCTGGCACTTATTGGAAACACTCGAACCGGTGGCTGTCGAGCCGATCGCGTGTGCCTGATTTTCACAATCAGGGCGGGAACGGAGCTTCCCCAGGCGGGCACTTGTACATCGATCGAATCGAGGGGAGACCCTAATGAATTACAACTGGGACTGGGGCGTGTTCTTCAAGTCCACCGGCGTGGGCAGCGAGACCTATCTCGACTGGTTCATTTCCGGTCTGGGCTGGACCATCGCCATCGCCATCGTGGCCTGGATCATCGCCCTGCTGCTCGGCTCGCTGCTGGGCATCATGCGCACCGTGCCGAACCGCATCGTGTCGGGCATCGCGACCTGCTACGTCGAACTGTTCCGTAACGTGCCGCTGCTGGTTCAGCTGTTCATCTGGTACTTCCTGGTGCCCGATCTGCTGCCGCCGGATCTGCAGGAGTGGTACAAGCAGGACCTGAACCCGACCACTTCGGCCTACCTGAGCGTTGTCGTGTGCCTGGGCCTGTTCACCGCCGCCCGTGTCTGCGAACAGGTTCGCACCGGTATCCAGGCGCTGCCACGTGGCCAGGAATCCGCCGCCCGCGCCATGGGTTTCAAGCTGCCGCAGATCTACTGGAACGTGCTGCTGCCCCAGGCCTACCGGATCATCATTCCGCCGCTCACCTCGGAATTCCTGAACGTGTTCAAGAACTCCTCCGTGGCGTCCCTGATCGGTCTGATGGAGCTGCTGGCGCAAACCAAACAGACCGCCGAATTCTCGGCCAACCTGTTTGAAGCCTTCACCCTGGCGACCCTGATCTATTTCACCCTCAACATGAGCCTGATGCTGCTGATGCGCATGGTCGAGAAGAAAGTCGCCGTGCCCGGCCTGATCTCCGTGGGGGGTAAATAATGGAATTCGATTTCAGTGGCATCGTTCCGGCCATTCCCGGCCTGTGGAACGGCATGCTGATGACCCTCAAGCTGATGGCGCTGGGCGTGGTCGGCGGGATCATCCTCGGCACCATCCTCGCGCTGATGCGCCTGTCCCACAGCAAACTGCTGTCGAGCATCGCCGGTGCGTACGTCAACTATTTCCGTTCGATCCCGCTGCTGCTGGTGATCACCTGGTTCTATCTGGCAGTGCCGTTCGTGCTGCGCTGGATCACCGGCGAAGACACCCCGATCGGCGCGTTCACCTCGTGCATCGTGGCGTTCATGATGTTCGAAGCGGCGTACTTCTGCGAAATCGTCCGGGCCGGCGTGCAGTCGATCCCGAAAGGTCAGATGGGCGCGGCGCAGGCACTGGGCATGACCTACGGCCAGATGATGCGCCTGATCATCCTGCCTCAGGCGTTCCGCAAGATGACCCCGCTGCTGCTGCAGCAGAGCATCATCCTGTTCCAGGACACCTCGCTGGTCTACACCGTGGGCCTGGTGGACTTCCTCAACGCCTCGCGCGCCAGTGGCGACATCATTGGCCGCTCGAATGAGTTCCTGATCTTCGCAGGTCTCGTGTACTTCACCATCAGCTTTGCCGCCTCGGTGCTGGTCAAGCGTCTGCAAAAAAGGTTCGCCGTATGATCTCTATCAAGAACATCAACAAGTGGTATGGGGACTTCCAGGTGCTGACCGATTGCAGCACCGAGGTCAAAAAGGGTGAAGTGATCGTGGTCTGCGGCCCGTCCGGTTCGGGCAAGTCGACCCTGATCAAGTGCGTCAACGCACTGGAGCCGTTCCAGAAAGGCGACATCGTGGTCGACGGCACGTCGATTGCCGATCCGAAGACCAACCTGCCGAAACTGCGCTCGCGCGTCGGCATGGTGTTCCAGCATTTCGAACTGTTCCCGCACCTGACCATCACCGAAAACCTGACCATCGCGCAGATCAAGGTGCTGGGCCGCAGCAAGGAAGAAGCCACCAAGAAAGGCCTGCAACTGCTCGAGCGCGTCGGCCTGTCGGCTCATGCCCACAAGCATCCGGGGCAACTGTCGGGTGGTCAGCAACAGCGCGTGGCGATTGCCCGTGCGCTGGCGATGGACCCGATCGTCATGCTGTTCGACGAACCGACCTCGGCGCTGGACCCGGAAATGGTCAACGAAGTGCTCGACGTGATGGTGCAGCTGGCCCACGAAGGCATGACCATGATGTGCGTGACCCACGAAATGGGCTTCGCCCGTAAAGTGGCCGACCGCGTGATCTTCATGGACGCCGGCAAGATCATCGAAGACTGCAAGAAAGAAGAGTTCTTTGGCGACATCAGCCAACGCTCCGAACGCGCGCAGCATTTCCTCGAGAAAATCCTGCAGCACTAAAAACGGCTGCATTCCCCGACATCCACTGTCGGGGAATGCAGGTGGTTGACCCAAGGCATCTGTGATGAAATGCGACCCCACTCTCTATCGCGCCACGCCGCCATCACTTGCCGTGAAACCCCGTCTGATCCGCCACCTGTTCCTGCCGCCGCTGGTCATCGCCCTGATGATCGGACTGGGTTACATCGGCTTCTGGACCAGCGAACATTTCGGCATCCGCAGCCTCGGCGAAAACGGCCAGCGCCAACTGGAACTGCACGCCCGCGCGGTCGAAAGCGAGATCAGCAAATACACCTACCTGCCCAGCCTGCTGGAGCTCGAATCGAGCGTTTCGCAGCTGCTGGACGACCCGACCCCGGAACACCGGCAAACGGTCAACGATTACCTTGAAGGCCTGAACCGGCGCAGCCGCAGTCGGGCCATCTACGTCATGGACACCACCGGCCGCGTCATGGCGACCAGCAACTGGCGCGACGTCGACAGCTACCTTGGTGAAGACCTGTCGTTCCGCGCCTACTTCCAGAACGCCATTCGCGGCCAGCCCGGACGTTTCTACGGAATCGGCAGCACCAACGGCGAACCCGGTTATTACCTGGCCCACGGCCTCGAAGAACACGGCAAGATCATCGGCGTCGCGGTGGTCAAGGTACGCCTGGAAGCCATGGAAGAACGCTGGCAACGGGCGCGTCTCGAAGCCTTCGTCAGCGATGAAAACGGCATCATCATTCTCTCCAGCGATCCGGCCCGACGCCTGAAATCGGTCATACCGTTGAGCGACGAGACCAAGGAAAAACTCGCCCGCAGCCTGCAGTACTACTGGTTCCCGCTGAACGAGCTGCAACCGCTGGCCCGGGAAACCCTATCCGAAGGCGTGGAAAAACTCACCTTCCCGGCCAACAGCGAAGTGCCGAGCCAACAGGATGGCGATGAAGAAAACATCAGCTACCTGGCGCAAACCCGGCCGTTGAGCGATACCCCGTGGAATTTCACCCTGCTAACGCCGTTGCAGGATCTGCGGCGCGAGGCAATCAATCAGGGGATTCTGGTGGCCGTGGCGTTTGCCCTGGTGGCATTCCTGCTGATCGCCTGGAACGAACGGCGCAAGGTCATCGCCACCCGCCTCGCCGCCCGCGAAGCCTTGCAGGAAGCCAACAATCAGCTGGAGCGTCGGATTACCGAACGCACCGCCGACCTGCGCGCCAGCAACGACCGGCTCAAGAGCCAGATCCGCGAACGGCGTCAGGCCGAAGAAACCCTGCGCCGTGCCCAGGACGAACTGGTGCAGGCCGGTAAACTCGCCGCCATCGGCCAGATGTCCACCAGCATCGCCCACGAACTGAACCAGCCGCTGGCGGCGATGCGCACGCTGTCGGGCAACACCATTCGCTTCCTTGAGCGCGGCCAGCTCGATGTCGCCAGCACCAACCTCAAGACCATCAACGACCTGATCGACCGCATGGGCCGGATCACCGCCAGCCTGCGCTCCTTTGCCCGACGTGGCGACGACAAGGGCCGCGCCAGCCTCGGCAAAGCAGTGGACGCCGCCCTGCAAGTGCTCGGCGCCCGTGTGGAAAGTGCCGCCCTGAAAGTGCATCGCCAGTTCGACGATGTGCAGGTGCAGATCGACCAGACGCGCCTGGAACAGATTCTGGTCAACCTGATCGGCAACGCCCTCGACGCCATGCAGGCGCAACCGCTGCCGGAACTGTGGCTGGAAGGCGAAGAATTCAACGGCAAATATCGCCTGCGCGTGCGCGACAACGGCCACGGCATCGACGCCGAAGCGCGCAAGCATCTGTTCGAACCGTTCTTCACCACCAAGCCCGGCGAACAGGGCCTGGGCCTCGGCCTGACCCTGTCGGCCAGCCTCGCTGCCGCTACCGGCGGGCATCTGGGTGTCGAACACCCGGCCAGCGGTGGTACCACTTTCGTCCTCAGTTTACCGTTGGTAAGCCCTACTCCTGCCGAGCCAATATGAACAACGACCTCAGTGTATTGATCGTCGAAGACGACCCCCATGTCCTGCTCGGCTGCCAGCAGGCGCTGACGCTGGAAGACATTCCCTGCATCGGCGTCGGCAGTGCCGAAGAAGCGCTGGAGCAAGTCGGTGACAATTTCGCCGGGATCGTCATCAGCGACATTCGCCTGCCGGGCATCGACGGCCTGGAACTGCTGACCCGACTCAAGCAACGCGACCGCAGCCTGCCGGTGGTGCTGATCACCGGCCACGGCGATATTTCCATGGCGGTCGGCGCGATGCAGAAAGGCGCCTACGACTTCATGGAAAAACCGTTCTCCCCCGAGCGTCTGGTCGATGTGGCCCGTCGTGCGCTGGAGCAACGCAGCCTGAATCGCGAAGTCTCGTCCCTGCGCCGGCAACTGGCCGAGCGCGACTCACTTGAAGGACGGATCATCGGGCGCTCGCCGGCCATGCAGAACCTGCGCGAACTGATCGCCAACGTCGCCGACACCTCGGCTAATGTGCTGATCGAAGGCGAAACCGGCACCGGCAAGGAACTGGTCGCCCGCTGCCTGCATGATTTCAGCCGCCGTCACAGCAAACAGTTCGTTGCGCTGAACTGTGGCGGGCTGCCGGAAAACCTGTTCGAAAGCGAAATCTTCGGCCACGAAGCCAATGCCTTCACCGGCGCCGGCAAACGGCGGATCGGCAAGATCGAACACGCCGACGGCGGCACGCTGTTCCTCGATGAAGTGGAAAGCATGCCGCTGCCGTTGCAGATCAAACTGCTGCGGGTGTTGCAGGAACGCACCCTCGAACGCCTCGGCTCGAACCAGAGCGTGGCGGTGGATTGCCGGGTGATCGCGGCCACCAAATCCGACCTCGACGAATCGAGCAAAGCCGGGGAATTCCGCAGTGACTTGTACTACCGCCTCAACGTGGTGACGCTGGAACTGCCGCCCCTGCGCGAGCGCCGCGAAGACATCCTGCAACTGTTCGAACACTTCACCCAGCAATCGGCCCTGCGTTTCGACCGGGCGCTGCCGGAGCTGGACAACCAGACGTTGTCGAGCCTGATGAGCCATGACTGGCCGGGCAACGTGCGCGAACTGCGTAACGTCGCCGAGCGTTTTGCCCTCGGCCTGCCAGCGTTCAAGAAAACCGGCGCGGGTAGCGCGGGCCAGGGTCTGGCATTCGCCGAAGCAGTGGAAGCGTTCGAACGCAACCTGCTCAGCGATGCCCTGCAACGCAGCGGCGGCAACCTGACCCAGGCCAGCCTGGAACTGGGGATGGCCAAGACCACGCTGTTCGACAAAGTGAAGAAATACGGCTTGAGCCATTAAGCGAGAACGATGTGGATCTGATTTTCAAGGCAATGCTCGGCGCGGCCGTGGTGGTGATCCTCGCCATGCTGGCCAAGACCAAAAACTACTACATCGCAGGGCTGGTGCCGCTGTTCCCGACCTTCGCCCTGATCGCCCACTACATCGTCGGCAAGGGCCGTTCGATAGACGACCTGAAGACCACCATCGTCTTCGGCATGTGGTCGATCATTCCGTACTTCGTGTATCTGGCGACGCTGTACGTGATGGTCGACCGCATGCGCCTCGAAGCTTCGCTGGCGGTGGCGGCGGTGGCGTGGTTGATGGCAGCGACGGTGCTGGTGTCGGTGTGGGTGCGGCTGCACGCCTGAGTCAGAGCAGGTTGTGTTCCGCCACCGGTTCGATCTGCGCCCAGTGCGACGTGTCTTCGCGATGCTCGCGCAGATACGGCAACACCGCCGCCAGCAAAGGTTCCTTGAACGCTTCCTGAAAGCGGTGCGCCAGCCCCGGAATCAGCCGCAGCTGACTGCCGCGAATATGCGCCGCCAGGTGCACGCCGTGCATCACCGGCAATAACGGATCAGCCGTGCCGTGTACCACCAGGGTCGGGACGCGCAGTTGATTGAGCAACGCCACCCGGCTCGGTTCGGCAAGGATCGCCATGATCTGACGCTTCACGCCTTCGGGATTGAACGCCCGGTCATAGGACAGCGCCGCCTGATGCAGCAAGGCCTGCCGGTCATCGCTGACCGAAGGGCTGCCCAGTGCGGCCAGCAGATCGGCCTGTTGCTCCAGGGCAATCTGGCGATTGGGCGCGCCGCGCCGTGACAGCAATTGCACCAGCGCCGCGCTCGGCGCCGGCAACCCTTCGGCACCGGAGCTGGTCATGATCAGCGTCAGGCTTTCGACCCGTTGCGGCGCCATCGCCGCCATGTGCTGGGCGATCATCCCGCCCATGCTCGCGCCGAGCACGTGGAATTGCTCGACGTGCAACGCATCCATCAGGCCCAGCGCATCGTCGGCCATGTCGGTCAGGCTGTAAGGCGCCGCCACCGGCAGGCCGAGTTTGTAGCGCAGCACCTCAAAGGTCAGGTTGGCTTCGGCCGGCGTCTGGCGCCAGGTCGACAGACCGACATCGCGGTTGTCATAACGGATCACCCGAAAGCCCTGCTGACACAGCGCAACCACCACTTCATCCGGCCAGTGGATCAACTGGCCGCCCAGGCCCATCACCAGTAACAGCGCCGGATCCGACGCACGGCCGATGCTCTGGTACGCCAGGCTCACCTGCTCCAGATCGACCCGTTCGGTCGGTACATTGACGTCGCAACGCGACGCCGCGTAGGACGCCGGAACGCAAAAAACCGCGGCCAACAACGCCGCGATTGCAAAAAATCCCTTGAACATGAAAAACACCGAAACGCAGAACCCCAGTAGAACGCGAGTCTGATGAAGTTTGTTCAAGCGCGCTGCCACAGTTCGATGACAGTTTGATGAAGAGTGCCGAGCGGTCGAATCGGCGAGAGTCCAGCAAGTGCCTGTGCCACCTACCGCTTGTCGGGACTGTCAGATCTGACAGTCGTTAAAAAACTGCCTTTGACACAGCATGAATTCTCGGCCGACAGGCGGCCATCAACGCATCAGGGAGGCAATATGAGCGCGAATCTCATTCCAAACGGAGATTTCCAGTCGGGCAGTTTTACCCCATGGATCGCACAGGCTCTTCAGGGCAAAGCCGACGTGGTCAATCACAACCGCAGCTTCCAGGCGCAACTGCACCCTGGAGTGGATGACGGCATCTTGCTCTATACCCAGTTCGAAGCCCCCTCCGGGTCTTTTACCCTGAGTTTCAGTGCATCCGCACCCACTGCCCAGTACTACCTGCCTCCATTTGATTACGTTACTCACCCGTTCCTGGTTTATTTCATTTCGGGCTTCGACGCAGGCGGTCAATTGATTCAGGCGGACTTTGGCCTGGCGCCGCTGCAACCCACGGATACAGTCTTTAACTACAGCGGCAATATGCCGGCTGACGTAAAGAGGGTCGAAGTTCGATTCTCGGGTCCCTCAGATCCTTATAAAAACAAAGGTTCGCTTTACATCAACAATGTGAATTACACACCGGGGCAGACTTTCCCCCAACGCTGGAGCTGAGCGAAAAAAACCGCTGAATGCATAGCCTCAGCGGTTTTTCGATGTGGGCCGGTTCTGAGGTATTACGCCAACTGACTGCGCAACTGCCGCGCCGCGGCGACCATGTTGACCAGTGCCGCTTCGGTCTCGGGCCAGGCGCGGGTTTTCAGGCCGCAATCGGGGTTGACCCACAGACGCTGCGCCGGAATGCGCTTCACGGCTTTGCTCATCAGTTTGACCATCTCGGCGGTATCCGGCACGCGCGGCGAGTGAATGTCGTAGACACCCGGGCCGATGTCGTTCGGGTAGTCGAACGCTTCAAAGGCCTCGAGCAATTCCATGTCCGAACGCGAGGTTTCGATGGTGATCACGTCGGCATCCATGTCGGCGATCGCCTTGATCACATCGTTGAATTCGCTGTAGCACATGTGGGTGTGGATCTGGGTTTCATCCTTCACACCCGACGCAGTCAGACGGAACGCTTGCACCGCCCAGTCGAGGTATTCCTGCCATTGCTCACGGCGCAGCGGCAGGCCTTCGCGGAACGCCGCTTCGTCGATCTGCACGATCCTGATCCCGGCGTTTTCCAGATCCACCACTTCGTCCCGCAGGGCCAGCGCCAGTTGTTGCGCCTGGACTTTGCGCGACACGTCTTCGCGGGGGAACGACCACATCAGCATGGTCACGGGACCGGTCAGCATGCCTTTCATCACCTTGTCCGTCAGGCTCTGGGCATAGGTGATCCAGTCCACGGTCATGGCGTTCGGACGGGACAGATCGCCATAAATCACCGCCGGTTTCACGCAGCGGGAACCGTAGCTCTGGACCCAGCCGAAACGGGTGAACAGATAACCGTCGAGCTGTTCGGCGAAGTACTCGACCATGTCGTTGCGCTCGGCTTCACCGTGCACCAGTACATCGAGGCCCAGACGTTCCTGCACCTGCACCGCGTGGCGGATTTCGCTGCGCATGGCATCGTGGTAGTCGTTGACCGACAGCTTGCCCTGCTTGAACGCCTGACGGGCCAGACGAATCGATCCGGTCTGCGGGAACGAACCGATAGTGGTGGTCGGGAACGTCGGCAATTTCAAACGCGCCTGCTGTGCGGCGATGCGTTTGGCAAACGGCGAATGCCGCTGGCTGTCGCTGGCATTGATCGCCTCGATCCGCGCTTGCACGTCGGCCTTGTGAATACGCGGCGAGCGGGCGCGGCTCTCCTGAATCGCGCGGCTTTCGGCCAGTGCGCTTTGCACGTTCGGCGCTTGCGGGTCGTTCAGCGCATCACGCAACACCGAGATTTCGCTGCACTTCTGCACGGCGAATGCCAGCCAGCTTTTCAGTTCCGGATCGAGCTTGTCTTCACGCTCGACATCCACCGGGCTGTGCAGCAACGAGCAGGAACTGCTGACCCACAGGTTGTCGCCGAAACGCTCCTGCGCCGGTTGCAGTCGCGCCAGCGCCTGCTCCAGTTCGCAGCGCCAGACGTTGCGCCCGTTGACCAGGCCGACCGAGAGAATCTTGTAGGTCGGCAGACGATCAAGCACCTGACCGAGCTGATCGGGCGCACGTACGGCGTCGATGTGCAGGCCTTGCACCGGCAGACCGACGGCCAGGCCGAGGTTGTCTTGCAGACCGCTGAAATAGGTCGCCACCAGTTTCTTCAGCGGCGAGTACTGCAGGATGTGATAGGCGCGTTCGAAGGCACTTTTCCACGCCTGCGGCAGGTCGAGAGTGAGGATCGGCTCGTCGATCTGCACCCACTCCACGCCCTGGGCGGCGAGGCGACCGAGGATTTGGTTGTACACCGGCAGCAGGCGCTCAAGCAGATCGAGCTTGTCGAAATCGTTGCCTTTCGCCTTGCCCAGCCACAGATAAGTCAGCGGGCCGATGATCACCGGTTTGACGTTGTGACCGAGGGTTTTGGCTTCTTCGACTTCATCGAACAGCTGATCCCAGCTCAGCTTGAATGGCTGGTCGGCGGTAAATTCCGGGACCAGGTAGTGGTAGTTGGTGTCGAACCACTTGGTCAACTCTTGGGCGTATTGAGTCTTGCCGTGCTCACCGCCGCAGCAGGAAGACGTGGCGCCACGGGCCATGGCAAACAAGGTGTCGAGGGTCGGCAGACCGCGTTCGTCACGCACACCGTCGAAGCGCTCGGGGATCACACCGAAGGTCAGCGAGTGGGTCAGCACCTGGTCGTACCAGGCGAAGTCGCCGACCGGCAGCAGGTCGATGCCGGCGTCCTTCTGCAATTGCCAGTGCCTGGCGCGCAGCTCGCGGCCGACCTGATTCAGAGCGGCCTGATCGAGATCGCCTTTCCAGCAGGCTTCGAGGGCTTTTTTCAATTCGCGGTCGGCGCCGATGCGCGGGAAACCCAGGGTGTGTGCCACGGCCATGTCGAGTGTTCTCCATTGCGTAAAAGATGGCGCCATTGTCGACAGCCAGGGCAACATGAGACAAACTCAACCTTTTCGTGTTGATCACAAATTTTCCTCATGGAGCCTGCGGTGCTTGAGATCCGTCACCTGAAAACCCTGCATGCCCTGCGTGAAGCCGACAGCCTGGTCGATGCAGCCGACCGCCTGCACCTGACCCAGTCGGCGTTGTCCCACCAGTTCAAGGAGCTGGAAGAGCGCATGGGCATGCCGTTGTTCGTGCGCAAGACCAAACCGGTGCGCTTCACCAGCGCCGGCCTGCGCCTGCTGCAACTGGCCGACGCGACCCTGCCGCTGCTGCGCGCCGCCGAACGTGATATCGGACGGCTGGCCGGTGGCACCGCCGGGCGTCTGCACATGGCCATCGAATGCCACAGCTGCTTCCAGTGGCTGATGCCGACCATCGACCAGTTCCGCGATGCCTGGCCGGAAGTCGAACTCGACCTCGCTTCGGGTTTCTCGTTTGCCCCGCTGCCGGCGCTGGCTCGCGGCGACCTGGATCTGGTGGTGACGTCCGACCCGCTGGAAATCGCCGGCATCACCTACGTGCCGCTGTTCACATACGAAGCCATGCTCGCGGTCGCCAATCAGCATGCGCTGGCGAGCAAACCGTACATCGTCCCCGAAGACCTGCTGACCGAAACCCTGATCACCTACCCGGTCGAACGCGACCGGCTGGACATCTTCACCCGCTTCCTCGAACCGGCCGACATCGAACCGGCGCAGGTGCGCACCTCAGAGCTGACGGTGATGATGATGCAACTGGTAGCCAGCGGCCGTGGCGTGTGCGGCATGCCGCACTGGGCGCTGCATGAATACAGCTCGCGCGGTTACGTGAAGGGCAAGCGGCTGGGCGAGAAAGGTCTGTTTGCGACGCTGTACGCGGCGATCCGCGCCGACATGCTCGACGCGCCGTACATGCGCGACTTCCTGCTGACGGCCAAGGACACCTCATTCTCGACCCTGGATGGGGTCAGCGCGGTTCGTTGAGACTGGCGGTTGGCACGAAAGGCTGGGACCACATGTGGATCTTGTCGAAGTAGTCCTCGCCGACCCGCACCGCCATCGGCTCGAGGCCGAACTGGATGAAGCCGCAGCGCTGGTACAGATGAAACGCCGCGTCATTGCCGGCGGTGACGGTCAATTGAATGACTTTCAGCGCCGGATGCTGCTGCGCTTCCCCCAGCACCGCCTCCATCAATTTCAGCCCCAGCCCGCGCTGACGAAACTCGGCCGACACATACATGCCGAACACCGTTGCCTTGTGCCGGGCCTTCTCCCGAGGCTCGAACGCCAGGCCGACGATCCCCACCAGCCGGCCCTCTTCGAACGCGCCAAACACCGCGTCGAGCTTGCTGGTCAGGCGTGATTCCCACCAGCTCAACGGCATCACTGCACGTTCGCGCACGCTGGAGGTGAACGCCTGCGGATGCCGGTCATAGGCTTCCAGCATCAATTCGCGATAGGCCAGCGCATGACTGGCGTCCAGCCGCTCGATCCACATGTTCAGGCGGCCTTGCGCTGTTCAAGCATCAGCCGCACGGCCAGGCCGCCCAGCACGAAGCCCATGAAATAACGCTGCGCCGCCAGCCAGGTCGGATTGTTGACGAACCACGAAGCGATCCCCGCTGCGAACAGCGCGATCAACAGGTTGACGCTGAAACTGACGCTGATCTGGGTCAGGCCGAGGATGAGGCTCTGGGTGAACACCGAGCCGTGCTCGGGGGTGATGAACTGCGGGAATACCGAGAGGTAGAACACCGCGATTTTCGGGTTCAGTGCGCTGGTGAGAAAACCCATGGTGACCAGTTTGCGCGAAGAATCCGCCGGCAACTGTTGCGCCTCGAACGGCGAGCGGGCGCCGGGTTTCACCGCCTGCCAGGCCAGCCACAACAGGTACAGCGCGCCGGCCCACTTCAACACTTCATAGGCCATCGGCACGGCGAGAAACACCGCGGTCAAACCGGCGGCCGCCGCGAACAGGTGCACGAAGAACCCCGCCACCACGCCGAGCAGCGAGGTCACCCCGGCGCGACGTCCCTGGCAGATCGACCGCGAGATCAGGTAGATCATGTTCGGCCCCGGCGTCAGTACCATCAGCAGGGCGGCGGCGGCAAAAATCAGCAGGTCTTGAAGCGGGATCATGACGAAGTCCTTTGCACGAATGATCAGGCGATCGCAGTCAGCGAGGCTCGATAAAACGGCAGGATCAGGTCACGTGTCAATGGGGCGAGAACCACATCGCCGTCGGTGGCCGGGTCGATCCAGATCACCTCTTCGATCTCGGCGGCCGGAGACACCCTGGCGTCGATGGTCAGTTGAAAGATGTCGGCCTGCACGACGAATCCCGGCTCGTTGGCAGCGGGTGCCGAGAACTGGCCGAGAAAGCTAGCCTGCGCCGGATCGATCACCAGTCCCAGTTCTTCCTCCAGCTCACGGGCCAGTGCATGCACCGGCAGTTCATCGGCTTCAATCTTGCCGCCCGGTTGCATGAACGCCGTGGTATTGCGCTTGCGCACCAGCAGGGTCTGGCCGTCGGGACCGATCAGCAGCGCGGCGGCGATACGGATGATGCGGGGGGAAACTGCGGATACAGAAGTCATAGGTCAGCCACCGGCCTTGAGAAAAGCCGCAAGGATCCCATGCCGGCCGCGCCAGCGTCATCCACCCTGGGCCGCGAGCGTCGTCTCGGGCTCTTGCGGCACCTTTACGAATACCTTGTATTTGCCGCCCTCCATGGCCTCGAAACTGATCAGTTTTTCAACCAGCGGAGCGCTCAGCACTTTGCCGGCGTTGAGCAGCAACATGCCGTTGTCGGCATTGAGGTTGCGCGCCAGGATCATCCCCGCCGCCAGCTCCCGGGTGCCCAGCACCCTGACGCTCGGATCGGTCAGCGTGATATCGCTGACCGTCGCACACACCTTGACGAAGTCCTCGATCAGCTCGGGATCATAGACTTTGCCGGCGTACTGGCGCAGGTACAACAGCGCTTCATCGCTGTTCATCTGCCGTTCGAGAATCAACCCGCGCTGCAATTCGACGAAATCCACCGCCAGTTTCAACAGGCGCGAGCCCATGGGAATGGCTTCGCCCTTGAGACGGTCGGGGAAGCCTGTGCCGTCCCAGTGTTCCTGATGGTGCAGGATCAGCCGCGCGGCATCCTTCATCGGATCCAGGGTCATCAACAGCGATTCGCTCTGTTTCGGATAAGCCCGATAGCGGTCGCGCTCTGTGGAGTGCAGCAGGTCCGAGGGCGTGGTCATCATGCTGTCGGTCCAGCTCAGTTTGCCGATGTTGTAGAGCGCCGCCGCCATGGTCAGGTCGCGGCTGGCGGCTTCGTCCAGCCGATGAACCTTGCAGTAGCCGCGTACCAGCTCGATGATCTGCCGGTTGGTCTGCTTGGCCGGCGGCAGACGCAAATTCGCCAGCAGCGAGAACACTTCGGTGCCGGTCACATAACTGTGTTTGAGCTCCTCGTAGGCGAGGTCGAGCATGTCGGCGGTCTGCTGCAGTTCGGCGGTACGGGCGGCGACGTGTTTTTCCAGGGTGCTGTTGAGCAATTTCAATTGTTCGTTTTGCACTCGCGTCAGTTTTTCCAGACGTTCGCGCTCGCGTGCCAGATGCTGATGCTCGAGGGCCTGACGCAAGGTCAGCAGCATTTCCTCGTCGTTCCAGGGTTTGCTGATGTAACGGTGGATCTGCCCTTCGTTGATGGCCTTGATGATCGCCGAAGGGTCGGCGTAGCCGGTGAGCATGATCCGCGCAGTCGCCGGGTACAGCTCATGAACGCGCGCCAGCAGCGTGGCGCCATCCATGTTGGGCATGCGCGCATCGCTCATCACCAGATTCACCGGTTGCTGTTCGAGTATTTCCAGCGCCTGGGCACCGCTGGTGGCCAGCAAGACGTCATAAGGCTGACCGCGCAACAGGCGGCGCAGGCTGTTGAGGATCGGTTCTTCGTCATCGACCAGCAGCACTTTGGGCCGGGGCGGCGAAATCGGGGCGGACGGCTCTTCCATGGCGAAGCCTCGTGAAAAACGTTGGACATGACTGCCGCGCCGACAGACCTCCCCTGCTTGCCCGCGCTTGAATCACAGGCTAGATGATTTTCGCCGGGGCCGTGTAAATCCTCTGTTACACCGCGACAGGAAAAGTTGCGCCCTGGCAACTATGCTCAAGTCGCTGGACGACACCATCGACCTGCGCGCAGGCATGTGATGAGGGGAAAAGGATGCTCCCGATGACGAATGTGCGTGAACACACGGGTATTGCGTCATGAGTGCGCAACCCGGACACACCAACCGCCGCGTGCTCATCGTCGACGATACCGCGTCGATCCATGACGATTTCGCCAAGATCCTCAAACCGGCCACGGCTGAAGCCGACAGCCTGGATGAAACGGAAAGCCTGCTGTTCGGCGATGCGTCCTCCGCCCCCGTCGCACCGAAAGACCGTTTCGAACTGGACTCGGCCTATCAGGGCCGCGAAGCGCTGGACAAAGTCGAAGCCGCACTCGCCGCCGGGCGCCCGTACGCCATGGCCTTCATCGACATGCGCATGCCGCCGGGCTGGGATGGCCTGGAAACCATCGAGCGGCTGTGGCAGGTCGATCCCAAGCTGCAGGTGGCCCTGTGCACCGCCTACTCCGATTACTCGTGGGAAGACATCGACCGGCGGCTGGCCCTGACCGATCGCCTGCTGATCCTGAAAAAACCCTTCGACGCGATCGAAATCCGGCAGATGGCCAGCGCCCTGACGGTCAAGTGGCAAATGACCGAAGACGCCGCCATGAAGATGAACCTGCTGGAGCAGGCAGTTCAGGAGCGTACCCGGGAACTGTCCGACGCCAACATCATCGTGCAGAACAGCCCGACCATCCTCTACCGGTTGCGCGGTGAACCGTCGTTTCCGCTGATGTACATCTCCCACAACATCACCCGCTACGGCCATGTCGCGGCTGATCTGGTGAGTTCGGCCCACTGGGCGCAGACGCTGATTCACCCGGACGATCAGCTCAGTGTCGATACCGCCATGGGCCGGGTGCTCGATCGGCATGCCGAAGGCGCCTCCATCGAGTTTCGCCTGCGTACCGGCGCGGGCGACTGGCGCTGGGTGGAAAACCGCTACATCCCGGTGCGCGATCACGACGGCCGGTTGCTGGAAGTCGAGGGGATCATTCTTGACATCACCGAACGCCGGCTGGCCGAAGAAAAGATGAACCTGCTGGCCCGCACCGACGGTCTCACGGGACTGGCCAATCGCGCCACGCTGATCGAGCGTCTGCATCAGGCCTTCGCCGCCGCGCGTCGGGGAGCGGCACCTTTTGCGGTGTTTTACCTGGATCTGGATCACTTCAAGCGGATCAACGACACCCTCGGCCATCCGGTCGGCGATCTGTTGTTGCAGGCAGTGGCGCAACGGATCAAATCGAATGTGCGGGAAAACGACGTGGTCGCACGTCTGGGCGGAGACGAGTTCGCGATCCTGCAACTGGACGTCAGCGACCCGACCCAGTCTGCTGCCATCGCGACCAAGATCCGCGATGCGCTTCTGGAGCCCTACCAACTGGCAGGCAATGCCTTGCGCATTTCCGTCAGTATCGGCATCTGCCTGTACCGCGCCAACAGTCTGGATGCCGACAGTCTGCTGGCCGGCGCCGACATGGCGCTGTACCGCGCCAAGGAAACGGGGCGCAATCAGTACCAGTTCCATTCCGAGCAAATCACTCGCGAAGTCGCCGAGCGCATGACCCTGGCCGAGGAGTTGATGACCGCCCTGACTCAGGGAGGACTGAAGCTCGACTACACGCCGGAAGTGGACATGCACAGCGGCAAGATTCTCGGCATGGCCGCGCAGGTCAAATGGCAACATCCCAGGCTTGGTCTGCTGCCGGCGTCGGCCTTCGTACCGGCAGCGGAAAAGACCGGTGCAATCATCCCGCTCGGTCGCTGGATCCTGGATCACGCCTGCTGGCAGATGCGCCAGTGGCAAAACGAGGGAGTGGCGCCTCCGGTGATGGCGATCAGGATTTCCCTGGCGCAACTCAAGAGCGGCCCCGAGCTCATCTATGACGTGCTGCGCACCACCGCCCGCTGGGAACTGGCACCGTGGGATCTGCGTTTCGATGTCACCGAAGCGACCCTGGCCCAGACCAAATGGACCCACAACGATGTGCTGCCGCGCCTCAGTGAGCTTGGGGTAAAGATCGCCATCGACGATTTCGGCACCGAATACTCATCGTTCGATTACCTGAAAACCTACCGGGTCAATCACCTCAAACTCGCCCAATCCCTGATCGACAGTGCGGCCCAGGATGAAGGCAGCGCCAATACCCTGCGAGCGATCGTCAATTTCGCCCGGGATCTGGCGATCGACATCAGCGCCGAAGGCGTCCAGCCCACAGATCGGGATGACGCCCTCGCCTCTTCGGTCCCGCTGAAAAACGTGCAAGGCCTTTGCTTCAGGGAGGCTGTCAGCCCCGAACAGGCGGCCCGCCTGCTGAAGGACGGGAACGCGACCGCCCCGCTGCCCAGGGAGGACGAGGGATGAAAACACCTTTTGCGCAGACCAACCGGCGCATATTGATCGTCGACGATACCCCGGCGATCCATGATGACTTTCGCAAGATACTGACCCCGGACACCAGCGGTGCAGCAGACCTGGATACGCTCGAGCAAACGCTGTTCGGCACCCGGCAATCATCGCACCTGACGTTCCAGCTCGACTCCGCCTATCAGGGGCAGGAAGCGCTGAAACTGGTGCAGCATGCGGTGGAAGAAGGCCGGCCTTATGCCCTCGCGTTCACCGACATGCGCATGCCGCCCGGTTGGGACGGTCTGGAAACCATCGAAAAACTGTGGGCGGTCGATCCGAATCTGCAAATCGCCTTGTGCACCGCCTATTCCGACTACAGCTGGGAGGCCATGGCCGAACGACTGGAATTCGGCGATCAGTTGCTGATCCTGAAAAAACCGTTCGACACCCTGGAAATCCGCCAGATGGCCAATGCCCTGACCTGGAAATGGCAGTTGGCCCAGGATGCGGCGCTGAAAATGCTCAGTCTCGAGCAGACCATCGAAGCCCGCGTGCATGAATTGCTCAAGGTCTCGCACCTGTTGCAGTACGACAGCCTCACGGGCCTGCCCAACAGCACCTTGCTCGGTGACCGTTTGACTCAATCGCTGGCCGCCTGCCGGCGCCATGACAAACAACTGGTGGTGATGTTTCTCGGGCTGGATCGCTTCAAGCGCATCAACAATGCCCTGGGCCACCCGGCGGGCGACGAGATGCTCAAACGGGTCGGCCAGCAATTGCTCGCCTGCGTGCGCGAATCGGATTCGGTCTTTCGTTATGGCTCCGACGAGTTCGTGGTAATGCTCAGCGACATCAACCACCCGCAGCAGACCCGCAGCATTGCCGAGAAACTGCTGGGCGCCATCCGTATTCCACAGACGATTGTCGGGCATCCCGTGAGCATCACGGCCAGTCTGGGCATCAGCATCTATCCCGACGACGGGCTCGAAGCCATCGAACTGATCAAAAAAGCTGAAACGGCCATGCGCAACGCCAAGGAAACCGGGCCGAGCGAGATCGCTTTCTTTATCGAGGCGATGAACCAGCGTGCCCGGGAACAGCAAGGCATCGAAACGGGCATTCGCCAGGCCCTGCAGCGGCACGAATTCGTCCTGCACTACCAGCCGAAAATCGACCTGGTCAGTAGCCGGGTGGTCGGCGCCGAAGCACTGGTGCGCTGGCAAAAACCGGGACATGGCTGGGTCTATCCGTCGGATTTCATACCGGTGGCCGAAGACAGTGGCCTGATCGTGCCGCTGAGCAAATGGGTGCTGGGCGAAGCCTGTCGGCAGACCCGGGACTGGCAACAGGCGGGCTTGCCGCCGATCCGCATGTCGGTCAACACCTCGGCCATCGACTTTCGCCAGCGCCATTTCGTCGAGGGCATCGAGCAGGTACTGGCACAGACCGGGCTCGATCCCCGTCTGCTGGAACTGGAGATCACCGAAGGTGTGCTGATGCAGAACGTCGATGCGACGATGAACGCGCTGGGCAGGCTGAAGGCGCTGGGGGTTCGGCTGGCCATCGATGACTTCGGCACCGGTTATTCCAGCCTGAGCTATCTGCGCCGCTTTCCCATCGATGTGCTGAAAATCGATCAGTCGTTCATTCGCGGCCTGAGCCATGACAGCGGTGATGCAGCCCTGGTCGGCGCGATCATCAGCCTGGGCAAGAGCCTGAACCTCAACGTCATTGCCGAAGGTGTGGAAACAGCACAACAGTTGGAGTTTCTCAGGGCTCACCACTGCGAGGAGGGCCAGGGCTTTTATTTCAGCAAGGCCTTGCCGGCAGAGGCCTTCGCCCGGTTGCTGGAGTCTGCTCAGCCTGGCACGTGGGGTGTTTCATGAATCGCCCGGGGTCGTTGGTTCTACTGCTCGGTCTGTGCGCAAATGCCATCGCCGCACCGCTGGACGAGCCGCTGAAACCTTTGCCGCCAATGCCGCACCTGGATGCCAGGCGGGTCGAGCTGGGGCGCCAGTTGTTCCATGACCCGCGATTGTCGATCAATAACACGCTGTCCTGCGCCAGCTGCCATCAACTGGATAAAAGCGGCGCCGACACCCGCGCCTTCTCCAACGGCTTCGATGGGCAACCGGTGGCGGTCAACACGCCGACCGTATTCAACGCCAGCCTCAATTTCCGCCAGTTCTGGGACGGCCGCGTCGAAACCCTGGAAGAACAAAGCAACGTCGTGATCACCAGCCCCCACGAAATGGGCAGCGACTGGAACACCGTCGTGCAACGGATCGCTGACGACGCAGCCTATGGTCAAAGCTTTCGTGCCGCCTACCCCGATGCCGTGAACCGGGCCAATATCCAGAATGCGCTGGCCACCTATGAGCGCACGCTGCTGACCCCCGACTCCCGTTTCGATCAGTACCTGCTGGGCAATACCGATATCCTGACCCTCGAAGAAAAATACGGCTATCAGCGTTTCAAGGAGTACGGCTGCATTGCCTGCCATCAGGGCGTCAACATCGGCGGCAACATGTTCCAGAAATTTGGCGTGTTCGGCGACTACATCGCCGATCGCGGTAACCCGACGGTGGCCGACCAGGGCCGTTTCAACGTGACCGGCGACGAAGCCGACCGCGCCGTGTTCAAGGTGCCGAGCCTGCGTAATGTCGCGCTGACCGCACCGTACTTCCATGACGGCTCGGCGCCCACCCTCGAACGGGCCGTGGACGTGATGTTCCAGTATCAGTTGGGGCGCATGCCGAGCGAAGAAGACAAGACCCTGATCATCCTGTTTCTCAAGACCCTGACCGGCCATCCGGAGGGCCAGCCATGATGAAGGTTTCACGCCGTGTCAGCCTGATGTTGATCGGGCTCGTCGCCGTGCTGCTGGCCTCGATCCTGGTGTTTCTCTACCTCAAGTCCAGCACCGAGCAGACGACGGCCTACACCGAATCCCGGGACCTGATCCGCCAGATCAAGCAGCAGGACTCGCTGTGGGAAAACGAAATCCTCAAGGCCCGGGTGGCGATCTCCCACAATTACGACCCGCTGGTCTCGCCGATGAGCGAGATGAACCGCCTGTGGGAACGCTTCGACACCATGGAGTCCGGCCACGGGCGCAACGACTCGACACAATGGGACGAAGCCCACGAGAGTTTTCTCAAGGCGATGCAGGAAAAGACCCGGCTGGTGGAGCAGTTCAAGTCGCACAACGCCTTGCTGCGCAACTCCTTGGCGTTCCTGCCGACCGCCGAAGATGACATTCAGGCACAACTGGCCGGCCTGTCCGATCTCGACAAGATTCAGGTGCAGAACATCGCCACCGATACCTATGACCTGCTGCTCAGCGCACTTGAGTTCTCTCAGGTCACCTCCGACGACAAGGCCGCCGATATCGTCCTGGGCCTGAACAAACTGGCGGTGAACGCGCAACGCCTGCCCCAGGACTTTCAAGCCCCGATCAGGATCCTGAGCAATCACATCAGCCTGATCCTGCGCGAGCAGCCGATCGTCAACCGCTTGCTCGAGGAGATTGAGGCGGTTCCGGTGGCCGAGCGCCTGGACAACATCACCAACATGCTCAACCGGGATCAGCAGCGGGTCGAAAAAATCGACAGGAAATATCACTTCTATCTGCTGCTGTTCTCGGTCCTGCTGATGCTGTCGCTGCTGTGGCTGGCCATCCGTCTGATCCGCAGTTTCGCCGAGATCAACCGGGTCAACGCAGCCCTGCAAACCGCCAACGATGTGCTAGAGCAACGGGTCGAGGAACGCACCCAGGAGCTCAAGAACGCCCAGAGCGAACTGCTCGACGCCGCACGCCAGGCCGGCATGGCCGAGATCGCGACCAACGTGCTGCACAACGTCGGCAACGTGCTCAACAGCGTGAACATTTCCTCCGACCTGATCGCGCGCAAGTTACGCAACAGCAAGACCCTGGGGCTGGGCAAGGCCATGCAGCTGATCAACGAACACCCCGACGACCTCGGCCAGTTCCTCAGCGAAGACCCCAAGGGCAAATTGCTGCCCGGTTATCTCAATCAACTGGTCGTTGCCATCGCCCAGGAACAGCAGGAAATGGTCGACGAACTGAACCAGATGAACAAAAGTGTCGATCACATCAAGGACATCGTCGCCACCCAGCAATCCTATGCCGGGGCCAGCAGCCTGACCGAGCCGCTGTACATCAGCGAACTGCTCGAAGACGCCCTGCGCATGAACGCCGGAGCCCTGACCCGGCACCACGTCACAGTGGTCAAGGACTACGCCGAAGTGCCGCAGGTGATGGGTGACAAACACCGTTTGCTGCTGATCCTGATCAACCTGATCAGCAACGCCAAATACGCGATGTCCGACCTCAGCAACCGCCCGCGCACCATCACCCTGGGCGTAAAAATCGTCGACGGGAATTATCTGGAAATCAGCGTCAAGGACGATGGCGAAGGTATCGCCCCGGAAAACATGACGCGGATCTTTGCCCACGGTTTCACCACTCGCAAGGAGGGCCACGGCTTCGGCCTGCACAGTTGCGCCCTGGCGGCCATCGAGATGAACGGCCACCTCACGGCCCACAGCGACGGACCTGGCCAGGGCGCCCTGTTCACCTTGCAGATTCCGCTGATCGCGGTAACGGAGAACGCATGAGCGAATTGTCGAACCGCCGCATTTTGCTGATCGATGACATGCCGTCGATCCACGAAGACTTTCGCAAGATCCTCGCCCCGGCTTCAGCGCAGTCGGCAGAGATGGACGAAATGGAAGCCGCGCTGTTCGGCGAAACCGCCAGACCCCGGCGAGCGGTTTTCGAACTGGACTCGGCCTACGGAGGGGAAGAAGGCCTGGCCAAACTCAACCTGGCCTTGCAGGAACAATGTCCCTACGCCCTGGCGTTCGTCGACATGCGCATGCCCGACGGCTGGGACGGGGCGCAAACCATCGAAGCGCTGTGGCAGCAGGATCCGCAGTTACAGGTGGTGGTCTGTACCGCCTATTCCGACTATTCCTGGGACGAATTGCTGGATCGTCTGCACGCCCATGACCGGCTGCTGATTCTGAAAAAACCCTTCGACAACATCGAAGTCCAGCAGATGGCCAACACCCTTCTGACCAAATGGCAGATGACCGAGCGCGCGTCGCTGCAAATGCATCACCTGGAACATCTGGTGGACCAGCGTACCGCTCAGTTCAAGCAGGCCAGCGAAGCCTTGCAGCGGGAAATCGACGAACGCAAACAGCTGGAAGGCCAGTTGGTGCAATCGGAGAAGCTCGCTTCGCTGGGGCAACTGGCCGCTGGCGTCGCCCATGAAATCAACAATCCGATCGGTTTCATTTCCTCCAACCTCGGCACGCTCGACGGCTATTTCCAGCAACTGCTCACCATGCTCGGCGCCTATCACACCGCCGGGCAAACCCTGCCCGCCGAACTGGCTGGGCAGTTGCAGCAATTGCGCGAGGACCTCGAACTGGATTTTCTGCTCGAAGACATTCCGGTGCTGATCAGGGAATCCAAGGAAGGCATCGCTCGGGTCGGCCAGATCGTCAGGGACCTGAAGGATTTCTCCCGGGTCGACAGCCATCAGGAATGGCAGTGGGCCAATCTGCAACAGGGCATCGAATCGACCCTGAACATTGTCGCCAGCGAGCTCAAGTACAAGGCCGATGTGATCAAGGAGTATCAGGAGCTGCCGGACATCGAATGCCTGCCCTCGCAAATCAATCAGGTCATCATGAACCTGGTGGTCAACGCGGCGCAGGCCATGGGCCCGGAGCGCGGCACCATCACCCTGCGCACTGGCGTGCAGGGAGAATCGGCAGTCATCGAAGTCGCCGATACGGGCTCGGGCATTGCACCCGAAACCCTGCAAAAGATCTTCGACCCGTTCTTCACCACCAAACCGGTCGGCCAGGGGACGGGCCTGGGCCTGTCCCTGTCCTATGGCATTGTAAAAAAACACGGCGGTGACATTTCCGTCAGCAGCAAACCGGGATTCGGTACGACGTTCCGCGTGCAACTGCCGTTGCGCCAAACCCGGCCGGCGGCCTGATGCCTGATCAGGCCGCTTCCTGAAAGTCCATCTCCGGTGGTTGGCGACGGAAGCCACCGGTCAGCACCGCCAGATACAGCACACCAATCGCCAGCCAACTCAGGCCCAGATACACCGCCAGGTGATCGAGGCTGACCATCAGCCACAAGTCCGCCAGCAGACCGATGAACGGGAAGACCAGGAACAGCACCAGTTCGCGCAGACCTTTTTTATCCCCGCCGATCCAATAGTGAAAAATCACCGACAGATTGACCAGGCTGAACGCCAGGAACGCGCCGAAGTTGATGAACGAGGTCGAGGTGGTCACGTCGAGTTTCAGCGCCAGCAAAGCCACCACCGCACACAGCAGAATGCTGTTGACCGGCGTACCGAAGCGCTCGTGCAAAGTGCCGAAGAACGACTTGGGCAGCACACCGTCACGGCCCATCGCAAACAATAGCCGCGAACCGCTGGCCTGCGCCGACAGGCCCGAGGCGAACTGACCGACGATCAGGCCGATCAGGAAGATCGACACGAACAGATCACCGCCGATGTTGCGTGCAATTTCGTAGGCCGCCGAGTCGACGCTGTCGAACTGGAACGACGGATGGGCGATCTGCACGAAGTACGAGACACCGACGAAAATCAGCCCGCCGATCAGAGTGATCAGCATGATTGCCCGAGGGATGGTGCGGCGCGGATCGCGGGTTTCTTCGGTGAGGGTGCTGACTGCATCGAAGCCGAGGAACGAGTAGCAGGCAATCGCGGCGCCGCTCATGATCAGCGGCATCTGCATGTCGCCGTTGAAGAACGGTTTGATCGACCACAGCGGCGTGCTGGCATCACCACCGACGTAATGCACGCACAGCGCGACGAAGGCGATCAGCACCAGAAACTGCACCAGCATCAGCAAGGCGTTGATGCCGTTGGCCAGTTTCAGGCCGATGATATTGATCGCGCTGGTGATGCCGATGAACGCCAGCACCCAGATCCACTGCGGAATCGACGGGAACGCCGAAGCCAGGTACGCGGCGCCGATCAGCCAGATCGCCATCGGCAGAAACAGATAATCGAGCAGCACCGCCCAACCGGCGATGAAGCCGAGTTTCGGGCTGATGGCCTTGCGCACATAGCTGTAGGCCGAGCCGGCCACCGGGAACGCGGCGGCCATGCGCCCGTAACTCATGGCGGTGAAAAACATCGCCACCAGCGCCGCCAGATACGCGGCGGGCACCATGCCGGCGGTGGATTGGGCGAGGATGCCGAACGTGCCGAGGACAATGATCGGCGTCATGTAGGCGATGCCGAACAGCACCACCGACCCTAGCGAAAGGGTGCGTTGCAAACGAGCCATGGGCGACTTACTCCGGATTTTATTGGATTTATGGCAGAGGCCGAGTTCGGCGAATGTTTCGGGTGTTGCTTGTTTTTTTGTTCGACTGGAGATTGATCGTTCCCACGCTCTGCGTGGGAATGCCTCAATGGACGCTCCGCGTCCGCTCTTGGGACGCAGAGCGTCCCGGGCTGCATTCCCACGCAGAGCGTGGGAACGATCGGGTACAACGGGTCAAGGGATCAGCAGCTCACGTACTCCCGAGGCGTGTTCAACCACCTCCCCCGGCAACCTCAACCGCTGATCATCCAGATACCGATAATCCTTGCGCGCCAGCTCCAGCTGGCCGAAATCCAGCTCGACACTGAACCGCCCTTCTTCACGCCCGGCCTCGAACAGCACCGTACCCAGCGGATCCACCAGCGCACTGCCGCCGGCAAACATCAACCCGTCATCCCCCGCTTCCACGCGGTTGACCATCAGCGCAAACGCCTGATTTTCCTGGGCCCGGGCCATGATCGCGGTGCGGTGGGTCGGGCCGTACGGGTCCATGTTGCCGTTGGTCACGATCAGCAACTCCGCACCCAATTGCGCCAGGGCCCGGGCCGATTCCGGAAACTCGATGTCGTAGCAGATCAGCAGACCGACCCGCACGCCGTTCCACAGGCAGGTGGCGTAACGGTCACCGGCCTCAAACACACCGCGATCCGAAGCCCAGAGATGGGTCTTGCGATATTTCAGGGCGATGCTTTCGGGGGTAATCAGCAGCGTGGTGTTGTAGAAGTGGCCGTTGTCGTTCTCGGCCATGCCGATCACCACGGCAAGGTTGCGTTCGCGGGCGGCGGCCTGCACGGCGCTGACGGTCGGGCCGTCCAGCGGCTCGGCGATCTGCGCCACGGTGTCGGCGGTCGGGAAGCCCATCAGGTGGGTCTCGGGGAATACGATCAATTGCGTGTCGGCGGCGCAGGCCGCAATCGCCGCGAGGGCGCGTTCGAGGTTGTACGCCGTGTCTTTGTCACGGCCCGCCAGTTGGGCGAGTTCGACTTTCATGGGCAGTCCTTGTTATGAGCGCCGGGTGCCGAAAGATTGCCCGGCGGCTGTCTGTGGGCCAGTATGCTTCGCATTCGACCGGCCAGGGAATTACGCGGCCGGGGTAACCCGATAGGGGTAGAGGCATGACTCTTTCGTTTGACGACATCACCTGGCACCGCGCCGTCGGGCAGTTGATCGACGCCCTCGACAAGCCGAATTTCTGGGCGCAACTGGTGCGCCTGCTCGACCAGTACGTGCCGTTCGATAGCTGGGTGGCGCTGCTGTTCAGCGCCGACCGCCACCCGCAGGTGTTCGCCGAATGCCCCGGCGCAGACGGCAGTCCTGACCAGTTGTTTCAGGACTACCTGCGCGGTCTGTACCTGCTCGACCCGTTCTACATCGCCTGCCGCGAACAATCGCGCACCGGGCTGTATCGCCTGTCGGAGGTCGCGCCGGAGCACTTCGAACTGACCGAGTATTACCAGCGATACTTTCGTCTGAATGTGGTGGCCGACGAAATCCAGTTCAATTGCCAGCTCGAGGGCGACCGCACGCTGTGCCTGTCGCTGGGCAGCCAGCAACGCTTCACCGGCGAGCAGATTGCCCTGTTGTCACTGATCCAGCCGTGGGTGCTCGGCCTGTTGCGCCAGCGCCTGCCTTATGAAATCAACGAAACCGTGGCATTGGCCCCGGCGCCTGCGCAACCGGACTGGCGGGTGCAGCTCGAAGCGTCGGTGCAGCAGCTCAAGGGCGCGCAACTGACCGCCCGGGAACTGGATGTCGGGCGCCTGATGCTCAGCGGTTGCTCCAGTAAAGAAATCGCCCGTAAGCTGGAAATCTCTGTTGAAACCGTGAAAGTCCATAAGAAACACATGTACAGCAAGCTGGGGATCAAATCCCAGTCGGAGCTGTTTTCGATCTTTCTACAGGCGCAGAACGCCTGACTGCCGCAAAAAAACCATCCGAACCAAGGAAACCGTATGAGCCTGTCACTCCTGAGCCGCTACGCCTTCTTTGCCGTCTGCGTGATGTTCACCCTCGCCAGCCTGCCCTTTCTCGAACATGACTGGCTGTGGCCGATCACCGCCGTCACCGGGGTGCTGAGCCTGATCGGTCTGTTCGACCTGCTGCAGAGCCCGCACGCGGTGCGCCGCAACTATCCGATCCTGGGCAATATCCGTTATCTGGTCGAAGGCATCCGCCCGGAAATCCGCCAGTACCTGCTGGAATCCGACAGCGACGCCCTGCCCTTCTCCCGCGCCCAGCGTTCGCTGGTGTATTCGCGGGCCAAGAATGAAACCGCCGACAAACCGTTCGGTACCCTGATCGACGTCTATCAGTCCGGCTTCGAATTCATCGGCCACTCAATGCGCCCGGCGCCGCTGAGCGACCCGAGCAGTTTCCGCGTCACCGTCGGCGGCCCGCAATGCACCCAGCCGTACTCGGCGTCGGTGTTCAACATCTCGGCCATGAGTTTTGGCTCCCTCAGTGCCAACGCGATCCGCGCGCTGAACCAGGGTGCGAAACTCGGCAACTTCGCCCACGACACCGGCGAAGGCAGCATCAGCCCCTATCACCGCGAACATGGCGGCGACCTGACCTGGGAACTGGGCAGCGGCTATTTCGGCTGCCGCACCAGCGACGGCCGCTTCGACCCGGAACGCTTCGCCGCCCAGGCGCAGACCCCGCAAGTGCGGATGATCGAAATCAAGATGAGCCAGGGCGCCAAACCCGGCCACGGCGGGATTCTGCCCAAGCACAAAGTGACCCAGGAAATCGCCGACACCCGCGGCATCCTGATGGGCGAAGACTGCATCTCGCCATCGCGCCACAGCGCCTTCTCCACGCCGATCGAGATGATGCATTTCATCCAGCAACTGCGTGAACTGTCCGGCGGCAAACCGGTGGGCTTCAAGTTCTGCCTCGGCCATCCGTGGGAATTCATGGGCATCGCCAAGGCCATGCTGGAAACCGGCATCCTGCCGGACTTCATCGTGGTCGACGGCAAGGAAGGCGGAACCGGCGCCGCGCCGGTGGAGTTCACCGACCACATCGGCGTGCCGATGCGCGAAGGTCTGCTGTTCGTGCACAACACGCTTGTGGGCTTGAATCTGCGGGACAAGATCAAGCTCGGCGCCAGCGGCAAGATCGTCAGCGCTTTCGATATCGCCAGCGTGCTGGCCATCGGTGCCGACTGGGCCAACTCGGCGCGCGGCTTCATGTTCGCCATCGGCTGCATCCAGTCGCAAAGCTGCCACACCAACAAATGCCCGACCGGCGTCGCCACCCAGGACACCCTGCGCCAGCGCGCGCTGGTGGTGCCGGACAAGGCCCAGCGGGTCTACAACTTCCACCGCAATACGCTCAAGGCCCTGGCAGAAATGCTCGCTGCCGCCGGCCTCGACCATCCGTCGCAACTGTCGGCCAAGCATTTGGTGCGGCGCATGTCGGCCACTGAAATCAAACTGTTCTCGCAGCTGCATGTGTTCCTGAAACCGGGGGAATTGCTCACCGGAGAGGTGAACGGCGAGTTCTATTCGCGGATGTGGCAGATGGCGCGGGCGGACAGTTTTGAGCCGCAGGATGGAATGGCTGCGTAGCCGAATCTATGTACCTTCCTTCAAGGTAAAACGCTGGATCAGAGGTGATCGGAATCCTTCACCTCATTCCAGCGTTTCATAAACACATAACCGGTTTTGTCCAATATGTAGATGTCGTAATAGCGATTACTTAGAACTTGCTGACACGTCCCACACCCCACTGTATCGCGTTCGTCTTTTACACCGCCAAAAACATTTGTCAGTCCAGCCCTGAGCATATTTTCTGGCAGCAAGATAAAATCCAGACCAAGTATGTAAGGAAGCACAGGTGAAGCATCAATTGTTTTTTTGCACCAGGAATCCACAAATAACGGGTATCGGCGATTAAATTGATCCGCTCCAGAGCTCGAAGATTTGCATGAGAAACAACGTCATAGTTTAGGTTCTGAACGACAACTTGTTCGAATTGTTTTTTCGCCACCATGACCCGACCATAGGAAAAAGAGAAGCTAAGCATAAAAGCAATCGGAATGACCAACAGGTATGTCAGGTATCGGTTTACTTGCATCAATCCTTGTCGGTTCAAAAACATCAAAAAAACCAACATAGAAGAAAACCCCATCAGATTCCGCGCACCAAAGTTTGGATAGCGCACGAGAAGTCCGATGCCATAAATCGCAGACACAGCCCCGAGCAATGTCATCAGGTACAACACCAACGTGTTCGACTTGGCCCAGCCGCCCTCCTGTCGAGCGACACAACGATACCCCGTGAGCACAAAACACAAAGCTGCAACAAAGATGAGCAACGAAAAAAACCAAACATTGCCAATATTGAATAGAAGAAACATGTGCTGATTGAAAGTATCAATTCGCATGAGCAACTCTCTCACCGTGGAATTATCAATCTCGACAAATCCCTGACGGCTACCGCTTATCAACTGATACGAACTCAAGCAGTAAACAAGCAATCCCCCTGCCAATTGTCCGGTTCTCAGCAAGAGTTCCTTCCGCACTTCAGACGCTGTACCAGAGATCATGCAGCGGTAGACATCGATACACGCCAGACCGATAAAAACGTTCAGACACACCTGATAAAAAGAAAGCGCCAGAGCAATCAATATCGCGGAGAGTACTACCCGCCCCACAGCCGATGCCGGATTTGAAGTGATTGCATAAATCACTGCAACCAGGCCCAACGTCATGCTCGGCCCGTCATATTGATATGAAAGGTTCTGTAAATAAAACGGACTGAACCACAGGGGTAAAACCACTAGGCACTCAACAAACCCCGGAGTAGAAAAATAGTGAGTGACCAGTCGCCTCAGTCCAAAAGACATGGCAACGGTGGCAATGAGTAACGGTAATGGAAAAATATTCAACGATGAGGAAAATGTCAGAACGGAATACAGCAACTCCACCAACGGTCGGCCGTCTTCAGTCCAGCCCTTGATTCCGAGCATCGATCGCCCTTGGTCATCGATGTACAAGTAGTCGGCGAACAAAATGGGAAAAACATGCAGCAAGGTTGCTATCTGAAAAAAGAAATAGATTTCCTGTGCGCTCCAGGGCCTGCTCAGAAAGTGTTCGTTCGCATTAGCAGAAGCGCTTTTCATGACTGCCGCCCCCGAAACAACACAAACCGGAAAAAGCAGTACCCCAGCAACAGATCCAGCAGTGAAAACACCGACACCGTCACCAGCCCCGGCAGACTCCGTGCATCGGCGATCACGCCTGTGCCGTAACTCAACGCCCCCATCACGCTGATAAACATCAGGTACGCCAGCACCGACGTTCCGGTCTCGAACGTGTACAGCGCGTTCATGTAAAACGCGAAGGATGCGGCGATGCAAAACGCAGCGAAGTTGCTGGCCGCCTGATCGAGCTGAACCGCACTGGTCAGTACGAAAAAAACCTGCCAGTGGACCAGCGTTGCGGCGAGGCCGATTGCCGTTTGGGCGGGAAATCCTTTCCACAAGATCCTCATCGTGAATCCTTGCTGTCACTGCAACGGGCGGAGCTTTCACGCTAGGGCAAGGTACGGGTGCGGTCTACTGTCAGAAATTACAGGTAGGCGCTGGTTTCTGACCAACGGTCACCATTGCAATAACCGCCCGTGGGGCGGCTCTTTCATGACGATGAAGCCGTAGTCGCCGATCAGGTAGAGGCGGTAATAGAGGCTTTCCAACAAGGGTGGATAGCCCATCAGGCCGACATGGGTCGCGTTGCGACGTTCGCGCTCGGCGACCACGTTGGTGATACCGGCCGAGGCCAGGTTTTCGGCGAGCATGAAATAGTCGACGTTCAGCAGGTAGCGCAGCACCGGCAGCCGTTGGAAGGTGCCCTGCGCCCCCGCGAGCCAGCGGTCGGAGTACGTCACCGAGATATAAATCCGTTTGGCTTCGCGCAGTTCGCGATGGGACGAGATGTCGTGGCTGAGGCTGTAGAGAGCACTGCTGGCGAAGGTTTTTTCCATCGTCAGCACCCGGCCATAAGCGAAGGACAGTGACAGCGTGGCCAGAAGCGGAATCGCCAGCATCAAAGGCAACCGTTGATGCAGCGGCATCAACCCCAGCCAGGCCAGATAGAACAGCGACATCAGCAATACGCCGAACCCCATCAAGGTGCGCGCGCCTTCGTTGAAATCGCGAAACAACAGCGTCATGCCCGGCACCAGCAGCACAATCAGCGGCAATGGCAGCAGGCAGCTGAAGCTCAGGAGCAAGTCCTTGGCGCGGGACATTTTGCGCTCACGAATATGCCGCCCCAATTGCACGGCGCCGAACACGGCGCACAGCACCAAAACAATAAAAACTACCGTGTACCCGCCGTGAAACAGCAGCGCAACCTTCTCCATCACCCGACCGATATTGACGCCGATCTGCAGCAACGGGTCAGCGCTCGCATTCAGCAATTGCGTGCGTCCGGCGTCAGTGAATGGATAAGCCGTGACGCTGTAAATCAACACCGCCAGCAGCAGTTGCGCCAGCCGCCAGCCCGACCGGTGCCAGAGTTCATCCCACGGCACTCGCCGGTGAACATTCCTGAGCAATTCCAGGCAGCACAACCCGAGAAACACATTCAGGCTGATCTGATACAACCCGATCGCCAGCGCCAGCAACACCGATGGCACCAGCCATCGCTGAATGCGTGAAGCGCCGCAAAAGGTGATTGCATAAATCACCGCGACCAGGCTCAGGGCCATGCCGGCGCCGTCGTATTGATAGGACAGGTTCTGCAACAGGAACGGGTTGTACCAGAGCGGCAACACCACCAGACAACAGGCCAGGGTCGGTTCGGGAAAATAGTGGAAGGTCAGCCGGGTCAACGCGAACGACATGGCGACCGTGGCGAGCAACAGCGGCAATGGGAAAATATTCGGCGCAGCGCCGGTGACGCTCAGCGCCTGATACAGCCAGTCCATGAACAACCGCCCCTGCCCCGCCCAGGCGTTGCCGGCAGCGAGGGTGCGCCAGTTGTCGTCGATGTAGGGGAAGTCGGCGAGGATCAGCGGCAGGATGTACAGCAGCGTGGCGAGCAGGAAGAACAGCACGACCTGACGGCGGCCGAGTTCTCGTACGAGAAAATCGCTGATCCTCATACCTGCGCCTCTGTTCACGGCTGCGCTGGAAACAACGTAGCTAAACCTTCGAACATGACTCTGAATCAGAAGTCGTTTTTTGCGGCGTTTTCAGACCAGCGGCCTCAAGCTTGCCCCCAACGAAAAAGCCCCGGACTTTCGACCGGGGCTTTCAGGGTTCCATAACAACGAATTACGAAGCCGAACGCACCGCGCCCTGGGACGCATCGCTTGGTTGCAGCTTGAACACGTAGAACAACACGGTCAGCAGCACCAGGAACGCCGGGCCCACATAAAGTGCCACGCGGGTATCCGGGAAGTACGCCATCAGGCCGACCACCAGTACCAGGAAGGCCAGTGCCAGATACGAGCTGACCGGATACAGCCACATTCTGTATTTGAGGCCGGCCCGTTCGCTGGCGCTCAGACCTTTGCGGAATTTCAGCTGGGCCAGCAGGATCATCACCCAGGTCCAGATCGCGCCGAAGGTGGCAATCGAAGTCACCCAGACGAAGACTTTTTCCGGCACCAGATAGTTGAGCAGCACGCCCAACAGCAGCGCGAAGATCGACAGCAGCAACGCGCGACGCGGTACGCCGTTGCTCGAGGTGCGAGCGAAACCGGCCGGCGCCTGGCCGTTCTGCGCCAGGCTGTAGAGCATGCGCCCGGTGCTGAAGATGCCGCCGTTGCACGACGACAGTGCAGCGGTAATCACCACGAAGTTGATGATGCCGGCGGCGGTCTTGATGCCCAGACGTTCAAAGGTCATCACGAACGGACTGCCCTGGGTGCCGATTTCATTCCACGGGTAGATCGACAGGATCACGAACAGCGCGCCGACGTAGAACAGCAGGATCCGCCAGAACACCGAGCCGATCGCATTCGGGATGGTCTTCTGCGGGTTCTTCGCTTCACCGGCGGTCAGGCCGATCATCTCCACACCGAGGTAGGCGAACATCACCATCTGCAGCGACATCAACACGCCCGTCACGCCGTTGGGCATGAAGCCGCCGTGGGCCCACAGGTTGGAAATCCCCAGCGCCACGCCGTCGTTGCCGAAACCGAAAGCGATGATGCCGATGCCGCCGAGCACCATGGCGATGATGGTGACGATCTTGATCAGGGCGAACCAGAACTCGAATTCACCGAAGGCCTTCACCGCGATCAGGTTGATCGAGCCCATGCTGACCAGCGCCGCCAGCGCCCAGATCCAGCGCGGGACATCGGGGAACCAGATGCCCATGTACACCGCCACCGCGGTGATTTCGGCGACGCAGGTTACCAGCCACAGGAACCAGTAGTTCCAGCCGGTGAGAAAGCCCGCCAGCGGGCCGAGGTAATCCTGTGCATAGCGGCTGAAGGAGCCGGCAACCGGATTGTGCACGGCCATTTCGCCGAGGGCGCGCATGATCACCAGGATCGCCAGACCGCCAATGATGTACGAGAGCATGATCGCCGGGCCGGCCATTTCGATGGCCTTGGCCGAACCGAGAAACAGACCGACACCGATGCAGGCGCCGAGCGCCATCAGGCGAATATGCCGTTCACCGAGTTCGCGTTTGAGCGGGCCGCCTTGAGCGGTTTCGCCATGGGGCGGGTGATTGCCGACTGGCATGGGGGACTTCCTCGTCTTGTTATTGGATGTGACCACCGAGTGTTCAAGCGTCGGCCGATAAGCCTGCGCCTGGGGTAGAACCGGCCCTGCTTCGTGGGCAGAACCGTCCCGCAGAAGCAACCTGCGGGATCAGCGGGGCGTGCAGTATAAAAAGCTTGCGACAGGTTTTTTCACTCTATAAGGCATCTGATTCAGACGTAAACCTCGTCGATTGACAGGTTTACGAGACAAACCATCCTGCATTTCGAGGATTATTCACCGCGCAAATGGCCGGCGAGTATTGCACAGCAATGGTGCAACGTCACAGGCCGGCCGGTGCGACAGACCTTTCGATGGTCGTCACTGGCCGGGTATTGATCTTCAAGACTTTCGTCCGGCCAAAGACTCGTACCAGCGTATCGGGACGGGAAAACCAGCCCGGTTGCTCCTTCGAATAGTGGGCAATGGCGGTCGCCCCTTGATTGGATTGATAGTGCAGTTTCCAGACGCGAGCCGTTCGGTCGTACTTCATGAAGGCGAAGCCCGTCAGTATCGAGTCGGGATTGCCGTTCTGGTCCAGACGGAGTCCGTAGTCCGGAAGCTCCATGGCGGCACTCAGCCCCCATCCATGCTCTTGCGGGGCCAGATCGACGTATTGGGCAGCTTCATGGCTGGCCTCGACATGCCGGACCCGAAGCAGGTTTTCATCCATCTGTTCCACCACCAGGGAGCAACCGCTGAAACCGGGTGTGAAAACATGATCCGGTTGCCCCCATCCAGGGTGAATGGGGACATCGACGTAGCCTCCCTGCGGCGACCAATACGCAGAAATCGCATTCGTACCCTCAGGGCGTTCGCCCGCCTCAAGGTCGATGACTTTGAGTGCATTGAACTCCCCTTCGACGGCACCGGAATACTTCATGCGCTGCATGGTAAACAGGAAGCTGCCCCCTCCCTCTCGCATGTCGAGCTGCGACGCGATTCCCGGCGACAATTTTCCCGTGGGGCCTTCCATCAAGTCGGTTGCAACAGGCAGTCGACCCAACTCGGACATCTCGAGTGCCTGGTGAATGCTGGTCGGTTCGATGGAAAACGGAAGCTCATGCATGGGCCCCCAATCACTTGGCAAATACCTCGTGTCGGACAGGGAAACCACTAGGATTTTCGGCTCCCATAGACCGTTGGGCAGTTGCTTGCGCTCGAAAGCAGCTATTTTAGCCAGTAAGTTGTCAGGCCTGGCCCCCCCTCTCAACGACAGAGGTTGCCATTGATCGGGCGCGACCTCGCGCAGGCGCAGCTCTGTCGCACGATTACTCTGCGGATCAACAATGTTGACGTCCATGATCTCGGCGTTGAGATTGAACGAATCACGGATCCGATACACCGAGACGACGCCGGCATCGTCGATGTTGCGGATGTAGCACCATTGCCCGTCGACACTGCGATAAACACCTTTGGCCGGTTGAAGTCCAAGAATCAGCGACTCCTCGACCGCGTATCGGGCATTGACTCGGTTATCGATGCCCGACACCGCCGGGGGATGTGCGGGAGCGACGTCAAGCGAAGCCCCTTCGCCCGTTAGAACGTGCCCGTCAACGGGCGCAACGGGGGGGAGTTCGGGCGACAGTGCCGGTACGGGGCGGTGCGGGCCGTGATTCCAGCCGTTTGCACTTTCGGAAAGCAAAGGCTGATAAGCGTTGGGGTTGCGAGGATGGACGATGCGCCAAGCGTTGGTTACTGGATCGAAACGTTTTTCATAAACGTGTCCTTCGACGCGTACATACAGTTTGTTCGCGACGAGAAACTGCTCGCGAGCATTGGGCTCGACATCGGCCAGCGACACTTTGCTCCGGTAAGCCGCCAGGTCTGGTTTCCAGAGCCGTTTCTGTCCATTTTCCAGTTCGATCGGCAAAAACTCCGTGCGGCCTCCCGATGCAAGTTTCCCGATCAACGCGGCCCCGGCCCCCATGATCGCCAGATTCACCAGAACCCCGTGGATGAGCTGCCAACCGTTTTCCCGGTCGCCGAGGCTCAAATCCTCAATTCCCTCCAAAACATCATCCATGAGCTGAATCGCCGTGACGCCGAGCATCAGAACCCCGACTGCGGGCACCACGAAAGACACCAGGTTCAACGCCATCAAACCAATGTCCAGGAGTTGTGAAAGCCAGGCACGGCGCCCGCGAGCATCAGCGTCAGCGGTAGGCACAGCGGCACTGCGTGCATCAGCCAATAATCGATGCCTGAAGCGTCTGAAAGATACCTGCCAGATGTCGAGGCTCGTATCCCAGCGATCGCCTGAAGGGCTCACTATCAGCTCCTGCAGGAGAAAGTCCGGCTCCTTTTTTTGACGACGGATTTTCGGACCGTTCGCAGTGACGAGTTCGGTAAAGCTGGAAAAAAACTTCGGCCGGTCTTTATGTTTTACGAAGCGGCTAAAAAACACCTGATAGTCGGTCGGTGCTTGCGGGTCGGCCTCTTCATCCTGAGGCTTGCGCACAAACTGGCTGACAAGTTGAGACTTGAGTGCCGTTAGCTTCGGATAAAGTTTCAGCGGATGATCGGGATCATCAGGAATCCAGACGATCAAGTCGTTTGGCCAGAATCCATCAACAGTTGGCAGCAATTTATCGAGAACGCTATCGTCTTCCGGATCGGCAATCTCGAAAATCGCGCAACCTTCCAATGGCATATTCATGAAGCTAATGCCGCGATACCAGAGAGACTTGCCGTCAACCTTCACATCTTTTTTGCCGTCAGCTACTTCAAGCAGGGCCCGATGATGTCTGGCCTCAATATCGCCCTTGAGCACAGCAACATGACTTGACGCTTTCAACGAAGCGCTCTGATAAGCAGTGAAGGCATCACTCAGCGTTTTAAGACCCGTCGCATCATCCAGCTTCAGTGCTTGCCGGATATGGGCCTGATAAAGCTGGCCGACATCCAGCTCTCGACACAATTCGATGAAACGAAGTGCACTGATCCGCATATCGGTCGGTTGATAGGCTTCCCAACCGATACGGGAAAATGACCTGAAGTCCGTTTCTTCTTCATCGAAGTTGTGAAGGGCTGCTTGCAAAAACGTGTAACGTTCAGTCGGAGGATGCGAAGAGGGGATCGAAGAAGGAGAGAATGCCAGCCAAAAGTTCTGCAGCTCAATATCAAATCCCGTCTCGTCCTTCAGCTTCGCCCTGAGCAGTGGCTCGGCGAACGCCTCCGGGGACTTGACCTGGTCCATCAGGGCACTGAATGCAGTGTGCGCGGCCACGCTTTCCTCTATGGCCCTGCGTGCCTCCGCCCGTTGTTGAGGCGAAGCGCTTTTCAGCCAATCAGGTGTCGACGGTGTAATCTTTTTCAACATCTCAAGATTGGACTTCGACATATTAACAAGCGCGGGTGGAATTGCTGCCAGGACCACTTCCGAATACTCATCGGTTAAACTTTCAACATTATTAATTACTGCAGGCGCGAAGCGTGCAAAAGACCGGAAGTACGTACCCACGATGAAACTCCAACTTAAGAAATGAGCATTTAATAAACAACACCCAACTTGAATTTGACACTTGAAAAACACATCAATTAATTGCAAATCCAGACAACTTTTTTCCAGATTGGCGAGCGTCAGTCAGAAACTTTTTGCTCAGCTTGTTATGTTTCCCGATACAGACGCGACGATACCTGTGCGCCTCGGATCCTCACCGCCCCGTCGCTCGATCCCGTCTCCGCTCGATGACCTTCACAATTTTTTCACCGACGCCAACCAGCGACTAAGCTTCAGTCAAGTCCGATCAATCTGCGTGAATGGATCAATCGACTATGGGCGCTTTGTGGCAAACCGATTCGAGTGAAAAAGTGGTTCCGACTGAACGTGTGGATGAAGCGCCTTTACCTGAAAAACCCCGCCGCAACCGGCACGGGTGGAAGGCTTTCTGGCTCCTGGTGGTGATCATCGCGATTGTCGTGGGCCTGGCCGCGATGAAGGAAATGCGCACCTCGCGTTTTCAGTCCCGCGAGGTCAGCCAGTACGCCGCCAAACTCAAATACGAATTGCAGCCGGGGCCCAGCGAAGCGATCCGCTATCCGGGCAACGGGCCGTTCGACCTGCGTCTGGGGTACAGCTCGCTGGACGAGTTCCTGCCACGGCTGATCAAGCGCAACTACGTGATCACCGAGCAGACGCGCTTCTCTCCGGCCCTGCTCAACTACACCGACAAGGGCCTGTTCGTGCCCTATTCCGAGAAGATCCAGGCCGGCCTGTCGATCACCGATTGCCGCGCCGCGCCGCTCTATCAGTACAACTATCCGCAACAGCTGTACGCGAGTTTCGAGTCGATTCCACCGGTGGTGGTCAACAGCCTGCTGTTCATCGAAAACCGTTTTCTGCTCGATCCAAAACAACCGTTGGCCAACCCGGCGGTGGACTGGCCGCGCTTCGGCATGGCCGCGTGGTCGCAGGTCGCCAAGTTGCTGCACTTGCCGGGGCAGTCGGCCGGTGGCAGTACCCTGGCCACCCAGCTTGAGAAATACCGCCACTCGCCCGACGGGCTGACGGTGTCCGGTGCGGAGAAGATCCGCCAGATGATTTCCGCCAGCGTGCGCGCCTATCAGGGCGGCCCGGACACCTTGCCGGCACGGCAGAACATCATTCGTGACTACCTCAACAGCGTGCCGCTGTCGGCCGTGCCGGGGCATGGCGAAGTGCACGGCATGGCCGAGGGTCTGCGGGTCTGGTATGGCGCCGATTTCAACGAGGCCAACCGCAAACTCTCCAGCTCGGCGACCGATCCGCAGTCCATGGCGGACAAGGGCCTGGCCCTGCGCGAAATGCTCTCGCTGATGATCGCCCAGCGCCGCCCTTCGCATTACCTGACCAAGGGCCGCGAAGAATTGGTCGAACTGACCAACAGCCACCTGCGCCTGCTCAAACAGAACGGCGTGATCGACGCCGCCCTGGCCGATGCGGCGCTGGCCAGCACCATCAGCTATCGCGACTGGCAGACCCAACCGACGATCCAGCCAATCGAAACCAACAAAGGCATCAGTGTCGCCCGCAGTCGATTGGCGTCGATGCTCAACCGTCCGCTGTATGACCTCGACCGCCTCGACCTGTCCGCCACCAGCACCCTGCAAGGCGAACTGCAAACCCAGGCCACCGCCTATCTGAAACGACTGGCCGACCCGGCCTATGCGACCGAAGTCGGCCTGATGGGCGAACGCCTGCTGACGCCCACCAGCACCACTCAGGTGCGCTACAGCTTCACCCTGTTCGAGCTGACGCCGGACGGCTCGCGCGTGCGGGTGCAGACCGACAGCACCGACCAACCGTTCGATATCAACGAGGGCAGCAAGCTGGAACTGGGCTCCACGGCGAAAATGCGGGTGCTGACCACCTACCTGCAAATCATCGCGGAGCTGCATGACAAGTACGGCGCCATGACCGTGCAGGAACTGAAAAAAGTCGACGTGCCGGAACAGGATCGCCTGAGCCGGTGGGTGGTCGATTACCTGATCCAGAACAAGGATCGCGACCTGTCGAAATTGCTCGGCGCAGCTCTTGATCGCAAATACTCAGCCAGTCCCGGCGAAGCTTTTTTTACCGGTGGCGGGCTGCACACGTTCCATAACTTTCGCAAGGAAGACAACGGCCGCCAGCCGACCCTGCGCGATGCCCTGCGTGAGTCGATCAACCTGCCGTTCATTCGTCTGATGCGTGACCTGGTGCGTTACACCACCTACTCCGGCCCCAACAACAGCGCCGAGCTGCTCAAGGACGACCGCGACCCGCGACGTCAGGAATACCTCGCCTCGTTCGCCGACCGCGAAGGCACCTCGTTCCTGCTCAAGTTCTGGAAGAAGTACCGCAACAAGGACACCCAGGCCCGGCTCGACACCTTCCTCGACAGCATGCGCCCGACCCCGATCCGCATGGCTGCCGTGCACCGTTACCTGCTGCCCAACGCCAGCCAGGAGGATTTCAACAGCTTCGTGCGTTCGCATTTGAAAGGCGCCAAGCTCACCGAAAAACTCACCGACGAACGCCTGGAGCGGCTCTATCTGGCCTACGGCCCCGGCACCTATGACCTGCCGGATCAGGGTTTCATCGCCAAGGTTCACCCGCTGGACCTGTGGATGATCGGCTACCTGCTCAACCACCCCGACGCGACCTTCAAGGACATCGTCAAGGCCAGCCAGTTCGAGCGTCAGGAAGTCTACAGCTGGCTGTTCAAGAGCAGGCACAAGGGTGCCCGTGACAGCCGGATCCGCACGATGCTGGAGATCGAGGCGTTCCTCGAGATCCATCAGCGCTGGCAGAAAGTCGGCTATCCGTTCGATCATCTGGTGCCGTCGCTGGCCACCGCCATCGGCAGCTCCGGCGACCGCCCCGCTGCGCTGGCCGAGCTGATCGGCACCATCCTCAACGACGGTGTGCGCATGCCGACCCTGCGCATCGACAGCCTGCACTTTGCCGCCGGCACGCCTTACGAAACCAAACTGGTCAATGACCCTCATGTGGGCAAACGGGTGATGCCGCCCGAAGTCGCCACGGCGATGCGCGAAGCGCTGTCGCAAGTGGTGGACTCGGGAACCGCCAAACGTGTTTCCGGCAGTTTCAAACTGAACGATGGAACACCGCTGGTCATGGGTGGCAAGACCGGCACAGGCGACAACCGGATCGAGGCGATTGGCTCCGGCGGGCGGATTCTCAGCTCGAAGTCGATCAACCGCACCGCGACCTTCGTGTTCTACATCGGCGACCACCATTTCGGCACGCTCACCGCGTTCGTGCCGGGGCGCTCGGCGGAGAACTTCAAATTCACCTCGGCCCTGCCGGTGCAGGTGCTCAAGGGCATGGCGCCGATTCTGATGCCCTATCTGCAACCGGGCAGCGACTCGCAATGTCTGCCGCCCGAGGCATCGAGAGTGGCTTCCCTGAATGCGCGCGCCTCTGTGCCGGATTGAAAACGCCCGGGTGTTATTTATATGTTTTAAACATTCCAATATTCAATCGGACCCGCTATTAAAACCGCACTTGTACAACCAGCTTTTAAACTAATCATTCCCGCCCCCGAACGTTAGCCTTGAAACTTCCGACTGACTCAAGGCTTTAGCAATGACCGCAACAATTGAAAACAAAGGGCAACATTACGACTTGATTAAGTCGAACATCGACTCCGTTTTTCTCGATATGCAATTGCATCGAAGTCACGCACTGAGGCGAGTGCCCCTGCGCAATGAAAAGTGGATAAGCGCAGCACCGCCCAAGCACCTGGAACGCATGAACAATGCCAACAGGAAAGCCTGGAATGCACAAAACACGATCGACAATACACTCGCAAAACTGAAGGACATTCAGGCTTTCGCCGAACCTTTGCTGAAGGCAAAGCTGCTTGAAAAATTCAACATCGATGTCGACGTAAAAAATACTTATCTGCGGTTATACGTTTCCCGGGAAAGCAGCTGGTGGGCCATTCAAGTTATACCCGGCTATACCGCAAGAACAGTTTCATTGCTGGATGCAGCACTGCACAACTTTGCCTACGACGAAACATTCGAGAAACACTCCGCGTTCCTGGAAAAGACCGATGCGGCCCGTGAGCTGTTCGATATTTCACCGATCGACAAAATCATCAGTGTGAGCCAGTTCCAGTCACTGTGTCGGGAGCTGGATATCGGTGCGCAATACAAGGCCCACCTCGAAGAACATCTGCTCAACAGGGAGCCGGTCGCCCAGGCTTTTCTGAAACTGCAAGTCCAGCGCAGTCAGCAAGCGGCCCTAAAGGCAGCCGCGCACATTGCGCTGGCCAAAAAAGATATCGGCCGGCAGGCCCATTTGCTCATTCGAGACCTGCTCGAAGGTCAGGAGCACCTGAAGCTGGGCGAGCAAGCCATGAAGGTGTGCGAGCTGGGCATGATGGACCTGAACTTCACCGGGATCCTGATCATCCGACCCGATCCCGATCAGAAGCAGCACTCGCAGACAATGATCGCCTACGTGCCACAGGATCCCGAACACCCGCTCAAGGAGTACCCCTCGACGATCGAATTCATGAAGGAACTGAGCCGCCAGTTGAGAGACAACCAGACCGCGCAGTCCAGCGGTATCACGTATCGCCAGTTTTTCAGTCAGTTCGTCGATCACGAACAGCGCGGCCATTTCTTCGCCGACCTTCAACAGCGGCTCACTTACATCAAATGGTATCCAAAGGAACGAGGCGATCCCCGCCCCTCCTGGCGTGAAACGCCTGTGGACAAACCACAACTGCAATTCAGCGCGCCCCCGATCACTGAACCGCTGTGGACTTACCTCTACCAGCAACAACTCAACAAGATCCTCAACGACGCCCGAGTCATCGCCGTGTCCACAGCGGACGCAGACAGCCGCGCACGCTGGGCCTGGTGGGAAAACTTCAAGAAAATCGCTTCCGACATCTTCAGTGTGGCGTTGCTGGTCGTGACCCCTTTCGTGCCATTGCTGGGCGAAGCCATGCTGGCCTATACCGCGTTTCAAATCATCAACGAAGCGATCGAAGGGGTAGGGGATCTGATTCAGGGGCACTACGCCGAATTCGGCGAGCATGTGCTGGGTGTGATCACCGATATCCTGCAACTGGCGGCATTCCACGCCGGCTCGAACATCGGCAGTGCATTCCGGCTCAAATTGTCGCCCCTGGTCGAGAATATGAAACCGGTGCGTTCGATCGACGGCAAGACGCGCCTGTGGCACCCCGACCTCACGCCCTACGAGCAACCGGGCCTGGCGCTGCCAGAGACATCAAAACCCGATGCACTTGGCCTGCATCGTCATTCGGGCAAGACCTTCCTGCCCATCGAAGGCAAACACTACGAAGTGCAACTCGACCCGCAGGGCGAGACGCATCGCATCGTTCACCCGACACGCGCCCAGGCCTACTGGCCCGAAGCCCGGCATAACGGCCAGGGGGCCTGGACTCTGGAAGGCGAAAAGCCGCAAGACTGGGAGGGATCGCGACTGATGCAGCGTCTGGGGCACTCCACCGAGGGCTATAACCCCGCCGAACTGGAAAAGCTGCGCAGCATCAGCGGTACCTCCGACGACTCGCTGCGTCGCATGCACGTCGAAAACGCCGCCCCGCCTCCGTTGCTGGCAGACACCCTCACCCGCTTCAAGACCTGGGAACGTACCCGTGGCTTGAGCCACCTGGTGCGCACCGGACAGCCGCTGCCCGCCGGTTCGTTCTGGTTCGAGACCATTGCCCCAAGCTTGCCGGGATGGCCCGTCGAGAAGGGCTTGAGAGTCTATGAAAACGCGGACCTCAGTGGCGCCTTTCGCCAGTACGGCCATTCAGGCGTCACGCCTGAGAACACCCTGAACATCAGCCTGGCGGACATGACAAGCGGCCGACTGCCGGAGCGACTGACGGCGTTTTTGAGTGAACAGGACATGACTGCCCTGCTGGGCAGTCCCTATCCCCGCGACCGGCAGGTCCAGGCTTTGCGGGACAAACTGGCGCACGCCGTGGAAACCCGGACACCCGAGATTTTCGATTACCAATACCGTCTTCAGGACCGCTCCGACGATCCACAGGTGCACCTGCTGCAAAGCGAATTTCCACAACTGCCGTCCTCGGTGGCGCGTCCATTGCTGGAACGGGCAACGGATGGCGAGCGGCAAATCATCGCCGAACAACAGCGTATTCCGCTGCGCGTGAAGAACATGGCCCGTGAAAGCGCCTTCGAAACCCGTGCGACGCGCGCCGTCGAGGGCCTGCACGAACCCGCGCTGCTGGTACCGGATACCGAACGGCTCATCCTCAATACCCTGAAGATTCACACCGACACCTTCGGCGACTTGCGTATCGAAGTCCGGGACGGAACCCCTGACGGGCCACTACGTTCCAGCACCGGCCCCGAAGAAGCGGGCACCGTGCGCACGCTGATCAGAGACGATCGCGGCCGCTACGAAGTGTTGGATGCCGCTCAGCGAAAGCAGCATGACGCCGATGATTTCTATCAAGCTGTCCTGCTGGCCCTGCCCGAAGACAAACGTGCTGCGCTGGGCTATCGCACTGACCAGGGAGAAATGTTCAGACAATGGGTCACGGTCAAAACCGCCCCCCCGACCGAACGTCGGACTCTGCTCGCCCGCCCCCCCCTGCGCGCCGTTGTGCCACGGGACACCGAGTTGCTGCTACGAGGTCCGGGATTGTCGAAGGTCTGGCCGTTCGCGGAAAAAACCGTCGAAACCAAAGTGCAGGAGATGTATCCGCACTTCGATGAAAACGAGGTGGCCGCATTCACCCGCTCACTGCATGCCAAAGGCGACCCGCATCAGGAAATCGCACGCCTGAAACAGGAGCGCGAGGAGCTGAAGCAAAAACTCGAGAACTGGCGCCAGCGTTATCTGCGGGACTATGACCCGGATGACGGCGGACGCTTGCCGGACGCCTATTGGGATTACGAGCGCAAGGGTGGCAGGCTCATCGCGGAGCGCCTGATGGAGTGTTTCGACCGAAAGTCCGAGGTTTTCGGTGAACGCAGCTCCAGTCTGGAAGACGGGTATGCCCTTGACCTGTCCACGGAAGTCCTGCCAAGCGACCTCGAGCGCTGGTGGAAACAGATGCCGAATGATCTCAAACCCTTTCTGCAACAAGTCACTACGGTGAATCTGGATCGCCAGCAGTTCTCACCCGGACCAAGCGGCCTGCTCAAGGACTTCCCCAATCTGCAGCAGCTCAGCGCCAGAAACTGCGGTTTGAGAACGCTGCCCGACAGCATCGGCCAACAGCGTCAGCTCAGAACCCTGCGCCTGAGTGACAACATGATCGAACTGACTCCGCCCGCCATCGAACAGCTGCAGAACCTCGAGCATCTGGAAACCCTGAGGCTGGACAACAATCCCCTGGGCGACTCGCCGCCCATTCAGCATATGCCGAAACTCAAGGTGCTGAACCTGGCCAATACGAATATCACCGCCTGGCCGGCGGGGCTGTTCAGCCATCCCAGGCCCAAGGGCTTTTTCCTCGATCTGCTGAAAAACCGGCTCCACTCGATTCCCGAAGTTGCCCCGGGCTCGGACAAGGCCTTTCTCATTGCCCGCACCCGGGTCGATCGGACAAAGCTTACGCCAGAGGTACGCAAGTCGTACGGACTGTACCGCGAATCAGTGGGGATGAGTCCCAGGGTAAGGTATCAGCAGCCCGCCGAAGATCTGATGTTGATGTGGATACCGCCCAGCGATGCATCGATGTACAGCGAATCTCCCGGTACCGGTGCCTATCGACCGGAGGCCTGGCACTATCTGGTGAACGAACCCGATTCCCTCGGCTTCTTCACCGTGCTGGAAGGACTTACTCGATCGGCCGACTACAAGCAGGGAGGCCGTGCGAAAGCGCAACTCACCGATCGTGTCTGGCGCATGGTCAATGCCATTGAAATCGACACCCCGTTACGCGAAGAACTGTTCCTCATGTCCACCGAACCCGAAGGTTGCGCAGATGCCGGTGCGCAGCTCTTCAACAACATGGGGGTGAAGGTGCTGGCTTCGGAGGCCCGGCACTTTTCAGTCAGCGCTGACGAAGTCGAAGGCAAGCTGGTGAAACTGGCCAAAGGCTCCGCCCGCCTTGAGCAAGTCACCGGGATTGCACGGGCCGATATCCGGCAAAGAGGAGGCAATCCCGATGAGGTCGAGGTCCACCTGGCTTATGAAACCGGGCTGGCCAAACGCCTGGAACTGCCATGGCAATCCGAAGCCATGAACTTTCGCCCGACAGCCGGCGTCACGGATAAAACCATCGATCAGGCATACGCTACGATCATCGACGCGGAAGCGGGCGACGGTCTGGTCAACCAGATGATCGAGCAACCCTTCTGGGAGCAATACCTGCGCAAGCAATATCCGAGTGATTTCGCTCGCAACACCGAGCTTCATCAGGACAAGCTGGAATTATTGTCCCTGACGAAGGAGTGGCAGGAAGCGCAAAGCCAAGGTCAGGAACCGACGGACGTGCTCAAGCGGCTTGTCAAACTGGCCGAAAAACTGTCCGTCCCGCTGGATGAAGTGCTGACCGGCGAGGAGATGAGTCAGGAAGAGTTCGAAAGCCGGCAACGGGACATCGGTTATCAGGAACGGGAACTGAGCAGACAACTGACGCGTGAAGCGATGGCCCGGGCTGGCATCTGATACACGTCAGCCCGCCCAGCCTCCGGAAGGCCCGGTTGCCAAGGCCTTCCCGGGGCAACACCCTGTGCCTACACTTCCGAATCCCAGATGACGGTGATGTCCCCCTTGTACGTACCCTTGACGCCGGGACGAAACATGAAATCCATGGCCTCCTGAGGCATCTCGAACCGCAGGTTGCCCGACTTGCGCTCCACGTAGTGGCCGGGCTGGAACGGCCCCACCCAGGCATTGTTCATCAACGGCACATTCCTGACCGGTACTCCGCCAGGCCCGGTAATACCGCCGGGCAGACTGAGCAGTGTGTGAACCCAGGTGGCGCCCGACTCTCCGACCAGGCGGCAATCGGGTCCGAAAACCTGGAAGGAATCACACTTCATCATGACCTTGAAAGGGGCGGAGGCGGAGATAAAAAAATTCTGGTCACGGTAGATCTGCGCAGGACGGCTGCCGTTGGCGAGCCAGCGCTGCCAGCCACCCTGAGGCTCCAGCGAGACCTTGTTTCCGCCCGGTGGCAGGTCGACTTTAAGGGTGTGCTGCACATCCAGAACAAAGTCCAGCATCAGGTGGCTGTCCACGGGCCTCAACAAAGGGCCGAAGTCGATTTGTCCACCCGAGCCAAGGATATAAGGTATCGAGCCGGTGTATTGCCCGGTGGACATTGTCAGAGGATTGGGTGTACGCAACTCGTAGGCGAAATCCAGTGTGGAAAACGCCATCGACGGAATCCGGTAGGCAGCGGCTTTGACGCAGGCTGCCTCGACCGGCGTTTTCCAGAAAAAGCCGAAGGTCGTGGCGGTGTAATAACCGACACCGGAATTCTGACAGGGGGGGGCTGCGTTGGCCCAGTTAGTCCCCCACAGCAAGCCATGGGCCTCAGCCGGGTCAGAAACCCCGACCAGACTGGTCGCCGGATCGCTCAGATAGTATTGGGAACCGACACCCATCATGCGCACCTCCACGATGGCTGTCTCCTGTGTATCCCGGTTGGTCACCACCGCCTGACGCCAGTTGGAAGGGACACGCAACGACACTTCATCACCGGGCATCAGAGAACGAATGGCCTGGAAAATCAGCGGCGTACGAATACTGAACATTTTATTGGCCGCACATTGCGCGGGATAATCTGCGCAATAGCCGCTGTTCGGCGTCGTGTTGATGAACATGTTTTTTCCGGGTTTGGATGGGTCGGGTTGAAACACCGCCCGGATTTCCTGATTCGCAGCGTGCGTCACTGACATACCCAGCAGCGCAGCCAGGCCTATCCCTGCTGTGGATCTATTCATCGTTAAAAATCTTTGGCCGAACAATAAAGGGAGTCGGGTGATGTTCATGCGCCGGGTGCCCGTGCATTGAACAGCAGCATCACATTGCCGCTGTAGTCTCCTGGTCGATACCCACCGGCGGGCTTCACCGGTTCGATTTCCAGCAGGACCCGTTTACCGATGGCCGCGTCTTCCTTCGAGACCACTTCTCGCGGGGGCACCTCGGGTCCCAACACAACGCCATTGAAACTGACCTTGAGCCAGATCTCTTCACCCGAGCGGCCGTTCGACAGGTAGGCGGGGCTGTCCAGACGCGCCTCGATTGCACTGGTGTCGTGCCGCACGTCGAAATGCTTGCTCAGGGTGCTCAGAGTTTCGGAGGGATAGTCCCAGTGCAGTTGCTGCGTGCGATGCACCCAGTCCGGTTCGCTGGGAATGATGTAGAACGGCCGGCTCGGAATCGTCAGCGACACTTCGAAGACGTGTTCTTCCCGGGCCGCACCGGCCAGAGCACTCATCAGACTGCCGGCGACCATCAGCGCCAGGCGCGCGCATTGTTTGTTCATGTCTTTGTTACCTGCTGCGTCCTTGGAGGGCGGATCATCGACTCGCGACCTTGAGTGCTTTCTTGCTGTGACCCTCGATCAGAAAAAAGCGGTATTCACGCCCCTTCTCCTTGTCGAACCCGAACGACTTGCCAGCCAGGACATGGTGTTTGGTCACCGCCCCGCAATCGGTGTCATTGCTCAGCGAACAGCTCTTGAACTCATCGACGATCACCACGGAGTTGCCGTTGTTGCGCAGTTCGTAACGGCGGTCGTTTTCCTCCACGGTCGTCTGGAAGCGAGTGTCCTTGGGGCGCACGAACAGAATCGTGCCGAAGCCGGTCATCAGGTTCACCCCTGCCGACATGCTTTTGGCATAGTCCTCGCGCTCCTCGTCCCCCACCACGAAGGCGTCTTCCTTTTCCGGCACCACCGGTACGAAACGCACACGGAAATAACGCTCGCGTGTCCGCTCGCCCATGTACAGCAGTCGCGTTCCCTGCATGCCCTCGGCGGGAACGATCAGGCGCGCCGGACTCGCCATCACGCCATCGCGAGAGCCGCCGTCGGCTGCATTCTCCAACGGGACTTCCTGCGGTTTGCCTTCGGCGTCGTAGACGATTTCCAGCACGTTCACCTTGACGAACGCCGTGCTGTCACCACTGTTGAACACACGTTTGAGGTAGGTGCTCTTGTTGCCGTCCAGGTAGTCATACACCGTGCCGACATTGATTTGCGGCCCGGCCAGTACGGGCCCGCCAGGCAGACCGAGCAGTAAAAGCAGAAACAGGCGTGTCATCGTTTTCAACCCTTTTGAAAATGAAAAGAGATCGATCCGGCTCGTCAGATTTCCGAATCCCAGATAATGGTGATATGGCCCGTGAGCGTGTCGCTGACCCCGGGTTGCAGAAAACTGTAGAAATATCGTTCGGGTATCTCGAAACGCAGGTTGCCCGCCTTGCGATCGACGTACTGAACAGGCTGGAACGGGCCAATCCAGGTGTTGTATTGCAATCTGCCGCTCCAGCCGTCGGCACCACCGGGGCCGGAGATCCCCGGCGGTACCGTCATCGTCGTTTCCACCCTGGCACTGCGTCCCGTCGGACTGCCCATATGGCATTCCGTACCGCCCAGAGAGTTGCATTGCATCATCACTTTGAAACGTGACGAGGCCGACAGGTAATACGGCTGGTCGCGGTAGATCCGGCTCGGTCGGCGACCGCTTTCCAGCCAGCTCTGCCAGCCGCCGGCAGGTTCCAGGGACACCTTGTTGCCACCGGGTGGCAGATCGACCTTCAGGGTGTGTTGAACGTCCAGGACGAAATCCAGCGTAAGAAGGCTGTCATCCGGATACATTTGCGAGCCGACGTCGAAGTCCCCTCCTGGCCCAAGGGTGTAATTCAAAGACCCGGTGTAGAGCCCGGATGACATGCGCAGCGGATTGGGTGTGCGCAGTTCATAGGCGAAATCCAGGGTTGGGAAAACCATCCCGGGAATGAGGTAAGCCGCCACCTTGGTACAGGCAGCTTCCACGGGGGTTTTCCAGAAGAACCGATAAGCAGTGGGCGAGTAAGCACCCACGCCGCTGTATTGACACGGAGCCGGTGCATAAACCCAACTGCTGGTGGTCCAGAGTTTTTGATGACCTTCAAGGATGTCCGATACACCGACCAGATTGGCGGCGCTGTCGCTCAGCTCGAACCGGGAGCCGATGCCCGTGACCCGCATTTCGACAATTTCGGTTTCCCGGGTGTCCTGATTGGTGACCGTCACTTGTCTCCAGCTGGCGGGCACTTTCAGTGAAAGTGGAAAGCCGGCCGTCATGAAGCGGCTGGAGGTGAAACGCACGGGCAACTCGATACTGAACACCTGGTTGTCGGCGCATTGTTCGGGATAGATGGCGCAATAACCGCTGCTCGGCGTCTTGTTGATGAACACGTTCTTGTTCGGATGCGCCGGATCGGGCTGAAACAGGGCGCGGATCTCCTGATTCACGGCACCTGCCGGAAAGGTGCTCGCCGCCGCGAGCAACCCGAGCCACCATGTAGACTTTTTCATGGATTCAACCTGCCTTCTGATCGGTTGCGTTGACATCGGCCAACGTATCGGGCGTGCAACGCAGATCACCGATCATCAACACATTGTTTTCGCTGCGGTGGCGGTCGGCGTCGAGGCGGAACTGGCAGAGCAGTTGTTGCCCCTGACGCACCTCCAGCGTGGGGGAGCCGGCGTTCATTTCCATCGAGAAGAAACCGTCGACCTCTGTCACCCCGCGACTGGCGTGGTTGATCACATGGTGGCCCTTGAGCGGACGTCCCTGGGCGTCGACCAGCCGCCCGAGCACGGTCATGGTTCTCATCACGCGCACCTTGCGGTACTCCACGCCGCCCTTGTTCATGTGATAGCGGGTGCGAGCCGGCTCGATCGTGGCGGCCGGAACGGTATTGCCCTCGAAGTCGAAGCTCACCGAACTGTTCTGATAAGCCGTGATCGGGATGAAGTTGCGGCCCGGTCTCAGCGGTGCGCTGCCGCCGCTGTAGTCATCGGCACGCAGCGCGATGTCATCGATATCGGACTCGACGTCGACAATCATGCCGGCGCCGCGCATGTCATGCTGGCTGGTCAGCACCATCCGCTCGCCGCCCATCACCAGTGTGCTGTCCAGGTTCAGACCGCCGGTGAAATTGCCGTTGTACGACGAGCGCTGCACGAAGCCGTCACCGTTGACCGAGTCCGTGCGAAAGCTCGCCAGGCTGGACAGGCCGAGGCCATAAGTGTCGCTGAGCGCGGTCACCGAGACGTTTTGCAGCACGTGATCCTGCAGATTCATGCGCCAGCCGAGGGATGCATTATTGTCGCGCCCACCCTCTCGCGCCGTGCGTGAGCCGATGCTGCCGGTGATCTGCTGACCCGGCCCGCCCAGCGCCAGATTCAGGCTCAGGTCGACCCCGCGATTGCGCGCATCGCCGCTGCTGAAGCTGCCGGGACGATCGAACAGCGAAAGCCGCCAGTTGGCATCGCTGCCGAACAGTACGGTGCGCTGAGTCCAGCCCAGATCCACGCCGAATCCTTCGGTGTTGCCTTCACTGTGGGACACACGGGCATTGATCGAGCTTTTACTGCTGACCCGGTGATTGAGTGCCAGCGATGAATTGCTGGTCTGGCCGATGAACACATTGCGCTGACGCACTCGCGTGCCGTCAGGCAGCGTGTCATAGATGTCGGTGGTATCCAGCCAACTGCGGTTATGGCTGATCACAAGGCTGCCGGCGCCGTAGTTGTAAAGCCCCTGCACGTCCAGACCGGTGCCGTGGTCTTCAGTCTGGTAAACGTTGGCGTACAGGCTGACGCTGTTGGCCAGCGTCCAGTCGATGGAGGTGCCGTATTGCAGCTTTTCGCGGATCTGGCGAGCCGAGAGTCCGAGAATCACCCGTGGGTGCCACAGGTAATTGATCGACGCCCCCGCCGTGGGGTCGCCGCTGGCCTGGCGGTCCCAGTTGCTGAGCAGCTTGGCTTCCTGCCCCGCGAACAGGTTGTAGCGCCAGCGCTCGTCGAGGTTGCGCCAGTTGTTCGGCTTGTACACCAGCTCCTGGGTGGTCGAGGTGGTCTGGCCATCCTCGATCAGGCGCACTTCGACTTCATAGATTCCGCCGGGCAACGGCCGGGTGTCGAGGGTCTGCAAGCCTGCCGGCACCGACTGCGTATTGATCAACAGCCCGTCGCGATAGACCTCCACCGATGCCTGACGGTTGGCCGTCACATAGATGGGATAGATGCTCGGCTTTGGCGAATTGATCGCCAGGCTGTCCGAACTGCCGTACATCACGCCCACGGTCGTATCAGGACTTGTACCAAATGTGCGGGGCTGACGGGTCAGGCCTTCGGATGCCGGCGTGAAGTAGCCCAGACGCACGAAACTGCCCTGCAGCTCACGCTGCGTGTGCAGTTCATGCACGGCGTGATACAGCTGGTCATCCGGTCCGCCCAGACGGGCCAGCTGCATGTTGAATGTCTGGCTCCAGTTCCCGAGGCTGGCGCTGGCTTCCAGGCCGAAACGCCCGCCCAGATCCTGTTCCTGGCCACCATTGAGATTGAGCTGGTTGCGCACGATCAGACCGCTGCTGCCGCCGTCGGGCTGGTCATAGAAGCGCTTGGCCTCGGTGTCGCGCTCGGCGTTTTCGGTGACGATCGATACCAGCGAGCTCTCCAGGTTGTAGTGCACCGCCAGCATCTGTTCGGGGCACTGCCCGGTGCAGGCGCCGAGGGCAACCCCCGGTTTCAGGTAGCTGGCCCAGACGTCGCGTTCTGCAGCACTGAAACGACTGTCATGGGTATCGGTGAATTCCAGCAGTGTCAGGCGATCGTCACGGGACAAGACCACCATGGCCTCGCCCAGCGGTTGCTGATCGAGCTCCACCCGCACGGCCAGGGGAACATCAAAAAAGTGCTCTTCAAAATCCGTCGGCAAACCTTTGGCCTGAGCCAACAGGCTTCGCGGTGTCGTACCGGAAGCCGCAGGTGCCGCCACAGCTGCGGCACAAAACAGCAACGCAAGCGCAGCCGCGATGGGCGTCATCGGAAACATGAACAGTTACTCTGATTACAAAACACACAAGAAGCCCGACTGACAGAAAGTTCTGTCAGTCGGCTTTCGTTACTTTTCAGAAGTCAGAGCTTGACGCCGGCCACCGGAGTAACAGCGTCAAACATCATGGTCACCGAACCGGTGTAGTCACCCGGGGTGAAGTTAGTGCCTTTGGCGGTAATACTTACCGGCGCACGATAGTTCACATCGGACTCGGCTTCACCGACGACCATTTGCGGAGTTTGGGTGAGCACCACATTATTGAACTTGACTTCCAGATCGATAATGCTCGAACCCCCAACCAGTTTCGGTACACCTTCCAGAGAACCGTGTACCGAGCCGTTGTTGTTGCGCACATCGAAGAAGCCGTTGACCGGTTTCATGGTGCCGGTAATCGGGCTGAAGCTCATGTCCTGATCCTTGCTGACCAGGTCAGGGTCGACCGGCACCACGTAGAAACCGTTGGTTGGCACGTGGGCCACCAGGCTGATGGAGTGACGCGCTTCACCGGCGGCAAATACCATGGAAGAACCCAGTGCCAATGCAGCCAGTGGAGCAGCCATTGCGATTTTCTTGAACATCATTCATACCCTGTCTTTTTAAAGGATGGAGCATTGAAAGTTCAAACAACACTTGCCCGGACGGTTCGCGCCGGTTTGAACTTTCAACGCCGGGGCATGATCGACGGTTATCACCGGAAAGTAAGCAGGCAACTTCCCACGAACATGTAGTTAAACATGCTCACATCCAGAAAGAAAAAACGCGCATTTTCAAATATTCATGTCACTAACTGTAAGCCAGACCCTACATACACTTTCTGATAAAAAACCATACAGCAATTGCAACTAACAAACCCGGCGATAATGGCACTTTCTAGAGCATATGCTCAATCATTTATAGAGTGACAACTTTAACTTTGTGGTCATTGCGTTTACAGAAAGCCACTCGCTTCGTGGGCTCGCGAAAAAGCTCTTGAGGCTGGGCAGCCACTCGTCAGGGCGCAAGCGCGATGTGAAAAAAACGCTTGCCGCAACCTAAAGATATATCTTACGTTGTATCTAAATATGACGAGAGAAGACTGAAATGAGAGACCATCATTCCCCCCACCGCGAGCATGGCGACAGCCGTGACGGCTTCGAAAAACGCCACGGTCGCGAACGCGGCGGTCGCGGACCACGGGTGTTTGCGCCCGGCGATCTGAAACTGCTGTTGCTGGCGCTGATAGCCGAACAGCCCTGCCATGGCTACGACCTGATCCGCCAGATCGAAACCATGTTCGACGGCGCCTACAGCCCCAGCCCCGGCGTGATCTACCCGACCCTGACCTTCCTTGAAGAAAGCGAAATGATCAGCGGCGATGCCGAGGGCGGGAAAAAACGCTACGCCGTGACCGATGCCGGTCGCCAGTCCCTGAGCGAACAGGCGGTGGCCCTGGACGGCGTGCGCATGCGCATCGACGTCAGCAAGCGCTCGCTACGCGGCCATGATCGCCCGCCGGAAATCCACGAAGCGGTGCATAACCTGCGCCATGCCCTGCAGATGCACCACGGACGCTGGAGCCCGGAAGAAATCCTGCGGGTGCGCGACCTGCTCAATGACACCGCCAAAGCCATCGTCGACGGCCCCGCCGTTCAATCTGCCCCGGAGAAAGTCGAATGACTGAAGTACAGACCCAAGGCATCCATCGTGTGATGCACGAAATCAAACGTCGCCGCCTGGAAGTGTTGCGCGTCGTCGACCTGACTCCGCGCATGCGCCGCATCACCCTCGGCGGGCCGGAACTGGCCGGCTTCATCAGCCTCGGTACCGACGATCACGTCAAACTGCTGTTCCCGCAGAACGCCGAACAGGCCGCGGCGCTGGAAACCCTGGTGCTCGGCGCCGGCAAGAGCGACGTGCCGATGCCCGAAATGCGCGACTACACCCCGCGCCGCTACGACCTCGACAAGCTTGAGCTGGACATCGACTTCGTCCTGCACGGCGACGGCCCTGCCTCGACCTGGGCCGAACAGGCGAAGCCCGGACAATTCCTGCACATCGGCGGCCCGCGTGGCTCGATGATCGTGCCGGACATCTTCGACAGCTACCTGCTGATCGGCGACGAAACCGCCCTGCCCGCCATCGCCCGCCGCCTCGAAGGGCTGGCGGCCAATCGCAAGGCGCTGGTGGTCATCGAAGTGGAAAACGGCAAGGAGCAGCAAACGCTGGAAAGCGCGGCGCAGGTCAACGTGATCTGGGTTTTGCGCGAGGGCGGCAAAGACAATCTGCTGACCACCGTCAAACAATTGCAGGTGCCCAAGGGCAATCTGTATGCGTGGGTGGCGACCGAGACCAAGGTTTCGCGGCAGATCCGCCGGGTGCTGCTTGATGAGCACGGACTCGACGAGAAGTTCGTCAAAGCGGTCGGTTACTGGCGCGCAGAAGGCTCCGAAGAAGAGTGAATACGAGCGGCGGCGCTGCTAAAAGCGCCGCCCCTTCCAGCGATCAATCCCGATCACCAGCAACGCAATCAGCACAAACCCCAGCAGAATCCCCCCGGCATTAACGAACACCTGTGGATAACCCAACAGCGCCACGTCAATGAACGGGTACGCGTAAGCCCCCAGCAAATGCCCGCGCAGCAGCGCATAGGCGAAGTACACCAGCGGATAAATCAGCCACAGCGGCAGATGCTTCAGACGCAAGCTGCCCTTCGGCACGCACAACCACCAATAAGCCAGAAACAGCAGCGGCATCACGTCGTGGAGCAATTCGTCGGCGATAAACTGCCAACCCTGCGGATGCCACAGATGTCGTAGCAGAATGCTGTAAGCCAGGCCCACCACCGCGATGCTGACGGTAATCCCGCTGCTGACCCACGGTTGCAGAAACCAGCGCCGCGCAGCGGATTCGCGCTCGGTCACCGCGCAGGTCAGCACCACCGCCACCAGGGTGTTGGTGAGCACGGTGAAGTAACTGAAAAAACTCACCAGCCCGCCCAGCAGACTGGCGCCGACGCTCAGCCGGGCGAAGAAAATCAGGTACAGCTGAATCACCAGCCCGGCCCAGCCCAGCACCGCAGCCGAAGTAATCAGGCGTCGCCGCAATACGGCGTCCATCTCAGAGTGGTCGCTTGGTGCGCATCAGTTTCACGTACAGCCGCTCGACTTTCTCCCGCGCCCATGGCGTCTTGCGCAAAAAGGTCAGGCTCGACTTGATGGTCGGATCGCTCTTGAAGCAACGGATGTCGATGCGCTCGGCCAGGCCCGACCATTCGTAGTGGGTCACCAGTGCATTGAGGATCTGTTCGAGGGTCACGCCGTGCAGCGGATCGGGGTTGTGGTCGTTCATGCCGGGCCTTTGGGCGAAGTGAAAATACAGAAGCCGCGCACCTTAGCCGAGGGCATGGGCGGGTGGAAGCCCTTGGGTTAAATGTAGGCCAACCGGAGAAGATCGCAGGTCTGCGCCAATGCCCGCAATGCGCTGTATTGCCGCACTGTTACCGAATCCGAAAGGGTTCATGTCAGCAAAAGCCCTTTGTGTTTTTGTAACAGGACATTATCCTGCCGCCCTTCTGCTGAACCGCTTCACTGCCTGCGTCAAATCGTAGCGGCCAGCTTATCCCCCAAAAAGATCAAGAAAGACCCTATTCATGCCCGATTTTCCGTTCTCCCGAGACAGCGCTATCTCAACCCTGCGCCTGATCGGCGGCTGCACCGCCCTTGGCCTCGCCACCTGCACTCAGGCCGCCCCGGCCTTCGACAGTGAATCATCGTGGATGCTCGGTGACTGGAACGGCACCCGCAGCGAACTCTCGGCGAAAGGTATCGACTTCAAGCTCGACTACACCGGCGAAATGGGCAGCAACCTGCACGGCGGCTACGACCACGACCGCACCGCCCGCTACAGCGACCAATGGGGCCTCGGCACCCACCTGGACCTGCAAAAGCTGCTGGGCTGGAACGACGCTGAATTCCAGCTGACCGTGACCAAACGCAGCGGCAACAACATCAGCAACGACCGCATCAACGACCCGCGCGTCGGCGGCTTCACCTCGGCCCAGGAAGTATGGGGTCGTGGCCAGACCACCCGCCTGACGCAGATGTGGTACCAGCAGAAATTCTTCGACCAGAAGCTCGACATCAAGGTCGGCCGCTTCGGTGAAGGCGAAGACTTCAACAGCTTCCCGTGCGACTTCCAGAACCTGGCGTTCTGCGGTTCGCAGGTCGGCAACTGGGTCGGCGGTATCTGGTACAACTGGCCGGTCAGCCAATGGGCGCTGCGCGTCAAATATCACCTGACGCCAGAGCTGTACGCGCAAGTCGGCGCCTATGAGCAGAACCCGTCGAACCTCGATCGCGGCAACGGCTTCAAGCTCAGCGGCAGCGGCACCCAGGGCGCGATCCTGCCGATCGAACTGGTGTGGAAACCGAAGCTCAACGGCCTGCCGGGCGAATACCGCGCCGGTTACTACTACAGCAACGCCAAGGCCACCGACGCCTATAAAGACAGCAACGGCCAGCCCGCTGCCCTGAGCGGCGAAGCCTATCGCAGCGCTTCGAGCAAACACGGCGTGTGGCTCGGCGTGCAGCAACAGATCACCAGCGTGGCCAGCGACAACTCCCGTGGTCTGAGCGTGTTCGCCAACGGCACGATGCACGACAAGAAGACCAACGCCATCGACAACTACGTCCAGGCCGGTGTGGTCTACAAGGGCCCGTTCGACGCCCGCGCAAAAGATGACATCGGCTTCGCCCTGGCCCGCGTCCACGTCAACCCGGCGTACCGCAAGAACGCCGAGGCGACCAACCAGGCCCGCGCTGTCTACGACTACGACGATCCGTCCTTCCTGCCCCCACAGGACACCGAATACAGCGCCGAACTCTATTACGGCGTGCACGTCACCAACTGGCTGACCGTGCGCCCGAACCTGCAATACATCCGCCATCCGGGCGGTGTGGACAAGGTCGACGACGCGCTGATCGGCGGGATCAAGATCCAATCGTCGTTCTAATCCAGCGCACGCGGCTCAGTCCTGCGAAAGAAATTCGATAGCAAGACAAGTTTTTATCTGAACCATGCCTGCGCCCAATCGTCATCTAAAGTGACTACAGCGCGGGACTACATAAACGTCACGGAGAATCACACTATGAGCACTGAAGGTGCTTCGAGTCGAAGCCGTCTTCTGCCGAACCTGCTCGGCATTCTGCTTCTGCTGATGGGCCTGGCCATGCTGGCCGGGGGAATCAAGCTGAGTACGCTCGGCGGCTCGCTGTATTACCTGCTGGCCGGTATCGGCATCACGCTGACCGGCATTCTGATGCTGATGCGTCGCCGCGCAGCATTGGGCCTGTACGCCATCGTGCTGTTCGCCAGCACCGTCTGGGCGCTGTGGGAAGTCGGCCTGGACTGGTGGCAACTGGTGCCGCGTCTGGCGCTGTGGTTTGTCCTCGGTTTCGTGATGCTGCTGCCGTGGTTCCGTCGTCCGCTGCTGCTCGCAGGCCCGGCGCCGATGGGCACCGGCGGTTTGACCGTGGCCGTGATTCTGGCCGGCGTCACCGCCCTGGCCAGCCTCTTCACCCACCCGGGCGAAATCTTTGGCGAACTGGGTCGCGACACCGCCGACACCACCAGCACCGCGCCAGCCATGCCTGATGGCGACTGGCAGGCCTATGGCCGCACCGAGTTCGGTGACCGCTACTCGCCACTCAAGCAGATCACTCCGGCCAACGTCGGCAAACTGCAGGAAGCCTGGCGCATCCAGACCGGCGACCTGCCGACCGCCGATGACCCGGTCGAGCTGACCAACGAAAACACCCCGCTCAAAGCCAACGGCATGCTCTACGCCTGCACCGCCCACAGCAAAGTGCTGGCGCTGGACCCGGACACCGGCAAGGAACTGTGGCGTTTCGACCCGCAGATCAAGAGCCCGGTCGGCTTCAAGGGCTTCGCCCACATGACCTGCCGTGGCGTGTCGTACTACGACGAAGCCGCGTACGCCAAGTCTGAAAACGCAGCCTCCGCTGTCATCTCCGAGGCCGGCAAAGCCGTCGCCCAGGCCTGCCCGCGTCGCCTGTACCTGCCGACCGCCGATGCACGCCTGATCGCACTGAACGCCGACACCGGCAAGATCTGCGAAGGCTTCGGCACCAACGGCGTGGTTGACCTGACCCAGGGTATCGGCCCGTTCACCGCCGGTGGCTACTACTCCACCTCGCCTGCCGCGATCACCCGTGATCTGGTGATCATGGGCGGCCACGTGACCGACAACGAATCGACCAACGAGCCATCGGGCGTGATCCGCGCGTTCGACGTGCGTGACGGTCACCTCGTCTGGAACTGGGACAGCGACAAGCCAGACGCCACCGAGCCTTTGGCGCCAGGCGAAACCTACAGCCGCAACTCGGCCAACATGTGGTCGCTGGCCAGCGTCGATGAAAAACTCGGCATGGTTTACCTGCCACTGGGCAACCAGACCCCGGACCAATGGGGCGCCGACCGCACCCCGGGCGCCGAGAAATTCAGCGCCGGCGTCGTGGCTCTGGACCTGGCCACCGGTAAAGTGCGCTGGAACTACCAGTTCACCCACCATGACCTGTGGGACATGGACGTCGGCAGCCAGCCAACCCTGCTGGACATGAAAACCGCCGACGGCATCAAACCTGCGCTGATCGCCCCGACCAAACAGGGCAGCCTGTACGTCCTCGACCGTCGCGACGGCACGCCGATCATCCCGATCAAGGAAATCCCGGTTCCCCAAGGCGCCGTGAAAGGCGACCACACCGCCCCTACCCAGGCCCGTTCGGACCTGAACCTGCTGGCCCCGGAACTGACCGAAAAAGCCATGTGGGGCGCCAGCCCGTTCGACCAGATGCTGTGCCGCATCCAGTTCAAGGAACTGCGCTACGAAGGCCAATACACGCCTCCGTCGGAACAGGGCAGCCTGATCTACCCGGGTAACGTCGGTGTGTTCAACTGGGGCGGCGTCTCGGTCGACCCGGTTCGCCAGATGCTGTTCACCAGCCCGAACTACATGGCTTTCGTCTCGAAAATGGTGCCACGCGAAAAAGTCGCCGCCGGCAGCAAACGCGAGAGCGAAACCGCTGGCGTGCAACCGAACACCGGCGCGCCATACGCGGTGATCATGCACCCGTTCATGTCGCCACTCGGCGTACCGTGCCAGGCCCCGGCCTGGGGCTACGTCGCCGGTATCGACCTGACCACCGGCAAAGTCGTCTGGAAACGCAAGAACGGCACCAGCCGCGACAGCTCGCCAATCCCGATCGGCTTCACTCTGGGCGTGCCAAGCATGGGCGGCTCGATCGTCACTGCCGGCGGCGTCGGCTTCCTCAGCGGCACCCTCGACCAGTACCTGCGCGCCTACGACGTGAACACCGGTAAAGAACTGTGGAAATCGCGTCTGCCCGCGGGTGGTCAAGCGACTCCGATGACCTACACCGGCAAGGACGGCAAGCAATACGTTCTGCTCGTGGTGGGCGGTCACGGCTCGCTGGGCACCAAGATGGGTGACTATGTGATTGCTTACAAACTGCCGGAATAAGCTTTAGCGGCGGTAAAGGAAAGGCGATGCCCTGAGAGGGGTGTCGCCTTTTTTTGTGGGCTGCGTTTTTTTAAACGGGGTGTTTATGTCCTACAGACGGGGTGTTTGCAGGGGATGTTTCTGACATGTCGCGTCGGTTGTGGCTCGGAAATGGGGTGGATAGGCTTTGGGGGTCGCTGAAACATTCAGCGAACGGGCGTCGCAGTCCGTGCAGTTCACTTGGTGCATAATCGCCACCCCAAACTGGAGTGCTTCGGTATTTCTCGTTTGCTTATGGTGGCTGTGCGCGGGATACCTTCGGGTATGCCGGAGTTTTCCGAGTGATCCGGTCTGCGAACCCGCGCACAGCTGCCACCCTCCATCGTTTCGCAGCGATTCGTGGTAGCTCAATTTGTCACTTGGAGTTCCACCATGAAAAAACCAACACCCAATCCCCCCGAATCAAACGACACCTCGCCCTACGAATCCCCTGATTCAAAGAAACTCCACGAAGCCGCCGAACGCGCGCTCGACCACCATTTCAATCCCATCCCCAAAAAATGCCCCGGTCGCCGACCGAGCCAGATGTTCCAGATCTCGCCAGACATGGACGATGAAAGCCTGTTGGCCCATGCCTGTGAGTCCCTGGCCACCGCCAGCGTCATGGCCAGTGATGTAGCGGCTTTTGTCGATACGCCGCAGCGACATCGGATCCTCGGGATTCAGCAGGTGATCATGCTGGCGGAACTGGCGGTGAATCGGGTGCTGGATAACGTCGAAGTACAACGTTACCCAACACCCAGCTAAGCGACCCTGACAAAATCGACTGCCAGCCACAGACCGCATTCGCTGGCAGATCGATTGGGACGCAGAGCGTCCCGGGCTGCATTCCCACGCAGAGCGTGGGAACGATCAATAACGTCGAGGTCAGTCGATATCCGGCATAAATGCTGATGAGGTCTCTGCGGGAGTCAGGCTTGTGGTGAGTCAGTCATGACGCTGCCCTCACCCTAGCCCTCTCCCGGAGGGAGAGGGGACTGACCGCGTTGTTTGGGAGAGGTACGCCGACGTGAGATACCGAGTCGAACTCAGGTCTTAGAGCCCCAATCGGCTCCCTCCTCCTCTCACCATCACCTTCTCCCTCTGGTCTTCCCTGCTCTTCCCTGCTCTTCACCACTCAACACGATGAGCGTTAGCTCGAGTAAAGCTCTTGACGTGCCGGCCCCATCGGAAGGCTGAGTGGAGGGATTTATCCGGGGGTGGGAGCGCAGCGACCGTGCGGCGCAGCCGCATGCATCGAGAGGAGGTGCAGCGAAGCAAACCGTAGGCGATGCCCCCGGATGAATCCCGGAACGAAGGGACGCCGAGCCACAGCGAGGCGCCGAACGCAGGGGCCAAGACCTTTGGTTACTTTGGGGCGTTTGCCAAAGTGACCCGCTGTAAGAGCGGAACCGCCAGCCGCAACACCCGCAGAAACGGATATGCACACAACCCCAATACAGCATGGCCGGCCCAAAGGCCGCCAAGCCCACCCCCCAAAACCCTGTCAAAACCCTGAACACACAAGCAGAAACACCCACCCCCATTGAAACCACCCAACCCCTGCCCCATCTAACAGCCATACCCAATTGCGCAGGTGCCCCATGAGCGACCAGCAAGAATTCCCCGAAAACCCCGACGACATCACCGAAACCGACGCCGAACACATCGAACACCACGTCCCCGGCAAAGGCCTGGCCCTGCCCGGCCAGAACCTGCCGGACAAGGTCTACATCATCCCGATCCACAACCGCCCGTTCTTCCCGGCCCAGGTCCTGCCGGTCATCGTCAACGAAGAACCCTGGGCCGAAACCCTCGAACTGGTCAGCAAATCCGAACACCACTCCCTGGCCCTGTTCTTCATGGACACACCCCAGGAAGACCCGCGCCACTTCGACACCAAGGCGTTGCCGCAATACGGCACCCTGGTCAAGGTGCACCACGCCAGCCGCGAAAACGGCAAACTGCAATTTGTCGCCCAGGGCCTGAGCCGCGTACGCATCAAGACCTGGCTCAAACACCACCGCCCGCCCTATCTCGTTGAAGTCGAATACCCGCACCAGCCCACCGAGCCGACCGACGAGGTCAAGGCCTACGGCATGGCGCTGATCAACGCGATCAAGGAACTGCTGCCGCTCAACCCGCTGTACAGCGAAGAGCTGAAGAACTACCTCAACCGCTTCAGCCCCAACGATCCGTCGCCGCTGACCGACTTCGCCGCCGCCCTCACATCGGCGACCGGCAATGAGCTGCAGGAAGTGCTGGACTGCGTGCCGATGCTCAAGCGCATGGAAAAAGTCCTGCCGATGCTGCGCAAGGAAGTCGAAGTCGCACGCCTGCAGAAAGAAATCTCCGCCGAAGTGAACCGCAAGATCGGCGAGCACCAGCGCGAGTTCTTCCTCAAGGAACAGCTCAAGGTCATCCAGCAGGAACTCGGCCTGACCAAGGACGACCGTAGCGCCGACCTCGAACAGTTCGAGCAGCGCCTGGAAGGCAAGGTCCTGCCGACGCAGGTACAGAAGCGCCTCGAAGAAGAGATGAACAAACTGTCGATCCTCGAAACCGGATCGCCGGAGTACGCGGTCACCCGCAATTACCTCGACTGGGCGACCTCGGTGCCATGGGGCGTGTACGGCGAGGACAAGCTTGACCTCAAGCACGCGCGCAAGGTGCTGGACAAGCACCACGCAGGGCTCGAGGACATCAAGGACCGGATCCTCGAATTCCTCGCGGTCGGTGCCTATAAAGGCGAAATCAGCGGCTCCATCGTGTTGCTGGTCGGCCCGCCGGGCGTGGGTAAAACCAGCGTCGGTAAATCCATCGCTGAATCCCTCGGCCGGCCGTTCTACCGCTTCAGCCTCGGCGGCATGCGCGACGAAGCCGAAATCAAGGGCCACCGTCGCACCTACATCGGCGCGCAGCCGGGCAAACTCGTGCAGGCGCTGAAAGACGTCGAAGTCATGAACCCGGTGATCATGCTCGACGAGATCGACAAGATGGGCCAGAGCTACCAGGGCGACCCGGCCTCGGCGCTACTGGAAACGCTTGATCCGGAACAGAACGTCGAATTCCTCGACCACTATCTGGACCTGCGGATGGACCTGTCGAAAGTCCTGTTCGTCTGCACCGCCAACACCCTGGATTCGATTCCCGGCCCGTTGCTGGACCGGATGGAAGTGATTCGCCTCTCGGGCTACATCACCGAAGAAAAAGTCGCCATCGCCAAGCGTCACCTGTGGCCGAAACTGCTGGAAAAGGCCGGCGTGTCCAAGGGCAGCCTGAGCATCAGCGACACGGCGCTCAAAGCCTTGATCGACGGCTACGCCCGTGAAGCCGGCGTGCGCCAGCTGGAAAAACAGATGGGCAAACTGGTGCGCAAAGCAGTGATGAAGCTGATCGAGGATCCGAAAGCGGTGATCAAGATCGGCCCGAAAGACCTCGAAGCGTCCCTCGGCCATCCGGTGTTTCGCAACGAGCAAGTGCTGTCCGGCACTGGTGTGATTACCGGCCTGGCGTGGACCAGCATGGGCGGTGCGACCCTGCCGATCGAAGCCACGCGGATTCACACGCTCAATCGCGGTTTCAAACTCACCGGGCAACTGGGCGATGTGATGAAGGAGTCGGCGGAGATCGCCTACAGCTACGTCAGTTCGCACCTGAAATCCTACGGTGGCGATCCGAAATTCTTCGACGAAGCCTTCGTCCACCTGCACGTGCCGGAAGGCGCGACCCCGAAAGACGGCCCGAGCGCCGGCGTGACCATGGCCAGTGCCCTGCTCTCGCTCGCCCGTAACCAGCCGCCGAAAAAAGGTGTGGCGATGACCGGCGAGCTGACGCTGACCGGGCATGTACTGCCGATTGGCGGGGTGCGCGAGAAGGTGATTGCGGCGCGGCGGCAGAAGATCTTCGAGTTGATTCTGCCGGAGCCGAATCGCGGAAACTTTGAAGAGTTGCCGGACTACCTGAAGGAAGGCATTACCGTACATTTCGCCAAGAAGTTTGCGGATGTGGCGAAGGTCTTGTTTTAACCCGGTGTAACCAAGGCATTGCCTCTATTGGAATGCCTTGGTCTAAATAACCAAGCGAAGATTCGATATCGCAAAAAACGATAAAAAACTGTCAATTACTACAGTAGCCTGTCGCCACATCTCCCTCCAGACTTCCCTTTCGAACTTAGTCATTCAGGGAGTCCATCAATGTCAACACAATCGAATATGTCCGATTATTTTACGGTTACACAAAATGGCCAAAAACTCTTCGAAACCGACCATATCGCGGTAAAGCAAGAACAAGGCTACATAACAATCGAAGGATCCAAGGAACTGGGTTTTCCGAATGGACAGTCAATCAAACTTACAATTGATCCATCAACGCCTGACGGCGAGCACGAATTCAAGAGAGGTGAGAAGTTACTGGAAGTTTTCTACCTCAACATAAAGGGAACACAGTACGCCTACAGGGGAACGTTTACTTCCGAGTTGGACAACACCAACAGGAAATATCGAATTGATTTTGAACTTGATTTCCACGGCCATCACGATCCTATTCAGGTGCAACTCGACGTTAGTGGATAAACACTCCCCAGACTCAGGCTGATCGACAGCGCGCAGCCTTGGCCTGCTCGGCTTTGGTCACACTTTGTCTCATCTTCAGTTATGCTCGCCGTTCGTCGCCAACGCCGGAGCCACTGAATCCATGTCCCCCCTTCGCCTGTTTGTCCCGCTGTCCATCGCTCTGCTGGCCGCCTGCGCCACGCAACCGAAAACCAACGTGACCGTGGAAAAACAGAGCCAATGCCCGGTGCGGCTGACCAACGGGCAGAACCTGATCGTCATGCTCCCGAGCAACCCCACCACCGGCTACCGTTGGGCCATCCAGGATTCCGCCGGCGGCGTATTGCGCGCCCTCAGCCCCGAGGTCTACAGCAATCCGGAAGATGCCGGCGTGGTCGGCGCGGCCGGTCTCTCGACCTGGCGCTTCCAGGCTTTCGCCCCCGGCACCGGGCGTCTGCGCCTGACTTCGCAGCAACCCTGGGCGCCGGAAGTGTTGCCGGTGGAGACCTTTGACTGCGCCATTTCGGTGAACTGATCGTGGGCTGGCTGATCCTCGCGCTGATGGGCGCAGTGACCTTTCTCTATGGCCTCAGCACCCATGCGGCGCTGCTGTGTCTGCTGGTCAAACCGTTGCCGGTATTGGCCCTGCTTGGCTGGTTGCATGATGCGCCGCCCAGCGACTATCGCCGCTGGATCAGCCTCGGTCTGATTTTCTCGTTGATCGGCGATGTGCTGCTGGCGTGGCCGGGGGATTTGTTCGTGTTTGGCCTGGGTGCGTTTCTGGTCGCGCATCTGGCGTATCTCAAGGCTTACCTCAGCGATTGCCGGCGCCTGGCCCTGCTGCCGCTGATCCTGGCGCTCAGTGTCGGCGCTGTGCTGTTGGGCATCCTGATCTCCAGCGGATTGGGGCCGCTGACCGTGCCGGTGATCGTTTACGGAATGGCCATCAGCGCCATGCTCTGGCGCGCCCTGGCCCGGCTCGGCAGCGGCGTACCTCAGCGTTCGGCGTTGCTGGCGGCGGGCGGCGCGGTGGCGTTCGTGTTCTCCGATAGCGTGATCGGCATCAACCGGTTCGTGTCACCGTTCAATGCGGCGCCTTACATCATCATCCTCAGCTACTGGCTGGGGCAGTGGGGGATTGCGGCATCGGCGTTCTCCCAAACCAAACGTCCCGACCTCTGAAACCGATCGTTACTACGCGCTGCGTCTTTGCGTAAGTGACGCAGAGCGTCACGGGATGCATTCCCACGCGGAGCGTGGGAACGATCACCCGCTGCAAAGCGGTTTATCAGACAACCCGCGCATCTGCGCGTCAGTTTGGCTAAAATGCCGGCCTTTTCATCGACACCGCCGGAACCGCCGTGAGCAAAGAACCCGATCGCATTTTCGCCCAGCCGATGGCCCAGGTGCCTGACTTCGCCTTCAACGAAGACGTGGTGCGGGTGTTCCCGGACATGATCAAGCGTTCGGTGCCGGGTTACCCGACCATCGTCGAAAACCTCGGTGTGCTCGCAGCGCAGTTCGCCCAACCGAACAGCGTGCTCTACGACCTCGGCTCATCGCTCGGTGCGGTGACCCAAGCCCTGCGCCGCCATGTGCGCACTGACGGTTGCCGGGTGATCGCGGTGGATAACTCGGCCGCCATGGTCGAGCGCTGCCGCGAATACCTCAACGGTCAGGATTCGATGTTCCAGGAGTTGCTGCCGGTCGAAGTGATCGAAGGCGACATCCTCGCCCTCGATTTCAAACCGGCTTCGGTGGTGGCGCTGAACTTCACCCTGCAATTCATCGCCCCGGATCAGCGCACGGCGCTGCTCTCGCGCATTCGCCAATCGTTGCTGCCGGGCGGCGCCCTGATTCTGTCGGAGAAGCTGCGTTTCAACGATGCCGAAGAACACGCGCTGCTGACCGACCTGCACGTCGCGTTCAAACGCGCCAACGGCTACAGCGAACTGGAGATCGCCCAGAAGCGCAGCGCCATCGAAAACGTCATGAAGCCCGACAGCCTCGAAGAACACCGCGAGCGCCTGCTGGCCGCCGGGTTCTCGAAAGTCGTGCCGTGGTTCCAGTGTCTTAACTTTGCCTCGTTGATTGCCTTGCCATGATTGATCTGTCCCCCCTCGCCCGCCGTCTGGCCGGCACGCCGCTGGCCGAATGGGCCAACACCCTGCAAGTGCAGCTCGACAAGAAAATGGAAAAAGGCCACGGCGATCTGGAGCGCTGGCAAAGTGCGCTGGACGCCCTGCCGAAGATCCAGCCGACCGAAGTCGACCTGCTCGACGGCCTGAAGCTGGACACCGATTGCGACGACGAAACCCGCGCCCAGATGCGCACCGCGCTGATGGGCCTGTCGCCGTGGCGCAAGGGGCCGTTCGATCTGTTCGGCGTGCACGTCGACACCGAATGGCGCTCGGACTGGAAGTGGTCGCGGGTCTCCCCGCATCTGGATCTGAAGGGCAAACGCATCCTCGATGTCGGTTGCGGCAACGGCTATTACATGTGGCGCATGCTCGGTGCCGGCGCCGACAGCGTGATCGGCGTCGATCCGAACTGGCTGTTCTTCTGCCAGTTCCAGGCAGTGCAGCGTTATCTGTCAGAGCCGAATGCCTGGCACCTGCCGTTCCCGTTCGAAGACCTGCCGCCGAATCTGGAAGGCTTCGACACGGTGTTTTCCATGGGCGTGTTCTATCACCGCCGCTCACCGATCGAGCATTTGCTGGCACTGAAGGATTGCCTGGTGAAGGGTGGCGAACTGGTGCTGGAAACGCTGGTGGTCGAAGGCGACAAACATCAAGTGCTGGTGCCGGAAGACCGTTATGCGCAGATGCGTAATGTGTGGTTCCTGCCGTCGGTGCCGGCGCTGGAATTGTGGCTGCGTCGTGCCGGTTTCACCGATGTGAAATGCGTGGATGTGAGCACCACCACCGTTGAAGAACAGCGCGGGACCGAGTGGATGAAGTATCAGTCGTTGAGCGACTTCCTTGATCCGGATGATCACAGCAAGACGATCGAAGGGCTGCCGGCGCCGATGCGGGCGGTGATTGTCGCGAAGAAGTAAATCTTCCAAACACCACAAAACCTGTGGGAGCGAGCCTGCTCGCGATTGGATCTGACAGCCACGAAGTATTGAATGTCAGACCGCTATCGCGAGCAGGCTCGCTCCCACATTGGTTTTGTGTTCAGTCTGCCGGTTTCGCGCGCCGCGCCCTGAAGAACTCGGTCAACACCGCCCCACACTCCTCCGCCAGCACCCCGCCTTCATACAACACTCGATGGTTGAGAAAGCCCTGAGTGAAGAACTGCCCCTGACTCTGCACAATCCCGGCCTTCGGCTCCAGCGCGCCGTACACCACACGCGCAATCCGCGAATGCACGATCAGCCCGGCGCACATGCTGCACGGTTCCAGCGTCACGTAGAGCGTGCTGCCCGGCAGTCGATAGTTGCTCACAGCCTGAGCGGCGGCGCGGATCGCGACCATTTCCGCATGAGCACTCGGGTCACTGGTGCTGATCGGGCAGTTGAAGCCGCGCCCGATGATTTCGCCATCCTGCACCAGCACCGCGCCCACCGGCACTTCGCCGAGGGCTGCGCCTTGGGCCGCCAACTCCAGCGCCTCGCGCATGAAGTCGCGGTCACGGCTGCGGTCGATGATCGCCGCGGGGCGAATCTGGCGCATCACTTCACCTCGATGGCGGCCATCAGGCCGGTTTCCATGTGATCGATCACGTGGCAGTGGAACATCCACACCCCCGGGTTATCCGCCACCAGCGCCACTTGCGCGCGCTCGTTCTTGCCCAGCAGATAGGTGTCGGTGAAGTACGGCACGATCTTGTGCCGGTTCGACGCAATCACCTTGAAGCTCATGCCGTGCAGGTGGATCGGGTGCTGGTACTGGGTCATGTTCTTCAGTTCGAAAATATAGCTCTGGCCCAGTTTCAGGCTGGCGATCGGCCGGTCAGCGCAGGTCTTGTCGGTGATGTCCCAGGCCTTGCCGTTGATCTGCCACAGGCTCGGCGGCTTGCCGTTGTCGACATTCACCGACACCGACCCGACCCATTCGAAATTGAAGTTGAGTTTCTCGGCATTGGCCAGGTCCGGCTCGGCCACCGGGTTGGCCGGCAGCGCTTTCGGCCAGTCGGTTGGCGCGTCATTGTTGGCCACCGAACGTAAAGTGCCGAGGCGAACCGGGCCGTTGCGCAACGACAGTTCCTCGCCGGCCGGCGGTGCCTTGATCGCCAGGCAGATGCGCATGCCCGGGCCAAGCCAGTATTCCTTGCCCAATGGGCGCGGCTCGACCGGGTTGCCGTCCAGCGCATAGATCTGCGCTTCGACGCCGGGAATGTTGATGCGATAGGTCAGGGTGTTGTCGAGGTTGAGCAGGCGTACGCGGGTGATCTGCCCGGCTGGCAACTCGATCACCGGCGTAGGCACGCCGTTGATGGTCGACAGCCGACCCGCCGTACCACCACGGGCCGCTTCGCGCGGGATGCTGAATTCGACGAAGTTGCCCTCATCATCGATGTGCCAGTTTTTCAGGCTCAGGGTCTTTTCGTACTTGAACCCGGTCGGCTCGCGCTCTTCGACAATCAGCGGCCCGACCAGCCCGCGACCGAGTTCTTCGCTGCTGCTGACATGCGGGTGATACCAGTAGCTGCCGGCATCCGGCACCCGGAATTTGTAATCGAAGTATTCGCCCGGCAGCACCGGCAATTGCGAAACGTACGGCACGCCGTCCATTTCCAGCGGCAGACGGATGCCGTGCCAGTGAATGGTCGTCGCCACCGGCAGATGGTTGATGAAGCGCACACGCAGCCACTCACCCTGACGCACGCGCAATTCGGTGCCCGGTGCCGACGGGCCGAAGGCCCAGGCTTCAGTCTTGTGCCCTGGCACCAACTCGACGTCCAGTGGCGCGGCGATCAACTCATAATCATGCCCCGCATCGGCGTCGGCCACCTTGCCCAGCCAGTAACGCGTCGCACCACCGGCTCCCGCGCCAACCACTGCCAGACCGGCCAGGCCACCGAGGATTTGTCGACGGGAAAAGGACATGGACACAACTACCTCACAGATCAGCCGCAGGCCGGGACGCCCGCAAAAGGCGAATACGATACACCTGCGCCTGGGAAACAGTAAGGGTGACGCGGCGGATGGCCGCAGATTCGCTCACCTGCGGGTGGTACATATGTACCGCACTGTCCTCGAACGAACGGCTCATTCTCGGGCTCTCTTCTCAAGGATCAGAGCCAATGAACCCAGCAGAAACCCGCACACTGCCCAACGCCGCCGACAAGGCCGCCCTCCGGCACATGGCCACGCAGGTCGTCACCGCTTGCCCGAGCCTGAACGACACGGCCCGTCAGGTCGCCACAGAGCTGATGACCAGACACGGCATCACCGGCCTCGACCCCGATCACGTCTATTACCACCGGTTCAGAACCGCACAGAGCCTGTCCGTCTCCTTCACCGGCTGGCAGCACTACGGCGAAAAACCCTATGAGAGCCTGACCCTGACGCAACTGGTGATTCACCGGTTCCGCGCCACGGATCAGGACAACGCTGACCTGCTGGATCTCTACGGCGGTTTCTACACCGCAGGGCCGGACACCGAAAATTTCGATGCAACCAACGAAGTGCGCCTGCACGGCAACGAGGTTTTGAACGACTTCTGGCACATCAACTTCAGCGAGCGCTACCGCAACGAGCTACACACCTTCTGGAGCAGCCACGCCAGCGAGTTCCGTGCCCTGGCCAAATGCAACTTCCTCCATAAGGCTGTTGAAGCGCGGGAACTCGGTCATCTGAACGACGAAGATTTTCAGACAGTGATAACGGCGTTGTGCGGCTCTCTGACCTGGCCTGTCGACCTGCACGCCCTGCAGAGCGAATTCGAACCCGGTCATGGCCTTCGGGTCTGCATGCTGGAGATCGACGGTCATGTCGCTACCAACCTCCTGCGCATCATCAACTCGCAGGGACGGCAGATCGTTTATGTACCCGGAGACAGCGAAGCATTCCATGTACTGGACACGCCCGCCGACCTGCACTGGTGGGCCCTGCAACAGTTGAAAGAGAATGTGCCCCGTGAACATTTTCTCGGCCATTTCCAGCTGGCTGACCGACACTCGATCAGCGAGAACATCAACGATCTGACAGATCGACTGGTCAGCACCTGGAGCCACGGAGACCATCACCTGGTCAATGCCGCAGATCGGGCGATAACAGAGGATGCGTTCACCTGGCTTCGTGATTCCACTCGCGATGCGATGTTCGCCGAGGCCGACTTTTCCCTGACTTCGAATGGCGATCTGCGCAAAAAGTTGTGGATCGGCTACCTCAGTGCCGGGTTGAAAGTGTTCGGACCGATGGCCATCGTGGGCTGGCCTGTTGCATTACCGGTGATTGGTGCCAGCCTGGCCAACATGGGGCTGAACATTGACAAGGCAGTCAACGGCAAAACTGCCGGCGAGCGCAAGGAGGGCGTTCTCGCAGCGGTGCTCAGTGGCATCGATGCGCTGCTCAATATTCCATTTCTGAAGGGAACCGGGGCACTGGCGGAGACGGAGTCTGGTGAATTTTCGCAAGCGATCGAGGCAAGCGAAATGACTGAAGCCGGCACGGCATCGGAACTGGAATCCGAACAGCCGAACGAACTTGTTTCAGCCGTGGAAGAGTTGTCGCCAGCCCCGTCCGAAAACCTGCCGGGGTCGAGGATCCCGCAGAAATATCAGTCCAACGAAGTGCTGGACGGACTGACGCCAGTCTCGGAGCCCGGCAAGTATCAGGGGATTTACCGACTGAACACCGAGCCTTCCTGTGCAATCGTGATGAATGACACCGCTTATTACGTTCGCTACTTCAACGATTCACAAGGTGGCGGATTCTGGGCGATCGTCGACCCGGTCAAACCTAACCAGCTGGTTCATGCATTGCCGGTGCGATTGAACAGTGAAGGCGTCTGGGAGCGGATGACTCAACTGGGGCTCAAGGGCGGGGGGCAGTGTCTCGGCAAGCAATGCACCCTGGAGGTGGCCATGGAACTCGACGCACGCGAGCCCGCACCCGAAGAACCGGAACAGCTCCCCGCGCAATCCGATCCGCAGACGCCACTGACCACCGAGCCTCTGCCTTCGGCTTCAACCTCGGCCCCGGCCCCGGCCCCGGCTTCGAACGACATCCGCCTCGTCAGAACACCTTACGACGTCGACACCGTACGCCGGCAAGAACTGAAACGCTGGGCCATGCAACTGCGCGAAACGCATATTCAGATGCAGGTCGGTCCGGACGGTACGTTGATCGCAGCGGATCGATACGCCCCCCATTTCGCCGAGAAGGCCAGAGCACTGCTGTTTTCCGCGAGACGTTTCTTCCACAATCTTTCCTGGGCGACCTTGCCGCCCCGCCCGGCGATACCGGCTGTCACCGCCTCAACGACCTTCGCGGACTTCAGTGCCCAGGCACTTGAAGCAGCGCCAGGCCTGGTGATCGGCGAAACCCCTGGCCGCATCACCAGCATGCGCCTGATGATTCAGAACATGCCCGCTCTGGCTCGCCAAGGGGTCAAGACCCTCTACGTGCGCCGTTTGCTCAGCGATTTCGCCCAGGCCGACCTGAACAGTTACTTCCAGTCCGGGGTCATGTCCAAAGACCTGGAAAAGTATCTAAGCCGGCTCGGCACCGACCCGGCAGCGCAGTTTGACGAACTGGCGCTGGTGAAAAGCGCCCGGCAGAACGGGATCAGAGTCCAGGCTACCGACTGCGCGGCAGTATATAAAAGACCCGTATCTCTCCCGCGCCCCGAAGAGCAGATCGCGACCAACCATCTCACAACCGACATCATGTTCATGGATCAGTCGCTGAATGTGGTCGGTAAATGGGTGGTGCTGACCGGAGCAGAAAACACCAACACCTTCAGAGGCTTTGCCGGTATCAGCGAACTGGAGGGCGGCATCGGGGTGCGAATCGAAGAGGTGGATCCGGGACAAGGCGAACGGTTGACGACAGACCCTGGTATTGAGATCGAGCGAGGCCCATACCCGCTGCCAACCATGATGGGCGGAAATTCCGATCCCCTGTACGCCGATGTGCTTCTGAAAATGGAAGCACCCTCTGTGAGCCGAAGCGGGTTGCAAATACACCAACTGCTTTATCGCGCCGGCATGTATATGTTTGAGCGCTTTCAAGGCACCTATCGGTTGTTTCACCGCAGCGTTAATGGAGAGCTGGTGCAAACCCCGATCGAGACGTTCGCTGATGGACGGTATTACATAGATCGGCCAACCTGGGGCTCAATCCATCGTGTCCCTTTCGACAATCTTGAACAGTTATCCAGCGCGTTGAAACAAATGGGACTGCAGCTCCAAAGCCGCCTTCCAAACTGATCGAACGCTGTGTCGATGGTTTTCCCGACACCGGACAGGCCTCATCCGGCCTGCCCGGGTCAGGATCACTTCGCTGCGGAGTTTTCCTATCTGCCGTTTGACTTGATACGACAACAACCTGTCCCGGCGTCTGACAGACAAATCACGCCTTGGCTTGAAATGATCGCGGTGTTTTTTTTCAACCACCACGCTCAAGGAAAGACTGTGGACACAACCAACGACATCACGCTGCCCAACTCCGACGACCGAAAAGCGCTAAGGGCGTTGGTCCCGGCACTGGTCGAGGCCTGCCCCGACATGTACGAAATGGCCTGCGCGATTGCCAGGGACATTCTTGATCGTCATGGCATCAGAGGCCTGGAGCCGGAGCAGGTTTACTGGCATCGATTCCGGGCCGCCCAGAGCAGCCCCCGAACTTTCACCGGCTGGGAACACCTGTTCGAAGTCCCGCGCGAATCGATGACCTTGCCGCAACTGGTGATCCAGCGATTCAGCGTGCACGACCAGGACAACGCCGACCTGCTGGATTCCGATGCCGGTTTCTATACCGCCGGACCGGATGCCGGCACCTACAACGAAACCAACGAAGTCCGGTTGCACAGCAGCGATGTACTAAAGGCGTTCTGGGCGATCAATTTCGCTGACCGCTACCGGCAAAAGGTGGACTCTTTCTGGAGCAAACACGGCACGACATTCCGGACACTGGCCAAATGCACCTTCCTGGCCAAGGCGATGGAGGATCGTGAAAGCGGTCGACTGTCGGATGACAATTTCAGGGTGGCAGTCAAAGCCATCGCCGGCAATGTGAGCTGGCCGGTCACGCGCAAAATGCTTGAGGTTGAGGTACTGCCGCCCGATGGCCTGCGCGTGGGTCTGCTGAAAATCGGCGGCTTCGTTGCGACCGATATCCTGTGCATCAGCGATGGAAAGGGCGGCGTCATCCTGTACGTACCGGGAGAAATCTGGGGCGTGCACGCCTTGCAGAACGCTCGCGACCTGCATTGGTGGGTGCTGTCGCAGATCAGAAAGCCTTCGGATCGAAAACGCTTCATGGCGCATTTCCAGGTTGCCGATCACGACATCATGGAAGATACCTCCTGGCGTGCGGTCGCCAATCGCCGCTGGCTCTGGGTACTGGGGCCTCTGGCAGGCATCGTTTCGGAGCTCTGGCGCGCCCCGCATATCGAAAATGTCGGGCTCAGCCATGTCCTGGATCTGCTGGTCAGTACCTGGGACAGCAACGATCACACGCTGGTTGCCCATACCGGCGAAGCGTTGGACAAGGACATTTTTTCCTTCCTGTCGACGGCAACGCAGGCGCGGATGATCAGCGATGCGGAATTCATGATGCATTCCAATGGCGACCTGCGCAAAAAGCTGTGGATCGGTTATCTCAGCGCATTCAACCGGATGTTTGGCCCATTGGCTGCCGTTGGCTGGCCAGTGGCGCTGGCGGTCGTTGGCGCCGGCATTGCCAGCGTCGGTCTGCAAATCGATCAGGCCGTGAATGGCAAAACGCCTCAGGCGCGAAAGGCCGCCGTGACCGGAGCGATATTCTCTGCCATCGATACGCTGTTCAACGCCACCTTTATCAAGGGCAGTGGTCGACTGCCGGAGATCGCCGAGACCAATACCGTCATCGCGTCGCAAGAGTCCATTGCTGAAACCGGACTGTCCATTACCACAGAAGAAAAACTTTCCGCAGCGGCCGCTATCCGTTCGCCACTGCCTGAACTGGCAGAGATCGCACCGAAACAGGTTCTACCTGCGCAGCCCGAGGATTTCCTCGCTTCATTCAAGACCGTGCCCACCGAGGCTTCGCGGATTGAGGCCGGCAATCCAAAATTCAAGGAAATTATTCGTACGCCCTCCGGTAAACAGTACATCTACATGCGCCGCGCCTCGGGCGACGGCTTTTATCAGGTTCGCTATGTCGGGCAGTTGCGGGGTTGGGTCATCATCGATCCGGCCAATCCCTACTCGTTCTATCGCAACGTGCCGGTGCGCCTGAACGAAGCACGCCAGTGGGAGCCTGTCGCTCGGCCCGGACTCAGAGGCGGCATGAAAATTTTCGGTGAGTGGCCCTGGGGGCACACTGCCGATCCGCTGCCCGAAGTATCGACAGAACCGATGCCCTATGATGTCCCCGGCGCCTCCAGAACGACGATGCAGCCCTTGGCAGAAGCCCGTGTCGATGACTTTCCGCTGGACAGCGTCAACGGGAGTGACCGCCTGTATCAGACGTTCAAATCCACACGCCGCAATCTTTATGACGACGCCATCAACTTCTACGCCGCCCCGAATCAGCCCCCACGTCCACCCCTGCCTGCATTCAAGTCCGGCACGTCCTTTTCCGAGATGAGCAAGCGCGTGCTCAAGGAAACGCCCGGACTGGTAATCGGCCAGGACAACACCACCGGCGCCCGGCAAGTGCTGATCGACAACCTGAAGGTCATGAGCAAACAGAAGGTCAAGACCTTGTACATGGATCATCTGCTGACCGATTTTCATCAGGTGGATCTCGATGCCTTCCACAAGACCGGCAAGATGTCTCCCGCGCTGGAGGATTATCTGAAACTTCTGGATTCACGGCTCGATACAGATCCAGCTTCTGCCCACACGTACACTGAACTGGTCAGGAGCGCACAGAAGAATCATATCCGCGTGCAGGCCCTCGACTGCATGGCCAGCCGGCGCTTTCCGCTCATGGAGCAAACATCCGATATCAGTAGCCGGAAAATGATGAACTACTTTTCCGATACCGTGATCCGGGCCGATCAGGCAGCAAGGGGCTCTCATCGCTGGGTCGCGCTGGTGGACCAGGAACGCGCCAGCACCTTCGAAAACGTTCCCGGGCTCAGTGAACTGGTAGGCGCTGCATCGCTGCGTGTCGAGGCAGTTTCTCTGGATCCGATTCGCGGAATCACGGTCGACCCTGGTAAAAAAGTATTCGATTTGCTGCAACGGCCTGTCGACCTGATAAAGAGTGACTTGCGCCTGCAACTGCAAGCCACTGCCGCGACAACCACCGCGCGCACGCTCGATGAAGCGCTGCCACGCAAAGGCATGTTCATGGTTCAGGTCGAGCGCGGCCAGTCGATGCTGGTCCACCGCAGTGGCAACGGCCAACTGGTGAACACCCCTGTCCAGCGAGATGAAGGTGGCATTTTCGTGACACGACCACGTTGGACTTCTGTCACGGGTCGTCATTTCGAGAGCATTCAAGCACTGTCCGAAGCCCTTGAAGATGAAGGCCTGAGTCTGAGGCGGGTGCGTATCGATCCCAAAGCCATACCTGGCAAATCACCAGCCATCGGCGAGCCGCCCATTCCTTCTGTGTCGGCAAGCAGCGCGCAGAGGATGCCTTTCCCGTCATCCACCGTAACGGATACTCCGCAGGTCACTTCGCCGTATGACATCCTGCCTCAACACCGTCAGGCCCTGACAGAAGCGGTCATCGGCCATGAACCTCGCCTGCTGTCAGACGAGTTTACGGTCAGTGAATCCGCCGAGGCCTATGCGAACTTCAAAGCCCTGAGAAAACGACTGCTACAGGATGCCATACGCTTCTACGCGGATCTGCGCCTGCCTCAGCGCCCGGTCGCTACGCCGCTGGACCCCGCCTCGTCGGGTCCCACAATCATCGCCCGGCTATTCGAAGAGTTTTCGGGACTGGTCGTCGGCGAGAGCCATTCAGAGATCGGCGCCAAACAGTTTCTCATCGACAATATGCAAACCCTGGCCAGACACGGTGTAAAAACCATCTATCTGGAACATCTGCTGACAGACTTTCACCAGGCGGCTCTGGACAACTTTGCCAGGACATCGGTAATGCCCCGGAATCTCGAGTGGTATTTGATCAGTCAGGACCTCGGGCATCTGACCGATCCATCCGGACGCTATACCTTTCTCAATCTGGTGCTGGAGTCAAACAAGCATGGCATCCGGGTTCAGGCCATAGACTGCATGGCCAGTTACAAACTGGACGGCATGCAGACCTACGAACTGGCGATCCGGCAAAAAATGATGAACTTCCACGCCCGGACAGTGATAAGCGCCGACCAGACAACAAGAGGCACGCACCGGTGGGTGGCGCTGATGGGGAACTCTCATTCCAATACCTTTGAGGGCGTTGCGGGAGTCAGTGAACTGGAGGGTGCCATTGGTTTGCGCGTCGAGGATGTTGCCCAAGGGCACTCAAACGGCATCGAGCCCGATCCGGGCAGAACGTTTCTCGACCACAGTGGCGCCTCCGCCGGCCTGGCCAAGGGCGACCTGCGGCTGCAGGTGGAGACGCCCTGGTATGCGCAAACGAGACCGGAACTGGAAAAACTGCTGGCCCGACCTGGGCTCTACACCTTGAAGCGAGAACCTCGGCAAACCTTCCTTTGCCACCGATCCCGCGAGAACCGGATGGTGCTGACTCCGATCGAATTCGAATCCGGTCGCTTTTTCATCGAGCGTCCCTCATGGCCCAACCTCCATGAAAAACGTTTCGACAGCATCCATGCACTGCTCAAGGCACTTGATCAACGCGGCATGAAGCTGGCCGGCTGGTCAAAACCCTTGTAATCAAAAACAAAAAACCGTGTGAATCACTGATTCACACGGTTTTTTGTATTGGGTGCGTTTATGCCTTCAGGGCTTAAGCGGGATCACTCCCACTCAATGGTCGCCGGCGGCTTGCTCGACACGTCGTAAGTCACGCGCGAAATGCCTTCGATTTCATTGATGATGCGGCCGCTGACGGTTTCCAACAGTTCGTAAGGCAGGTGAGCCCAACGCGCGGTCATGAAGTCGATGGTCTCCACGGCACGCAGGGCCACGACCCAGGCGTAACGACGGCCGTCGCCGACCACGCCAACCGATTTCACCGGCTGGAACACGACGAAGGCCTGGCTGACCTTGTGGTACCAGTCGGCCTTGCGCAGTTCTTCGATGAAGATGTGGTCGGCGCGACGCAGCAGGTCGGCGTATTCCTTCTTCACTTCGCCGAGGATGCGCACGCCCAGGCCCGGGCCCGGGAACGGGTGACGGTAGACCATGTCGTACGGCAGGCCCAGTTCCAGGCCCAGACGACGGACTTCGTCCTTGAACAGTTCGCGCAGTGGCTCGACCAGTTTCAGGTTCATCTCTTCCGGCAAGCCGCCCACGTTGTGGTGCGACTTGATCACGTGGGCCTTGCCGCTTTTCGCGCCAGCCGACTCGATCACGTCCGGGTAGATGGTGCCCTGAGCCAGGTACTTGATGTTGTCCAGCTTGCAGGATTCGGCATCGAACACGTCGATGAAGGTACGGCCGATGATCTTGCGCTTCTTCTCCGGATCGGCTTCGCCGGCCAGGTTGTTCAGGAACTGGTCTTCCGCGTTGGCGCGGATCACCTTGACGCCCATGTTCTCGGCGAACATGGCCATCACTTGCTCGCCTTCGTGCAGACGCAGCAGGCCGTTGTCGACGAAGACGCAGGTCAGTTGATCACCGATGGCCTTGTGCAGCAGCGCCGCAACCACCGAGGAATCCACACCGCCGGACAGACCCAGCAGCACGTTGTCGGTACCGACCTGTGCGCGGATGTTGGCGATGGCGTCTTCGGCGATCTTCGACGGGGTCCACAGGGCTTCACAGCCGCAGATGTCGAGAACGAAACGCGACAGGATGCGACCGCCCTGCTTGGTGTGGGTCACTTCCGGGTGGAACTGCACGCCATAGTAGGCGCGCTCGTCGTTGAACATGCCGGCGATCGGGCAGCTCGGGGTGCTGGCCAGGATGTGGAAATCGCTCGGCATCCTGGTGACCTTGTCACCGTGGCTCATCCACACGTCGAGGCCGAACAGGCCGTCAGCGTCGATATGGTCTTCGATGCCGTCGAGCAGGCGGCTCTTGCCGACCACGTCAACGCGGGCGTAACCGAACTCACGCAGCTCGGAGCCTTCAACCTTGCCGCCCAGTTGTTCGGCCATGGTCTGCATGCCGTAGCAGATACCGAAGACCGGTACGCCCAGATCGAACACCGCTTGCGGGCAGCGCGGGCTGTTGGCTTCGTGCACGGACTCGGGACCGCCGGCGAGGATCACGCCTTTTGGCGCAAATTCGCGGATCGCATCTTCGTCCATGTCGAACGGGTGCAGTTCGCAGTACACACCGATCTCGCGCACGCGGCGGGCGATCAGTTGGGTGTATTGCGAACCGAAGTCGAGGATCAGGATGCGGTGAGCGTGAATGTCGAGGGCCATGATTCAGTCTCGTCTAAATAATTCAGAAACAGTCTTGATTCAGAAACAACTCGGGGCTGAATAAAACAGCCCCGGTCATTTAACGTTTTGCTTGAAGCCTCAACCTACGCGGTAGTTTGGCGCTTCCTTGGTGATCTGCACGTCGTGAACGTGGGATTCGGCCATGCCGGCACCGGTGATCCGCACAAACTCGGGCTTGGTGCGCATTTCTTCGATGTTGGCGCTGCCGGTGTAACCCATCGAGGAACGCAGACCGCCCATCAACTGGTGGATGATCGCGCTCAGGGTGCCCTTGTAAGGAACACGGCCTTCGATGCCTTCCGGAACCAGCTTCTCGGCGCCTGCCGAGGAGTCCTGGAAGTAACGGTCAGAAGAACCTTGAGCCTGGGACATGGCGCCCAGCGAACCCATGCCGCGATAAGCCTTGTACGAACGGCCCTGGAACAGTTCGATCTCACCCGGCGCTTCTTCGGTACCGGCGAACATCGAGCCCATCATCACGCAGGAAGCACCGGCCACGATGGCCTTGGACAGGTCACCGGAGAAACGGATGCCGCCGTCGGCGATCAACGGAACGCCAGTGCCTTCGAGGGCAGCGGCAACGTTGGCGATGGCACTGATTTGCGGAACGCCGACACCGGCGACGATACGGGTGGTGCAGATCGAGCCAGGGCCGATACCGACCTTGACGGCGTCGGCGCCAGCTTCGGCCAGAGCCTTGGCGGCTGCGCCGGTGGCGATGTTGCCACCGATTACCTGCACTTCAGGGAAGTTCTCTTTGACCCAGCGAACGCGGTCGATCACGCCCTTGGAGTGACCGTGCGCGGTGTCGACCACCACCACGTCCACACCGGCATGAACCAGAGCGGCAACGCGGTCACCGGTGTCTTTACCGGTACCGACCGCAGCGCCAACGCGCAGACGACCCTGGTCGTCCTTGCTGGCCAGCGGGTAGGCCTTGGCTTTTTCGATGTCTTTGACGGTCATCATGCCTTTGAGGGCAAACTTGTCGTCGACGATCAGGACTTTTTCCAGGCGGTGCTTGTGCAGCAGCTCGCGGACTTCGTTCTTGTCGGCGCCTTCGCGAACAGTGACCAGACGCTCTTTGGGCGTCATCACTTCACGAACGGTGGCATCCAGACGGGTTTCGAAACGTACGTCACGGGAAGTGACGATGCCGACCAGGTCGCCATCGTGCAGCACCGGAACGCCGGAAATGTTGTGCATGCGGGTCAGTTCGAACAGATCACGAACCGTGGCGTCAGCCTCGATGGTGATTGGATCCTTGACCACACCGGCTTCGAACTTCTTGACCTTGCGAACTTCGGCAGCTTGCTGCTCGATGGTCATGTTCTTGTGGATAATGCCGATGCCACCTTCCTGAGCCATGGCGATTGCCAGACGGGCTTCGGTGACGGTGTCCATGGCGGCAGAAACCAGAGGAATGTTCAGCTCGATGCCACGGGTAAGGCGGGTCTTCAGACTGACTTCGTTAGGAAGCACCTCGGAATAACCAGGCACTAAAAGAATGTCGTCGAAGGTCAGAGCTTCTTGGCTGATACGCAGCATCGCGGGGGCTCCCGAGCGGGAAAATGGAAGCGCGCCATTATACTCAGACACCCTACCGGGCTCAATGTAAAACTTGTCTTATATCAATGTTGCTGATGTACGGGAAAAACGCCCCTTACAACTCGACCTTGACCCAGCTCACCGGTTGATCCAGCCAGTCGGCGAATTCGTCGATGAAACTCTGCTTGAAACCCGCCTCCAGCCAGTTGTTGAAGATGAAACCGAGATTGGAAAACCCGCACTCCTGCAAATACAGAAAACCGTTGATGTCGTCCTCATGCCCGCATTCAGGGCAGGTGAAGTTATCGGTGCGGCCCGGCATCCAGTCTTCCAGGCTTTCGAACAACGCTTCGCCGATCTCCTGACGGCATTCGGCGCACCCGGCTTCTTCGAGAAAACCCTTGGCCGGGGTGTAGATGCAGCGCTTGGTGATGACTTCCAGCCCATTGATCGGCTCACCGAACGGCAGCGCCTCGGGATGCAACACCACCGCGCGCGCACCATCGGCGATGGCGTAGGCCATGCGATTGCCGGTACGTCCACAGGTGCTCAGCTCTTCCTTGACGATGTTCTTGCGCACCAGCCAGCGCAGGATCGCCCGGGCCCGGGGCTCGTGCACCGGCAGGTTGGAAATTTTCGGGACGATGATGCTTTGGGAATTCATGGTGCAAGCCTGCTGCGTCAAAGGATGTTCTGCGACGAACGCGGCCGGCAGCTTAATCCCTGACAAAATCCGGTCAAGTGCTTAAATAGCGGCCGATCAGCGCAATCCCGCTCGCCAGCACCAGCCAGGTCACCAGCCGCACGAAGGCCTCGCGGGACAGGCGCATGGTCAAGCGCCGTCCGACCCACAAGCCCAGCGCCATGGCCGGCAACAGGCACAGCGCAAGCATCAACAAGGGTAGCTCGGCATACACCCCGGCGATGGCGAACAGGCTCAAACGCACCACCGTGCTGCAACTGATCAGCGCACTTTGCGTGGCCCGCGCCGCGTCCTTGGGCAATCGACTGTTGAGGTAGATCGCATAAAGAAAGCCGCCGCTGCCAAACAATGCCCCGAACAGCCCGCCCACGGTGCCCATCGGCAACGCCCACCCAGCAGATAACTGCGCCGGCCGAGCCTTGATCCACAAGCTGTAGATCGCATAAGCACTGATGAACAATCCCATCAACAGCAACAGCAGATCGGACTTGAGGTTAAGCAGGAAAATCACCCCCAGCGTGCAGCCCACCGCCATGCACGGCAGCAGCCGCAGCAATTCCGGTTTCGCTACATCTCGCCGCGACGGCAGCAGATTGCCGAACGCCGCGACGAAATCCAGCAGCACCAGCAACGGCACGATCTTCGACAGCGGCATGAACAGAATCAGAATCGGCCCCGCCACCAGCGCCGTGCCAAAACCGGCAATCCCGAACACGATGTAGGCCAGCGCGATGGCCAATCCGATCACCACCCAGCCCTGGGCGCCCCACGACCATTCGCTCAACAACCCCGCCACGCTCATCCGTTCGCTTCCTTTATAAGCCTGCGATGACTTTAGCCAGCGCCGAGGGTTGCGACTAATATCTTCGAAACCGCCAAGCCATCTCGAAAAGGCATGCCTCGTGCTTTCAACCCGCCAATTGCGTTACTTCGTGGAAATCGCCGAGAGCGGCAGCTTCAGTGCCGCAGCCGAACGGCTGTTCATTGCTCAGTCGGCGCTGAGCCGGCAGATCAAGGACATGGAAACCCGCCTGCAAACGCCGCTGTTCGAACGCACCGCACGCCAACCCCGCCTCACCGCCGCTGGCGAAGCGTTCCTGCCCCGAGCGAGAAACCTGCTGAATGAATTGAACAAGGCAAGCACTTTGGCCACGGAAATTGGCCAAGGGCAGCGCGGTACTTTGCGCGTGTGTCACTCGAGTACCGTGCCGATCAGCGGCCGACTGTTGCGCGACATGAGCGCTTACCTGAAGCAGCAGCCCGGTATTTCGCTGGACATCGGCACGCTCTCCTCGGAAGCACAGCTTGAGGAACTGGCCGAGGGCCGCCTCGACATCGGCCTTCTGCGCCTGCCGGTGCTGCGCCAGCGCGAGGGCGTTCAGATTGTGCCGCTCTATACCGAACGCTTGCTGCTTGCTGTGCCGGCGGATCATCGACTGGCTTTGGCGGAGGCAGTCGACCTGGCGCAATTGAAGGACGAAGCATTCATTTCCATCCCGCACCCACAGCGCGGCGGGCTGAGTTATTTGTGCGCCGACCTGTGCATGCGTCACGGCTTTTTTCCTCAGCCTGCACGGGTGATGTCGCGCAAGACCACGCAATTGCAGTTGATCCAGGCCGGATTCGGCATCGCTCTGCTGCCGGAGTCGATGCAGGACATTGCGCCCGCCGGTGTGAGATTTCTGCCGCTGACCGGCGATTGCCAGAGCACCGTCGCCCTCGCTTCTCGGCAAAATCCCACACCTCTGGTGCGACACTTCCTCCAGACATTCACCGGCGAATGCCTTTAAACTGCGCCCCATGATTAAAGATCCCTTTGCAAGACTCGGCCTCGACCGCGAAGTCCTGACCGTCAGCCAGCTCAACGGCCGCGCGCGGGTGTTGCTCGAAGACGTGTTCAGCAACATCTGGGTCGAAGGCGAAATCTCCAACCTCGCCCGCCCGGCGTCTGGCCACGTGTATTTCACGCTCAAGGACAGCGGTGCGCAGGTGCGTTGCGCGCTGTTCCGCCAGAATGCCGCGCGGGTGCGTCAGGCGCTGAAGGACGGTCTGGCGGTCAAGGTGCGCGGCAAGGTCTCGCTGTTCGAAGGGCGTGGCGACTATCAGTTGATCCTCGACACCGTGGAGCCTGCCGGTGACGGTGCCCTGCGTCTGGCCTTCGATGCCTTGAAGGAAAAGCTCAGCGCCGAAGGCCTGTTCAGTGCCGAGCGCAAGGTGCCGCTGCCGGCGCATCCGCAGCGCATCGGCATCATCAGTTCTCCCACCGGTGCGGTCATTCGCGACATCATCAGCGTGTTCCGCCGCCGCGCGCCGCAGGTGCAACTGACGTTGATTCCGACCGCCGTTCAGGGCCGCGAAGCCACCGCGCAGATTGTCCGCGCCCTGAAACTGGCGGACGCCCGTGGCTTCGACGCGCTCATCCTGGCCCGTGGCGGCGGCTCGCTGGAAGACCTCTGGTGCTTCAACGAAGAAGCCGTGGCCCGGGCGGTAGATGCCTGCGTCACGCCGATCGTCAGCGCGGTAGGCCATGAAACCGATGTGTCGATCAGCGACTTCGTGGCTGACGTGCGCGCACCGACACCGTCCGCCGCGGCTGAACTGCTTGCCCCGGATTCCAGCCACCTGATCCGTCAGGTCGAAAGCCTGCATCGCCGGTTGGTGATGCGCATGCGTGACCGACTGATGCGCGATCGATTGCGCCTTGAAGGCATGACCCGCCGCTTGCGCCATCCCGGCGAGCGTCTGCGCCAGCAGGCACAACGTCTGGATGATCTGGACATGCGCATGCGCCGGGCGTTCGAGCGCCAGCTCAATACCCGTCGCGAACGCCTGATTCGTCTGGAAACCCGCCTCGCCGGGCAGCATCCGGGGCGCCAACTGGCCCTGTTGCGCCAGCGCCTCGACAGTCTCGCTGAACGCTTGCCACGCGCCATGAACGAAGGCCTTAAACGCCGTCGCCTGCTGCTGCAAAGCCAGATGCAGACCCTGCACGTGGTCAGCCCGCTGGCGACTCTCGGTCGTGGCTACAGCATTCTGCTGGATGAGCGCGGCAACGCGATCCGCAACGCCGCGCAGACTCACACCGGCCAGCGCCTCAAGGCCAGACTGGGCGAAGGCGAACTGCAAGTGCGCGTCGAGGACAATCACCTGACGCCCGTCACCCTTTCTTTACTGGACTGATCCATGCCGCGTTTTCTCGCTCCGCTGCTGTTGCTGTGCCTGACCTTCAACGCCCACGCCGACAGTTACATCACCCGCCTGCTGAACAAACCGGTGCCGGGCGGCGTGGCTGTCGTCGATCTGGGGACCGCTGCGCAAGCGCCGAAAGCCACGTATCAGGGCAAACCGGTGCTGGTGGTCAAGGAACAGAACAACTGGCTGGCGATTGTCGGCGTTCCGTTGACCGTCAAACCCGGCGTTCAGCAGATCAGCAGTGGCGGCCGTAATCTCAACTTCAATGTCGGCAACAAGAAATACCCGGAACAGCACATCACCCTGAAGAACACCCAGCAGGTCAATCCAAACCCGGCCAACCTCAAGCGCATCGAGGGCGAACTGGCCGAGCAGATCAAGGCCTATCGCAGTTTCAGCCCGAACACACCGAGCAACCTGCTGCTGGACAAACCGGTCAACGGACCGCTGTCGAGCAAGTTCGGCGTGCGCCGTTTCTTCAACGGTGAAGAGCGCAATCCGCACGCAGGCCTCGACTTCGCAGTGCCGGCCGGCACGCCGATCAAGACCCCGGCAGCGGGCAAGGTAATTCTGATCGGCAACTACTTCTTCAATGGCAACACAGTGTTCGTCGACCACGGCCAGGGCTTCATCAGCATGTTCTGCCATATGTCGAAGATTGATGTGCAGAACGGCCAGCAACTGGCGCGCGGTGCGGTGGTGGGCAAGGTTGGCGCTACAGGTAGGGCGACCGGGCCGCACATGCACTGGAACGTCAGCCTGAACGATGCGCGGGTCGATCCGGCGATTTTCATTGGGGCATTCCAGCCTTGATTTGTGGGTGAAGCGACTGGCCCCATCGCGAGCAAGGTCGCTCCCACAGGGATTGCGCACGACGAACGGACTGCGCAATCTCTGCAAACATTCACTTTGATTCAGAGAATAAAATCTCGGAAAAAACCACTTTCCGGGTATTCCTCTCAATTTTTTCCGACTGCTTGCCATCCTCATCCCTCGCGGTTAGGGTTGAGGGCATGAAAACCTCTCACACCCTCATTCAGCTTCGCCAGCACCGCAGCCTGTGCCTCGTCAGCGCACGACTGCCGGGCTGAATCGCTGCGCCTCGTCCCACGCTTTTCCAAGAACGTTCGTTCCACCGGCAGGCCGCCTCTTTTCGGCCCAGACAATAAGGAATTTCCCGATGAGCATGCTCAAAGACCCGTCTTCGAAATACCGCGCGTTTCCAGTGATCAACCTGCCGGATCGCACCTGGCCGTCGAAAACCATCGATGCCGCGCCGATCTGGTGCAGCTCCGACCTGCGTGACGGCAACCAGTCGCTGATCGAACCAATGGACGCGGTGAAAAAGCTGCGCTTCTGGAAAACCCTGGTGCAGGTGGGTGTGAAGGAAATCGAGGCGTCGTTCCCGGCCGCTTCGCAAACCGACTTCGACTTCGTGCGCACCTTGATCGAAGACGGCCACATCCCGGACGACACCACCATCCAGGTGCTGACCCAGGGCCGTGAAGACCTGATCGAGCGCACCTTCGAATCCCTGCGCGGGGCGAAGAAGGCAATCGTTCACCTGTACAACGCCACCTCCCCTTCTTTCCGTCGCATCGTCTTCAACCAGGACAAGGACGGGATCAAGGCCATCGCCGTGAACGCCGCCAAGCTGTTCGTCAAATACGCCGCCATGCAGCCGGACACCGAGTGGACCTTCGAGTACTCGCCGGAAACCTTCAGCGCCACCGAACTGGAATTTGCCAAGGAAGTCTGTGACGCGGTGATCGAGGTCTGGAACCCGACGCCTGAGCACAAGATCATCCTCAACCTGCCGGCCACCGTTGAATGCGCGACCCCGAACGTCTACGCAGACCAGATCGAGTGGTTCCACCGCAACATCAACCGTCGTGACAGCGTGATCATCAGCCTGCACACCCACAACGACCGCGGCACCGGCGTAGCCGCCACCGAGCTGGGCCTGATGGCCGGAGCCGACCGCGTCGAAGGCTGCCTGTTCGGCAACGGCGAGCGTACCGGCAACGTCGACCTCGTCACCGTGGCACTGAACATGTACACCCAGGGCCTCGACCCGCAACTGGACTTCTCGGACATCGACGGCGTGCGCAAGGTGGTCGAAGAGTGCAACCAGATCCAGGTTCACCCGCGCCACCCATACGTCGGCGACCTGGTGCACACCGCGTTCTCCGGCTCCCACCAGGACGCGATCCGCAAGGGCTTCGCCCAGCAGAAATCCGACGCACTGTGGGAAGTACCGTACCTGCCGATCGACCCGGCCGACATCGGCCGCAGCTACGAGGCGGTGATCCGCGTCAACAGTCAGTCGGGCAAGGGCGGCATCGCCTACTTGCTGGAGCAGGAATACGGCATCAGCCTGCCACGTCGCATGCAGATCGAATTCAGCCAGGTCGTGCAGCGTGAAACCGACCGCCTGGGTCTGGAAATGACTGCCCAGCAAATCCACGCGCTGTTGCACAGCGAATATCTGCAAGCCAACACCCCGTACGCGCTGGTCAGCCATCGCCTGCAGGAAGAAAACGGCAACAGCGCCGTCGAAGTGGAAGTGGCGAGCAAGGGTCAGGGCGAAACCAATCTGCACTGGCGCGGCAAGGGCAACGGCGCGCTGGAAGCGCTGGTGGCCGGTCTGCCGATTCCGGTGGAGATCATGGACTACAACGAACACGCCATTGGCGCGGGCACCAACGCCAAGGCGGCGGCCTACATCGAACTGCGTGTGAACGGCGAACGTGCGGTGCACGGCGTGGGCATCGATGAAAACATCACCACCGCCAGCTTCAAGGCCCTGTTCAGTGCGCTGAACCGCTCGCTGAGCCAGCCGGAAGCGAAAGCGGCGTAACTGACCGCTGCAATGCAAAAGGCCCCTGAGTGCGAACTCCGGGGCCTTTTTATTTTCTATCTGATCGTTCCCACGCTCTGCGTGGGAATGCAGCTCGTGACGCTCTGCGTCACTGGGACGCTCTGCGTCCCTTGAGGCATTCCCACGCGGACGGTTCGACGCCTCGACGTGGGAACGATCTAGGTGATCTGGGCTATCAAGTGAACTCGAAGGTGTCCGCGTCAAGATTCGCCGGAAACCGCTCGCGGTAAGCCGCCAGCGAAGCCGCTTCCAGAACCACCTTGAACACCCCGTCAGCCTCCCCCGCTGCCAGCAAACTCTCGCCCTGGAAATCCAGCACCTGACTGTCGCCGGTATACGCGAAACCCTTGCCATCGGTGCCAACGCGGTTGACCGCCGCCACATAGCAGAGGTTTTCGATCGCCCGGGCCGGCAGCAACCGGTTCCAGTGCTGACGCCGTGCGCCCGGCCAGTTGGCGGTGTACAGCAGCAGGTCAGTGTCCTGAGCGTCGCGACTCCACACCGGGAAGCGCAAGTCGTAGCAAATCAGCGGACGCACCCGCCAGCCCTTGAGTTCGAACTGCACCTGGCGCTCGCCGGGCGTGTAATGATTGTGCTCGCCGGCCATGCGGAACAGGTGGCGTTTGTCGTAATGCAGCACTTCGCCGTCCGGCCGCGCCCACAGCAAGCGGTTGCGGTGGCTGCCGTCGGCGGCCTGGATGATCACGCTGCCCGTGACGACTGCGTTCAGCTTCGCTGCCTGGGCCCGCAGCCATTTGCTGGTCGGGCCGTTTTCGGCTTCGGCCAGGGTTTCGGACGCCATGGAGAATCCGGTAGTGAACATTTCCGGCAGGATGATCAGATCCGCACCGCGCGCCTGCTCCAGCAACACATCGAAATGCTCGAGATTGGCCTGACGGTCATGCCAGGCCAGACTGGTCTGGATCAGCGCCAGATTGAGGTCGGGCAACGCACTCAGATCACGCATAGCTTGGCCGCCGCTTCCCGCAGCGTCTCCTCACGTTTGGCAAAGCACAGGCGCACCAGGCGCTGGCCTTCGGGTGGATTCTGGTAGAACACCGACACCGGAATACTCGCCACGCCATGCTCACGGGTCATCCACATCGCCATTTCGACATCGTTCAAATCAGGGCGAATTTGCGAGTATTCGACCAACTGGAAATAGGTGCCGGTGACACGGGTGAAACTGAATCGCGACGGCGCCAGCAGATCACAGAACAGATCACGCTTGGCCTGATAGAAGCCCGGCAGCTCTTCGACGTGTTCCGGATGCTCGGCCATGTAATCGGCCAAAGCAAACTGCAACGGGGTCACGCCGCAGAAACTGACGTACTGGTGCACCTTGCGCAGCTCCGCCGTCAGGGCCGGCGGCGCCACGACGTAACCGGTTTTCCAGCCGGTGACGTGATAGGTCTTGCCGAACGAGCTGACCACGAAGGCTCGCTGATACAGCTCTTCATGGGCCAGCACGCTGACGTGCGGCACGCCGTCAAACACCAGGTGTTCATAGACTTCGTCGCTGATCACGTAGATGTCGCGATCTCGGATCAACGCCGCCAACTGATCCAGCTCGGCGCGACTGATCAAGGCACCGCTCGGGTTGTGCGGGGTGTTGAGGATGATCATCCGCGTGCGCGGGCTCAGGGCTGCGCTGAGTTTGTCGAAATCGATGGAGAAATCTTTCAGCCCAAGTTGCACATGCACGCAGCGTCCGCCGGCCAACTCTACTGCGGGCTCATAGCTGTCGTAGGCCGGGTCGAACACGATGACTTCGTCGCCGCTGTGGATAACCGCCTGAATGGCACAGAAAATCGCCTGGGTCGCGCCGGGGGTCACGGTCACTTCGGTATCGGCATCGACGCTGGCGCCATAACTGCGGGCGATTTTCGCCGCGATCTGCTGGCGCAGCGCCGGCAGGCCGGTCATCGGCGAATACTGGTTATGGCCACTGGCGATGTGTCGACCGACCGCGTCGCGCAGTGCCTGCGGGCCGTCGAAATCGGGAAAACCCTGGGAAAGGTTGATCGCTCCGGTCTGCGCCGCGAGCTGAGACATCTGCGTGAAAATAGTGATGCCGACATTCGGCAGCTTGCTGGTGATCATCGGGAGCCCCTTGCAGGTGAGCTGCAAGTTTCAAGCTGCAAGCGACAAGTTTCAAGCATCAATCCATCGCCCACAAAAAAGGGCTCTGAACAGAGCCCTTCTTTGCTTCCACGCTTTAACTTGAAGCTTGCAGCTCGAAACCCGCAGCTGCTCTTTTTACTTCTTGTCGCGGCGCTTCTTGCTGGCTTTCTTGTTGTGCGACATCAAACGACGCTTCTTGTTGACCTGGCGGTCGGTCAGCGTGTTCTTGTTGCCTTCGTACGGGTTCTCGCCGCCCTTGAACTCGATACGGATCGGCGTACCGACCAGTTTGAGTACACGGCGGTAAGTGTTTTCCAGATAGCGCACGTACGACTTCGGCACTTTCTCGATCTGGTTGCCGTGGATCACGATGATCGGCGGGTTCGCACCACCCAGGTGAGCGTAACGCAGCTTGATCCGGCGGCTGTTGACCATCGGCGGCTGGTGTTCGCTGACCGCGTCTTCAAGAATCTGCGTCAGGCGGCTGGTCGGCCAGCGGGTGACCGCGGACTTGAACGAGTTCTGCACCGAGGCGTAAAGGTTGCCCACGCCAGTACCGTGCAGTGCCGAGATGAAGTGGATGTCGGCGAAGTCAACGAAGAACAACCGACGCTGCAGCTCGACCTTCACGAAGTCGCGCTCGCTTGGCGTCATGCCGTCCCACTTGTTGATCGCGATCACCAGCGCACGACCTGCTTCAAGGGCGAAGCCCAGCAGGTTGAGGTCGTGATCGACCACGCCTTCGCGGGCGTCCATCACGAAGATCACCACGTTGGCGTCTTTGATCGCCTGCAAGGTTTTGACCACGGAGAATTTTTCGACTTCTTCGTGGATCTTGCCGCGCTTGCGTACACCGGCGGTGTCGATCAGCGTGTACTTCTCGTCGTTACGCTCGAACGGGATGTAGATACTGTCGCGGGTGGTGCCGGGCTGGTCGTAGACGATTACCCGGTCTTCACCGAGCATGCGGTTGACCAGGGTCGACTTGCCGACGTTCGGCCGGCCGATGATGGCGATCTTGATCCCGTCTTTTTCGCTCGGGCCAGGAATGCGCTTGGCTTCCTCGCCTTCGGCGACCACTTCTTCCTCTTCACCTTCGGCCGGCTCGTCATCATCGCGCGGGAAGTCGCTCAGGGCGGCTTCCAGCAATTGCGTGATGCCGCGACCGTGGGCGCCGGCGATCGGGATCGCGTGGCCCATGCCCAGCGGGGCGAATTCGGCGCGGGCCATTTCCGGGTCGATGTTGTCGACCTTGTTGGCGACCACGTGGGAACGCTTGTTACGTTTGCGCAAGTGTTCGGCGATCATCTGGTCGGCGGCGGTGAAACCGGCCTTGGCATCTACCAGGAACAGAACGACATCCGCTTCTTCGATGGCCAGCAGCGACTGCTCGGCCATTTTTTCGTCCATACCATGCTCGTCACCGGAGATACCGCCGGTGTCGATCAGAATGTAGGAACGCCCTTGCCACTTGGCCTCACCGTACTGGCGATCACGGGTCAGACCGGACAAGTCGCCGACGATGGCGTCGCGAGTCCTGGTCAGGCGGTTGAACAAGGTGGACTTGCCGACGTTCGGTCGGCCCACCAGGGCGATTACGGGAACCATGCGGCTCTCCACTTCGTTATTTCAGAAAATACAAAAGCCGCTGCGAGGCAGCGGCTGGTGCTCGGGGCAACGCCAGAAAGCGCTGCAAGCCCCGTGGATCCGGGGCCGCCTGGGGGTTTAACCCCAAGCATAGTTGTTACTTGATGGTCAGGGCTTCCAGTTTGCCGCTGTTGCCATACACGTAAATCGTGTCACCCACCACCAGCGGACGGGCACGCAGGCCGTCGCTGTCGATGCGCTCGCGGCCGACGAAACGACCGTCCACCTGACTCAGCAGGTGCAGGTAACCTTCCAGGTCACCGACTGCAACGTAGCTGGAGAACACTTCCGGCGCCGACAGTTGACGGCGGGCCAGCGAGTCGTTGCTCCACAGGGCTGTGGTGGAACGCTCGTCGACGCCTTCAACGGTGCCCGACGACAGGCTTACGTAGACGTTGCCGAAACCCTGGGCAACACCGGCGTAGCTCGACGCGTCGCGCTGCCAGAGTTGACGGCCGCTTTCCAGATCCAGTGCCGCGACGCGACCCTGATAGCTGGCAACGTACAGGGTACCGCCGGACAGCAGCAGACCGCCGTCGATGTCGACCACGCGCTCCAGTTCCGAACGACCTTGTGGAATCGCGATCCGCTGTTCCCAGACCGGCACGCCGTTGGAAATGTCGAGAGCGACCACTTTACCGGTCGACAGGCCAGCCACCGCGAGGCGGTTGGTGACGATCGGTGCGCTGGTGCCGCGCAGGGTTAGTACGGCCGGGGTGCTGTCATACACCCAGCGCTGGTTGCCGGTGGACGCGTCCAGGCCGATCAGACGATCGTCCTGGGTCTGTACCACTACCACGTCACCGTTGTTGGCCGGTGGCGCGAGAACTTCGCTGTTGACGCGCGAGCGCCACTTCTCTTCGCCGTTGATGGCGTCGAGGGCAACGACTTCACCGCGCAGGGTGCCGACCATGACCAGACCGTAACCCACGCCAACGGCGCCGGACACAGGCAGTTCAAGGTCTTTCTTCCATTTCACGTCGCCGTTGCCGCGATCCAGGCCCATCACGATACCGGTCACGTCGGCCGCGTAGATGGTGTCACCGTCGATCGCCGGCACCAGCATGTTGTAGGTTTCGCCCTGACCGTCACCGATCGAGCGGCTCCACTGCTTGTGCAGGACCACTTCTTCTTTGAAGTCGGTCAGCTCGGCCGGTGGCAGTTCTTTTTTGCTGTTGCTGCTGCAACCCGCGGCCAGAATGGCCAGAGCCAGCAATGCTGCATGCTTCCAACGGATCACGTCACGCATCCCCTTTGGCCAGGTCGTCCAGCTTGATTTGAAGGCCACCGACCGCCGCTTCATCCGACAGTGCCGCCTTGGCTTTTTGATACGCCGCGTTCGCTTCGTCGGTACGGCCCAGCTGTACCAGCAGGTCGCCCTTGAGTTCTTCGCGAGTGGCCAGGAACGACTTGTCGGCATCGCCTTCGAGCAGTTTCAGGGCTTCGTCGGCCTTGTTCTGTGCGCCCAGTACCTGCGCCAGACGCTGACGGGCGATTTCGCCCAGCGCCGGGTTGGCCGGTTTGGCAACGATGGCCTTGAGTTCGGTCGCCGCGTCGTCCAGCTTGCCGCTGTCGACAGCTACCTTGGCCACGAACAGGCTGCCGTACTGCGCGTAGGCAGAACCGCCGAATTCGCTGTTGAGCTTGCCGGCCAGATCCGCAACACGCGCGGCGTCAGGCTTGCCATCCGGGGTCAGCGTGGTTTCCAGCAATTGCTGATAGAGCACCGAGGCGCCTTGCGACTGGTTGCTCTGATACTTGTGATAAGCCTGCCAGCCGAACACGATGACCAGCGCCAACAGGCCGCCGGTGACCAGAGGTTTGCCGTTGCGTGTCCACCAGTCCTTCAAATCCGCCAACTGTTCGTCTTCGGTACTCGACACCCCAATACTCCTTAATCGCTAAATCGGCTGTTTGGACAGCTTCAACCCTGCACGACGCAGGTGGCCAGGTGTGCAGCGAGCGCATCCCAGGCAATGCTTTGTTGTTCGCCCTGGCCACGCAGGGGTTTGAAACCTACCACTTGCTGGGCCATTTCGTCGTCACCGAGGATCAGTGCGTACAGCGCACCGCTCTTGTCGGCTTTCTTGAACTGGCTCTTGAAGCTGCCGGCGCCGGCATTGACTTGCAGGCGCAGGTTGGGCAGTTGGTCGCGTACCCGCTCGGCCAGGGCCAGACCGGCCAGCTCCGCTTCTTCGCCGAAGGCGCAGAGATAGACGTCAACCTGACGGGAGATTTCTTCCGGGATCTGCTCCAGGGTTTCCAGCAGCAGCACCAGACGCTCGATGCCCATGGCGAAACCGACGCCCGGGGTCGGCTTGCCGCCCATCTGCTCGACCAGACCGTCATAGCGCCCACCCGCGCAGACGGTGCCCTGGGCGCCGAGCTTGTCGGTGACCCATTCGAATACGGTTTTGCTGTAGTAATCCAAACCACGCACCAGCTTCGGGTTGAGCACGTAAGGAATGCCGACGGCATCCAGACGGGCCTTCAGGCCTTCGAAGTGGGCACGGGATTCGTCATCCAGGTAGTCGGCCATTTTCGGCGCATCGACCAGCACGGCCTGGGTGTCGGCATTTTTGGTGTCGAGCACCCGCAGCGGGTTGGTCTTCAGGCGACGCTGGCTGTCTTCGTCCAGTTTGTCGTGGTGCGCCGAGAGATACTCGACCAGCGCTTCACGATAACGGCCGCGGGACTCGCTGGTGCCGAGGCTGTTGAGCTCGAGCTTGACCGCATCGCGGATGCCCAACTCGCCCCACAGGCGCCAGGTCATGATGATCAGCTCGGCGTCGATGTCCGGACCGTCGAGGTTGAACACCTCCAGACCGATCTGGTGGAACTGGCGATAACGGCCTTTCTGCGGACGCTCGTGACGGAACATCGGGCCGATGTACCAGAGTTTCTGCACCTGGCCACCGCCGGTGATGCCGTGCTCGAGCACCGCACGCACGCACGCGGCCGTGCCTTCCGGACGCAGGGTCAGCGAGTCGCCGTTGCGGTCTTCGAAGGTGTACATCTCTTTTTCGACGATGTCGGTCACTTCACCGATCGAGCGCTTGAACAGCTCGGTGAACTCGACGATCGGCATGCGGATCTGCTTGTAACCGTAGTTATCCAGCAGACGCGAAACGGTGCCTTCGAAATAGCGCCATACCGGCGTCTGTTCCGGCAGGATGTCGTTCATGCCACGAATGGCTTGCAGAGACTTGCTCACAGAAATTCCTTAATTCGTTCGATCAGCCGCGCGCGATAACCGCTGCGTCAGCTTCGACCTTCTCGGCCGCTTTCTCGCGGATCAGCTTTTCCAGCTCGTCCACCAGATTGTCATTCGTCAGTTTCTGCGACGGCTTGCCGTCGATGTAAATCAGGTTTGGCGTGCCGCCGGTCAAGCCGATATGGGCTTCCTTGGCTTCGCCGGGGCCGTTGACCACGCAACCGATCACCGCGACATCCAGCGGCACCAGCAGGTCTTCAAGGCGCCCTTCCAGCTCGTTCATGGTCTTGACCACATCGAAGTTCTGCCGCGAGCAGCTCGGGCAGGCGATGAAGTTGATGCCACGGGAACGCAGATGCAAAGACTTGAGAATGTCGTAACCGACCTTCACTTCCTCGACCGGGTCGGCCGCCAGCGAGATGCGGATAGTATCGCCAATCCCCTCGGCGAGCAGCATACCTAGGCCCACGGCGGATTTCACTGTACCGGAGCGCAATCCACCGGCTTCGGTGATGCCCAGGTGCAGCGGCTGGACGATTTCCTTGGCCAGCAGGCGGTAGGCTTCAACGGCCATGAACACGTCAGAAGCCTTCACACTGACCTTGAAGTCCTGGAAATTCAGGCGTTCGAGGTGTTCGACGTGACGCAGGGCGGACTCGACCAGCGCAGCTGGCGTCGGCTCGCCGTATTTCTTTTGCAGGTCTTTTTCCAGGGAGCCGGCGTTGACGCCGATGCGGATCGGGATCCCGCGGTCACGGGCGGCATCGACCACCGCACGCACACGGTCTTCGCGACCGATGTTGCCCGGGTTGATGCGCAGGCAGTCCACACCCAGTTCGGCCACGCGCAGAGCGATCTTGTAGTCGAAATGGATATCGGCAACCAACGGCACCTTGACCAGTTGCTTGATCTTGCCGAACGCCTCGGCGGCGTCCATGTCCGGTACCGAAACGCGGACGATGTCGACGCCGGCGGCTTCCAGACGGTTGATCTGCGCGACGGTGGCAGCGACGTCATTGGTGTCGCTGTTGGTCATGCTCTGCACAGCGATAGGGGCATCGCCGCCCACGGGCACGTTACCGACCCAGATCTTGCGCGATTCGCGACGTTTGATTGGAGATTCGCCGTGCATGACTTATTGACCCAACTTCAGGCGAGCGGTCTCGCCACTGGTGAACGGAGCGACATCGACCGGCTGGCCGTTGTAGCTGACCTGCGCGCCACGGGCAACGCCCAGACGCACGGCAAACGGAGGCTTGCCGACGACAGACAGGCTGTCGCCCTTACGCTTGAGGCCGCTGTACAGCACTTTGCCGCTGCCATCGGTCACTTGAGTCCAGCAATCGGCGATGAACTGCACCTGAACCTGGCCTTGACCTGCAACCGGAGCTACGGGCGCTGTCGGCGCGGGTGCCGCGACGGCCGGAGCTGCCGGGGCAGCAACGGTCGGTGCAGGCGTGGCCGGAGCGGCAGGTGCCGGATTTGCAGGAGCAGCAACCACAGGCGCTGGCGTATGAGCCGGTGCAGCCGGAGTAGCGGCTGGCGCAGCGGGTGCCGGAGCAACCGGTGCGGTGGCTGGAGCTGCGGCCTCGGTCTCGGCGCCGGTCGATTCAGCCGTGGATTCCGATTGAGGCAGTGCCAGAGCGGTTGAGCCCTCGGCTTCGCCTTCCGCGACGGCCTGGTCTTCCGGCTCGTCCAGCGGATGAATCTGGGTGGTGCCGTCGGCGCCTTCGACTTCGACATGCTCCGGCGCCAGGCCGATCAGGTCCTTGGTACGCAACGAGGTCTGATCCTGCCACCAGACGAAACCGCCGCCGATGACCGCAATCAGCAGCAACAGGCTGACGATACGCAAAATGGTATGGGAAACCCGTACCGGCTCTTCAATACGACCCAGAGCGTGGACGTTGCTGCCTTGGGAGTCAGTGCCGGTGGACTGGTCGAATTGCTGGACCAGAACGGTCTGATCCATGCCGAGCAATTTGGCGTACGCGCGAATGTAGCCGCGAGCGAAGGTATGCCCGGGCAACTTGTCGAATGCGCCGGCTTCAAGATTGCTCAGGGAAGTCACGGTGAGGTTGAGCTTGAGGGCCACTTCGGCCAGCGACCAGCCATTGCTTTCGCGGGCCTGGCGCAGGGTCTCACCGGGGTTAACGCGATTCGCTGCTACAACTTCGGGATGCGCCGCTTTCATCATTGCTCCGACAGGTATTGCTGATATTCCGGCGTACCGGGATAGAGTCGTTTTAATTGCAGGCCCGCACTGGCGGCCTTGTCGCGATCTTCAAATACTTTTGCCAACCGAACGGCGAGCAACAGACTACGTGCATTTTGCTCGGAGAGCTGGCTGAAACGGTCGTAATAGTCACGCGCGGGCACATAATGCCTGTCTTCGAATGACAACTCAGCCATTTCCAGCAATGCCCGTGGCTGCTGACGGTTCAAACGCAGTGCTTTTTCCAGCTGCTGCTGCGCCAGATCACGCTGTCCGAGCTTCGCCGCCGTCATGCCGAGGTTCTCGAACACCCGCGAACGCTCAGGATACAGGGTATCGGCGGCCGCCTGTTCAAAACGCTCGTAGGCTTCCTTGTAACGCTGTTCTTCGTAGAGAAAACTGCCGTAGTTGTTGAGGATGCGCGCATCGGCGGGACGGGAGGACAAGGCTTTGCGAAAGTGTTCGTCAGCAAGCGCAGGTTCCATTTCGGCCTGGAACACCAGCCCCAGCGCGGCATTGGCGTCGGGATCCGAACCGTCCAGCTCCAGGGCTTTCTTCAGTGGAACCTTGGCCCGTTCGGTCATGCCCTGCTGCAAGTATCCCAGCCCCAGCTGCACGTAGGCAGCCCGCGCTTCGTCACGGCCCTTGCTGGTCTTCATCGGGTTGTAATCGCCCGACAGGACACAACCAGCACACAGGCTGGCCAACAGCAACAGCAGCGCAAAGCGCAGGGACATAGAGATCCTCTCTTAGTTAGTGTTCGCGGCGTTCTGTGCCAGATCGCTGTCGGCGCTCAACTCACGCACGGCGATGTAACGTTCGCTGCGACGGGTGCGATCCAGCACCTGCCCTACCAATTGACCACAAGCCGCGTCGATGTCTTCACCACGGGTGGTGCGCACGGTGACGTTGAAACCGGCCTGGTGAAGCTGATCCTGGAACCGGCGGATGGCGTTGTTGCTCGGCCGCTCGTACCCGGAATGCGGGAACGGGTTGAACGGAATCAGGTTGATCTTGCATGGAATATCTTTGAGCAGCTCGATCATTTCCACGGCGTGCTCAAGCTTGTCGTTGACGTCCTTGAGCAAGGTGTACTCGATGGTCAGCACACGTTTCTCGCCAAGGGCGGACATGTAGCGCTGGCACGACTCGAGCAGCATCTTAAGCGGATATTTCTTGTTGATCGGCACCAATTGGTTACGCAATGCGTCATTCGGTGCGTGCAGGGACAACGCCAGGGATACGTCGATGTGCTTGGCCAGCTCATCGATCATCGGCACCACACCCGACGTGGACAGGGTCACGCGGCGCTTGGAGATCCCGTAGCCCAGGTCATCCATCATCAGATGCATGGCGGCCACGACGTTATCGAAGTTCAGCAGCGGTTCGCCCATGCCCATCATCACCACGTTGGTGATGGCGCGGTCGATGGTAGCCGGAACACTGCCGAAGGATTTGTTGGCAATCCACACCTGACCGATGACTTCGGCGGCGGTGAGGTTGCTGTTGAAGCCTTGCTTGCCGGTGGAGCAGAAACTGCAGTCCAGGGCACAGCCTGCCTGGGACGAAACGCACAGAGTGCCGCGTTTGCCCTGGGGAATGTAAACGGTCTCGACACAGCTGCCGGACGCCACGCGCACCACCCACTTACGGGTGCCGTCGCTGGAAATGTCCTCGCTGACCACTTCGGGACCACGGACCTCAGCAACAGCCTTGAGCTTTTCGCGCAAGGCCTTGCTGACGTTCGTCATGGCGTCGAAATCATCGACGCCAAAGTGGTGAATCCATTTCATTACCTGACCGGCACGGAAACGCTTCTCCCCGATTGAGTCGAAGAATTTTTCCATTTCCGGCTGGGTCAGACCCAGCAGGTTGGTTTTAACAGTCGATGTCGTCATGGATTCACCTTCACTCTTAAGCCAATGCTTAGCGAGTGGTTACTTCAGTAGCTGCGAAGAAGTAAGCGATTTCGCGAGCAGCAGCGGCTTCGGAGTCCGAACCGTGAACGGCGTTGGCGTCGATCGATTCAGCGAAGTCAGCACGGATGGTGCCTGGAGCAGCTTCTTTAGGGTTGGTAGCGCCCATCAGCTCACGGTTGCGAGCGATGGCGTTTTCGCCTTCCAGAACCTGAACGACAACTGGACCCGAAGTCATGAAGGCAACCAGGTCGCCGAAGAAACCACGAGCGCTGTGCTCAGCGTAGAAGCCTTCGGCTTCGGCTTTGGACAGTTGCTTCAGTTTCGAAGCTACAACGCGCAGGCCAGCGTCTTCGAAGCGAGTGGTGATCTTGCCGATCACGTTTTTAGCAACGGCGTCAGGCTTGATGATGGAGAAAGTACGTTGAACAGCCATGGTGTAACTCCAGAAACGGTAATTTGCGAAAAATTAAACCCGCGAATTATACGCGGGTTCTTGGGTATTGCCTAACCTGCGAGGACGATCAGTCTACTTCTTCGATCCAGAGAGCCTGAACCGCTTCCAACACTTTCTCGCCAACACGGCCAGAGGTGTTATCAAAGTCGGGAAGTTCCATGATCCATCGCTGCAGGTCGACGAAATTGACAGAAAGCGGATCGACATCCGGCTTGGCCTCAGCCAGCTCTTCTGCAATACGTTGAACATCATTCCAACCGTAGCTCATGACAGTCTTACCAGTCAGTGCGGCGCTTCGGCCGCATGGTTAAGCGAATATTTCGGAATTTCGACGGTGATGTCTTCTTCACCGACGATAGCCTGACAAGCCAGGCGCGACTGGGCTTCCAGACCCCAGGCACGATCAAGGAAATCTTCCTCCAACTCGTCGGCTTCTTCCAGCGAGTCGAAACCCTCGCGGATGATGCAGTGACAAGTGGTGCAGGCGCAGACGCCGCCGCAGGCGCTTTCCATCTCGATGTGGTGTTCGTGAGCCAGTTCGAGGATCGACGTGCCAGGCGCAGCGTCAACGACCATGCCTTCAGGGCAGAACTTCTCGTGGGGCAGAAAAATGACCTGCGGCATCAGATATCCTCGATTTCATTCAGATTGCGCCCGGACAGAGCGGCTTTCACCGTCTGATCCATACGACGGGCTGCAAAAGCATCGGTCACTTGCGACAGACGCTTGGTCTGCTGCTCGATGGCGTAACCATCGGTGCCTTTCATCAGTTCGGTCAGTTCCTGCACCTGCAGATCGATGACCATGCGCTCTTCGGCGTCGAGCAAGCGCTCGCCATCCGCCTCAAGAGCGCCCTGCACCGCTTCGATCAGGCGCTGGGCATCGACCTGCTGCTCGCGAAGAACGCGGGCGACTTTGTCGTCATTGGCGTGCTGGAACGAATCTTTCAGCATCTTGGCGATTTCGCCGTCAGTCAGGCCATAGGACGGCTTGACCTGGATGCTCGCTTCAACGCCCGAACCCAGTTCACGGGCAGAGACGCTGAGCAGGCCGTCGGCATCGACCTGGAAGGTCACACGAATTTTCGCCGCGCCGGCCACCATCGCCGGGATGCCGCGCAATTCGAAGCGAGCCAGAGAGCGGCAATCGGAGATCAACTCACGCTCGCCCTGCAACACGTGGATCGCCATGGCCGACTGGCCATCTTTATAAGTGGTGAAGTCCTGGGCACGAGCGACGGGGATGGTGGTGTTACGCGGAATCACCTTCTCCATCAGGCCGCCCATGGTTTCCAGCCCCAGGGACAGCGGAATCACGTCGAGCAGCAGCAGTTCGCCGCCATCGCGCTTGTTGCCGGCCAGCGTGTCGGCCTGGATCGCAGCACCGATGGCCACCACTTGATCCGGGTCGATTTCGGTCAGCGGCTGACGCCCGAAGGCTTCGGCGACGGCTTCGCGAACACGTGGAACGCGGGTCGAACCACCGACCATGACCACAGCGTGCACGTCTTCCAGCTCGACGCCGGAATCGCGCACGGCGCGGCGGCAGGCTTTCAGGCTGCGAGCGACCATTGGCTCGATCAGCGCATCGAAAGCTTCACGGGTCAGCAGTGCTTTCCAGTCGCCGTAGGCAACTTCAACACTGTCGGCATCCGTCAGGGCTTCTTTGGCTGCGCAGGCGGTTTGCAGCAGGCTGCGTTGCGCGCCCGGATCGAGGTCGGCGGACAAACCGGCGCTCTCGATGATCCAGCCGGCAATCGCATGATCGAAGTCATCGCCGCCCAGCGCGCTATCGCCGCCAGTGGCCAGGACTTCGAAGACGCCGCCAGTCAGGCGCAGAATCGAAATATCGAAGGTACCGCCACCCAGATCGTAAATGGCGACCAGGCCTTCGGCATGCTGATCCAGACCGTATGCCACCGCCGCAGCGGTCGGCTCGTTGAGCAGACGCAACACGTTCAGACCGGCAAGTTTCGCCGCGTCCTTCGTAGCCTGGCGCTGAGCATCGTCGAAATACGCCGGAACGGTGATCACCGCGCCCACCAGCTCACCGCCAAGGGTGGCCTCAGCGCGCTGACGCAATACTTTCAGGATATCGGCGGAGACTTCGACCGGGCTTTTCGGGCCCTGCACGGTGTCGATGAACGGCATGTGCGATTCGCCACCGACAAAGCGGTACGGCAGTTGATCGCCCAATTGCTTGACGTCGGACAGACCACGCCCCATCAGGCGCTTGACCGACAGCACGGTATTCAGGGGATCAGAGGACGCAGCCAGCTTGGCTGACTCGCCGACTTCGACGCGATCGGCGTGATAACGCACGGCGGAAGGCAGGATGACCCGCCCTTCGGCGTCGGCCAGCGGCTCGGAAAGACCACTGCGCAACGCAGCGACCAGCGAATTGGTAGTACCCAAGTCGATTCCCACAGCCAGACGACGCTGGTGCGGTTGAGGACTTTGGCCGGGTTCGGCGATCTGCAGTAGGGCCATCGTGATCAGGACTTATCTGTATATCAGGCGTGCGACCGGAGCGGCACTGGGTTAATCGTCGAGGCGCTCTTCTAACTGGCGCACTTCGTAGGTGAGCTTGTCGAGGAACTGCATGCGCCGCATCAGGCGTTCGGCCTGTTCGCGCTGCGCTGCATCATCCCAACAGGCTGCGAAGCTTTCGTTGAGCTCTTCCTGGGCGGTTTTCAGGCGACGCTTGAAAGCCGCGACACCGTCCAGGTCGGCACTGTCCTGCAGATCTTCGAGCTCTTCGCGCCATTGCATCTGCTGCAGAAGAAACTCGGGATCGTGGACCGTGACTTCCATCGGCACTTCATGCCCACTGATGGTCAGCAGGTAGCGTGCACGCTGGGCCGGACTCTTCAGTGTCTGGTAGGCATCGTTGAGCCGCGCAGACTGCTCGAGCGCCGACCGCTGCTCGCGCTCGGAAGCATCGGCAAAGCGGTCAGGATGAACACCGCGCGCCAGCTCGCGATAGCGCGTGGCCAACTGCTCAAGATCCAGACGAAAGCCCGGCTGCAACTCGAATAAAGCGAAATGACAAGGAATACCCACGACTAGCCTCAGATGTTGAAGCTTTCGCCGCAGCCACATTCACCGCGTACGTTGGGATTGTTGAACTTGAAGCCTTCGTTCAACCCTTCCTTGACGAAGTCGAGCTCGGTGCCGTCGAGGTAGGCCAGGCTTTTCGGGTCGATGATCACTTTCTCGCCGTGACTCTCGAACACCTGATCTTCTGCAACCACCTCGTCGACAAACTCCAGCACGTAGGCAAGGCCGGAACAGCCCGTGGTGCGAACACCCAGACGAATCCCTTCACCCTTGCCGCGCCCGTCGAGGGAGCGCCGCACGTGTCGAGCAGCCGCTTCTGTCATGCTGATAGCCATCGTTGACTCCTTACTCGTCGCCAAATCTTGAAAGTCAGATCAAGCCTTTCTTCTGCTTGTAATCGCGAACGGCGGCCTTGATGGCGTCTTCAGCGAGAACCGAGCAGTGGATTTTCACTGGCGGCAGAGCCAGTTCTTCGGCCAGCTGAGTGTTCTTGATTGTTTCAGCTTCGTCCAGAGTCTTGCCCTTCATCCACTCGGTAGCGAGGGAGCTGGAGGCGATAGCCGAACCGCAGCCGTAGGTCTTGAACTTGGCGTCTTCAATAACGCCCTGATCGTTGACCTTGATTTGCAGACGCATCACGTCGCCGCACGCCGGAGCGCCGACCATGCCGGTGCCGACATCAGGATCTTCCGCGTTCATCTTGCCGACGTTGCGCGGGTTTTCGTAGTGGTCGATGACCTTTTCGCTGTAAGCCATGATTCTCAATCCTCACTCATCAGGGCCGCTCTTGAGACCCTGCAACTGCGCTGCGTGAACCGCCGCGTCGCTACAGGATCTGTATCCGGCGGCTTCTATATTTAGTGTGCCGCCCACTCGATCTTCGAGATATCGACGCCGTCTTTGTACATGTCCCACAGCGGCGACAGAGCGCGCAGCTTGGTAACGGCCTCGCAGACTTTCTGCGCGGCGTAGTCGATTTCTTCTTCGGTGGTGAAGCGGCCGAAGGTGAAACGGATCGAGCTGTGTGCCAGTTCGTCGTTGCGGCCCAGGGCGCGCAGCACGTACGAAGGCTCAAGCGACGCCGAGGTGCAGGCCGAACCGGACGAAACCGCCAGATCCTTGAGCGCCATGATCAGCGACTCGCCTTCAACGTAGTTGAAGCTCAGGTTCAGGTTGTGCGGAACGCGGGCGGTCAGGCTGCCGTTGACGTACAGCTCTTCCAGGTGCTCGACCTGCTTGTAGAAGCGGTCGCTTAACGCCTTGATACGGACGTTTTCGGCAGCCATGTCTTCCTTGGCCACACGGAACGCTTCGCCCATGCCGACGATCTGGTGAGTCGCCAGGGTGCCGGAACGCATGCCACGTTCGTGACCGCCGCCGTGCATGGTCGCTTCGATGCGCACACGCGGCTTGCGGCTGACGTACAGCGCGCCGATGCCTTTAGGGCCGTAGGTCTTGTGGGCGGAGAACGACATCATGTCGACTTTCAGTTTCTGCAGGTCGATTTCGACCTTGCCGGTGGACTGCGCGGCGTCGACGTGGAACAGGATGCCTTTGGAACGAAGCAGCTCGCCGATGGCGGCGATGTCGTTGACGGTGCCGATTTCGTTGTTCACGTGCATTACCGACACCAGGATGGTGTCTTCGCGCAGCGCGGCTTCGATCATGGCCGGGGTGATCAGGCCATCTTCGGTCGGATCGAGGTAGGTGACTTCGAAACCTTCACGCTCCAGTTGGCGCATGGTGTCGAGGACAGCCTTGTGCTCGATCTTGGAGGTGATCAGATGCTTGCCCTTGGAGGCGTAGAAATGTGCCGCACCCTTGATTGCCAGGTTGTCGGACTCGGTGGCACCGGAGGTCCAGACGATTTCACGCGGGTCGGCGTTGACCAGATCGGCCACCTGACGACGGGCGTTTTCGACGGACTCTTCGGCTTTCCAGCCGAACACGTGAGAACGGGACGCCGGGTTACCGAAGTTTCCGTCGACCAGCAGGCATTCACTCATTTTTTGCGCAACGCGCGGATCGACCGGGGTGGTCGCAGAGTAATCAAGGTAAATCGGCAATTTCATGGACTATCTCCTAAATCAGGCTGGCTGGCGTGCCGCTAGCTCTCTGGCTGTCATTCGACGGCGGACGCTTCAATCTTGTCCAGGCGCGGCGCCTTGCCATTGCAACGACGCTGATCCTGACGCTGGGCCACTTCCTGCACCTCACGGCGAGTTACGAGGTCGGCCAAGCTGATACCGCTGAGAAATTCGTGAATCTGCAGGCTCAGGTCGCACCACAGGTGATGGGTCAGGCAGGTGTCACCGGAGTGGCAGTCGCCCTGGCCCTGGCATTTTGTTGCATCGACCGATTCGTTCACCGCATCGATCACCTGAGCCACCTGGATGCCCTGCATGTCGCGGGACAACTGGTAGCCACCGCCCGGACCGCGAACACTGGAAACCAGGTTACTGCGGCGCAGCTTGGCGAAAAGCTGTTCGAGATAGGACAGGGAGATGCCTTGGCGCTCGGAGATATCGGCCAGGGACACCGGCCCGTGTTGCGCGTGCAACGCCAGGTCAAGCATGGCGGTCACGGCGTATCGGCCTTTTGTAGTCAGTCGCATGGACAATTACCACGGAGTTCGGAATGGGCGGGAGTATGCAATTCCCGAGCATTTAAGTCAACTATAAGACCTAGTGCTTTAGTCGGGTTTACCCGCAAAAGAGCGCGCGAATGATAGCAGGGTCTGCGGCCTAATGGCACACCGGTCGGCAGCAGCCCTGCAAGTGCATCAGTGAAGCTTGGATTCGTCCTTGCCCTTGACGCAGGCGAAGTCTTCTTCACGCAGCTCGGGCAGATCTTTCGCACAGTAATTGCTGCCCAGATCCTTCAGCGCGCCGCACATTCCCTCCAGACGTCCGTCCACCGCTTGCAGGTGATCGAGCAACTGGCCGATGGCACGCGCCACAGGGTCGGGCATGTCTTCGCTGACGCCGTAGGCATCGAAACCGATCTTTTCGGCCATCGCCTTGCGCTTGGCGTCGGCCTCATCATCGGACTTGACGATGATACGCCCCGGAATCCCCACCACGGTGGCGCCCGGAGGCACTTCCTTGGTGACCACGGCATTGGAACCGACCTTGGCGCCGGCGCCCACAGTGAACGGACCGAGCACCTTCGCGCCCGCCCCCACCACCACGCCATCGCCGAGGGTCGGGTGGCGCTTGCCCTTGTTCCAGCTGGTGCCACCCAGAGTCACGCCCTGATAGATCGTCACGTCATCGCCGATTTCAGCGGTTTCTCCGATCACGATGCCCATGCCGTGGTCGATGAAGAAGCGTCGACCGACCTTGGCACCCGGATGGATCTCGATCCCGGTGAGCCAGCGACCGAAGTTCGACACCAGTCGCGCCAGCCATTTCAGATCGTTGCGCCAGAGCATGCCGGCCAGTCGATGAATCCAGATCGCATGCATGCCGGGGTAGCAGGTCAGGACTTCAAAAGCGTTACGCGCCGCCGGGTCTCGGTGGAATACGCTCTGGATATCTTCACGCAAACGCTCGAACATCATTAATCCTTCCGCTTAAGGAGCTCGCCACGGGCCGCTTTCTGGGTTTCCGTGAGGATGCCACGCAAAATATTCATTTCCGCCCGGCTGACCGAGCTGCGTCCATACAACCGGCGCAGGCGCGCCATCAAGTGCCGTGGTTTTTCCGGATCGAGGAATTCGATGGCCACCAGAGTCTGCTCCAGGTGTTCATAGAACCGCTCCAGCTCATCCATGGTCGCAAGCTCTGCGCTTTTCACGGAGGCCACTTCTTCCTTCTCGATCTTGGTCGGCTGACCTTGCGCAGCCAGCCACGCCATGCGCACTTCATAACTCAACACCTGCACCGCCGCCCCGAGGTTCAGCGAGCTGAATTCAGGATCGGAGGGGATGTGCACGTGATAGTGACATCGCTGCAGCTCGTCATTGGTCAGGCCGGAATCTTCACGACCGAACACCAGCGCGATTTCCGCGCCCTGCCCGGCCTCCTCGACCACTTTGGTCCCGCACTCGCGCGGGTCCAGCAATGGCCAGGGAATGCGCCGGTCACGGGCACTGGTGCCGAGCACCAGATTGCAACCGACCAGGGCGTCTTCCAAGGTGGCGACGACTTGCGCGTTTTCAAGGATGTCACCGGCACCGGAAGCGCGGGCATCGGCTTCGTGATGCGGAAAGACGCGCGGATCAACCAGCACCAGACGCGACAGGCCCATGTTTTTCATGGCGCGCGCGGTCCCGCCGATGTTTCCCGGATGGCTGGTGTTGACCAGGACGACACGAATATTTTGCAGCACGGCGGGCGCTCTCGGACTCGGCAAAGGGGTGCAAATCTTACAGAACAGCCTACCGTTAAGCTATGAAAGCGAACAGCGACCTTCACCTGAAGAAAAGTTCTGATAGAATGCGCGGCTTTCTTTAACAACCTTAGGTGACACATCCATGCAGCCCATGCTGAATATCGCGCTGCGCGCCGCCCGCAGCGCCAGTGAACTGATCTTCCGCTCCATCGAGCGCCTGGATACCATCAAGGTCGACGAAAAAGACGCCAAGGATTACGTATCCGAGGTCGATCGCGCCGCCGAACAGAAAATCATCGACGCCCTGCGCAAGGCTTACCCGAATCACTCGATCATGGGTGAAGAGACCGGCCTGCACGCCGGCACCGGCATCGAAGGCGAAGAATACCTGTGGATCATCGATCCGCTGGACGGCACCACCAACTTCCTGCGCGGCATTCCTCACTTCGCTGTCAGCATTGCCTGCAAATACCGTGGTCGCCTGGAACACGCCGTCGTTCTGGATCCGGTTCGCCAGGAAGAATTCACCGCCAGCCGTGGTCGCGGCGCTCAACTGAACGGTCGTCGCCTGCGCGTCAGCGGTCGCACCAGCCTGGACGGCGCTCTGCTCGGCACCGGTTTCCCGTTCCGTGACGACCAGATGGACAACCTCGACAACTACCTGGGCATGTTCCGCGCTCTGGTTGGCCAGACTGCCGGCATTCGTCGCGCCGGTTCGGCAAGTCTGGACCTGGCTTACGTCGCCGCCGGCCGTTTCGACGCGTTCTGGGAGTCGGGTCTGTCCGAGTGGGACATGGCCGCTGGCGCCCTGCTGATTCAGGAAGCAGGCGGCCTGGTGAGCGACTTCACCGGCGGTCACGACTTCCTTGAAAAAGGCCACGTCGTTGCCGGCAACACCAAATGCTTCAAGGCAGTTCTGACGGCGATCCAGCCGCACCTGCCGGCCTCGCTGAAGCGCTAAGCGTTTCGCGAAACCAAAAAAAAACACCCTTCGGGGTGTTTTTTTTATGGGCATGAAAAAGCACCCCGAAGGGTGCTTTTCTTATAAGCCGTCAACCAATCACTGGCCTGGCTCGTTCTGCGACAGGATCAGCTTGCCTTCCTTGTCGACCGGGATCTGGTTGCCCGGATCACGATCCATCCGCACCTTGCCTTCCTTCCCATCCAGCGAATACCGGACGTCGTAGCCCACAACCTTGTCGCTGATGTCATTCACCGTGTTACAGCGAGTCTGAGTCGTGGTGTAGGTATCACGCTCCTGCATACCCTCCTGAACCTTGTTACCGGCGTAACCGCCACCGACCGCACCGGCCACCGTGGCAATCTTCTTGCCGGTGCCGCCGCCGATCTGGTTACCCAGCAGACCACCTGCCAGCGCACCGACCACGGTGCCGGCGATCTGGTGTTGATCTTTCACCGGCGCCTGCCGGGTCACTGTCACATCCTTGCACACTTCACGTGGAGTCTTGATTTGTGTTTTGACCGGTTCTACGGCCAGCACTTGCGCATACTCAGGGCCGCTTTTAACCAGGCTGTAGGTGGCAACAGCACCCCCGGCAGTCACACCGACAGCACCCAATACCGCACCAACCAGCAACGACTTGTTCACATGAACCTCCTGACCATCACATGCGGGACGCGCCCGCGCTTCTCCCAGCCTTGGAGCAAAAAAAAAGACGCGAGTTCAACTCGCGTCTTTTTTGACTGACCGCCGGGAAAACGATGGCCGTTATGGACGGTCGTCGACTTCCTTCTCGGTGTTGACCGGCGGAATCAGGTCTTCCGTCGACAGGTTCAGCCAGATCAGCACCACGTTGGCGATGTAGATCGACGAGTAGGTACCCGCCAGAACACCCACCAGCAGCGCCAGGGAGAAGCCGTACAGGTTGTCACCGCCGAAGAACAGCAGTGCCGCGATCGCCAGCAAGGTCGAAACCGAGGTCGCGATGGTCCTCAGCAGGGTCTGGGTGGTCGAGATGTTGATGTTCTCGATCAACGTAGCCTTGCGCAGTACGCGGAAGTTCTCACGCACCCGGTCGAACACGACGATGGTGTCGTTGAGCGAGTAACCGATGATCGCCAGCACCGCCGCCAGCACCGTCAGGTCGAAGGTAATCTGGAAGAACGACAGGATACCCACGGTCACGATCACGTCGTGGATCAGCGACACGATGGCGCCGACCGCAAACTTCCACTGAAAGCGGAAAGCCAGGTAGATCAGGATGCCACCGAGCGCCAGCAGCATGCCGAGGCCACCCTGGTCGCGCAGCTCTTCACCGACCTGCGGGCCGACGAACTCGACGCGCTTGACGGTCGCCGGGTTGTCGCCACCGACTTTCTGCAGCGCATCCGCCACCTGATGGCCCAGCTGCGGGTCTTCACCCGGCATGCGCACCAGCAGATCGGTGGTCGCGCCGAAGTTCTGCACGACGGCTTCGTGATAACCGGAAGAAACCAGTTGCTCACGCACCTTGGTGACATCGGCCGGACGCTCGTAGGTCAGCTCGATGAGCGTACCGCCGGTGAAGTCCAGACCCCAGTTCATGCCCTTGTGGAACACGCTGAAGATTGCCAGCAAGGTCAGGAATACGGTGACGCCGAACGCAAAGTTGCGGACGCCCATGAAGTTGATTGTACGTAACATGGCAGCCCCTTAAATCCACAACTTCTTGAAGTCACGACCGCCGAAGATCAGATTGACCATCGCGCGGGTGACCATGATGGCCGTGAACATCGAAGTCAGAACCCCGAGGGACATGGTGACTGCGAAGCCCTTCACCGGGCCGGTGCCCATGGCGAAGAGAATACCGCCGACCAGCAAGGTGGTCAGGTTGGCGTCGAGAATCGCAGTGAATGCCCGACCGAAGCCTTCGTTGATTGCACGCTGCACGGTCATGCCGGCGGCGATCTCTTCACGAATCCGCGAGAAGATCAGTACGTTGGCGTCGACCGCCATACCCATGGTCAAAACGATACCGGCGATACCCGGCAGGGTCAGCGTGGCGCCCAGCAGCGACATCAGCGCCAGCAGCAGCACCATGTTCACCGCCAGTGCAACGGTGGCGATCAGACCGAAGAAACGGTAGATGGCGATGATGAACAGCGAGACGAACAGCATGCCCCACAGCGATGCATCGATACCCTTGGTGATGTTGTCCGCACCGAGGCTCGGGCCGATGGTGCGCTCTTCAGCGAAGTACATCGGAGCAGCCAGACCACCGGCACGCAGCAGCAGCGCCAGCTCGGACGACTCGCCCTGGCCGTTCAGGCCGGTGATACGGAACTGCGCACCCAGCGGCGACTGAATGGTCGCCAGGCTGATGATCTTCTTCTCTTCCTTGAAGGTCTGCACCGCGACGTCTTTCTCGACGCCGTCGACCACTTGTTTGGTGTAAGTGGTGACCGGACGCTGCTCGATGAAGATCACCGCCATGCTGCGACCGACGTTGCTGCGGGTCGCGCGGCTCATCAGCTCGCCACCGTGACCATCCAGACGGATGTTCACTTCAGGGGTGCCGTGCTCGCCGAAACCGGCCTTGGCGTCAGTCACCTGGTCACCGGTGATGATCAGACCACGCTCGATCTGCGCCGGAGGACGGTTGCCCTCACGGAACTCAAAGGTCTCGGAAGTGGCTTTCGAAGCGCCCGGCTCTGCTGCCAGACGGAACTCGAGGTTGGCCGTCTTGCCGAGGATACGCTTGGCTTCGGCAGTGTCCTGCACGCCCGGCAGCTCAACCACGATACGGTTGGCACCCTGACGCTGGACGATTGGCTCGGCAACACCCAGCTCATTGACGCGGTTACGTACCGTGGTCAAGTTCTGCTTGATGGAGTATTCACGGATTTCCGCCAGCTTGGCCGGGGTCATCGCCAGACGCAGCACCGGTTGACCGTTGAGGTCGGCCGGAACAATGTCGAAATCGTTGAAATTCTTGCGGATCAGCGCACGGGCCTGTTCGCGGGAGTCAGCATCGCTGAAGCCCAGCTGAATGGCGCCATTGAGTTGCGGCAGGCTGCGATAACGCAGTTTCTCTTTGCGCAACAGGCTCTTGACGTCGCCTTCGTAGACTTTCAGGCGGGCGTCGAGCGCTTTGTCCATGTCCACTTCCAGCAGGAAGTGCACACCACCGGACAAGTCCAGACCCAGTTTCATCGGGTGCGCGGCCACGCTGCGCAGCCATTGCGGGGTGGTTTGTGCCAGGTTCAGCGCGACGACGTAGTCATCACCCAATGCCTTGCGGACAACGTCTTTGGCCGGCAGTTGGTCTTCAGCCTTGGTCAGACGGATCAGACCGCCCTTGCCGTTCGCAGCCAGGCTCGAAGCCTTGACGTTGATCCCGGATTCCTTGAGCGCGGTGCTTACGCGATCCAGATCGGCCTGGTTGACCTGCAGAGCCGTGCTGGCGCCGCTGATCTGAATGGCCGGGTCATCGGGGTATAGATTCGGAGCGGAATAAATCAGACCGATCGCCAGCACCGCCAGGATCAGAATGTATTTCCACAGAGGATATTTGTTCAGCATCACGCCGCCCGTTATGAACGCGGGGCGCCTTGCGCGCCCCGTCGATTGAGTAGAAGTTGGAACCTTAGATCGCTTTCAGCGTGCCTTTTGGCAGCGTGGCGGCGATGGCGCCCTTCTGGAACTTCATTTCCACGGTGTCGGAAACTTCCAGAACCACGAAGTCATCGGCCACTTTGGTGATCTTGCCGGCGATGCCGCCGGTGGTGACCACTTCGTCGCCCTTCTGCAGGCTGCTCAGCAGGTTCTTCTGCTCTTTGGCGCGCTTGGCCTGTGGACGCCAGATCATCAGGTAGAAGATGACCAGAAAGCCCACCAGGAAAATCCACTCAAAGCCGCCGCCCATAGGCGCTGCAGCCGGTGCAGCCGCGTCAGCCATGGCATTAGAGATAAAAAAGCTCATTTAGCACTCCAGTTGCAAATGTTGAATCTTGGGGTCAGAAAACTCAGTCCAAAGGCGGAACGGGAAGCCCGCGTTTGGCGTAGAAGGCATCGACAAAGGCGGCCAATGTACCCTGTTGAATAGCCTCGCGCAAACCAGCCATCAGCACCTGATAATGGCGCAAATTGTGGATGGTATTGAGCATGCTGCCGAGCATTTCGCCGCACTTGTCCAGATGATGCAGATAAGCGCGGGAGAAGTTCTGGCAGGTATAGCAATCGCAGGTCGGATCCAGCGGCGAATCATCATGGCGATGGAACGCGTTACGGATCTTCAGCACGCCTGTATCAATGAACAGATGCCCGTTGCGGGCATTACGGGTTGGCATCACGCAATCGAACATGTCCACACCGCGGCGCACACCCTCAACCAGATCTTCCGGTTTGCCAACGCCCATAAGGTAACGAGGTTTGTCAGCCGGCATCATGCCCGGCAGGTAGTCCAGCACCTTGATCATTTCGTGCTTGGGCTCGCCCACCGACAGACCGCCGATGGCCAGGCCGTCGAAACCGATCTTGTGCAGGCCTTCCAGCGAGCGCATGCGCAGGTCCTGGTGCATGCCGCCCTGAACGATGCCGAACAGCGCCGCCGTGTTGTCGCCATGGGCATTCTTCGAACGCTGGGCCCAGCGCAGCGACAGCTCCATGGACACGCGGGCCACGTCTTCGTCAGCCGGGTACGGGGTGCATTCGTCGAAGATCATCACGATGTCCGAGCCCAGGTCGCGCTGGACCTGCATCGACTCTTCCGGGCCCATGAACACTTTCGAGCCGTCGACCGGGGAGGCGAAGGTCACGCCCTCCTCCTTGATCTTGCGCATGGCGCCGAGGCTGAACACCTGGAAACCGCCGGAGTCGGTCAGGATCGGGCCTTTCCACTGCATGAAATCGTGCAGGTCGCCGTGCTCCTTGATCACTTCAGTACCCGGGCGCAACCACAGGTGGAAAGTGTTGCCCAGAATGATTTCCGCGCCAGTGGCGACGATGTCACGCGGCAACATGCCCTTGACCGTGCCGTAGGTGCCCACCGGCATGAAGGCCGGGGTCTCGACGGTGCCACGGGGGAAGGTCAGACGACCACGACGGGCCTTGCCATCGGTGGCAAGCAGCTCGAACGACATACGACAGGTGCGACTCATACTGTTTCCTCTGGGCCGCGCGGCGCGGGATTACGGGTGATGAACATCGCATCACCGTAGCTGAAAAAGCGGTATCCGTTGTCCACGGCAGCTTTGTAGGCGGCCATGGTTTCCGGATAACCGGCGAATGCCGAGACCAGCATCAACAGCGTGGACTCGGGCAAATGGAAATTGGTGACCAGGGCGTCGACCACATGGAACGGCCGACCCGGGTAGATAAAGATGTCGGTGTCACCGCTGAACGGCTTGAGTACGCCATCGCGGGCGGCGCTTTCCAGCGAACGCACGCTGGTGGTGCCGACAGCGATGACGCGACCGCCACGCTCACGGCAAGCGGCGACGGCATCGACCACGTCCTGACCGACTTCCAGCCACTCGGTGTGCATGTGGTGATCTTCGATCTTCTCGACGCGCACCGGCTGGAAAGTGCCGGCGCCGACGTGCAGCGTGACGAACGCCGTCTCGACACCCTTGGCGGCGATCGCTTCCATCAGCGTCTGATCGAAATGCAGCCCGGCGGTCGGTGCCGCCACCGCGCCGAGCTTCTCGGCATACACGGTCTGATAGCGCTCGCGATCCGAACCTTCGTCCGGGCGGTCTATATAAGGAGGCAACGGCATGTGTCCGACGCGATCGAGCAGCGGCAGCACTTCTTCGGCAAACCCCAGCTCGAACAGCGCATCGTGACGCGCCAGCATCTCGGCTTCGCCGCCGCCGTCGATCAGGATCTTCGAACCCGGTTTCGGCGACTTGCTGGAACGCACATGAGCCAGCACGCGGTGGGTATCGAGCACGCGTTCGATGAGGATTTCCAGCTTGCCGCCGGACTCCTTCTGCCCGAACAGGCGCGCCGGAATCACCCGGGTATTGTTGAACACCATCAGATCGCCCGGGCGCAAATGCTCCAGCAGATCAGTGAATTGACGGTGTGCCAGGGCGCCGCTGACCCCATCCAGGGTCAACAGGCGACTACTGCGACGCTCGGCCAAAGGATGGCGGGCAATCAGCGAATCAGGAAGCTCGAAGGTAAAGTCAGCAACGCGCATGATGGGGTTCGTCTAGCAGGGCCGGAAAGTCTAGCGGAAATATCGAAAATTGACCATGAAACGTGATTGACCAACGGTAGGCACCTCTCTATACTTCGCCGCCATTGAGCCCTGATGGCGGAATTGGTAGACGCGGCGGATTCAAAATCCGTTTTCGAAAGGAGTGGGAGTTCGAGTCTCCCTCGGGGCACCAAAATTAGAAAAGGTCTTGCTTAGCAAGGCCTTTTTTTTCGTCTGTCGGAAAGTGCCGCTGGCTCTCCGGCGAGATCTCACACAGGTTCACCCCATGGAAACGTCACTGGAAACCGTCGCCCTGTTCTCCCTGAAACTCGCGTACGAGGAAGAAGGCCTGAGCCCGATTCTGCGCGATGACATGGTCATGGGCGACTATCAGAAAGACGTGTTCGAACTGCTGGTGCGCCGGGGTGATGTCGAGACGATCCAGTTCAAAATGAACGAGTGTCTGGCGCTGGCGATGGATGCGTTGGGTGGCGTCGAGAAACCGTTGGGGCGGGAACTGCACAAGTTGTCGACCGACTTCAGTCAGGCGCAGTCGCTGGAGCAGCTGGATCAGCCGCTCCTCGCGCTCAAGGGTTATTTGAAGGACATTCTTTAAGCTACGCAGATGAAGAAAGTGGCGTGAAGCTTCTATTTTGATATCTTGCCGCCCACTCGCTAGAGGCCGATCAACAGCCTCTGTTATCGTGCACTCGGGAATAACCCAAAATGGATGCTGTGTTGTGCTTGCTGGTGATGGCTGGAACCTGGTTATGGGTGGTGAAGCAACGGGGTGAGTGGAACCTGTTGCTTGCCAACCTTGCCGGCGCCGGAAGTGGCGTGGTTACCGGCATTGTGTTCACGCTGATTTACGACGCAGTCATTGGTACGTCGATGGCGACCCCCAATCTGAATCGCAGTCTGGTGGTGTTCATCACCAGCGCGGGCGTTCTGGCGGGGGTATGGCTGTGGATCGCCAATCGCCGTCAACCCGAACATCCGGTTGCACGTCAGTTGCTCGGCGCGGTGTGTGGCTTGGCCGCTGGCATGGCGACACTGATGTTCCTCGCAGTGAATTATTTCCCCCACACGTGACAGGACGGACTGGCTGTTTTGCTGTCCTGCCGCCTAGCGTTAGCGTTCACTTCGCAAAAAAATAATCAGTCTGCTTTTTCTGCGAGGCTCCCTCCGGCACTGAGATCAAGAAAGGAATTGTTTCGAAGGATTTTTTCGTCTGCCGGAAGGTGTCATTGGCCGCCGGTTAGAAACTACAAAGGTCCATCTATGGAAACGCACTAGAAACAGTCGCCCTTTTCTCCCCTCAATCTCACTTGCGAGGAAGAAGGCCTGAGCTTGATTTTGGGGGATGAAATAGCCTTGGGTGCCTACCAGAAGGACTTGTTCGAATTGCTGGTACGCCGTGATATCCAGACCTTCCAGTTCAAGCTGAACGAGCGCCCGGTTTTGGCGATGGAAGCTTTGGGCGGTGTCGAGAAACCGTTGGCGCGGGAACTGCACCGTTGTCGGCTGATTTCAGCGAGATGCGGACATGGAACAGCTATATCTGCCACTCACCTCACTCAAGACTATTTGGAAGCGATTTTTAAAAAACACGTAAGGTAGATCAATCTACCCTACGCGCTCTACTAAGAATCTAAGATTTAAGGGAGCTCACTAAATACTTCTCTCAATCTATCCAAAACTTTTGTCGCGACCCCTGGAGAGTTTACATACACCCCCATCTCCCCCCAAGGAAAACCCACATCAACCGACGCTGACGCCCAATTTAAACTTGTAATAACTAAATGATCAGCATCCCAGGCTAAAAACTTCCCATGAAGCCTTGCCCTGTCAGTCTTTATTAGCCTAACTCCATTTTCAATGGCCTCTTCAGCCAGCTGTTTAATATGCCTATTTTTTATAGGTCCAGTTAAACGATCATATATTATAGAAACTACAATACCGCTTCGTTGAGCAGCTGACTCCCCCGGAATTACCGCTGCCGGCCTCACTGTCGACCCTAGCTTATTGCTACCAATTACGAGCTCAGACACCGCAGTCCCACTGGCCTTGCGCATAAGATAATCGTGCGACTCACCTAGGACAATTGAAACTGTAGAGTTACCACCAAACTTTGGTCGCCGCTCCAAATCACGAGCAACTATTGCCATTTCATTCGCCAAAGAGCTAACAAACCCCTTTACCCCAAGCAAACCTTGTACAGCGGATGCAAACTTTGAAACCACACCCAAGTCGCGCAAAACCACTGACAATTCTACAGACTGGAAGGGAGAGGAAAGCCAATTGCAAGACCCCACCACAGCAACCCAATTATCGTCTTGATTATCGGCAATTAAAAATTTCGAGTGTGACCCTGTAGAGACCATATGCACTTTAACTTTCGAGTTAAGATCCCTATCATTAACAACAATTCGCATTATCTCGGACGCAGCAGTTGCATTTTTACCCTTTATTCCACTTTCATCCTCATCCTCTTCGTCCGCCCCCCACAAAATATCAAGAGTAACTCCGCGCATGCATGCAGCTCGAATATAAACAACCAACTCTTGAAATTTTTTTGAGTCCAAAAAAGTGGAATGAATAATCAGCCTGCTTTTAGCCCCTGCAAGGATGCTGAGGAAGCAGTCTTTATGGCTCTCACCTCCGATCACAACATCATCCGCTTCAAATCCGCAGCTTATTTCATCAAGCATCGCCGGATCTTTCTTTTCCCTTAGAAAAGTAGGAATAATGATCGAGGCAGACTCCTTCAGTCCAAGTTCCAAGCCAGCGATTACATCCTTAAGTGATGGACTATAAACATCTGGCACATCTGGCACACCATCATCAACCCTTACAACAATAAAACCCTCTTTAGTGCTTACTGTCCCAGCCTCAATACCAGCGAGTTCCTCGCCCCACCCTCTGGCGGAGATTTCGGACAAACGATCAAAATTCGCCTCATGCGAAATATCAGCACTATCCCCTTGAACTTCAATATATTGAACAACAGTTCCCTTCTCAGACTCGCGCTGCAAATTAGCTCGAGTCTTAAAGCCACCCACCTCCCTAGTTTGGTACATACCTCCAGTCGCAAGTTCCACAACAAAACTTACGCGCCTACTAAATCGCTTTGGAAAACTAGGAAGTGCCTCACCAGATTTTACAACACTTGAACCGTAATCACTTACTTGGAGCGCCATGCCCGCTGATTGCAAAATAACTTCCACCAACCGAAACCGCATCATCTTCGATGCAGAAGCAATAATAACTTGCAGAGGTAGCTGTGACTCCAACAGTAACTCCTCAACTGTTTTAGGGCGACGAGCAATCGACCACAGTAAAAGTTCGTCTATCGCAGACCAAGCCTTTACTTTTTCAATCCAAACTTTACACGTCATCCTGACAACCGGAATAGCAATTAAATTAGTCATTACCGTTTCCTTAAAGATTTTGGTTTTACAATTGACGACAACGGCATGCCACTTCTGCTCTCTAACGTCAACTCCCTAATCGCTTTAAGCATGCGCGTGATGAATGAAAGATCATGATCAGTATTATCTGGATTAACGCCCCTAACTGCCTCCTCCAGAAAACTTAAACTCCCAACGATAACCATTTTCCACTTAGCACGGCTCATCATTACATTCATGCGAGAGGACTCTTGTAGAAACCCCAATGCAGAACGTCCTGCCTTAGGGTTGTTACGAACCAGTGAAATGACTACTAGATCCGCTTCACTCCCCTGGAAGGAGTCTACTGTTCCTACGAAATCCTCACCACCGCGGACAGATTGAAACTCTCTCAAATGGGATAGTTCCCCACCCAGCAAACTTGAAACTCTATTCTGAATTTTTTTCACCTGCGCTTTATATGGCGAAAGGATTGCCAATGTAGGTTTCCTACACTCCCCCTCTCTAGCTCGCACGCTTCTTAAAACATCAACTACCGAAGCAATCTCGAGTTCATTATTCCAACGAGGCTTGTGTGATTCGATAGAAGAATGCTTACCAGTGCGACTAACGTGATCAAAATCCACAACAACCACTGGAGAATCCGGTAGCGGGTACCATGTTACAAATGGCGCCAACTCATTCTCTGCTTTTTCAACCCTCGCCTTTGCTGTCTTCAACTTCCCATCGTAAAAGGCTTCGGAAACGATCTTAGCAATTGCGGGGTCCATCCTTCTCTGTTCCGTTAGTTCAGCAGATATAGGTCTATGCGATGAATTTGAAGAATGCTTTCGCTCATCCTCCATAACAAATGTTCCAAATGGTTGAAGAAGCCTTGTAGCGACGCTAATAACGTTTCTCAATTGGTCCGGATCTTTTACTAACTCAGAAACTTCGTCGAGCCCCGCCTCTGAGAAAACCCCTCCAAGCAATCGCTCCGATACATTAAGGATCCCCTCTACACTAGAATAACTCTGGAGAGTCTTCAGAAGCTTATCCATACCAAACGGTGGCAGTTGGTGATGATCTCCGATCAACAGCCTTCTACCAGAAAGCATAAGAGGACCAATCAGCTCAGAACCAATCGCCTTGGCCGCTTCCTCAACAATAACCCAATCGAACTGCTCTCTCTCCTCAACCATCCTCTCCACAACTTCAGAATTTGCTGTAGATATAACGATATTGGCAGAATCAAGAACCAAGTTAGAAACAGCCCTTAAGTCACTCAATGCTTCTTTAGTTATATTCTTGCTGGAAATCTGCTGCTGAACCGCTGAATCATGCACCGAATTAATTTTCCCCCTAATAAAATCAGGAGCATCCGCAACCATATGACTACCAGCAACTTTACCAAGAATCTCTACAATATTTTTTTGCACACCGTCTTCATTCGCCCCTCGCCCCTCGGGAGTCTTCGATCTAACAACGATCAAATCATCTATCTTGTTTGCCCCAAGCATTTCGGAGATTGCAGCCTGAAGATTATCTAAAGCATCGTGCCCCTGCGCACTTATAAACAATCTGCTTGAAATATCATCTTGAAACTTCCGTTTAAGTACTTCAGTAGCTAACTTCGTCTTACCGACGCCCGGCGGACCAACGACAAAAAAAACCGGCAAAGTAGACCACAACAGCCTAAGCGCATGTTGCTTGGGCTCATCCAAATCTAAAAAACCCGGATCACTTTCATCTAAAAAATTCCGTATAGTTCTTCGCGCCCTCCACGGATCATCGAGCAATGATAACAAGTCAGACCTGGTATCCAGGCTTGATATTATATTGAATCTTCGCCGAATTACTTGCATCGTTCCATTTTCGGAGTCCGCCCGCAAAAACAAATCTTGTCCAACAGATAAATTTGCCTCGAAAGCTTCAAACTCGTAAACAGATACACCTTCAAACTCAAGTGATTCGTAGAAAACTGCCGCTACGTCTTCATCTTTACCGGCTGAAAGCCCGGGATAAACGCTCAATTTCCACTTAGATTCCAAGCTTCTTATCTCGTCACCAAAGTACGTTCTCAAAGCTTCCGTAGAATTTGGCAACCCTAGCTTTTTTTTCAACTTATCCATTTCAACGTTTGCGAGCGGGCGGACACCAATATAATCCTTCCCCTTCTCGCTGCGCACGCGAACAACTTTGACAGCATAACTTTCCAAAGACTTAGTAACTGCCTCAATCATCTGCACCAATCGAAGAGACTTCTTTACCACTTCAATCGAAGTTACTTCCTCCGGGACCCCTCCACCAATTAGAACAGACCAATCCAAAACATCAGGACCTAATTGCGCCCTAACGATTTTTGCCTCTCTATGGCTGCCATATACTTGCACTGGTTGATTAACCGCTATTTCAGCTGAATTATCGGGCCCAAGCTCACCTCCTCGTACCTGGACATCTGTACAGAAAGCGATTTCCCAGGAACTACCAGCCTCAGGATCTATAGGATCTTTAAACGGTGACAATCGGTAAACCAAATTTTCGGTTATCAACCGAAGAAACCCTGATTGACTGGAAAAATTCGATGGCACCCCAATAGTTACCCCCGAAGACATATCAGACTTTATCCATGCTAACTGTTGAGAATACTCATCCTCAGCTATACATCCATCCGTAACATTGTAAATTGCCGAAGCAAGTCTCTCAGACGGCTTAAAAAGCACCATCAGGGTACCCGCTTGGCTAGATGCAGCGTTACTTATGCTAGTTACAATATTCTCGATTGACTGGACAACTGTTACAGCATCCAGCATATCTAGACGAGAAGGATTTATTAATTTTTTGAGGAGAATCCTCTCGGAGACAGTGAGCCCCACCCCGCTAATATCGCAACCCGAGACTAACTCGCCAAACTTATCAAAAGAAATCCCTAGCAACTCGGACACTAGCAATCCAAAAGAACGCCAGTCAGAAGCGAACGAATATATCTCACTTCTAGCTTCACCACCCTCATCTCTATCTACAGATATCCTTTCTGCGCTTAACCTCAAACTCCACTCAAGACCACCTAATTTAAAATCTGGTTCAGTGACAGCATATGTATAAATTGAGCTAGCCTTGACTTGACCATGAACCATACCTTGCGAGTGTATTATGCCAAGCGCCTTAGCCACTCTTGACATATTATTCCACATGATAATTCTATTTTGCGGAACACCACAACTCCGAAGCCAATGTGTACTACCTAAACTAGTAATCCAATCTGAAACGACCCCACCCGATCGCTCCACAACTATACCAAAGCTTTCCTCATCCTCAACAAATTCAACCACATCAACAATAAGATCTTTTGCACCACTGTACGCCATAATCCTTTGCACTTGGCGCATTTCATATCGCCATAATGTTTTCAAGTGCGTATCAATCGGAGAGCCTAATTTTTTCCAAATTTTTAAATTCCTTTCAACTCCCGTTGATATTTCTTCAGCTAAAAACAACTTTATATCATATTTAGAACCATCCCCCTCTAATTGCTCATATAAGCGAAAGCGTTCTGTTATAAGCATAAAATAACTCCTGTAATGGCATATCAAACCGAGCGCATTTTCCTACGCAACAAGAAGTTTGCTGCGCTTCCTTCTGAGGCCTTTCTCCGGAATACTCACTTATTTCTTAAAATAGGGATATTTGTAGTAAACCCGTCCGCACCGACAATCTTCTTCCAGCCCACATACTGAAACTCGCCGCGCTCATCGATGTAATCGCCCTTCTCCACCGACCTGCCGCCGATAATCGCCACGCGCTTTTCCTCACCACACCCGCCATCCGACGGCCGAACGGTGTAGATCACATACGGCTTCACATATTGCGTGGCACGAAAAAATTGGCCGCAGACTTCATCGACGGTGATCAACATGGTTTTCAGGCGTGCTTCGCCGTCCATGTCTTCGTGAAGTTTAAGGAAGGAGATTTCGCCGACGTCGCTGTAGCCGAGTGAACGGGCGCGTTGGTATTCGGGGGAGTTCTGGTGGGCGATGCGGCCTTGCTCGGCGGCCTGGTTCATTCTGTCGGCGAACTCGGCCTTGCCACGGGCAATCATCGCATCCGCCTCGGCCGCCACGTTTTCGCATTGAGCGAATTCCCGGGAGGCGAGGTACTGGGGAGGCAGGTTTGGGCGGTGTTCATTCATGCTCCCTTGGCTGTTCTCCAGATCGCCCATCACCTCAAAGGCGCCGGGCACGCGACCGTTTTGGACGTCGGCGATTTTTTCCTGCATGCGCTGACAGTTGGCGAGGTAATACTTCCAGCTGTTTTCCGGGTGCTCTTTCCAGGCGGCGAATGCCGGAGTCAGCGTGGTAGCAAAGACGAACACACAAAACAGACGGCAGGTTTTGAGAGCAGGCATGAGTAGTCCATTACGGAGATGAAGTCAGTGGCGCGACGCTACTATTTTGCTATCTTGCCGTCCACTGTCGACCAAGGTGCCAAGGGCCTGATCAACACCGATTCCGAAGGAAGAATGCGATGGAAATAGCCGTTATGTTTTTTGCCTGGGCGGCCATGTGGGTATGGGTTGTCAGGCAGCGTGGTGCCTGGAATCTGATCCTCGCCAATATGCTCGGTGCCGTCAGCGGCATGATGGTAGGCGTGGTGGTCTCGGAGTTTTACATTCGCTTGTTCGGGGCGGACCGGCCGCCCATACCCGGGCTCATGGGCACAGTGCTGCAGATGCTGACAACCGCTGCGGCGCTGGTGGGTGTATGGATGCTGGTATCCCATCGATCGCAGGTCGAACATCCTGTTGCGCGTCAGCTACTGGCAGGTCTTTGCGGCACCGTGGCCGGCCTGACAACATTCATGTTTTTTGCACTCAAATAATTTTACCGGCGTTGAATGCGATGGTTGCTGTAGCAGCGGATGTCTATTTTGCTATCTTGCCGCCCATCTCAGCACTGCGTGCGCTGAATTCAGGTTTTGCAGGTTTAAGGAAAGGATCGAATGGAGTTTCTGCGTTTTCTGGCATTTGTCGCGGCCTGGGGTTTCATGTGGCGCTGGGTGGTGAAAAACCGCGGCAGCTGGAATCTGTTTTACGCCAACCTGGTCGGTGTCGCGGGCGGTTTCATTGTTTCGATGGTGGTGCTGGCGATCACTTTTTCACTGTTCCCGTCGGCGCATCGCTACGAATCCGCGCAGACCGAAAACGTCGTGGCACAGCAGGAAGCCGAGCCGACCTCGTTGCTGCCGGAAGCCGAGGCGGTTGCAAGCCCTGCTGCGCTGAAAGATGCGCCGGTGTTTACCGCTATCGAGCCGGACAACAAGCCCTCTCCAGCGGATTCCGCGTTGTTGCCGAACTATGCCAGTCGCGCGCCGAAGTCGATGTCGGTGCAATCCGTGATCGACCAGAGTGATGATGAGGGGCGCAAGGCCCTGACGGCGCTGAGCAAAAAACTGCGCGCCGACGCGCAGGGCGACAAGTCGATGCTCGCGTATGTCATGTGCAGCCCGTTCGTGACCAGCACCTTGCGCTTCCCCGCCTCTGCCCGGTTTGCTGACAGCAAAAGCCTCACGCCGCAGCGCTTCAAGGATCAGGTTTACTCCTTCAGCAACACCGTCACCGCGCGGAACATGAATGGCGACGATGTGACGTACCGCTTCGACTGTTCCGTACAGGAACAGCCAAGCGTCGACGCGACACCTGCCGAATGGCGCCTGCTGGCACTGAAGCTGGAAAAAGCAGGCTCTTAAGCCCGGTTTAAGAGTTCGAGGCGCCGGCTGCGCTATCATCGTCGGCCTGTGCGCCTTGAGCTTTTCCCCCGATGCCTCCGATACCCGATGACCTGAGCCCGTTGCCTGCTGTTCTGGCCGGGCCACTGCTGCGCCGACTGGAACCAACGCGCTTAGTGCTTTGGCTGGTGGGCAGCCGCGAGCTGTCGCTGACCTTGCGCCTGCAAGGCGTAGGAGACATTCCACTGGATGCCGGGAAATGCACGGTCATTCCGGTAGGCACCCGGGCGTTTGTTCACCTGATCGACGTTCCGCTGGAAACCGCCCTGCCCTGCGACACCCGCATCGACTACGACCTGTTGATCGATGGCTTGCAGCCCATCGCCGAATGGGCGCCACACCTGCTCTACGACGACGCCACCTGCCCGAACTTCGTCCTGCGTTCGCGCATCGACCAGTTGCTCCACGGTTCCTGCCGCAAACCCCATCACCCGGCCGCCGACGGCCTGCTCTGTGTTGACCGGTTGCTGGCCGCCGAAACCGATCCGCAGCAACGTCCCGCCCTGTTGATGATGAGCGGCGATCAGGTTTACGCCGACGACGTGGCCGGTCCGATGTTGCGGGCGATTCATGCCTTGATCGAGCGCCTCGGTCTGTTCGGTGAACACCTCGAAGGCGCGGTCGTCAGCGACAGCGCGAAACTTTACGAACACCCGGCCAGCTACTACCACCGCGCGGATTTGCTGCCGGCACTGGAAAGCAACGAGACATTGCGCGAGCGTTTCTTCGGCGGTGCGCGCAAACCGATTTTCACCAGCAGCAGCGCCGACAATCACCTTGTGACGTTCGCCGAAGTCATGGCCATGTATTTGCTGGTGTGGTCGCCAACGCCCTGGGCACTGGTCAATCCGCAGCCGCCAGCGCTGACGCCGGAACGCCTCAAGCGCTACGCCCTCGAACAGACCCGCATCGACGGTTTCAAGGCCGGCCTCGGCCAGGTGGCCCGGGCATTGGCGCACTTGCCGAGCCTGATGATTTTCGATGACCACGACATCACCGATGACTGGAATCTGTCCGCGCAATGGGAGGAAACGGCCTACGGCCACCCATTCTCCAAACGCATCATCGGCAACGCGCTGATCGCCTACATGCTGTGTCAGGGCTGGGGCAACAATCCGGATGCATTCAGCGCTGTACTGGAGAAAACCCGAGGCCTGAGCGCCAGCGGTGATGACCGCTATCTCGACGCTCCCGTGCAGGACGAATTGATTGAGGAACTGCTGCGCTTTCAACAATGGCATTTCGTCTTGCCGACCAGCCCGGCGCTGGTGGTGCTCGACACTCGCACCCGACGCTGGCGCAGCGAAATGGCGCTCAAGCAACCGTCGGGGTTGCTGGACTGGGAAGCCTTGAGTGAACTGCAGCAGGAACTGCTCGACCACCCTTCGGCGATCATCGTCTCGCCAGCGCCGATCTTCGGTGTGAAGCTGATCGAAACCGTGCAGCGAGTATTCAGCTGGTGCGGTTATCCGCTGCTGGTGGACGCGGAAAACTGGATGGCCCATCGCGGCGCGGCCCAGGTGATCCTGAACATTTTCCGACACTCGCGTACACCGGGCAGTTACGTGGTGCTGTCAGGCGACGTGCATTATTCCTTCGTCTACGAAGTCCTGATCCGACACCGCAAGGCCGGCCCGCGCATCTGGCAGATAACCAGCAGCGGCATCAAGAACGAATTCCCGCCTACCCTGCTGGAATGGTTCGACCGTCTCAACCGCTGGCTCTATTCACCGCGCTCGCCACTCAACTGGCTGACCAAACGCCGCAGCATGCGCATCGTCCCGTACGTGCCGGAACACGCCGAAGCGGGTGAACGGTTGTGGAACTCGGCGGGGATTGGTCAGGTGTTTTTCAATCAACAGGGGCAGCCGAAAGACATCATCCAGCACAACTCGAATGGCGCACCGAAGACCCGGATGCTGGCGCCGGATTTGTCGGACTACCCTGATTAGAAAAATCTCACGTAGACCGTGAGAGGGATCGCAGGCTCGTCGGAATCAGCTTACAGAAGACCCAGAAACGTCTCGACGAGACTTCGGTGATACTCAGCACACCGCAGGCAGCCCGTCTGTGGCACAACCACTGATAGGTATCGCCTTGTCATCCTGTACTCATTTCTGTACGTTCTTTGCACCAAGCGAGGACTACAACATGGACACTATCAACTACACCACAGCTCGTGCGCACTTGGCTGAAACCATGGATCGCGTGAATGAAGATTGCGCCCCACTTCTGGTAACCCGCCAAAAAGGCGAGCCTGTAGTGATGATGTCTCTGGCCGAATACAACGCGCTGGAAGAAACGGCTTATCTGCTGCGTTCTCCGGCCAATGCCGAGCGCTTGATCAAATCGATTGGCGAAATGCGCGCTGGAAAAGCCAAAGTCAGGCAACTGATTGAAGAATGAAAATCCAGTTCACGCCAACGGGCTGGGAAGACTACTTATGGTTTCAACAAAACGATAAGGCCGGTCTCAAACGAATCAATCTTTTGATCAAAGCGATCCAGCGCCAACCCTTTGAAGGCTTGGGCAAACCGGAGCCGCTCAAGCACAACATGAGCGGCTTCTGGTCACGGCGGATAACTGCCGAGCATCGCTTGGTCTACACGATCGTAGACGGCGAAATCTGCGTCATAACTTGCAGATTTCACTACTGACCGAGGGATCAGACATGGCTCAGGGAACGGCCAACCCCTCTGACAATCATCCCCACCTCCCGCTCATCAATCGTCAGCGGCGGCAGTAGCCGGATCGTCTTGCCCCGAGTGACGTTGATCAGCAGTCCATGATCCCGTGCAGCAATCAATGTCAGGTCGCGGACCGGCTGTTTCAGTTCGATGCCGATCATCAGCCCTTGCCCACGAATCGCCAGCACATTCGGATTGTCCGCCAGCTCTGCGCGCAAGCGGGTCAGCAGGCGCTCGCCCTGGACCCTGGCATTTTCCAGCAGGCCTTGTTCCTCGATAATCTCGAGCACGGTGCAGCCCACCCGACACGCCAGTGGATTGCCGCCGAAGGTGCTGCCGTGGCTGCCGGGGGTGAACAGATCCGCCGCTCGGCCCCGTGCCAGGCAGGCGCCAATCGGCACGCCGTTGCCCAGACCCTTGGCGAGGGTCATGACGTCGGGAAAGATGCCTTCGTGCTCGAACGCAAACCAGCGGCCGGTACGGCCGATACCGGTCTGGATTTCGTCGAGCATCAGCAGCCAGGCGTGGCGGTTGCACAACTCGCGCAGGGCCTTGAGGTAGCCGGGCGGTGCCAGTTGCACGCCGCTTTCACCCTGAATCGGCTCGACCAGAATCGCCACGATCCGCTGGCCATGCTTGCGCTGCACCTGCTCCAGCGCTTGAAGATCGCCGAACGGCACTTTGACGAAATCCCCGGGCAACTCATTGAAGCCCAGGCGCACCGCCGGGCCATCGCTGGCGGACAAGGTGCCGAGGGTACGCCCGTGAAACGCGTTGGCCATCACCACCACCAGCGGCTGCTCGATGCCTTTGCGCCAGCCGTAAAGGCGCGCCAGTTTCAGTGCGGTTTCATTGGCCTCGGCACCGGAGTTGTTGAAGAACGCCCGCTCCATCCCCGCCAGCCGCGTCAGCTTCTGCGCCAGCGATTGTTGCCAGTCGATGCTGTAGAGATTGGAAGTGTGCAGCAGCAAACCCGCCTGCTCGCTGATCGCCGACACGATGCGCGGGTGCGAGTGACCGACATTGGTCACCGCCACGCCCGCCACCGCGTCCAGATACTCGCGGCCCGCCTGATCCCAGAGTCGGGTGCCCAGGCCCTTGATGAAGCTCAGGTCCAGCGGTTGATAGGTGTTCATCAGGGCGGCGGTCATGTCGGCAAACTCCAGCGAGGTGAGAGGTGCTGGCAGTATGGTTATCCACCTGAACTGGATAAACTCGGCAAAACTTCAATCATTTAGAAGCCAGGCTTGATAATGGATCTGTTCCAGTCGATGAGCGTGTACGTCAAGGTTGTGGAGTCCGGCAGCATGACGGCGGCCGCGCTGCAGTGCGAAATGTCCACGACCATGGTGGGCAATCACCTGCGGGCGCTGGAGCACCGGCTCGGTGTGCAACTGTTGCAACGCACCACCCGCCGCCAGCGGCTGACCGAGTTCGGCAGCGTTTACTACCAGCGCTGCCTGGAAGTGCTCGGTCTGGTCGCCGACTCCGAACGCCTCGCCGAACAGACGCTCGATGAACCGCGCGGCATTCTGCGGGTGACCGCGCCGCTGACCTTTGGCGTTGAACGTCTGGCCCCGGCGCTCAGTGAGTTTTCCCTGCAATGTCCGCAGGTCAAACTCGACGTGATCCTGACCAACCGCCGTCCGGATCTGCTGGAAAGCGGTCTCGACGTGGCCTTCCGACTGGGCCACTTCGACCAGTCCAACCTGATCGCCCGCCCGCTGATCGACTACACCCTGACCGTCTGCGCCTCCCCGGAATATGTAGCCCGACGCGGCATGCCGCTCACGCCTGAGGAACTGCGCCAACACGACTGTCTGTCCTTCGCCTACCCCGCCGGCGATGACTGGCAATCGGTGGAAAAACAGTGGCGCCTCAGCGGCCCGGACGGAGAAATCATGGTCGACGTCAAAGGCCCGATGCTGATCAACAGCTCCGCCGGCCTGCATCAGGCCGCGCGCACCGGCATGGGCATCGTAATGCTGCCGGATGCACTGGTGGAACAGGACCTGCGCGACGGCAGACTAGTCGTCGTGATGCCGGACTATCAGCCGCCGAATCGCCCGATGCATCTGCTCTACGCGCCGGATCGCTATCGGCTGCCGAAACTGCGTCGCTTTGTCGAGTTCGCCATGCAGATGTGGGGCAGGCCGTAGGCAACGCGACTACTGTTGGAAATACACCAGGGACGGGATGAACAAATGAACAAAGACATTTCAATACGCGACCTCATGCCCACGGAAGTGGAGGCGGCAAGGCAGTTTCTCGAGCGGCACGGCTGGGCTCATCGCACCGGCACCGCCGAACATTTCGCACAACTCATCCAGAACTCCCAACGCACTGCCGTTGCATTGAGCAGCCAGCAGATTGTCGGCTTCGCCCGTGGCATCACCGATGGGATCTCCAACGGTTACCTGTCGATGGTGGTGGTCGACGGGCAACATCGGCGCGCGGGCATCGGGCGGGCGCTGGTGGAACATGTGATGGGCGACAACACCGACATTACCTGGGTTCTGCGTGCCGGCCGCGAAGGTGCGGAAGCTTTTTTTGCCAGCCTGGGGTTTGAAACCTCGGTGATCGCGATGGAGCGTTTGCGACTGAAATAGCCGACGATTACCGTGACCCCGACTATGCTCCACCCTCCTCCTTTTCAGCATGGATGCTGCGCAATGCTCACGATTCTGCAAAACACTCCGATACGGGTTTACCTGATTTTTCTGCTGGTGGTTTGTTTCGGTATAAAGGCGTTCTCTCCCCGCCGCGAAAGCCGTGCCTCTATGCTGATAACACCCCCGGCGTTTTTGGCGTGGTCGCTCTACTCCCTGAACCTGTCGATCAACCCGGCCTTGTTTTTCAGCACCTGGCTCGGCGCGCTGCTGCTGGGCGGTCTCTCGGCCTGGCTGGTGTTCTCCCGCCGGGGCGTGGTGCTCGACGACTCTGCGAAAGGGCTGATCATGCCGGGCACGGTAAAAATCCTGATCATGTACCTGATGTTCTTTTCTGCGAACTACTACTTCAATTACCAGCATGACGTGCATCCAGAGCGTTCCGCCTCCCCGGACATGCTGTTGATCAAGTCGATTATTTCGGGGTTCCTGGGCGGCCTGATCGGCACCCGCTCGTTGAAGCTCTACTGGACACTGCGTGCACTGGCGTCCCGGCGGTTGCCGAGGAATGCCATCGCCAATGAATAAGGCAGAGCGCTCGCGGTGCCAGGTTGCTCAACACAAATCATCCGGACAAATAATCGGCACCAACGGCCCCTTGCTCCGTGACAACGCCGCTGCGCTCCCCTAAATTAGTCGGCCTGAAAAAGCCCCCAGCGCTTTCTCGTCTCATCTCAAGTTAAAAAAGTAGTGAAATTTCAATGTCCGATTTCAACACCGCTGAATCCGTAGTCACTCTGTCGTCCAAAGCGGAATACGAAAACTCCATCAATCTTTCACAACATATCCCACAGGCGAAGATCATCAGCGAGATGGTGCTGGACGCGTTCCAGTCGAGCCGCGAGAGCGATCAAATCCGCGAACTGCGCGCCGCGATCCGTCAGGCACACGACCGCTTCGATGACGACCAGGCCTATGAGCTGATGGGCGAACTCAAGCGCCTGAAGGACGCTGAGGCTGCCGACATCGCTGCCCTCGAAGATCTGAGCAGCAAATTCCCGATCAGCCGCATCCTGTCCAGCTTCAAGGACGATCCGGCGTTCCAGGAAATCGTCTACGGGCTGGCCCTCAAGGTTCTGAACCAGACCCATCAGGCGATCAGCAACCCGAGCGGCGGCAAGAGCAAGGCCGCACGCGCCAAGAAAGACGTCGAAGTGTTCAGCATCAGCAAGGACGGCATCAGCGTGACCCTGCCAATGCGCACACCGCGTTCGCGTCTGAGCGTGGATCGCGAGGCGCTTGAATTCCTCGGTTTCACCTTCGTCGGCGAAGGCGACGAGGCGGAAATCGAAGGCGAAACCTTCGTCGACAATGCAGGCACCGAGCACGCAATCAACCGCAAGAACATCATCACCGCCCTGCAACAGCAGACCGCGTTTGATGGCTACAGCATCGCCGCCCAGTAATACCGGCGTGTCTAGTCCTGAAATAGGTTTACACCTGTTTCACCCTAACGCCCGATGCACCGCATCGGGCGTTTTGTATTTTAAGGACAGGTGCGGGCGCTCCTGGTTGTAGATCAAGATCGCCTCCCGCACCATTTGTTCT